>CAZCTC010000041.1:0-69618 GCA_964501335.1 uncultured Anaerolineales bacterium | reverse complement strand
TAACAAAAAGTTACTCCCACGAAGCAAAAAGTTACTCAAAAGAAACACGGAGTCTTTCCGAAGTAACAAAAAGTTACTCCCGCGAAGCTACAAGCGACTTCTACGTAAAGAAAAGCTTCGTCAGCATAACAAAAAATATCGCCGGCGGAGCGATTAGCTCCACCGGCAATACAAAAAAATCTCGACAGGTACCGTTAATCTGGAAAAAAGCCCATATTTTCGGCGGCTTTCTGAAGCCGCCGAAAATATGAATAAAAATAACTCTCTTTATCCCTCTCCCGTCAACCCGAAAGCCGCCCAATAATAGGGATGCCGATAGGGCCCCTCGGTCAAAAAGGCCCGCTGCGCCTGCTGCAACGCCGCCGCCGGCTCCGCTCCCGCTTTTAACGCCGCGTAAAACTGCTGCATCAAAGCCGACGTCGCCGCATCATCCACCCGCCACAGGCCCGAAATCACCCCCCGGGCCCCGGCATACAACAGCGCCCCCGTCAGACCGAGCAGATCCCCACCCAGCGCCCGCCCCCGCGCCGCACTGCACGCGCTCAACACCACCAACGCCCCCTGCAAAACCCCATAGTGCAAATAGAGATCCTGCGCCCGCAACCATTGGCCGCCCGCCAACTGAATTCCCGATTCCAGCGGCGCCTGATTATCATAGACCGCATGGCTCGCCAGATGGACTGTCCGACGCCCACCGGCCTGCGCCAGCACCGCTTCCGGTGAAGCCGCCTCCCCCAACAAAACTGCCGCCGCAGGAAAAGCCGCCTGCAACGCCGCAATCTCCTGCGCCACAGCCGGCAGATACCCCGGCTGATCAGCTCCCCCCGACCACCCCACCAGCAACGGCGGTTTTACGGCGGCCGGCAAGGCCCGACAAAGCTGCCGAACCGTCAACCCCGGAGCCAGTTGCACCTGCCACCGTTCGATCAAATAACGCCCCGTCTGCCCATCATAAAGCGCCGCAAAAGGAACCTGCGCCAGGGTCCGATAGGGCAAAATCAACAGTCGCGAGCGCTGCTCCAGCCGCTCCGCCAGCGGCGCCAGCAAAATCTCCCAAAGCGCCGCCAATCGCTGCCGCAAAACGGCTTCCTGCCGCAAAGGCGGCAGCAACCACCGACTTATCTGCAATAAACGCTCTTCGATCTCCGCAAGCGTGGTCGCCAACGGCTGCACCTCCAGATCACCGGGCGTCTGCGTCGCCGTCAGCGCCCATAGTTTTCCATCGGCCGGATAATAACTCACCAGCAAAGTCTCCGCATCCAACCCTTCATGCACCGTGGCCGGATCGAAGGTCAGCCCTTCACGCCAGCATTCCGCCCCATCCCGCTGTCGCTGGATCGCCTCTTCAATCTGCATCAACCGGCCGCGCACCGCCGCCAGTTCCTGCGTCTGATAGCTCTCATAAGCCGACCAGGCCGGGCCCCGTTGAGGAATTTCCGTCTGCAAATTCCGCTCTCCTCCCAGCAAAGCGCTCCAACGCTGATCTAACAGCCGGCGCAACGCCGTCCGCTCCGCCACCAGGTCGGCCAGTTGCGCTGAACTGCCCAGATCCGGCAATTGATGGGCCAGCAGATCGGCCAACACCCGCCCCTTAAAACGCTCCAGCCAGCCCAGCAAGGCATATTCTCGCCCCGGCTGCGCCGTCAATAACGCGAAAATCTCCTCAATCAACGCCTGTTGCCCCTCAAAAAAGCCGGCCTGATGATATTGCCCGCGCAGAGCCCCGCGCACCTGCTCCAAAGCCCCAAAGGCCCGCTCATAAGCCGCTTCAGCCGCCGCCATCTCCCCCGTCTGGGCCGAAAGTCGCCCTAACCCTCGCCAGCATTCCGCCGTCAGCATGGGCACTTCCTCACCGGCTTCCATCAAAGCCTGGCGATACCGAAATGCCGCCACCTCCGGCTGCCGCCGTTGCCGGCTGTGAGCCAGCAGCAAATCGGCCTGCGCCGCCCGCAACCGCAGCCCCGCCGCAGAAAAAATCCGCTGCGCCGCCTCAGCCAGATCAGCCGCCTCGCCGGTCCGTTTCAATCCCAACAGCAACGCAGCTGCTTCCAGTTGCACCCCGGCCGTCAGCAACGGCATCTCCAGAGTCTGCAAAATTCCCAGCGCCGCTTCCAGATAAGCCAGCGATTGAGCCACCGCCGACTCCGTACGGGCCGGCAAAGCTCCCAATTCCCGCAAAGTTCGGGCCGTCTCCAACCGCCGGTTAAAACCCTGAAAGATAGCCAGCGCCTGCCGCAACAACCGCCCGGCTTCATTCGGCTGCCCCAGGGCCTGCCGCGTCTGCGCCTCAAAACGATCGACAAAGGCTTCATTCTCGGCCGCTTCCGGCAACGACTGCAACTCCTCCCGGGCCTGCTGTAAATAATTCAAAGCCGCTTCATAGGCCCCGCGCCGCAACGCCACCTCCGCCTGATTGAAACGGATCTTAAATCGAAACACATCTCCCGACGCGGTCAATGCAGCATAGGCCCGGCGATAATAATCCTCCGCCAGTTCCAGCCGGTCCATCCGCGCCGCCGTCAATCCCATATCCTGCAAAGTCCAGGCCGCCCGGGAAGCCATCCCCAATTCCTGATAAAGGTGATAGGCCTTCTCCAACTCCGCCATCGCCGCTTCCAGTTGCCAGGCATCGACATAGATCTGCCCCAAATTGGCCGCCACGCTCGCCAGTCCCAACCGCGCCAGATCCGAATCGACGACCGCAAAACGCTCTCGGACCCAGGCCGCCAGCGCAATGGCCTCGTCAAACCGCTCCAACGCCCCCAACACATAGATCTGCACGGTCCGCGCCCGCGCCATATCGAACTCAGATCCACATCGCTGATAGATCTCTACCGCCGCATCGGAAGCGGCCAGACTTTCAGTATACCGTTCATGGCGCTGCAAGACATTGGCCCGGCCGCGCCAGATGACGCCCGGCGCAGCCAGATCGGGGCCGGAGGCGGCCAGGATCGCACCCCGCTCCAGCAAACGCAAGGCGCCTTCCATGTCGCCCTGATCGCCCAGTTGTTGAGCCCGGAGCCGCAGCGCTTCCAACTCATCCACAGCCGGAATCCACGCCGGCAAAGGGTTGCCTTCCGGCCAGGACTCCAGTTGAGCAATCCAATCGGCATCCATCATGTCGTTTATACTCCTGCATCTAACAGCTAAAAAATCGGGATGGCTATCCAGACAACTTAAATCAATTCACCCGCACGGCCCGGGCTTTCTTGCATCCCGCAAATGACAATTTCACCGAGAGATGCGACGCGCTGGATAGGAGGAGAGAGTTTTTTTGTTTATGTTTTCGTGCGCATTCTGATGCGCACGAAAACATGGCTTTTTCCAGAACCATCCCGGCGACACGGGCTGTCTACTTTCTACTGTCTACTTTCCCGTAAGACGCGACACGCCGGATGGAGGGAGATAGTTTTTTGTTTATGTTTTCGTGCGCATCAGAATGCACATAAAAATATGGCTTTTTCCAGAACCGTCCCGGCGACACGGGCTGTCTACTTTCTACTTTCTACTGTCTACTTTCCCGTAAGACGCGACGCGCTGGATAGAGGGAGATAGTTTTTTTGTTTATGTTTTCGTACGCATTCTAATGCGCACAAAAACATGGCTTTTTCTCTGCGTACCCGGCGCCTGTGCCGTAAAATTTAAAGGATTAAGGGCGGCCCGATGTGGCCGCCCCTACCCGGAAAACACCCCCCGTAGGGGCCCCCCTGCGTGAGCGCCCAAAACCGGCCTTATAAAATCGTTCCGGTTAAAACACGACGGACCTGTCTCATTGCCTGTAAACGATCGGCAGATAGATCCGATAGTTCATCGTGCTCAACCACGCTCCGGTAGTCACATTTCCCCCACCATCAACGATCTGAAGATAACAACGGCTTACCGTCAAAGGCAATTCCGTCTGCCATCGCCCTTCACCGCTCTCCAGCAGCGGATAAGGCTGCCACCGCCGATCCGGCGTCTCACAAACCGCCTCCCCGGAAACAATCTCCTGATCATCCGCCAGAACAGCCCCGATCAAGCCCCGTTTCAGAAAAACCGAGACAATCGTCGGCGGCACCGTATCGGCCTGATCGCTGTAATAGACCACCACCTGGACATCCTGAAAGGTTCGCTCTGTCTGCGTGCGGGCCTGATAGGCCCCGACCACAAAGCTGAGATGGGCCAGACGGCCGTCCCGTCCCTCAAACAACCCCAGCGCATAAGGATGCATGCGATCCCATTCCGCCAGGGGATCCAGCAATTCGGTCGCCGCCGCCTCACCCGGCTCCCCGACCGCCCATGATTGGAAAATCACCGGATTGAACCCACGCTTCTCTTCAAAAGCCGTCGAATGCAAGGTCACCCCCCGCACCGTCCGGCCGTCTTCCAATACCGTCGGGATCTCCATTCCCCGCGCCGGCTGAAGCGGACGCCCCTGTTGCATCAACAGTTCCCCATCCCAATCGTAATAACGCCCCAGTTGGGTTGTCTGTTGATTGAATTTCGGACGGCTCAATGTGTAAGTCACCAGCGTCAAAACAGGCAAAGACGTAGACTCCCGCGTTGCCCATGAAGGAGACGCCGCCGCCTGCCGGACCAACGCCGCCGGTGTCTGCACCTGCACCATCGGCAACCCGTACAGCGTCATCGCCAACAGCACCTTCTCATCTGTATAGTCAAACCATCCATGAGAAACATAGTAAGCGTGTTTAGCGCGGGCCAGCGCCGGACCGATCTCCTGAGTTGTAGAGACCAGCAACTGTTGAGTCAATTGCTGCATCAGTGCCTCCGAATAACTGATCCCTTCTCCCAGATCGTCCCGCCCGGCATAAGCATAAGCAGTCGGGGCAATCAAAATTCCACCTCGCGCCGCCACCCGCTGCGCCACATCCGGCTCAGCTTCCCCCCCGTCCGGCACATTCAACCCGGCATGACAGCCGATCGTTGCAATCAACATCTGACTCAGGCTGGTACTGGCGGCCAGATCGCCTTCGACATCCAGCGGCCCCAGCGAACGATGATTGCTGTGAAAGGCCGCCCCAACCCAACCCGCAGAACGTCCCCTAAAAGCGGCCCGAAATTCAGCCGCATTGCCCGTACATTGCGGCGAGATTCCCTCAGCCTGCCAGGCCGAACACTGCCAGATACCGGAATCCTCCGTCAACCCCGGCAAATACCCGTTCAAAGCCGTATTCATGACCAGTGAATTATTTCCGGAAAGGAAAGTCTGAATAGTCGCGCTGATTTCGGTCGGCGTTTCGATCAATCGCCCGACGGCAAAATCCGGCAGATAAAGCGGATGATGATCATACCAGAAAGAAGAAGTCGGAATGGTAGGGATTTGATCGGCATAGAAATCGTCGGTAAAGAAAAAATTATCGGCCAGACTGGCGCGGACCGATCCCCCCGGCAGCGAAAAGGCATAAGAACGTTCCCGCCAGGTAGTCAAGTTGCGATCGACAACACGATAGAAAGGCAGTTGATAATCATTTCCTACGATCACCAGATAGCGCAATTGCGGCAAACTCACAGCTTCATAATCGATCAAAGTTTTAATGGCGGCCGCCACGGCATTGGCCCGCAAAGGATCGTTCGGTGCGGCATCCCAATCCCGATAAGCGGCTCTAACCCGAGGCTCGTTCATAACATCCAGAATCCGGCCCCGAACACGCGAATGCGCCGCCAGGCGTGACAGCTCAGACAACAAAGGCGTCACTCCATACCGGCTTACCATCCGCTCCGGTGCCACCAGAATCAACGTCTGAACATTCTCGACTTCAGGAGAAATCGTCACTACCGCCTGATTGTTAAGGGAATTCTCCTCAGGAATCATCGGTATCAGTTGAGCCGGCATGGCCCAACCCGTCGGCGGTGGAGTCGCTACCGCCGTCACCACCACCGTAAAGGGCAGCGGCGGGCTCCCGGCCGGAAGCGGTGCCATAATTCGATTTATCGCCACCGGACCACTGGCAACTCCCCCTGAAATCGTCGCGGTCAGTCCCATCGGCAATGAAATGTTCAACGTGGAAGTCAGCGCATCCAGTTCTCCCCCGTTATCGATCCAGCCCTGCAAAACAACCGCACGCCCGTAAGTCAGCGAGGGCGGCGGACTGAAAGCCAACCGCAAATCCACCCGATCCGGAGCCCGCACCAGAGTGCTTCCAGAAGCGACATTATCAGCATAATAGGCCTCAGAAAAGTCCGAACTTACCGAAGCCGCCAACCTCAACCGATCTCCCGGAATGAAATTCCGGGTAAATATCCCCGTAACATCCACTCGAACGGCAGAACCGGCATTGATTGGCCCTAAATCAAAGAGCGAGCCATCAAAAGGAAAGGCCGTTGAAGCCGTCAGCGAAATTCCTTCCGGCGCCGTTATCTGCAACCACGTAGAAAGCGCCGCAGCACGGCCCAGATTGGTAATGAAAAAAGTATAATGCAGCGGCATTCCGAAAACCGTCCGCTCCGGTGCGGCAACACTAACGGCCAGATTGCTCAACGGAGTCGGGGAAGCAATCTGCTGCACGCCGCCCTCTGTGCTGAACCAGAGTGAACCGTCAGCACTCCGCGCTACCCCCCCGCCGGAATAGGGGGCGATTTCCCCGGCTCCCGTCAATAATTCCCAGGTCGCATCGCCCTCTGCATGATAACGAAAAAGACAGCCCTCCGTCGCCCCACTCGCCGTCGATCCAATACCGACCAGCACCGCCCCGCCCGGCTCCGTCACCAGCGACTTCACAACCGAAAAGGCTGTCGTCGCACAGATCGCCGGACACTGGATCTTCTCTCGAATCATCAAATCTCCGGGAAAATAGTGATAGAGACCGCACGGCGCACTCCCCAACCAGATCGAACCATCGGAAGCCGTCGCCAGCGACTGCACCGAAACGGGAGTAATGATTTCCCCACTGCTCACGGGAAGGGTAAAGAAACGCCAGGGCAACAATTCACCCGGAGCATATCGCATCACGCCGTCATTCATACCGAACCAGAGAGAACCTTCTGGACCCCGCACCATCACATTGACGAAATTGTCCGGCGAATGCGTCACAAAATCGTAATTACTCCACGCCGGCTCCTGTGCCGGTTGATAGCGACTGACTCCCCCGGCCCCGCCGAACCACACAGCACCGTCATCGGCTACCAGAATGGAACGGATATCGTCAGAGCGCAGCCCGCCCGAAGATTGATTGAAGAGTTGCCAGGCAGGTTCCGTCCCATACCAATAATGCAAAACGCCGTTAGCCGTTCCCACCCAGAGAGATCCGTCATTCTCGGCGGCCAGCGCCGTAACCTGATTGTCAAACAAACCCAACCAGGTGGGAGTAATCACCCGTTGCGGCTGATTCTCGGGCTGGTAAAGGCTGACGCCGTTAGCCGTCCCGAACCAGATCGAGCCGTTGACCTGAGGTACCATCACTTTCACCGCGCCTAACTCCCCACGGGTTGCTCCGAAAGTTTCCCAAACGGGCAGTTCAGTGCTACGATAACGGCTCACGCCGGCAGCCGTGGCAAACCAGACTTCTGTATCGCTGACCACGCTTAAAGCGGTCAGATTTCCACCAGCCAGGCCATGGTCCGGCGTGAAAATCTGCCAGGAAGGATACCCATTGCGATGATCATAACGCACCGCCCCCTCAGGCGTAACCAGCCAGAGCACACCTTCCAGGGTCACAGTAAGATCCTGCACATTGGCCGAAGGGAGTCCGAGGAACGTCGTCAGGGTTTGCCAGGAACGCAACGCCGGATCATAACGGCTGACCCCCACGGCCGAACCGGCCCATACCGTCCCGGCACTGTCCAGAGCCAACGCCTGCACCGGACCAGGCAGCAATCCGTGCACCGATGTGAAAACTTCCCACGGTGACAACATGCCCGGCCGATAGTGAACCAATCCGCCCGGATTCCCCAATCCTATCCATAACGAACCATCCGGAGCCGCTGCCAGAGCCCGCACATCCGCATTCCACAATTCCGATCCCAACGTAATTGTCTCCCAGGTTCGCGCGCTCCCTGTAAAATAATAGTGGGCCAGCCATCCCCGCGCCCCCACCCAGATCGAATCATCCGGCGCCACCGCCAAAGCATGCATCGTCAAACTGAAGGTCACACTATCAGTAAAGAAGTTCGTCCAGGCGACCGTCTCATTAGACGCATACCGGCTGAGTCCGCGCTCGGTTTCAACCCACAAAGCGCCCTGTGCATCCCGGGCCACGGCATAGATTGCCGTTCCCGCCGGTCCATTCGGCGCCCAAAAACGGGTAACATTGCCGTCCGTCAACCGCCGACGCACCAGCCCGTTCTCCGTACCAAACCAGAGATCATTGCCCTCCACCAACACTGTCTGAACCGGCTCCGCGCCCCCAAAGGAGGCCAGAGAATGAGAGGCCAGCCCAATGGCCATATCCGAACGCTGACTCAGAGCCGGATCCAGCGCCACCGTCGTCGGCCGGGTAACCACCACCCCGCTGTAAATCGCCGTCAGCGTCAGGCTCGCCCCATCGAGGTTCAAGGCATCCCAAACCACAATCCCATAACGCGGCTGCGTTTCACCCGGATAAAGTTCCGTCTTGCCGACATAGGTCGTCCCACTGATTTCCAACTGCACCATCACACCCGGCTGAGGCTGACCGTCTACCACGGCATACCCCCAAAAACAACCGATATTGGGCATCCCATGGCCCCCACCCGTCTGAGGCATGCCATGCCCGCCGCCGGTCTGCGGCAATGGATTGAAACTATCGCACCGCCACCCCGTCGCAAAATTCACCTGCACCGAATTACGATTGAGCACCGCCACCCGGCGATCCACATCGCCGCCATACTGCGCCGTCAGGGTAATCGGATCGAAAATCCCCGCCTGCAACAAAGCCAGCTGTTCCGCTGTGAAATAATAGATCGGCTGAGGATCCGTAGCCGTAAAAGCCGTCGTCGCCGTGAGCACCACAGCGCCCCGTTCCACCGTCACCAACGCCTGAGTCACAGGCCCGCCGGCGGCAAAATCGGTCACATACCCCCAAAGAGGCGGAGAAGCCAGTACTCCCCCGCCCCCCGGCGACACCCACAGGTTGAATTCCTGATTGCGCGTGGCAAAATCAGGGTTGATCAGCACCTGTCGTTCGATCAACAGATCTCTAATCCGAACAGTCAGGGTAATGGGCTGCAAAAAACCGGGAGCCAGCGTACGAATATCGAGGCCAAAAGTCGGAGTTAACCATTGAGGATGAACGAACGTTGTCCCCGTCACCTGCCGGTCGCCCAGAGTCGCCGTAAGCACCACACCGTTCAGGTAAACCGGATTGCCGTCAGCCCCGACAAAAGCCACACTGCCATGGAGACAGATCGCATCCGGGAACAATAACTCGCCGGCCCCGCAGGGATCGCCGATAGGATCTTCAGGGCTGGCGCTCTGCAAAAAGGGTATCGACTGCGCCGCAAGACGAAAAGAAAAAAAGCTTAACATCCCCAACGCTATACCACAGGCAATCAAAAGCCGGGACCAACGCTTTACATTTGTCATTAGAGGACCTCGCCGCAAACCTCAAGGAATATAAAGAGGAATAGTGTAAAGTTGCCCCGCCAGAGTCAGTTGCAAAGTATAGGCTCCCGGTTTAAGCCCTGGAAAGGCCACATCCCCCAAATCATCCAACACCTTCTCCATAATCAAAGCCCCCTCCAGAAACAACGCTACCGGAGAGCCTTCCCAAAGCAACTGCTCCGCCTCACCCACAGCCGCTGCGGTACAAAGAAGGTCGCGCAGATCTGGCCCGCCTTCATGCGGCAACAGATCAAGCCATAGATTCAGGCGATCCGGAATGAGCATAATCTCTTGAACAACGGCATCCTCCGTCTGACCGCGAGCCGGCGTTCCCGTCGCCATCCCGAACCCGGCAAAAATCACCGGCGCAGAAAGTCGGCCGGGATCAGAGGGCACCGAGCGACTCACTCCCGGCCGCGCCGGAACCTGAGCCGGAACCACCAGTTTCCCGGCAGCCTCCAACTGCGCCAACAGCCACGTCATTCGATATTCTCCCGCACAATCCGCGCAAATATCCAGATGCCGCCACAGCGACGGATATTCTTGTTGAGATTCCAGATCCACCAGCCCTTCAGATGTGCTCAATGCAATTAACAGCTGCGCTTCATCACATTGAATATCATCAAAACGGGCCGCAAAAACCGCATCGACCAGACAACGGGTTTTAGATAAAAGGTTCATTTGGACACTCCTACTTATAAAGACCCTGAAAGCCGGGAAGAATTACAGCCTTTTTGTTTATCGTTTCGCATTTCACGCGAAGCTATAGACTTTTCACAAAAGATCCTCTGAAACATTGTATCCTCGCTTTTTCAGGCACTTTTGCACCTTCAAACGCGCCCGATGGGCCAGCACATTGGTGTAATTGCGCGTAATTTTCAGCCGGTCGGCCACAATCTGAGGAGCTTCATCCTTTAAATGGACACTTTCGAGGATCTCTCGCTCATTGGAGGGCAGCTGATCCAGACAGGGACGCAACTTTTGCAAAATCAGATCAGGAGAAGGATCGACTTCAACCGTCGAAGCCGGCAGATCATGTTGTTCATCATTAAATTCCTCTTCCACCGCCGGCTGGCGACTGAGCGCGCGACGCAATTCATTGACCAACACCACCCGGCAAAAAGCGGAAAAAGGACAGCCAAAATTATAATGATAGACACCGGACTGGATTAACCGAAGATAAGCCTGTAAAGTAGCTTCATGCGCCAACGATTCCTGAGTCATTACATCGTAATCGGTCAAAGAATAGCGCGAAAGAGTCAATGCGTTTTGGTAAAGCAAGAGCCAGAGATCCTCAACGGCCAGGGTATCGTTCTGCTTTAGCTGGTGAATCCATTCCTGATCGGTTCGTTTGGTCATCAACAACTCCTGGAAACACAAACTTTCAAACCTCGATAATTTTTCAATTTTAACCGGAATTAAAAATACCGGAAAATCCTTCACCCAAAACTGTAATTAAGATTAAGTTGTCGGGTCTTTATCAATGAGACCCTATTTATTTTTTGGAGGAAAAAGATGAAACGAATTCCAATCCAACGTTTTGCCGTCTTAATTTTGACCCTGATCGGGTCGCTCTTCGCCGTGCAGTTCGTCATGGCCCAGAACGGCGACGCCGCTCTGCCGACCCGGACCGAAGCCGCGCCGATCGCAGCTTTCCAGGTAACCGCACCCATGTCGGGAACCAACTTCTACCCACCAACCCTCTCCGCCAATCTCAATAATTCGACAACCGTGACCTTGAATTGGAACCGACCGCATACCGACACCGTAGGCTATGCCATCCAACGCACCAGTTCTGAATATAGTTTTACCCAATGGATGACCATCACCCTTCTCTACAGTCCCACCCTCAGCTATACCGATACCACCGTCCAACCCGGAAAGATGTATTTGTACCGGCTGTCCGCTTATAGCTCCTATACGGCCTCCAACTACAGCAACGTCACAACCGTGACCGTCCCACCCACCAACACCACCCTCTCAGCTCCCCAATATTTCTCGGTCACTTCTCCCAGCTCCGGCACCGTCAATCTGCTCTGGTATAATGCCAACACCTCTCCCGTGATGGTTTTCATTGAACGAGCTCCCTACACCAACACCAATCCCCAGTGGTCTTCCATCATGACTCGCACCTCCCCCTATAGCGGTTGGAATTCCTATACCGACACCCATCTCATCCCTGGGAACACCTATCTCTACCGCGCCCGCCATTTCACCAGCACTTCAGTCTCCGACTATAGCTATATAGTTATCATCACGGTAACCGGCAGCACCACAATTCCGGCCCCCACCAACCTCACCGCCACGCTCTCGACTTCACGCGCCGTACGACTCTCCTGGACCTACAGTCCGACCACTCAGATCTACTATTACCTGGAACGCAGCAACTCTCTTTCCAACACATGGAGTAACCTGGCGGTCATCACCGGAACGATCAAGGTCTATACGGATACAAGTGTGGTCTCCGGCACTTACTCCTATCGCATCCGCGCCTATAACGTCACCAATAATCTCTATTCCAACTATAGCAACATCAGCAACATCACCATTACGGGCCTCCCACTCACTGCGCCCCAGCACCTTACCGCCAATTCCTACACCTCTAACACCATCAATCTCTCCTGGTATGATCCCAACACCCCCACCGCATTGGGGGCTTATGTAGAACGCGCTCTTTACGGCTACACCACCACGCAATGGAGCCGCATCGCCGTTTTGACCAATACCTCAGCCTGGTCCTGGTACACCGATACCAATGTGCTGCCCGGGGCGACCTATGGTTATCGAATCAGTCTATTCAACACCTACGGCGCTTCGGATTACAGCACGGTGGCAACAGTCACCGTAGCCGCGACAGGAACCCATCTCCTGCCTCCGTACAACCTCACCGCCACCGTCCAGAACTCACGCACGGTCAATCTCTTCTGGCACGATTCCAACCCCGATGCCATCGGCTTCTATGTGGAGCGACAAACCCATAATTACACCCCCACCCAATGGAGCCTCATCGCCGTCCTGACCGGGACAATCAGGGTCTATACCGACACCAATGTCCAAAACGGCTACATCTACAACTATCGAGTCAGGACCTACAACCATTACGGCGTCTCAGACTACAGCAATGTCGCCAGCGCCACCATCACCGGGACCAACCTTCAGCCGCCCTACAACCTCACCGCCACCGTGCGGAATTCACACACGGTCAATCTCTTCTGGAACGACTCCAATACCAATGAAACCGGCTTCTATCTGGAACGGGCGCTGCAAATTTCGAGCACCCTCCAATGGAATCTGGTAGCCACGCTGCCCAGCTCCCGCACGCTCTACACAGATACCGCCGTCCAACCTGGCGCCACCTATCTCTATCGGGTACGCGCTTACAACACGACCGGCACCTCCAATTACAGCAATATCGCCGGCGTAACCCTGCCCGCCACCGGCACCACCATCCTGCCGCCTTACAACCTCTATGCCACTCTGATCTCAACGCGGGCGGTCATGCTCTACTGGGCCAACCCCAACAGCCCAACGGTAGGCTTCTACATCGATCGCGCCACACAGAACTATACTTCCACCCAATGGACCCGGCTCGCCGTCATCACCAACACCCGCACGGTCTATACGGATACCAACGTGCAACCCGGGAAATCCTATCTCTATCGGGTAAGCGCCTTCACCGGCACCAGCATTTCAGATTACAGCAACGTTGCCGGCATCACAGTACCGCCCACCAACACCACCCTCTTTCCGCCCTCCCTCTACACCACCGCGCATTACTCAAACGTTGCCGAGCTTTACTGGAGCAATCCCAATTCCAACGTGATAGGCTTCCACCTGGAACGTGCCACAGCCCAATACAGCACCAGTATTCTGGGCTGGACCCCCATTGCCACCGTGACCGAGAATTACTACTGGTACACCGATTACAATGTCTATCCGGGTCTGACCTATTTCTATCGCATCAATGCTTATAACTCCAGTCAGGTTTCCGACTACAGCAATGTTATTACCGTCACCATTGCGGACATCGTGACCAATACGGCACAACTCTACTTCGAGCCGATCACCACGACGGGCATCATTACGCCCAATGCCCCCATCAGCGTCGCCGTGAAAATCGCCAATGCCCATAACCTGGGTGCTTTCGACCTGAACATCGCCTACGATCCCACCCTCCTCGCCATCGATGGGGTCGTCCTGGGTGATTTCCTGGGCAGCACCAGCCGCACCGTCTCGATGTTAGGCCCGATCATCGATCCCATCAGCGGCACGGTCAGCTTCGGCGCCTTCAGCCGCAGTGAAGTATCGCCCACACTTCCCGGCCCCGAAGGTGAAGGCGTAATCGCCTACCTGCAGGTACGCCCGCTGGCAGTCGGCGCTGCCGGCATCTCCTTCTACAACAGCCAGATCACCGATATCGCCGGCAATCTGCTGGATGTCATTAGCACCAACAGCATCATCAATATCGGCGGCCGGATCGGCGATTTCAACAACAACGGAGAGGTCGATATCAGCGATATCCAGAACATCGCCAATCGCTGGAATGCCGCCTGGGGCAGTCCCAGCTATGAACTCTGCTACGATATCAACCACAACAACGAAATCGATATCAGCGACATCCAGATTGTAGCCGGTCAATGGCATTCCACCCTGCTGAACCGTGCCATCCTCAAGACAATCATGGGCGGCCCGGCCAACCTCGCTCTCAGCCTGCCGCAGGTGCCCGTCGCTCCGGATCAGACCTTCGAGGTCCAGGTCAACATCCAAAACGCCTTCAACCTCGGCGCCTTTGAAAGTGAAGTCGCCTATGATCCACTGGCACTGGAGCTGGTCTCCGTCACTCCCGGCGCCTTCCTGGGCAGCAGCGGCCGCACCGCAGAGTTCCTGCCCGCCGCCCTCGATCAGGCCACCGGACATATTAATCTGGGCGCCTACTCGGTTTCTCCCACCGCAGCCGGAGCCACCGGCAACGGCACACTGGTCACCCTGACCTTCCGGGCCATCAAGAACGGCCCCACCGCTCTGACCCTGAACGACAGCCGCATTACCGATCCCAGCGGCGCTATCCAATCGCTCACGGTCCAGACGAACAGCGAACTGGAAATCAAGACCAGCTATCTGCTCTACCTGCCGATCGTCGCCCGTCCCTGAAGCCACAGCTGCGATCCTCTTATACAAATCGCGCCCGGCAATGCCGGGCGCGATTTGTACAATCTCCCATAATCAGGCGCTATTTCAAATGGCGCGTCAGAAAGGCATAGAGCACCTCGCCGAACTCCGCCTGATTCTCCGGTTTTTCGACCCCATGCCCCTCATCGGCAAATTCTATCAGCGTCGATTCGATCCCGGCTTCCCGCAACGCCGCATCGAGCCGCCGGGCCTGATCGATCGGCACCAGCGTATCCAGCTCCCCCGCTATAATCAAGAAAGGCGCCGTCTCCTCATCGATATGGAAAATGGGAGAAGCCGCTTGATAAAGTTCCGGGACTTCCTCTCGCGAGGCTCCGATCAAGGCGGCCACCACCGACTCTATATCATCGGGCTCTCGCGGGAATTCCACCGTCAAATCGCCGGGACCGAACATAGACACTACACACTGCACCCGGCTGGAATAATCAGCCAGCATCGGATCGGAATTGTCCCGCGTATCCATTGTCCCCAATAGCGACACGAGATGCCCGCCCGCCGAGACACCGATAGCGCCCACCCGCTCAGGATCGATACGATACTCCGCCGCATAAAACCGCAGCCAGCGCACCGCCCGCTGCACATCGTCCAGTTGAGCCGGATAAAGATTGGTGTCATCTTTAACCAGACGATAATTCACAGTAGCGACAACATAGCCCAATCTGGCCCAATCGCGCGCAGAATCAGAGAAATCGGATTTATCACCGCTCGCCCATCCCCCGCCATGGACCATCAACAACGCCGGGCGCCGTTCCTCCATCCAGTCAGCAACCGGATCTGCCGGCGGGAAATAAAGATCGAGCAGCAACGACTGACCGTCTGCAACGCCGTAAACGACATCGCTTTCTACACGAACCTCTTTCGGCGCCAGCATCAGAACAGCTCCGACCAGGACCAACAAACCAACAACTCCAAAAAACACCAGAGCAACTTTCTTGAATGACATCTCCGTTATCTCATCCTTACAGGCTGAACGGTTAACTCTTTTAGCGTCCCGCAGACGGCTTTTGTGCGGCATGAAACGCCGCGCCGGACAGACAGAGAGACGTTGTTTTTATTCATTTTGTCGGCGGCTTCAGAAAGCCGCCGACAAAATGAGCTTTTCTTTCCTTTGTCTTTCGAACTAACCACACAGGTCATTAAAATCTATCTCCAGACAGGGCCGATCCTGCTCAATACGAGCCCGGCGGCCCGGCATGAACTTTCCCACCCAGGAATCCGGATCGGATTTCTCAGGATCGTAAAAACGATAGACCTGCACATAAAGCCCCAACTCCAACAACTTCAAGAAATAAGGCAATTGGGCCGCCCAGAAAGCACTCAACGGTTTCTCGAGCTGATAGCCGGCCAGCAATTCATGCCAGAGCCGCACGGCAAACTCTGATTTGTCACTTCCGGAATAGAGCACCGTCTGATCAAAAAGATGCATGGCTATATCCATCATGTACCAGCCGTAGAAACAATCGTCGAAGTCGATCACATGGATTGCCGTGCGTTCGTCATTGACCAGGAAATTGCCGCCGTGAAAATCTCCATGGATCAAACCATAGCAATCCGGGGTTTTGGGCAAAGTACGCAAATGATCGAGCACCGCCGCCCGCTTCTCCCAGATCAACGTCAGTTCCGGATCGACATTGGCCGCAGGATTATAATTATTGGCCACTTCATCCCACTGCGGCCGCCGCAGTGACTCCAAAGGGATATAATCCGGGGCCAAAGCATGCAGACGGCCCGTCACCCGCCCCAGCTCCCGATAGAGAACCGGAGTCCAATCCGCAGGCCCCAGCTCTTCTCCCAAGATTCCCGGAATCTTCTCAAAGACCGTGACCTGATGAAGCCCGCCGTCCTGCTCCAGCTGCTCCACCCGACCCCCTTGCCGCGACGAAACAACCCGGGAAACAGGGGCACCCTTCTCCGCCAGAAAAGCCATCCAGGCCAGCACACTCTGCAAAGCTGCAAAATCAAACTCCTCGTCGGGCGGAGCAATGCGCAGGATATACTCCTTGCCGGCCAGCTCAAATTCATAGACCTGATTGTAATTTCCACCGTGCATCCGCCGCAGATCGGCAGCCGTAACGCCGTAAAGCTCCGCCGCTCGGGAAATCAAAGCATCGTTCATTATCAGTTCTCCTGTCTTGAAAATAGACCCCTAGGGTAAGGGCCGAGCCTTGTAACGTCCCGCAACAGGTGCTTTCCCCGTAAAAAACGACGCGCGGGATCGAGAGAGAGTTTTTTGTTGATGTTTTGGTGCGCCTCAGAAGGCGCACCAAAACATGGCCCTTTTCCAGAACCGCCCCGGAGAGACGCTCTCCCCCCCTCTCCCTCCCGCATCGCTCGCAGCCAGACCCTAAAACGCATCATCTCGAATCGCGTCGCTGCGTAACAACAAAACAGGGGAGAGGGAGCTGGGGGGTGAGGGCCGCCGAAAACATAGCCGCTTCCAGAGCCGCCCCGGAGAGACATCATTACGTTTCACGTTTTAGATGGATGCCGCCCGACTTATACATTTCGCGCGCCCCTGGTAAGGAGCGCGCGAATGATGTTACCCCAAAATGAGCGGAAAAAGCTATTCTTTCTTTGGTTCTTCCGCGGCGTCCTTGTGGCAATCGCATTCGCAATCATCGCCACAGGTCTCGTCGCAATCGCACTCACAATCGCACTCACCGTCACATTCACACTCGTCGCACTCACATTCCCAATCTTCGTCGGAATCGTCGATCTCTTCTACGTCGGCATCATCGCGTTCCAGATAAAACCATTCCCCGGCCGCAATAAGAGCGATTGGCTCACCGTTGGAATTGAAGAAAGCCAGATCTCCGGAATCGGTCAGCTTGACGCTCTCCGCCTCCACGATCAAAGCCCCAGCCTCGCTCACATTCTCAGAAACCAAAGTCAAATAACCTGCCATGATGCTGTCTCCTTAGATACCAAAATTAAGCGTTGTCTTCCGACGGCTCAGTTTCTTCTGCTTCTTCGCCCGGATCGAACTCTTCTTCTTCATAATCGTACTCAATCTCTTCCACGCTGGCATCTTCGCGCTCAACGTAGAACCAATCCCCGGCCGCAATCATCACCAGCGGGGCGCCAATTCCGTCCAATAAAACGATATCGCCGCCATTTGTAATCTGCAAAGACTCAGCTTCGATAATCAACGTGCCGGCTTCGCTGACATTCTCAGAAACCACGACCATGTATTCAGCCATTGGTCCTTCTCCTTTTCACACTCAAGTGAGCGAAATTATACAGGGAGCTCCCAGAGAGTCAATAGCACATTGACCTCTTAAAGATCCTTTCTAAAATAGAAGGATAGCAACTCTCTCTCCCCATCCAACGCGTCGTTTCAAGCCGAACCAACGCTTTTTGCGGGACGCGAAAAGGCCTCCCGCCCAGGTCGAAAAAATATCCTATCGTTAAGGAGTACACGTATGACGCTCACCCCAGAACTCGTCTTCGCCATGAAAATCGGGTCAGGAATCTGCTGGATGATAGTCTATCTGTTGCTTATCTACCGGGGTTTCCGCGACCGCACCTATGGAATGCCAATTGCAGCCCTCTGCGCCAACATCTCCTGGGAATTCATCTTCTCCTTTGTCTACCCCCACAAACCACCGCAGCTCTATATCGATATCATCTGGTTCCTCCTGGACTGCGTCATCTTGTGGCAGGCAATCCGATTCGGCAAAGCAGAATTTGCCCGCCCTGGATTTTATCCGCTCCTGGCTCTGGGTTTGATCACGGCCTTCGCCGCCATCGTAACCATGTCCCATGAATTTCAGGATTGGGTGGGCCGCTATTCGGCCTTTTCCCAAAACCTGATGATGTCGATCCTGTTTGTTTTCATGCTGCTCCAACGCCAGAGCACGCGAGGACAATCGATCTGGATTGGTGTTTTCAAAATGGTGGGTACGCTGCTGCCCTCCCTGCTCTTCTTTTTCTCTCAACCCAACGCCCCTTACATGAATTTCCTTTTTATTTCGATCTTCATTTTCGATCTGCTCTACATCGTTCTGATTTACCGGCAACAAAAAGCAGAAAAAGTCTGAGACAGATAAAAAATGACCTGTGCAATAAGTATTTTTAACGTCCCGCAAATGGCTCTTTTCCGGTAAAAAGCGACGCGCTGGATGGGAAGAGAATATTTTTTATTTATGTTTTGGCGCACTTTCTGAAGTGCGCCAAAACATAGGCTTTTTTTCGGGTTGTTCGGATCAACCACATAGGTCGAAAATCTTTCGACGCTCAATTCAAAAACTGTAATTCAGCAGCCGGCACCCCGCTCGTCGACTGGATCTGTAACGCTTCCGCGTCCAGATAAGCCACAAACCGCTGAAAACAGCGGCGCAACGCCGCCTGCAGCTCCGCCGTCACCGTCACCCCCGGCTCCCACCACCAGTTTTTGATCACCACCGTTTTGTGTTTGCGATCGTGTCCCGGCTCAAACCGGGCCACCAGACGGTCCCCGCAAAGGATCGGTAAAACATAATAGCCATACTGCCGTTCCTCCACCGGTTTATAGACCTCCCAACGATAATCAAAATTGAACAATTCCTTTACCAACCGACGATCCCAAAGCATATTATCGAGCGGAGCCAATACCGCAGCCTCCAAGGCCGGAGATTCCCTATCCAATCCTGAGTTGAGACGCTCCCAATCCACCGTTCGCATATAAAAAGGCGTCGTCAGTCCCTCAATCCCAATCTCCACGATCTTCTCCTGCTCAGTCAAACGCTTCCAGGCCCCGTTCCGTTCAGGCCCTTTGAAACGCTCGATTCCCAGCCATGCATCGCCGGAACGATTGGCAAGCAGGCCGATTCCTCCCATGCGCCGCAATACATACCAGTCGTGATGTTCTTCCAGAGTAGGATTGGGATCCGGAGTTGCCAGCAATTCTGCCGGAAGATGGCGTTTTGCAAAATCATAAACCCGACGGGTCTTGACCTTATGATGGATAATCAACTCGCCCCAGAAATACATCCGTTCCAGCGCCGCCCGCGAAGCCGAGGTCGGAGCCCAATACCAATCCACCGTCTGCTTGAAATCCAGATCGAGAGAAGAAAGAGGCCCCCGCGCTTCCAGGGCCTCCCGTACCGGAGGTAGAAATCCCTGCACGGCATCCTCACTGCGCCAGCGATGGGTCCGGGCATGTTCGCGCATCCGCTCGAAACAGGGCCAATCGTGGACGCTGTAAATCGACATATTCTTATCCCAACCATCCAACAACAATCGATCTTCATAGAGCAAGGATTGCAACATCGCCGGTCGGAAATCGGCCACCCGGGCCTGGAGCACCAGTTCAGGATTGCAACTGACGATATTCAAGGGATCGAATTGAATGCAGCCGACGCGCTGAATATAGTCGAGCACTCCGACTTTTCCCTGAAGACCATAGGGCGGCCACAGTCCATGATGGGCAAGAATCAAATGACGAGCCTGAAGATTGGATAGGGTTATTGTTTTCATGGGGCTTATTTTATGTCAGCTTGCCGTATTTTGTAGTGCAAAGCAATTCATTTCCTCCTGTACGGTTCGCCCCGAAAAGCGGGAGAAAAAAAGCCTATGGTTTGGCGCGCTTCAGAAAGCGCGCCAAACCATAAACAAAAAATTCTCCCTCAAAAGCATTTGGGGCGCGTTGCAAAACAGCGCGCCCCAAATGCTTAACCCTACCCGAAAAGCGAACTAAGCTATCGGAATGTAGACGTACAGGATTGGATCATCGGACTCGGGATCGAAGTCCGCATCATACAACTCGAAGTCCGGAGTGCCCGCCGGGCGATAGCCGGAAGTCGGCAGCCAGGTCTGGAACGCATAGGCATAAGCCTCACCGATCGTCTTCAACGTGCAGGGGAAGACCGCATACTTCTGCGCCGGCGCCGTGCGGGCCACCATCCCCTCAGGGATCTCGGAAAGCGTCCCGACTTCAACCCCGGACACATACTCAAACTCACCCTCAGGGACATTCTCCAAAGCCGAGCACAAACCATAAGATGTCTCACGATTGATCCGGTTCTTGACTTCATTCATCCGCGGCAAAAACTGATCCCACATAGCCTTGATCTCATTGTTCTTGTTGAGCCCCTGATACCGCATGCCCACAATCGTGAATGCCGGTTTGGTGACAATCTTCGGTTCCATACTTTTCTCCTTTTGCTGACCGGAAAGTTTAGCGACCACTTTTTCAACCGGAAACTGCACTTCAACCACGCAGTCGGCAGGCACTTTCCCCACAACCGCCCCCTGGAGATAAACCTCCCGATGGGGGCCGGCCACCCGATACCCATTGCTCTCGATCCAGCTCCCCAACGCCCCGTAAGCCTCGTGAACCGTCGAACGGCTGCCCTGATGGACCACCGTGGCCATCAACTCCGCCGCCGGCAGATCGTGAATCGTCACCCGCGCCGTCCCCGCCACCAACCGCATCAACGGCACCGCAACTTCCACATCTGCCCCCCGATCGTGATGTTCCGAGTCGTAATAGATCGTCAGATAAGGACAATCCCCATCCAACGGTGCTCCATGAAGCTGCATATAGGTTCGCAGCTCTTCAAAAAGCTCATTGACCCGGCCATACTCGGGAACGATCGTACGAATCCCCACCACAGACAGACGATCCACCCGCTTCAACACCACGGCATAACTGGAGGTAAGGCCCTCGTGTTCGATCTCTCGCAAACGTGCCTCGATGCGCGCCAGCCGCTCCTGTTCAGTCTGCACCTGCCGCTGCAACTCAGAGTACTTGAGCCGCAACATACCCCGCAACTCCACCGCCGCCACATCTTCCCGCAACAACTGTCTGACCTGCTCGAGAGAGAAGCCCAGATCTTTCAAGGCCAGGATGCGGTTAAGCCGGGGCAGTTGATCCACCGTGTAATAACGGTAGCCGGTGAAACGATCCGTCCAGGCCGGTTTGAGGAGTCCCAACTCAGCGTAATAACGCAACGTTTTGACCGAAACTTGAGCTAATCGAGAGAAGTCGCCGATCTTCAACATAGGTTTGTACCTGCCTTCAGGTTGACTTGCTTCTGCTGGCCAGCATTAACAGGAGTATAAACCCTCCCCCCAGAGGAGAGTCAAGAGGAGAAAAAAAGTGGTAACTTTCTAATACATTTTTCGACCCGTGAGGTTAGCCCAAAAGACACAAAAAAGCCCATATTTTCGGCGGCTTTCTGAAGCCGCCGAAAATATGAACAAAAAAATTCCCTCCGCCCATCCCGCGCGTCGCTTTTTACCAGGCAAAAACTCTTTGCGGGACGCTAAAAACAGGCTACCCAGGTCATTTTTTTAAACCAACGTCAGCCCAGGCTTGATATCCAACTCCCAGCCGGCCCGCACCCCGGCCTGAAACCGATAATAACCGCAGGCCGCAATCATCGCCGCATTATCGGTACAGAGCACCAGCGGCGGCGTATAAACCGGCACCTGAATCCGGGCCCGCACTGCCTGCCGCAGCGCCGAATTGGCCGAAACTCCCCCCGAAAGGATCACATTCTGCGCCTTGAACTCCCGGGCGGCCTGAGCCGTCTTCTCCGCCAACACTTCGACCACCGCCGCCTGGAAAGAAGCCGCCATATCGGCCGTCAACCGTAAAGGCCGGGGTGGAGGATAAGGCTGCAACGCCCGCTGAGCCGCCGTCTTCAATCCGCTGAAACTGAAATCGTAAGTATCCGGCAGCCAGGCCCGCGGCAAACTGAAGGCCCGGGCATTGCCCTGCCGCGCCGACTTCTCAATCGCCGGCCCCCCGGGATAGCTCAGCTCCAGCATTCGCGCCACTTTGTCGAAAGCCTCGCCGGCCGCATCGTCCAGCGTCCCGCCCAAATAGCGGTAACGGCCGTGATCTTCAATCAGGATCAGTTCAGTATGTCCACCGGAGACGATCAACGCCACGGCCGGGAAGTCCACATGGCCCGGCGCCGCGCCCTCCGCTTCGGTAACCAGCCAATGCGCATAGAGATGCCCCTCCAGATGATTGACCGGAATCAACGGCAAACCGGAGCCCAACGCCGCCCCTTTGGCATAATTCAAGCCCACCAACAGCGACCCCGGCAGCCCCGGCCCATAAGTCACCGCGATGGCATTCAGATCGCTCCATTCCACCCGGGCCTCGCGCATCGCCTGCGCCACCACCGGCGTGATCGCCTCCACATGCGCCCGCGAGGCCAGCTCGGGGAAAACCCCGCCGTACTGCGCATGCAGATCGATTTGAGACGCAATCACATTGGAAAGGATCGTCCGACCATCCTCCACGACGGCCGCCGCAGTCTCATCACAGGAGGACTCAATCCCTAAAACACGAATCGTCATCTATAGCCTCGATAAAAACGGTAAAGCCACGGCCTACGCCATGGGAATAACCAGCTCATAAGGATAATCGGAAAGGATTTCGGGCTTTCCTTCCTCATTGAGCCAGATAAGATCTTCCAACCGCACGCCCATCCCCTGCTCAGGATAATAAAGCCCGGGCTCGACTGAGAAACAATGCCCCGCTTCCAGCCGCGCCGTATTCCCCGGCACATCGCCCGAGAAGGGATGCTCGTGGACATCCAGCCCCAGCCCATGGCTGACGGAGTGAATGTATCCGCTCAAAATATAGGGGTCTTCAGCCACCGTAGGATAACCGCGTTCCGCAAAGAATTTGCAGGTCAGCCGCTGATAATGACGCGCCTCTTCCCCCGCCTTGTACAACGGGAAAAGCATCTGCTGGCAATCGTAAACATCACGATAGAGTTTTTGCAAAGCTTCAGAGGCATATCCCAGAGCAAAAGTCCGGGTGAAATCGAAGAAATAGCCGCTGCCGGCCTCGCGCGGGTAGATATCGAAAACGATGCTCTCGCCCAACCGCATCGGAGCGGTCAGGGTTCCCTTATTGTGAGGCACACCCGCATCGTGGCCCGTCGCAAAAATAAAGCCCTCAGGATCTTCAAGCCCCTGCGCCGCGATCTGCAACCGGATAAAGGCATGCACATCGCCCACCGTCAAAATTTCCCCGTCGGCCCGGCGCAAAATCTCATCGGACCCGACCTCGTGATGGCGCAAGAAATCGACCGTAGCCGCCACCACGGCAATCGTCCGCCGGCCGGCCCCCCGAATACGATCCGCCTCTTCGCGTCCTTTCGTCGCCCGCGCTTCAGCGATCAGATCCCGATCGAATTCGCCCACCGGCTCGATTTCCGTCGCCGCTTCTGCCAGCGCCTTAAGAAAAACATACGCCGAGCCCCGGCTGTCCAGGCCGTAAAATCCAACCCGGCCCGTCACGCCCAACTCACTCAGAATACGCCGATAATAGGCCACCGTCGCGGCCAGAGAATCGCCGCCGGCCTCCTTCAACAACTCCTGAAACTTGAATTCGGTCGTCAAACGGATCGGATAACCGGCCGCCAACGCCTCTTCCCGTTCCAGCGTGCTGGCAATCAAAGTCGGCGTCTTGCCCCGCGGCATGACCAGAATCGAGGCCTTGCCGATGCCCGCACCATTGGTCAAATAATACATAGGGGGGTTGCCATGCGTGGCCCCGCTGACCACGATAGCATTTAATCCTCGCGCTTCCATCAAACGATCCAGATCCCGTTTCATCGCATTCCTTTCGCGTGGTGAGATTGGTGGCGGTATTGTGCCACAGCCATAGGGAAAGTCAAAAAATACCCTCCCGCATTCTCTTAATAAACCCGCTCGCCGAAAATCGCCCGCCCCACCCGTACCAGCGTTGCCCCTTCAGCGATAGCCGCTTCAAAATCGTCGGTCATCCCCATGGAAAGTTGATCCCAGCCGGAGGCAGGAAAACGCTCCCGCAAAGCGTCGCGAAGCGCCCGCAAAGAAGCAAAAACCGGCCGGGTCGCTTCCGGATCATCGACCGGAGGTGCCATCGTCATCAAACCCTCTATCTGTAGCCCCGGCAGCGCCGCCAGCTCCGTCACTTCCTGAAAAAAGCGCTCCCGCCCCCCGGCATCCGTTTCCCATCCCGCCAGAGCAAAACCATCCTTGCTGACCTCTCCCGACACATTACATTCCAAAAGCACCGGCAGCGTCCGCTGAGCCGCCACCGCCAGGGCACTCAATTTTTGCGCCAGGGATAAACGGTCCATTGAATGAACTAAGGAAAAATCCGGCACCACCAGGGGAGCTTTTCGGCGTTGAATATGGCCGATCATATGCCAGAGAGGGAATTCCGCATCGGACAAACGGGCTCGCAGCGCCGCGATCTTCTCCTGAGCTTCTTCAGGCCGGCTTTCCCCGAATTCCCGCTGCCCGGCATTCCAGGCCGCCCACACAGCTTCGACTGAAAAGAACTTACTGACCGCCACCAACCGTACCGTTTCTGGATTACGGCCGGCCCGCAAAGCGGCTTCCGCCATCCGCATCCGCACCTGCTGCAAATTTTCGGCGACAAAAGCGGCAATGTCCATCCGTGGTCCTCTCTAAAAAATCTTTTTCATTTTTTCGCGCACCCGGCGAGGGCACGCGAAAAAGTTAAAATGTAATTCATTGTAACGCAAAGAAAAAACCGGCGCAACGGTTAGATTTGACCGACCTCTTTTTTGTGCTATAGTGCGCCCGCGTCCGAACATTCTCAAGAACAAGATTCTCAAAAAGAGGTGATGGATGAAGCGGATTTTGGCCGTGCTGTGCGCCGTGTTGTTTTTTAGTCTGGCAATCAGCGCCTGC
Organism: uncultured Anaerolineales bacterium; assembly: GCA_964501335.1. GTDB lineage: Bacteria > Chloroflexota > Anaerolineae > B4-G1 > SLSP01 > CAZCTC01. The sequence continues at coordinate 44,258 of CAZCTC010000041.1, read as the reverse complement.
CAGTCTGCCCCTGCCACCGCTCCGGTTTCGCCACTGACACCGCCCCTGGAAGAGGAACCCGGGCTCAGCGTCGCGCCGTCGCCGGAATTTTCTGCTCTCACCCCCACAGAGCTGCCCACATTAGCGCCGCTGACCGTCACCGTTCCCGCGTGGACATCGCTCCCCGATTTAAAAAACCGTCGGGTCATCGCCGCCACCGCCAACGATTATCCGCCCCTCAATTTCATCGATCCCCTCCGAAAACAACCAATAGGGTTGGAATATGAGCTGGCCGAAGAAATTTGCCGCCGCCTGAACTGTCGCATTGAATGGCGCACCGCCGCCTCCTGGGACACTCTGCTGAACGATATCAACCAGAAACGATTCGACATAGGACTGGACGGCATTACCGCCACCCCCGACCGCCGCAAACTGGCAGATTTCTCGGAGCCCTACCTGACATTGGAACACTATCTGCTGGTACGGAACGGCGAAGCCCGTTTCGCCGACCGTCAGGAGTTTGGGGCCAATCCCAAATTAAAAGTCGGAGCGATCATTGGAACCACCAGTTTTTACGTGGGAGCCAATGAAATTCTGGACGGCAACGAACGCAATTCCCGGCTGCGCCAATTCACCAGCAAAGAAGCCCTGATCCAGGCCCTGGTCGAAAAAGAGATCGATATGGCGATCCTGGACAGCGTCAACGGGCAGGAAACCTTACAGGCCCATCCTCAATTGACCCGCTTTGACGAACCGCTTGAAAAACAAGATTTTCGGATCGTCTTTTCGCCCAAATCCGATCTGTTTACCGCATTCAACGCCACCCTGGCCCAAATGGCCGCCGACGGTACCCTGGACTATCTCAACCATCGCTGGTTTTCACTCACCGATCCCCTCAACCCGGACCCTTACGATGGGCTTTCCAACTTAAAAAACCGCCGCATCGTCGTAGGAGTTTCCAGCAATGAAGCACCTTTGAATTTCGCCGATCCCACCCGCCATATCCTCACCGGTTGGGAAATCGAAGCGATCACTGAAATCTGTCGCCGCTTAAACTGCCAGATCGAATGGAAAAACCTGCCGCAAGACGGACTCTTACCCGCAGTTTACACCCATGAAGTGGAGTTGGGAGCCGGAGCTCTCCGAGTTACTCCGGAACGCAAAGTAGATTTTGCCTTTTCCCGGCCGGTACTCTCACTGCAGCCCACCCTGTTGATCCGCACCGATGAAGTCAGATTCACCACCCTGCAAGAATTCCGCAGCAGTCCGGATCTCAAAGTTGGGGTACGGCAGGGATCATCCCATTACTACGCGGCCGCTTATGAATTGCTCCAAAGCAATGAAAAAGACCGCCGCATTCAACAATTCCCCACCCTGCGGGCCGCCATTCGCGCCCTGGCCGCCGGTAAAATTGATGCCGTCCTGCTGGATACTCAAACCGGTCAGGCCTATGTCGCCATCAATCCTCACAGCCTGACCCTGCTCAAACCGACTCTACCAACTGAAATTCCCGGCCTGGCCTTTCCCCAGGATTCCGATTTAAGGGAACCCTTCAACGCGGCCCTCGCCACCATGCAGGCCGACGGCTTTATCAACCATCTCAACACCCGCTGGTTCTATCTCTACGATCCGGCCACCCCTTAACGGGGCTTCCAGCCGGCTTTTTACATCCCACAGCAGGGGCTTTCCCGGTAAAAAGCGCTGCGCTGGATGGGCGGAGAGAGTTTTTTGTTTGTGTTTTTGCGCGCATCAGAATGCGCGCAAAAACACCGGCTTTTTTCTCTCGCTTTTCCGGCGAATCGCCCAGGTTACGAGATTTTCTCCAAATTCTTCTCTGTGATCTCTGCGCCGCTGTGGTGAATCTTTTCCCGCCTGTTTTCAAGACAGGTAATGCGCAAAAAGCACCATATCGTCTCCACGACGATAAAAGTCCTTCACCCGCCCACTGACCTCATAACCGCAAGACTCATAGAAGCGCCGGGTTCCTTCATAATCCGGCCGTCCCGACGTCTCAGCCAGCGCCAGATATCCACCGCGCGCCAACACATCCTCTTCCATATGCCGGATCAAGGCCCGCCCGATCCCCCGTCCATGCGCCGACTGAGCAACCGCCAGCCACAAAACATCAAAAGTTCCCACTGTCGGAATGCGCTGTTCATAACAGATAAACCCCAATATCTGTCCGCCATCCCGATAAACTAAAAAAATCAGTTCATTTTCCTGGCTTTTCTCACACCAGATATGCCATACCATTTCCACACAGGCCACATCTTCCGGCGAGAAAATATCAATTTCCATCGCCATATTTCGAATTGCTATACCGTCATCCAGTCCTGGAGTTTCAATCATCGCCATCATTACAGCCATCCTCATCCACTCACATTAGCAAATTCTACAACCTGATAGATCATCGCCTCAAAAGAATACCCTGCCGCCTGAGCGGCCCAGAAAAAACCCCCATCCGGCATTAAATCAGGATTACAATTCACATCAATCACATAGGCTTTTCCCTCTGGCGTCATACGCACATCAATCCGGGCATATCCCCGATAAGAGAGAGCCTCTGCGGCTCGTCGGGCAACCTCCGTCACTTGCTGATGCTCCGCTTCCGTTAAAGGAGCAGGACAGACGATCAGAGAATCCAGATAATTGGACGCAGTTTGGTCCCATTTGGCATCAAATGACAAAATGGCTTCATGTCCGGAACCACCGCGCTGAAAATCGATCTCCGTCACCGGCAAAACGCCCGGTTGCCCTTCCCACACCGACACTTCAAATTCCCGCCCGGTCACAAAGTCCTCCACAACGGCAGCCTGGGCATAACACTTCCGGACATACGCAATCCTTTCCCGTAAAGCCTCCGGAGTCCGCACCACAGCCGCTTCACTGATCCCGACACTGGCATCTTCAGCCACCGGTTTTACAATCAAAGGAAAAGAAAGCCCCTCGACAGCCACATCTTCAGAACTGTTGAAAACCCTTCCCGCCGGGGTCGGGATTTCCGCCCGCACCAGATAATCCTTGGTAATCCCCTTGTGGGTCGAACGCGATAAAGCCTCCCCCTTCGATCCCGTAAAACGATATCCCATCGCTTCCAACGCCCACGCAACACGGGATTCCTCAAACAATCGCCCCTCCAACCCATCCACCAGATTGAAAATCAACCAACGGTCCGGCGGATAAGGCGCCAGAATCTGAACCAGCTCTCTATCGGCAGACAAAGGAACCTTAACCACCTCCTGATAACGGGCTTTCAAAATAGGGAGGAGCAGATCTGCCATAGACATGGACTCTCGTTCGGCCTTAAGATCCGCCGGATCTCCCTTCACCATTTGATGGCTTTCCCCGTACAAAATCACGATATTTTCCAAAGCTTCGATGGTCATAACTTCTTCCTGTCTTGAAAATAAGGCACCCGGAAGACTCACCACGGGGACACAGAAAAGAATTTAAAGAAAATCTCCGCTCTTCTTCTCTGTGCCTCGATGGTAAATACTTTTGTAAAAACACCCCCCTTTCCCTGGCAAAAGGAAAAGGGGGGTGCAAAAGAAACGCCCTCAACCCTGACTAAAGCAACCCGTAACGAACCGCAGCTACCTGCAAGATTTCATTGATCAAGTCGTTATAAGCCAGCCCTTCACCCCGGGCCGCCAGGACAATATCGCTATAGCGAGGATTCACCCCCGGCAACGTATTGATCTCCAGCAGTTGAAGCCGGCCGGCGGCGTCCATCCGGAAATCGACACGGGCCACATCCAGCCCCCCAATGGCTTCAAAAGCCCGGATCGCCAGCTCCTGCATCTCAGCAGTCTGTTCGGCTTCCAGAGGAGCCGGGCAACGATAATTAGCATCCAAAGGATGATCGGCTTTCACCGTCCCCGTATAAATCCCTTCAGCTTCTGCAATCGGCGAGACATCCACTTCCAGAATCGGAAGGACATGAAAGCCCCGCTGATTGAAAAAAGTCGACCGCGGCATCTCCCCCGGAGTCAGCGTATTGCCGATCAAACCCACCGTAAACTCCCGTCCAGGCAGGTAAACCTCCACCAACGCCGGTTGGTGATAGGTTTGCAGTACCCAACGCACCTGCAACCGTAAAGCCGCTTCGTCCTGCACCTTGGAAGCCGTCGATACCCCCATACCCGATCCTTCGCGGACCGGTTTGACGAACAAGGGGAAGGTCAACGCCGGATCCAATGGTTCATCGCCATGGTAAAAAACCTGGAACGGCGCCGTCGGCAGCCCGGCATCGCGCCAGACCCGCTTGGTCATCGCCTTATCCAGCGAAATCCCCTGCGCCAGCACTTTCGAACCGGTGTAAGGAATCTCCAACATCTCCAACACAGCCGGCGCATGGGCTTCCCGAGCATCCCCATACATCCCTTCCGCAATGTTGAAACAAAGGTCCGGGCGGATCTGCCGGACCGTATCGAACAACGTCACATCGGCTTCCAAAGGAAAAACCTCATGACCGCCGGCACGCAACGCAGCTTCCAGACCGCGCGCCGTTTCTTCAGAATCATACTCCGCCAGAGCATCCGGCGGGGCATCACCGCGCACCTTCACATGGTGTTTTAAATTGTAGAGCAGCGCAACCCGCAACGATTTCATCGTGGTTCCTTAGAAAAGTCAGCCGTCTGGGCCCGTCCTACCGCGATCGGCCAGCTGGCCCGTCGCTCATGAACCTCATCCCAGTGCTCCGGCTTGATATTGGAAGACTGTCCCGCCAGTAATCCCGCCACCCCTGCTTGTCCGCCTTCGCCCAGGCGCGCCTGGCAATAAGGGCAGGTCCGGGGATCGTGTCGTTGATAGTTCGAAGGCTGCGTATAAGTGGAGATAAAGCCCTCATAGTTACGCACAATCACCTTGTTTTCCGACATACTGATCAGATAGTTCGGCAAAACAGGCACTTTGCCGCCGCCTTCTGGAGCATCAATCGTGAAAGTCGGCACCGCAAACCCGGAGGTATGGCCGCGCAACGATTCCATGATTTCCAGCCCTTTGCTCACCGGCGTGCGGAAATGGCCCGCCCCCCGAACCAGATCACATTGATAGAGATAGTAAGGCCGCACCCGATTGCGCACAATCCGATGGACCAGTTGCAACATCAAATTCGGGCAATCATTGATACCGGCCAGCAAGACGGTCTGGCTGCCCAACGGAATCCCGGCATCGGCCAACCGGCCCAACGCCGCCTCGGCTTCCGGAGTCAACTCCTTGGGATGGTTGATATGCACGTTCATCCACAAAGGATGGAAACGCCGCAACATGGTCACCAGTTCCTCGGTAATGCGTTGCGGCAAAAAAATCGGCGCCCGGGTCCCAATCCGAATCACTTCGACGTGCGGAATGGCCCGCAAACGGGTGAGCAACGATTCCAAAACCCGCGTCGGCAACATTAAGGCGTCACCGCCCGAAAGTAAAACATCCCGAATCTGAGGCGTGGCTTCAATGTAAGCCAGTTGTTGCTCATAATCGGCCCGCCCGGGTTGATTGTGAGGGTCTCCCACGATCCGGCTACGGGTACAGAAACGGCAGTACGAGGCGCACTGCATAGTAACTAACATTAAAACCCGGTCCGGGTAGCGGTGAACTAACCCTGGGACCGGAGAGTGTGCATCTTCGTTTAGAGAGTCGGCCATGTCGGCAGTTTCAGGAACCAACTCTTCTTGTGTCGGGACAACCTGACGACGAATCGGGCAGTCAGGGTCGTCCGGATCCATCAAGCTTGCGAAATATGGGGTAATTGCTACCGGAAAACGTTCTGAATTCGAGAAAACTGCGCTCTCTTCCGGAGTTAAATGGATGATCTGAGCCAAATCTTCCATAGATTGCAGGCGGTGTGATAATTGCCAGCGCCAATCCTGCCATTGCTCAAGCGGGACATTGTCCCACGGATGCGGAGGGGTTAAGCCTCTACCCCCAGGCTCCTCAAGTTGTGTCTCGTTCATCTCCACCTCGGTTTAGTTAAATTTAATTCCCGCCAGAATTCAACCTGTCCCTCCTCCGGAAGGAAAAACCGCCGATCCGGTTCCAACTTCCGGCCCTACCGCCACGCAAACGGCTCCCACGGTGGCAGGCACGCTGTGGGCATTGAATATGGGATGCGGGTTGCTCGGGGAGGATTCCCTCTAGTTTATCACAATTGCTATAAAGTCAAGTATGAAATTTTATCTGATATCAAACCTTTTGGGGCGCGCCAGAAAAAAAGCCGCGCCCCCCACATCACATCCACCTGTTTTTTCAGGCCCGGCGATCCCGGTTCAAAACCCGTCCGACAACAACTAACTGCGCCGGAAAATTTCCGGCGCAGTTTATCAATACAAGAAATTTCTACTCAAACCGATCAACTTTCAGAGGTAAACGCTTCCAGTTGAGACTGATCCAGATTCTCCCGCCAGTTTTCAGTTTCCGGCGATTCGCCATCGACAACCCGCTTCAAACTGAAGGCAATCCGCCGCTCTGCCGGCCGCAACGAAATGATCCGCACCACAATTCGATCTCCCACCTTGACCACTTCATCCGGCCGCAACACGGGCTGATCTCGCAATTCAGAAACATGAATCAACCCCTCAACTTCCGGCAAATCCAACGGCGAAGCAAAAGCACCGAAGGTCGTCATCCGAATAACCTGCACCTCTAACAGTTGCCCTTCCTTGTAATTATTTCCTACAATTTCCCAGGGATCGGGCGTCTGCTGCTTCAAACTCAAACTAAGCCGCTCTTGCTCCAGATTGACATCTAACACCCGCACCTGTACTTCATCCCCGACATTAAGCACTTCATTGGGATGATTAATACGCTTCCAGGAGATCTCCGAAATATGCACCAGGCCATCAACACCTTTTACATTGACAAAGGCACCGAAAAGGACCAGATTGCTGACCACTCCTGGATAGGTGTGACCGATTTCCAACTCTTCCAGAACCATTCGCTTGCGGGCTTTCTGATCTACCCCGGCACGTTCGGAAAGGATCAGACGATTCCGCTCCTGCGTCACTTCAATCACCCGCAGGTTCAACGTCTTTCCCACCAGACCGTCCCAACGGCGCTCCGGGTCTACGGAATTTTGAAAAGAACGCCAGTTAGAAAGCAATTGCGAACTGGGCACAAACCCCCGCAACCGTCCCAAACTGACAATCACCCCACCCTTATTCGCCTCCACCACCGGAAGGTTGACCATGGTCCCCTGCTGCATCAAACTCAACGCCTGATTCCATTCTGTTTCTTGAATGGCCCGAGCCAACGAAACAACAATGGAGTCGCTTTCCTCCCCGGTTTCAACCACGTACACATGCACAGATTGCCCGGGCTTGAAAGACTGAAGCTCTTTGGGGGACATTTGCTCGACTTCGCGGGCGACAACCAGTGCGTCCGATTTTCCCCCAATATCGATCAAAATAGCTTTGGGGGTAACCGAAGCGATAACACCGCGCACAATCTCACCACGCCGGCATCGCTCCGGAGCGGAGAACTGATTTAGCATGGAATCCATCAGATCCTTGTCCAAATCCATTGGGTCAGGGGCCGTCTTTTTCATCCACTCTGCTCCTGGTACATTTGCATCTATTATAGGATGGTTTTTCTAGAGAGCAATTTTGTGGAAGTTGCCCATCTTTCCACAAAAGCTATACTTAACTCCTGTCCCAAACTCGAAATCTTTTTTTGGAGGAAATCCTTGAGAAAAAAGACTCTCCTTAAATTCTGCAGCATCAACCTGATTGTATCGCTCCTCCTGTTAAGCTGCACCGGAGAAAATCCCCCCCGCTCTGCCACCCTCCAACCCGAAAGCAGCCGTAGTACCCCCACCATCGAGGCAACACGACCGGCTTCTCCCACCGCCAATCCCTGCCCGGCCTACCGGACAATTCCCGATCCCGAACGACCCTCCAATTTTCAAGATTACAGTTCAACCCTGGCGCAATACCTCTCGGCCGGAGGAGAACCTCAAACTCTGCCCCAGCTCCTGCAATCCTGGGAGGCCCTGCCCCCGGAACCACAAGCCCCCCTCTCCGCCGATTTGACCGGGGACGGGGTCCCCGAAATCATCCAGGCCTGGATCGATCCAACCTCCGCTGCTTACCCCCCTGACGGCGCGATGGGCATCTTTACCTGCCGGGAAGGAAAAATCGTCGCTCTCAGCACCGAGATCCCTGGCGATTGGTTCTTTATCAATCCCATCGGCGCGGTCGACATGGATGGTAACGGACAGCTCGACATGATCTTCTCGGAAATTACCTGCGGTGCCCATACCTGCTGGCATAATCCCCATGTCTGGACCTGGCAAGAAGCCGAATTTGTCGATCTGATTCGCGGCGACCTATCCTATCCTTACCCCATTTTTACCCTCCAGGAAAACCAGCTCCAGGTGGTCAGCCATGGAATCGGCTCAGTCGGCGCCGGCCCCCAACGCACAATCACGGTCACGCTGGGCTGGACGGGAAACGAGGTCACCATCACCCAGCGCCTCACCGGGCCGCCCCATTACCGCTATCACGCCTTCAGCGATGGAGAACTGGCCTGGAACGCCGGTAATATGACCGAGGCCGAAGCCCTTTATCGTCAGGTCATCGACGATCCAGCCCTGGAATCCTGGCGGCCTGCCCCCGATGACATAGGAGAGCAGGAAGGACTTAGAGCCCTGGCCCGCTGGCGCATGGTCCTCCTCTCCCTGCAAATCGAGAATTACATCCAGGCCCAGGATCAATATGACACCCTCCAACTTAATGCGCCGACCGGCACGCCGGCCGTGGCCATGGCAGCATTCTCCCGCACCTTCTGGGAAACTTACCTGAAAACCAACGACATCAATCAAGGTTGCCAGGCCGCATTGACCCTCCCAGAGGCCGAAAATGTGGTAGAATTCCTCAACCTATTCGGTTATGCCAATCGGGTCTACGAGGTAAAAGATCTATGTCCGTTTCCGAAACCCTGAGCAATCCTTCCATTCCAGCCGCGCCCCCGCGCGTCGAAGGGATCAATGTCCGCTACGATACATTTGAACGCCAGCTGCAAGAGCTGCCCGCCTTCCGAGCCCTCCTGCGCGCTGTCGAAGTCCGGTTCTATGCCGATTTACCCCTTCCGCGCCCCATCCTGGATCTGGGCTGCGGAGACGGGCATTTTGCAGCCATGACCTTCTCTGGGAAACTCGATGTAGGAATAGATCCCTGGTGGTCACCCCTGCGGGAAGCCCAAAATCGTCAAAAATACCACCAGTTATTGCGCTCGGGAGGCGAACATCTCCCCTTCCCGAAAGCCGCTTTCGGTTCCATTATCAGCAACTCCGTACTGGAACACATTCCCGATGTGGAGCCGGTCATTGCCGAAGTCGGGCGCATCCTGCGGCCAGGCGGCTATTTCCATTTCTGTATCCCCGGCCCCAACTTCCGCCGCTTTCTTTCCGTAGCCCAGGCCCTCGATAAAATCGGCCTTCACGGCCCCGCCGAAAGCTATCGCCGTCTCTTTGACCGGATCAGCCGCCATCATCATTACGATCCCCCCGCCGTTTGGGAAGCCCGGCTGGCCCGTCACGGCCTCCAGCTGGAACGCTGGTGGAGCTATTTCTCTCCTGGCGCACTGGCCGCATTGGAATGGGGACATCCGTTGGGTCTGCCTTCTATAGTCGCCAAAAAATTCACCGGTCGCTGGCTATTGGCTCCTACCCGCTGGAACCTGGCCCCTACCGCAGCCATCTTACGCCAGTATTATGAAGAACCACAACCCCAAGAAGGAGCCTATCTCTTCTTCATAGCCCGAAAAATCCAATAGAATCCGTTAAAATCTATGTTTTCGCGCGCCCTTCGGGCGCGCGAAAACATAAACAAAAAACCGACCCGTGCGGTTAGCCCGAAAAACAAAAAAAGAAAAGCCCATATTTTCGGCGGCTTCAGAAAGCCGCCGAAAATATGAATAAAAAATAATTCCCTCCCCCTGCTTCGCACCGCGCGTCGTTTCTTACAGGGAAAGGATCATTGGCGGGACGTTACAAGACTATAAAGCCCTATTTTCAAGACAGAACAGGTGAAATCAATGGATAACGAACAACTGGAATTCTTAACCTATTGGTTTTCCGGCTTCACCCAAGGCCTCGAACAGATCGATGAAACATCACAAGACCGGCTTCTCAAAAACTGCGGTCTGGCCTGCGCCCAATCCTATACGGCCGAAGTATTTCGCGTCACCTATCGCCAGAGTAAAAACCTGCCGGATTTCTTTTTGCGATTGGCCGAAAAATTTCCGGAGGGCGTCTACGATTATATCGATGAACATCGACTTACTGTTCATTATAAAAATTGCGCCTGTGATCTGGTAAAAAATGGCTGGGTAAAATCGCCGGTGCTCTGCAAGTGCTCCCAATATAATCTTCAACAAAATCTTGAAGCCGCTCTGGGACGGACCGTACAGGTAGAATTGAAATCCTCCATCCTGGGCGGTGCGGCAGAATGTCTCTTTGAAGTCAGGCTGGAATAAAAATTCCCCTCCCAATCCCTTCGCCCACCACCGCTTTGACTTCCCTTCTCCCTGATGTACAATCGATCGCGTGACAGCACAGCGCTTGTTAAGCTGGCTTTTTTTTCTGATCGGGCTGGGGAAATTGATCCAAGCGGCAATGGCCTGGGGCCGGGCCTCATCATTGACGGGGATATCGCTCTCCATCTCGCTGCCTCTACTGGCTGGATTTTATCTGGTCTGGGCCCTGATTCTATTGGGAATGGCACTGGCCCTCTGGCGCAACCGGGCGCTGTCCCTGGCTTTGCCCATTGCGGTGATCTATCAGTTGACACTTTGGATACTCCGTGTGCTGGCTGATCGCTCCGAATATGCCCGCCAGGCCTGGGGCCGGGAAGCAGGCCTCTCGCTGGCATTTTTAGCCATGGTCGGAATCCTCAGCTTCTGGCAAAGAAAACACAATTTTTCGAATAATGAGAGGTAACAGATGTCCTATCAATCAGAACGCTGGTCGCTGATCGATCTTTTACCCCCTCCAGGGACACCCGAACAGGAAGAACTCCTGAATCAAATCGAAACTCAACTGAAAGTTTTCGAAGCGCTGCGCGCCACACTCTCACCACAAATCACCACAGAAGCCTTTCAAGATCTGATCCGCCGCTATGAAGCCCTCTATACAGATGCGCTCCGCCTGAACATGTATTCTTATCTCTGGTTTTCCGAAGATACCAAGAATCAACAAGCCCTGGCTTATAAAGCCCGGATCGGACAAATGGTCATGGGGATCGGTAACCGCACGCTCTTCTTCACCCTTTGGTGGAAAGACCTGGACGATGAAACGGCCAACCGATTGATCGCGGTCAGTGGCGATACCCGTTACTATCTGGAAAGCCTGCGCCGCTTCAAGCCGCATACCTTAAGCGAACCGGAAGAACGCGCCATCAATATTAAAGATATCAACGGCATGACCACAGTCCTCACGCTCTATGATCTGTTGACCTCCCGTATGCTTTTTGATCTGGAAGTTGATGGAGAAAAGAAACAACTCACCCGCGGAGAACTTATCAGCTATATCTATTCCCCCTCAGCCGAAGTGCGCGCCGCTACCTATAAAGAACTCTACCGGGTCTATGGAAAAGAAGCCCCGGTACTGGCCGAAATCTACGCCGCCCGGGTACGGGATTGGACGGAAGAACGGGTCAATCTGCGTCATTTTCCCAGCCCTATCAGCATGCGAAACCTGGAAAACGATGTCCCCGACGCCGCAGTGGAAACCCTGTTGGAAACCGGGCGGCGCAATGTCGGCCTCTTCCAACGTTATTTCCGACTGAAGGCCCGGCATCTGGGTCTGGAACACTTCCGCCGCAGTGACCTCTATGCGCCCTTAAGTGACAGCAACAAAATCTACTCCTTTGACGAAGCCGTCAAAATTGTAGACGAAGCCTACCGGGCCTTCTCGCCTACATTGGCCGACAAAGCCATGCAGGTTCTGGAAAAGCACCATCTGGATTCCGAAACCCGTCCCGGTAAAATGGGAGGAGCCTACTGCTATGGCCCCCTGCCGGATATAATTCCCTGGGTTCTGGTCAACTATACCGGTCAGTTCCGCGATATCAGCACCCTCGCCCATGAATTAGGACATGCCGTACATGCCATGATGGCCACCGAACACTCGCCGTTAACCTGCATGGCCTCCCTTCCCATGGCCGAGACGGCTTCGGTCTTCGGCGAAATGTTGCTCAACGACAAATTGCTGAACGAGGAATCCGATCCCCAACTCCGGGCTGCCCTGTTGGGAGCCATTTTGGATGATTCCTACGGAACCATCATGCGGCAACTTTACTTTGTGCTCTTTGAAAAGAAAGCCCATCAGATGATCAATGAGGGCGCCACCCCGGATCAACTAAACGAGATCTATCTGGAAAACCTGCGCGAACAATTCGGGGACGCGGTTGAACTGGATGATGATTTCAAACAGGAATGGGTTTCCATCCCTCACATTTATCACACGCCCTTCTATTGCTACGCTTATAGCTTCGGCAACCTGTTAGTCCTGGCCCTCTATCGTAAATATAAGCAACTGGGCAAAGCCTTTGAGCCCCATTATCTGCGAATTCTGACCTATGGTGGATCGGCCAGCCCGGCCCATATCATCAGCGAGGCCGGCTTTGATATCACCGATGCAGCTTTCTGGCAGAGCGGCTTCGATCTGCTGGAAGAAATGTTGACCGAGTTGGAAAAACTGATCTAAGAAATTAACGCGGGCGGCGTTGTATCCACAGCACCGCCCGCGTTTTACTACAATCTCTAGGAGGACTGATGAGCCCTGACGAGGAAAAATCAATGCAGGCGGCCAAACAACGCTGGGAAGAAAAAAGCGTCAACAAAACGATCTCCCGTTTCCCAGAACGCAAACCGGAATTCCAGACACCTTCCGGAATTCCCTTAGACCGCATCCTGATCCCGGATAATGCCCCGGTTGATTACGAAAACGACCTCGGATTCCCCGGTGAGTATCCCTATACCCGCGGCGTCCAACCCACCATGTATCGCGGCCGCTTCTGGACCATGCGCCAATACGCCGGTTACGCCTCCGCCGAAGAATCCAATGCCCGCTATCGCTACCTCTTGCAGCAGGGACAGACCGGACTCTCGGTTGCCTTCGACCTGCCGACCCAGCTGGGCTATGACTCCGATGACGATATGGCTATCGGCGAAGTCGGCAAAGTCGGCGTTTCGATCAGCAGTCTGGAAGACATGCGCACCCTCTTCCGCGAGATCCCGCTGGATAAGGTCAGCACCTCGATGACCATCAATGCCCCCGCAGCCGTTCTGCTGGCCATGTACATCGCGGTGGGGAAAGAACAGGGGGCCTCGTCTCAACAACTCGAAGGCACCATTCAAAACGATGTACTCAAAGAATATGTGGCCCGCGGCACCTACATCTTCCCCCCCCGGCCTTCGATGCGGCTGATCACCGATACCTTCCGCTATTGCTCGACCGAAGTCCCGAAATGGAATCCCATCAGCATCAGCGGGTACCACATCCGCGAAGCCGGCAGCACGGCCGTGCAGGAAGTGGCGTTCACGCTGGCTGACGGCATCGCCTATGTGCAGGCCGCCATCGATGCCGGCCTGAGCGTGGATGCCTTTGCCCCCCGGCTCTCGTTCTTCTTCAATGCCCACAACAACTTCCTGGAAGAAGTCGCCAAATTCCGCGCCGCCCGCCGCATGTGGGCCCGCATCATGAAGGAACGCTTCCAGGCCAAAGATCCTCGTTCATGGGCCCTTCGCTTCCATACTCAGACCGCCGGCTCGACCCTCACAGCGCAACAGCCCATGAACAATGTCATCCGCGTCACCATTCAGGCACTCTCCGCCGTCCTGGGCGGGACCCAATCCCTGCATACCAATTCGATGGATGAAGCCCTCTGGCTTCCCACCGAAGAGAGCGTTCGGGTCGCCCTACGCACCCAGCAAATTATCGCCAACGAATCCGGCGTCGCCGACACCATCGATCCGCTGGCCGGCTCCTATGTGGTCGAATATCTGACCAATGAGATCGAAAAACGCGCCCAGGAATACATCGATACGATCGACAAGATGGGTGGGGCTCTTGCCGCCATCGAAGGCGGTTATTTGCAGGCCGAAATCGCCGAAGCCGCCTATCGCGCCCAGGTAGCCGTCGAAAAGAAAGACCAGATCATCGTTGGGGTAAATTCCTACCAGGTCGATGAAAAAGAAATCAAACTGGCGCGTCTGAGCGTGGATCCCTCCATCGAGCAAAACCAGTGCCGGCGCCTGGCCGAACTGCGGGCCCGCCGCGACAACGCCAAAGTCCAGACCATGCTGGAACAGATCGAAACCGCAGCGCGCAAACCCGATGAACCATTGATGCCCCTCTTCATTGCGGCCGTCGAAGCGGACTGTACCTTAGGAGAAATTTGCGGTGTGCTGCGCCGGGTCTGGGGCGAATATCAACCCAAAGTCATTCTGTAATATGGAAGCCCATACCACTTATCGAACGACAGAAAAATACGGCTTCTGTCCCGGTTGCAGCCATGGATTGGTCCTGGACGCCCTGGACCGTGCTTTGGTACGGCTGCAATGGGATCCGGCCCAGATAGTGCTGGTTACCGACATCGGCTGCGTAGGGCTGTCGGACCAATACTTTGTCACCAGCGCCTTCCACGGCCTGCATGGACGCAGCCTCACCTACGCCACCGGCATTAAACTGGCCCGCCCCGATCTACACGTCATCGTCATGATCGGTGATGGCGGCTGCGGCATCGGGGGAGCCCATCTGCTCAATGCCGCCCGGCGCAACATCGGCCTCACCACGCTGGTCTTCAACAACCTGAATTTCGGAATGACGGGCGGCGAACACAGCGTCACCACCCCACCCGAAACGATCACCACGACCACCCCCGGGGGCAATCTGGAACGCCCCCTGGACATTGCTCAAACCGTGGCGGTCAACGGTGCCACCCATGTCTGGCGCGGAACCGCCTTTGAAAAAGATCTGGACCAACAGATTGAAGCCGCCCTGCGCCATGAAGGCTTTGCACTGCTCGACATCTGGGAACTCTGTGTGGCCTATTTTGCTTCAGCCAACCACTTCAACCCCAAGATGTTGAAAGAAACCATGACGGCTTACAACCTGTCCAACGGATTGCTCTGCAAAGAACAACGACCCGAATATGCGCAAACCCTGCGTCAGGCCGGCGAGTCCCAAAAGGGCAAACCCGCCGCGGCCGCCCGCCCCTTTGAAAGCCGGTTCGCAACGGATCTGCCCCGGCGGTTCTCAGTGATTCTGGCAGGATCGGCCGGCAGCAAAGTACGCACAGCGGGACGGTTTGTCTGCGTTGCCGGAGCCCTCTCCGGACTCTGGGCCACCCAACGAGATGACTATCCCGTCACGGTTCGCTCCGGCCACAGCATCAGCGAGATCATTCTGGCGCCCGAAGAAATTCGCTACACCGGCGTGACAACGCCCGATGCGCTCTTCATCCTCAGTGAAGACGGGCGAAAAAAGACAGCGGCCTACCTGCCCAAAATGTCGCCCGAGAGCTGGCTGTTTGTCACCCCGGCCTTTGCCGATCTGGAAAGTCCGGCCCGCAAAATCATCCTCGATCCTCAACAAATCACCCGGGGCCTGCCGCGGGACAGCGAAGCTCTGGCACTGGTAACAGTCGGAATGGCTAAAATGGGCCTGATACCCACCGAAGCCTTGTTGAGTGCAGCGGAAGCCTTCAGCCCCGCTTATGCCCAGGAAAACCGCCGGGCCGTCGAAACCGCTCTGACCGCAGCCTGATCGTTGCACAATAAAAAATTTGTCGGCGTTCCTGTTTCTGGAACGCCGACAAATTTTTTATCTTAAAGGGAAAGCTCACCGGCTAAAAGTAGCAACTCGGGTTAATCGATCAGTATAAACGTCTGCAACATAGTCTCTCCTTCCGCTCCCAAAGGGACCAACTGATAAACATACCGATCTCCCATCACATACACCGACCACCCCGGCGCCATAAAAGTCGTGGTTGTCACTTTGATTCCCGCTCGTCCGGCAATTGTAAACGGTTCCGAAAACTCTCCGGCTTCTGCTTTCAAAAATTTCCGCTCCACCAGCCAGTTCTCCAGCGTTTGCTCCGCCGGCTTTTCATAGATCTGAAGCCTCAATACAGGTGGAGCCAGCGTGCTCACCTCACTGCGCGAATCCTGGAAATAGAAAACAGCCAGCGGACGATTTTCAGGAGAAGCCGCCATCGCAGTATCCCCAACTTCCCCCGTAAAGTAAGATGGATATTTAATCTGAAACCCATAGGTTTTGTCGGCATAATTGAGCCAATCTTCAATGCTGACGGATGCTTCAGGGTTCCCAGAAATTTCCACACCCCCCTCAGCTCCGGTTGAATTTCCGCCCGCCGTATTTCCCGGTCCATCCCCGGAAACCATCGTACCCTCAGAGCTTTCTCCACCCCCGGATTCAGTTGCCATAGGAGCCTCCGGATTGGTAATTGAAGTCGTTTCTGTCACTGGCCGGAAAGTCCCCTCCAGATTGGAACCTGAAGCACGGGCGGTTTCATTCCCGGCAGGCACACATCCCGTTATCCAACCGACCAACAGAACCAACAAGATAGAAATTGAATGCCGCCATTGTTTCAACATCTCTCTCCTTAATTTACCAGGACTTTCACTGCCCATAAAAAGGCCTGGTAGGATCACTACCAGGCCTGAATCGGTCAAACACTAACTAACAGCCTTGGGCCGTACACAACACCACGATATTATTGCTGTTAAACCTCGGCCCGTAGAAAGTGTTTCCCCACGTTGAACCATAAAGGCCGCCGCTCACCACCGAATTCACATAGTTCTTATTGCCGCTCTGGTAAGGCGTAAAGACTCGAATCCAGGGCCCGCCGCTACTGCCGTGCATCATATTGCATCCCATTCCCAATACCTCAAAGCTCTGATAGAAGCTTTCCGCCGCGCAGATGTAAGTGTAATTCCCGCCATTGAGGTTGCTGGGATAACCCACAGCATGCAAACTCTGAACATAGCTATAGTTCCAGGAACGCCCCAGCCAGCCGGTATAATAGGTCACGGGCCGTCCTGCGGAGTTGGGCCCCAGAGTAATCACAGCCACATCGTATTGCCGTCCGGTTAAAGAATCGGGAGCATTCATCCAGGCCGTCAAAACCCGGGCGCTGCGCCAGGGGAAAGTGCCGTAAGGCGCCGCCCCGGCCCGATCGGCCGGAACAAAGGTCCAACCCCGCTGCCATTGATTGCTATCCGTATCGTAAACACAATGAGCCGCCGTCACAATAATATTGTTCGGGCTGATCACCGAAGCCGAGCAATACCCGCCGCCCGTGATGTAAAGCTTCCCCACCGTGTAATAGGGATATTGCTGATGGAAAGCGGAATAATAGTTCCCCAGATAGCTGGTATAGACCCCCGCCGTACCTTGAGGGGCTGCCGACGCATCCAAACCCAATTCTTTCAGCATCGCCTGCCATTCCGCCGGGAATTCACGCTGAGCGGTCGCATCGGCTTTAGGATCGGGCATACCACCCTTGGCAAAACCCGGCTCTCCAACCGGCGCAGCCTCTCCGGCTACGGGTTTCACATCTTCCACTGAGGCCATGGGTAAAGGCATCGGTTTTGCATTGGCCCGCGCCTCCAAAGTCCAGGTATTCAGCAACCGCTGCTGCTCCTCAGGTGACGATTCAATCGTTACCGTCTCCGCCGGCGGATTTCCCGGTGCGGCACACAGAATAGCGAAACCCGTATGACTGTTGGACAACAGCGCCAAAACCATGATCAGACTTACCACCGTAAAATTCACCAACCTGGTTTTCCGAAACATCCTCAACCTCCCCTATATGTATATGAACCCTTCACATCTTCGCGCCGGATCATACCTCCGACACGCCTACCCGCTCATAAAAAAATCCCGGCCCAAAATCAGGTCACGCAGACCTTATCCTGGAACCGGGAAATCAACCGCCTTTAACAAGAAAAAAGATTGCCTGAATTTACCGATATTCACTGGGGATCTCTCTTTGTTTTATTAAGAATAAAAATACCTTCTTAAAGAAGCATAAAAGAGATCAAAACAGAAGTCAAGATATGTTTAAAATAGGCCTGAAGGATATAATACATTCACATTACTATCTTTTATAGGCCGGGGAACAATAACGCTCTCTACCCAGCCAGCGCGTCGATTCGGGCCGAACAAAAGGCTTCTCCGTGTTTTCTGTGTCTCCGCGGTGAATCTTCTGGAGAGGCTATTTTCAAAACAGGAGAATTTATGTTGACTCATAGAGGAAAACGAGGCTTATGGATCTGGGGACCGGCCCTGACCATGATGATCCTGATTTTTGCCTTTTCCGCCCAACCAACCCTGCCGGAAATAGGCTCTTCCTGGCAGGATTTTCTGGTGAAAAAAGCCTGCCATGCGACCGAATACGCTATCCTGGCATTGACTTATCTCTGGGCCTTAGAAAATCTTAAATCGCCGCAACCTTTTTCGGAACCCCCAAAACGGTTTGGCATTAGGCCCGGACTTCTCTTACAGGCATGGGGAATGGCTCTGCTCTATGCCGCCACGGATGAATTACACCAGCTTCTGGTTCCCGGACGCCACGGGCGACTTATGGATTGGGGGATTGATGCTCTGGGGGCAGCAATAGGACTTCTGATATTGAATTGGTGGAGACGCCGATCTCCTCCGGCGGCTTGAGCGGAATCAGTTCGATTTCACCAAAGAGTTTTTCCTGGCGCACCTGCAAGGACCGCTGTTTGATCAATTCCAGCACGGCCTGCAAGGTCACCACCATTTCAACTCGCGAAGGACTGTTGCTGATCAACGTCTGAAAAATAACGGTCGGCCAACGCATCAGCCGTTCCCGCACTAATTGGATTTGCGTCACAATGGAATACCGCAAACGCTGAATAGCTTCTTGAGGTCGGGGCAATTCGGTCGGGTAAAGCAACGCCTGCGCCACAACCCGCAAAGTCTCCAGCTTCAAGCTACTGAGATCCAGCGTAATTTTCTGAGGACGAGGCGGCGGACCGACCTGCACATAACATCGCTGCCCGGCTTCATCCTGTTGTCGTAAAAGCTCGGCCGCTTCCTTATAACGACGATATTCCCGCAATTGCCGAACCAATTGCTCGCCGGCATCTTCTTCTTCCACCGTCGCGGTGATAAAACTGGGCTGAGCTGGTTTAGGCAACAAAATCTTGGATTTGATCCACAACAAACGGGCCGCAACGACCAAAAAATCAGCCACGATATCGAGCTCTAAATGCCCCCGCATCGCCTCGACATAGCCTAAAAACTCGTCGGTAACCTGAGCCAGGGCGACCTGGGTGATATCCAATTCGTCCTTTTCGATCAAATGCAAAAGCAGATCCAAAGGACCTTCAAATTGTGAGGTATGTACTTCGTAACCCATAGTCTTTCCTGCTGCTGATTTCCGCGCAAGGATAACCGGAAAGTGAAATTTGGCAACCCGGTTGGTACTTTTGGCCCTTTGTGGTAGAGTACAGGGAATATAAACTAAAACCTCAATAAAAAACAATGGCGAGACGGTAAAATGAACGGGAAAAACATCCGGCGAAAGCAATAGCATGGAATTCCCATGGCCTGCACTTTCCATCCTGGGAGAATTATTGGCCGTTCTGGGCATCTTGCTCCTGGCCGATCGCTGGTTGCATCGCCATTTACAGGGTGTGATTTTCCTGCTTACGGGCGATACAGAAATTGCGCTCTGGATTTACGCCATTATCCTGTTCCCAGGAGTTGCGCTCCATGAATGTAGCCATGCATTGACCGCTGCCCTTCTGGGGGTCCGTAGTGGAAAAATTTCTATTTTCCCTCGCCGGGTGGGAAAACAGATCCAGTTAGGATTTGTCCTCGTTCAAGATACCGATTTCTTGCGCGCCAGTCTGATTGGAGCCGCCCCGCTGTTGATCGGGGGCACCATTGTCGCTCTAATTGGAACAACGCTTTTCGGAACACCCGAAGTTCTGGCCGCACTCTCGGCCGGACAGTGGGGCAATGCCTTACAGGGCCTGTTTACAACCTTACAACTTCCCGATCTCTGGATCTGGGCTTATCTGGTTTTTGCAATCAGCAATACCATGATTCCCAGTAGAGCGGATATCCACGCCTGGCCGCTGTTGGGATGTATTCTGGCCGCAATTTTGCTCTTGATTCTGGCACTGGGGGGAGGGGCATGGATCTTAAGCTGGTCGATTCCCCCATTGACAGCAGCCGCCCGATGGATTATCCTGCTGGGGATCAGCACAATCCTGGTCGATTTGCCCTTTTTCAGCGTCATTTTCCTGACCGAAAAGGCGTTAGAACGATTGCGCGGCGAAAAAATTGTCTATAAATCCTGATCATTCATAGCAGCCAACTTTGCGGAGGAAACGTGAAAAACCGATGGCCTGCCATTCTCATTCTGGCAGCATATTTGCTGGTGGGAACTTTTTATGCTGTTTATACTCCGCGCTGGCAGGTCCCTGATGAACCGGCCCATTACAATTACATTCGAGCGTTGGCTGCCGGAGAAGGGTTTCCCGTCCTCGAACCGGGCGATTACGATCAACAATATCTGGAACAACTGAAATCGGAACATTTCCCTCCACAATTGCCCATCACAGAAGTAGAATACGAAGACCATCAACCTCCGCTTTACTATCTTCTGGCTACTCCGATCTATCTATTGAGCAACGGGGCAACGCTCCCCTTACGACTTTTCTCATTGTTGTTAGGAGCCGGTGCCCTGATCGCCTTGATGGCCATCGGTCACGAAGTCTTCCCCCGCCGGACGGAACTGGCCTGGCTGGCTGCCGGCATCGTTGCCTTCATCCCCCAACATATCGCCATGATGGCCGGCATCAACAATGACGCACTCACCGAAGCCCTTACCTTCTTCTGGATCTATCTGGCCCTGCGTTATCTGCGTGGACTGGTCCATCCCGCCGCCCTGGGAGCCTTGCTGGGAGCCATTCTGCTCACCAAAACCACCGCTTATAGCGTCGCGCTGCTCGGCATCCTGGTCATCGCGCTCCGCTGGAACCGGGAAGGCCGCTCCTGGCGTTGGGCTTTGATGCAGGCGGTGCAGATGTATACCCCGGCCACTCTGCTGGGAATGTTGTGGTGGGGACGCGATCTTTCCGTTTACGGCTGGCCCGATCTCTTCGGCCTGGGACGCCATAACGATGTGGTGGTCGGTCAACCCCGTACCGCCGATTGGATTGCCCAATACGGCTGGGGAGCTTATCTGCAACACTTCTTCCAGACCACCTTCCAATCATTCTGGGGACAGTTCGGCTGGATGGGCGTCATTCTCAACGAACAGGTTTATCTGAGCCTGGCCCTTTTCACCAGCCTGATGATTTGGGGCGCTGTCTGGCAATTCGTTGAAGCCCTCCAACACGGCCTCCCACCACGTCAAAAAAGCGCTCTGATCGTCTTGGGAGTATTGGGAGGCATTACCTGCACCGTCATCTACCTGGGCTACAACTTCACCTTTGTCCAACACCAGGGACGTTACCTCTATCCAGCCCTCCCGGCGTTGGCCCTGGCCGGGGCCGTCGGCCTGAGCCGGCTTGCCGAACGCAAACTGGCCGTCATCACCTGGATTCCTTTTATTATCCTGGCCGTTATCACGTTGATCATGGGCCTGGTTCAGGGAGATATCCCGGTTAAAAACCTTATGTTGATCGTCATGGCCCCAATTTCCGTCACAATCGCCGCCTGGGTTCCCGAACGCTGGCGTCCGGTCATGGGAGCCCTGGTCCTGGCAGCGCTCTTTGCCCTGGATTGGTATTGCCTCTTTGGCTTTATCGTCCCACTGCTCTCATAAGATTTTCAACCGATGCGGTTAATCTGAAAAAGCAAAAAAGCCAGTGTCTTGGTGCGCTTCAGAACGCACATCCAGATACAAACCAATAAACTCTCTCTGTCACATAGCATCCAGCGCGTCACCTCTGGCTGGAAAAGGATCGTTTGCGGGACGCTAAAAATAGCCCCACACAGGTCGATTATTTACTATAAAAGGAGTCCTGATATGCCTTTAGAACCCGGCTTGATCGGCGAACTGGATATGGTAGTCGGCGAAGAACACACGGCGGCTCGTTACGGCAGCGGCCTGGCCCCTGTCTTCAGCACCCCCCACCTGGTGGCCTTACTGGAAGGATCTGCCAAATCCGCCGTCGAGCCCTATCTGGAACCAGGGCAAAGCACCGTCGGTACACTGGTCAACATTAAACATCTGGCCGCTACCCCCATCGGCATGACCGTGCGCGCCCGCGCCGAATTGCTGCAAATCGATGGCCGCCGCCTGCGTTTTCGCGTCGAAGCCTGGGATGAACGCGAAAAAATCGGCGAAGGGGAACATGAAAGGTTCATTATCAATATGGATCGCTTTATGGCCCGCGTTACTGAAAAACAACATCCCTGAGTATAATCATTCCTGTGAAAACTTCCCCATCTCTCTATCGGCGAGCTGCATTGTCCAGAATGCGAAAAAATTCTGGCCCCCAACAGAGAAGCGCTCCGCCTTCTCCGTTTATACCTGTTTTTAAAACCGATCCGGCTCTCATCTGGCATCCTCAAGAACGGCCCGCAGGAGTCCTCGACTCCCCCTACCGGCAACTGTTAGCCGCCATCCCGGATGCCGTCTTCCTGGAAACCACCGAAGGAAAAATTCTGGATTGCAATGCCGTCGCCTGTGAACGCTACGGCTATTCGTCCAGCGAGCTATTAACCCTGACGACCACCGCCCTGCTCTCTCCCTCACAACCCCCTGGGTCCTCACAGGGATCACTCTGGATCGAAGGCCTGGGCCACCGCCAGGACGGATCTACCTTTCCCGTCCAATTCAAACGCACCCTCATCAGCGCACTCCATCCACCCCAAATCCTTACCATCGTCCAGGATCTCACCACAAAAAAGCGGATGGATGAAGAAATTCAACGCCTGAAAACTGCCGATCTTGAAGAGAAAAAAAACAGCTTTCTGGAGCGGATTCAAAAACAACGCACCGCTTTGATGCAATTGAGCAGTCACCCGGCTCTGACGGAAGGCCGGCTGGCCGCCTGGTTTACCATTGTCTGCAAAACAGCGGCGGAAACGCTGGAAGTGGGACGCGTCAGCCTCTGGCAATTTTCTACCGACGGCCTGATCCTCCATTGCCGGGATCTCTATCAGGGAACGCTTGCCGATCCCTGGATCGGCATGGAAATAGCTATGGAAGATTCTCCCGGCTATTTTGCTGCCCTGCGCAGCGGACAGACCCTGGATATCAGCCATATCGAACAGGATCCCCGCACCAATGAATTGAACGAATCTTACTGGCAGCGTCTGGGAATCCAGGCCGCCTTGATCGCGCCGATTCGCCAACCCAGCAAAGTGATCGGCTTTATCAGCTATGAAAACCTGGATACCCCCCGGACCTGGACTCCGGATGAGCGCATGTTCGGCAGTCAACTGGCCGATCTGATCGCACAGGCCTATCTAAATGCAGATTTGCGCCGCCGGGCCGATGAACTGGCCGCCATCACCCGGGTCAACCGGGAGATCACCTCCAACCCCGATCTGCAATCCGTGCTGGATTCCATTGCCCTCAATGCCGCGCTGCTCTCCCACTCCGATGCCAGCGGCGTCTTTCTGATGCAACCCGACGGCAAATTAAAATTCGTCGCCGGCTACGGCATCCATCCCGCCTTCCTCGACCTGTTACACACCGAAGATATCCATATCGGCCAGGGTGTCATGGAACGCGCCCTCGCCCGGCGCGCCCCCATTCAAATTACCGACATTCAAATCCCGCCCATGGCCATCTATCCCGCTTCCTATGCCGCCATTGAATGGATTCATGCCCTGCTGGCTGTGCCCATGGGTCAGGGAGAAGAGATCCCCGGCGGCATCATCCTCTGGCACCGTCAATCGCGCCACTTCACCGACCAGGAAGTCGATTTCATCCAGGCGCTGGCGCAACAATGCGTCAATGCAGTCCAAAATGCCCAGCTCTTCACCGCAGAGCGTCAGACCCGTCGCCGTACCGAAGCTCTCTATAAAGTCAGCCGGGACATCTCTTCCTCCGTCGAAGAAGAGCCGCTCATCCACGCCATCCTGGAATCCATCTCCCAAACCCTCAGTTACGACTACATCACGCTCTCCACCGTCGATGAAGAAAACAACACCATCATGGTACGCCATGGCATCTGGTACGGCGAATTCGACCGTTTCCCCGAATGGGTAGAACTGGCCCATTACCCGCTGGATCATTCCGATATCATGGCCGATATCTACCGCAGCGGCAAGACAGAGATCATCGATGCCTGGGATCCCCGGTTCAATCGGGAAATCTGGGACAAATTCAACCACGAAAAGCTGCTCCGGATCTTCACACCGATCAAAATGCGCCAAAAAATCATCGGCGTGATCGAAGCCGGTTATGAAAAAGCTCGCCGCACCGCCATCGAAGAGGAAGAAGTCCAAATGTTGATGGCCTTTGCCGA
Source organism: uncultured Anaerolineales bacterium (assembly GCA_964501335.1). Taxonomy (GTDB): domain Bacteria; phylum Chloroflexota; class Anaerolineae; order B4-G1; family SLSP01; genus CAZCTC01. The sequence goes on along the minus strand of CAZCTC010000041.1, from coordinate 19,790 downwards.
TCAGGCCGCCGTCGCCCTGGAAAATGCCCGCCTTTTCACTTCGCTCATGCAGGAAAAAGGGCGCCTGGAATTGCTCTACCGCCTTTCCCGCCGCATTCCCGAAAGATTGGCCTTGCAGGAAGTCGCCCGACGCGCCCTCTCCGAACTTTGCAACGGACTGCCCGGAACCCAGGGATATATTTTAGGCTACGATTGTGATGACGGAGATCTCCAACTCATGGCCGCCTTCGGATATACCGGTTACCCCCAAATTGATATGATCTGCCCGCTGCCCACCCGCGCGCCCGCCGCTTCACAATCCGATCAGACGGAAACATCGCCCCCCCTCGATCTCCTGCGAGATCCACGGTGGGGAATCTCTTACACGCTGGATGATGACACTCGTTCCAGTCTTGCCGTCCCCTTGATCAGCAACAATCAAAACCTGGGAGTTTTACTCCTGGGCAGCCGCGAACCCAATTTCTTCCACGAACAACACCGACGACTGGTAGAATCCGCCGCCATGACCACGGCCATAGCCCTGGCCAATGCCCGGCTCTTTGAAGAAACCCGCCGCCGGGCCTTCGAGCAGGAAACGGTCAGTCGCATCGCCCGCGCCTGCAATGCACTGGAAGTCCAGGCCGCCATTCCCATCCTGGTGGAAGGCCTTCGATCTTTAACCGGCTGCGAACAGGTAATCTTCTCGCTGCTCGATGAAACCCGCATGCATTGCCGGTTTATTCCCATTCCTGGAATTCCGGATTCCCTTCTCAGCCATGGCATCACCTTCGCTCTCAATGCCTTGAACAATCCACTGGACCGCCCCAATATGCAGCCGCGCATCATTAGCAACCTTGATAAAAATGCCGCCACCTTCCAGGAGCAAATCCTCATTACCGCCGGCTTCCATTCCCTGATCATCTTACCCTTGCTGGCCGGCGATGAGATATTGGGACAGCTCCATATCGCCGGACGACCGGCCGACCTCTTTCGAAAAGAACAATTGCCCTCCCTTCACCAGATCGCCGATGTCCTGGCGGGGGCTCTGGAAAAAAGCCGTTTCTTTCAGGCTGAACAACGTCGCCGGCAGGAAGCAGAAACCCTCCGCGAAACCGCCCTGGCGCTCGCCGCCGCCGCCGTCGACCGCAAGGAAGTCATCGAGCGCATCCTGGCGCAGTTACAAACCGTCATCCCTTACGACAGCGCCTCAGTGCAATTGCTCCGCGAAGGCTACTTTGAAATTGTCGGCGGCCGGGGCTTTCCCAACCTCCCCGAACTTCTCGGCGTCCGCTTCTCGTTGACCGGCGATAATCCCAACGCCGAAATCCATCGCCTCCGCACCCCCTTCATTGTCGCCCAGGCCTCCAACAACTACACCGAATTTCAAAAAGAACCCCACATCCAGGGCCGAATTTACTCCTGGATGGGCGTTCCCATATTGATCGGGGAACGGCTCATCGGGATGATCGCCCTGGACAAACACGAAATCGGTTTCTATACCCCCGAACATGCCCGACTGGCCCAGGCCTTCGCCGCCCAGGCCGCCGTCGCGCTGGAAAACAGCCGCCTCTTCCAGGAAACCCGCCAACGCGCCGAAGCGTTGGCCGCTCTCCACGAATCGGCCGTCGCCATGGCCTCCATCTTAAGCGTCGACATGGTACTCCATACTCTGGCGGAACGGATTGGGACTTTGCTGGATACAACCAGCGTCTATATCAACGATTGGGACGGCGAACAGGACTACGCCCGCATGTTGACCCATTGGAAAAACGCCCAGGCGCCCACCACAGAAAGGCTCTCCCATCCCGGCCTGATCTATAAGCTCAAAGACTACCCCATGCTCCTTCAGGGACTAACTACCCGACAACCTCAAGTCCTGCAAAGTGCCGGCCTGCAATCCGAAAGCACGGAATGGATCGAAGCCCAACAGTTCGGTTGGCAGACCCGTATGACGGTGCCGCTGGTCGTCCGCGACAGCATCATCGGCTATATTGAACTGTGGGAAAGCCGGGCCCCCCGCTGTTTCACCGCCGCCGAAATCCAGCTGGCCCAGACCATGGCCGCCGATGCCGCCGTGGCCCTGGAACATGCCCGGCTCTTCCAGGCCGAACGCAAACAACGGGAAATTGCCCAGGCGCTCTCGGAAGCCGCCGCCGCCGTCAGCAGCACACTGGATAAAGAAGTCGCCCTCGGTCATATCCTGGAACAGGTCGCCCGTGTGGTCCCGGCGGTCGGCTTCAACATCATGCAGATCGACGAGCAAAACAAGATCCATCTGACCCGCTGGTATGGTTATGCCGAAAACCCTCCCGCGCTTCAACCCTTCTATTTAAATGATTATCCCCTGCTGCAAAAAATCTATGGGACCGGACAACCCATCCTGCTGAAAATCACAGCCACCAGTCCCGATTGGAAACCTTTCCCGGGAATTCCGGAAACGGGAAGCTATCTCGGCGTGCCCATCCAGGCCTCCCGCATCACCGTGGGCTTTTTAAACATCGACGGATTGTCCGATCTGGACCCGGGAGATTTGCCGCATCTGGAAGCCTTTGCCAATCAGGCCGCCACCGCCATCCAAAACGCCGCCCTCTTTAAAGAGTTGCGGGATTACACCGAACTGCTTGAGCAACGGGTTCAGGAACGCACCGCCCAAATCCAGGTTCAATATGCCCGCCAGGAAGCCGTCCTCAGCAGTACCACCGACGGAATCATCGTGGCTGACCGGGAAGGCAAAATTCTGCTGGCCAATCCGGTAGCTCAGGCCTGGCTCACCCGCCAGCTCTCCCCCGAAGATGCCGGGCAATTAAGCCGTGCCGTCGCAGAAATGGCCCCCCGCGCCGCCCAACGGCCGGACAAAGTCCTGGAATTGAAAGGCCTGGACCTGCAACTCAATGCCGCCCCCATTTCCGAGCCCGGGGCCGACGGCGCGGTTGCCGTGGTGGCCGTCCACGATGTCAGCTTCCTCAAGGCCCTGGACCGCATCAAATCCCAGTTCATCTCCAACATCTCCCACGAACTGCGCACCCCCATCACCGTCATCCAACTCTACACGGCGCTCTTACGCCAGGCCCCGCCCGACCGCTGGGCCCTCTATCTCGACATCCTCGAACAGGAGACCAAACGTCAGGCTCGCCTGGTCGAAGATATCCTGCAAATTTCCCGCATCGAAGCCGGACGGCTGGAAATCACCCCGGCCCCCACCTCCCTCAATCACCTCGCCCGGCTGGTCTACAACAGCCATCAGCCGCTGGCGCAAACCCAAAGCCTCTTTTTAGATCTCAACCTGGAGGAGCCCGATCCCATCGCCTGGGTCGATCCGGATCGCGCAGTTCAAATCCTCAACAACCTGGTTGAAAATGCCCTGCGCTATACGATGATCGGCGGAAAAATCCAGATTACGACCTATCTACAACAAAGCGAAGACCGTATCTGGGCCTGCTTTGCAGTCTCCGACACCGGCATCGGCATTCCGGCCGAAGAACTCAACCATATCTTTGAACGCTTCTACCGGGGCGAAGACGCCCGCGAAAAACAGATCCCCGGCACCGGCCTCGGACTTTCCATTGTCAAAGATCTGGTCGAACTTCACGGCGGCCGGGTCCTGGTCGAAAGCTCCCCCGGCAGCGGCAGCACCTTTCAAATCTGGCTCCCCCAAGGCGACAGCAAATAATATTTAATTCAAGTGGTCACCCCAATAAATCCAACCCATTATCGACCTGGGCGGTTAATCTGGAAAAAGGCCCCTATTGGGGGCGGCATCAGAAAGCCGCCCCCCATAGGAATAAAAATAACGCTCTCCACCTGCTTCGCACCGCGCGTCGCCTTTGACCGGGCAAACGCCCGTTGCGGGACGTAAAAAGCCGGCAGTCAATCGCACAACCTGCCCAAGTAGAAAATACACACAAAATAACGCTCTCCACCCATCCAGCGCGTCGCCATTGACCGGACAAACGTCCTTTGCGGGACGTAACAGAAAAAACGTCTACTGTCGACTTGAGTTATTTGCTTTTCGAGTACAATAATAAAGCAGTCAATACAGCCAATTATCGCAATCATGGTTACCGGGAAAAGCAGGAGGAAAACATGAACGGACCCCGAATCCTGGTGGTAGAAGACTATCAACCCATTCAAAATGCCATTCGTGATATCCTGGAAGCTGAAGACTATGTCGTCCTCACCGCCAATGACGGTTTACAGGCCCTGCAAGTCATGGAACAGGTACGCCCTGACCTGATCATTGCCGATATCATGATGCCGCGCATGGATGGCTACGCCTACTATGAAGCCACTCGCGCCCGTCCCGAATGGGTACTGATCCCCTTCATTTTTCTGACCGCCAAAGGCGCCAAAGACGACATGCTGAAAGGCAAAGCCTTAGGCGTCGAAGATTACATCATCAAACCCTTTAACCCCCAGGAACTCCTGGTAGCCGTGCGCGCCCGCCTCGGCCGCGCTCAAGCCATCCGCAAAGCGGCCGAAAGCGAACTGGACGAACTCAAACAGGAAATCGTCAATATCCTCAGCCACGAATTGCGCACCCCGTTGACCTTTGTCCGCGGCTACACCGAACTGGCCCTGGAAGATATCTCCTCGGCCTCGCCCGAAGAACTTCAGGACTTCCTGCTCGGCATCAAACGCGGCACCGACCGCCTCACCCGATTGGTCGAAGACCTCCTGCTCCTGGTCCGCCTTGACAGCGGCCGGCTGGCCGAAGAATGCCAAAACAGCGGCAATACCTACAACGATGCCGGGCGTCTGGCCCACGATATCATCGTCCTCTCCCGGGCAGAGGCCGAACAGCGCGGCGTCTTCATGGTCGCCGAGGTCCAGCCCGACCTGCCGCCCGTCTGGATGTGCCGCTCATTCTTGATGGATGCCCTGCGCCGGCTCGTCGAAAACGCCATCAAATTCTCTCCCAAAAACAAAAACAAAACCGTCACCATCAAAATCACGGCCGACGACAAAGAATTCAGTATCGCCATCATCGACCAGGGAATCGGAATTGCCCCCACAGAACTCCCTCATATCTTCGAACGCTTCCGGCAGATCGATCGCGATCGCATGGAACAACAGGGTTTGGGATTAGGGCTGGCCATTTCGCGCGCCCTGATCCGCGTCCAACAGGGGGATATCGAAGCCACCAGCATCCCGGATCAGGGCAGTACCTTTACTATCCACCTGCCCCTGACCCGCCAGGCTTAACGTGCAACTTAACGGCAAAGTCGCCCTGATCACCGGCGGTGCCGTCCGGGTAGGTCGGGCCCTGACCCTGGCGCTGGCTCAAAACGGAGTTCATGTTGTAATCAACTATCACCACTCAGGAGAGGCAGCGGAAAACACCGCTCGCGAAGCCGAAGTCTTCGGGATCCAAACCCTGACCTTTCAGGCCGATATTATTCAGCCTACGGCCATTGCCCATATGATAACTGCCGCCGAAAATCGCTTCGGCGGCATCGATATTTTAATCAACAATGCCTCCCCCTGGATTGCCGGCTCGCTGCTCACCACCACGCTGGAACACTGGCATCAGGTCCTGGGCTCACTGCTCGACGGCCCCTTTGTGCTTTCCCGTCTCCTCGCTCCCGGAATGGTCAATCGTGGAGAAGGAGCCATCATCAACATCCTCGACCGCAGCGCCTTCGATGTCTGGCCCAACCATCTGGCGCACAGCGTCGGCAAAGCAGGCCTCTGGGCTATGACCAAAGCCCTGGCCCTGGAACTGGCTCCCACCGTGCGCGTCAATGCCATCGTTCCCGGCGCCATCCTCCCGCCTCCCGACATGCCCCAGGAGCGAATTGACCGCTATACCCAACGCATTCCGCTCAAACGCTGGGGCCACCCTGACGATGTAGCCGCCGCTATGCTCTATTTGCTCCAGGCCGACTTCATCACCGGTGAAGCCCTCGTCGTTGACGGTGGTGAAGCCCTCCAGAAATAAATTGAATCATCCGCAACTTGCGTTATAATTACCCCCATGGCAACAGAACGCTTACAAAAAATCCTGGCTCGCGCCGGCTATGGCTCCCGGCGCTCGTGTGAAGACCTGCTCCGTGAGGGGCGGGTCACCGTCGGCGGCCGGATCGCGCAGCTGGGTGACAGCGCAGATCCGGAAGCCCAACGCATTGCCGTTGATAATGAAACAATCCGGCTTCCCGAAAACTACACCTACATCATGCTGAACAAACCGCGGGGCGTCGTCTCCACTCTCCATGACCCCGAAGGGCGCAAAACCGTCCGTGATTTTGTCCCCCTCACCCAGCGCATCTACCCCATCGGCCGCCTCGACACAGACAGCGAAGGGCTCATCCTACTCACCGATGACGGCGATCTGACCGAACGCCTGACCCATCCCCGCTATGAGCATCCTCGTGTCTACCGCGTCCTGGTCCAGGGCGAACCGACCCCCGAAGTGTTGACCCGTTGGCGCCTGGGCATCACCCTCGACGACCGGCCCGCCCGCTTCGATCAGGTCCTCGCCGACACCCCCAATCAGGGCAAAACCTGGCTCAAAGTAACGGTCCATGAGGGCCGCAACCATCTGGTACGCCGCGTCGCCGCCGCACTGGGCTATCCCGTCCTGCGCCTCCTCCGCATCGCCATGGGCCCGATCGAATTGGGTGCGCTGCAACCGGCCCAATGGCGCCATCTCAGCGCGGCAGAAGTTGCCGCCCTGAAAGGTGAAGGACTCCATTCATCAGCCGGGCCGGCACCGCGGAAACGCTTCGGCGACCGGCCCCGTTCAGGATCAGGACCTCGCAATAATTCATCATCAGATTCCCGCCGCCCGGATTCCGCGCCGCGCAACTCGCGCCCATCTCAACGTAAGGAGAGACGTTCGGGGTGAAACCTTCGACCATTGCCATCGACGGGCCCGCAGCATCGGGCAAAAGCACAATCGGTTACCACCTGGCCCGTTTTCTGAATTACCTTTATCTGGATACCGGCATCCTCTATCGCGCCGTCACCTGGGCCGCGATTCAGGCTGACTTAAACATTCACAATGAAACGGCCGTTACGGAACTGGCCCGCCAGTTGACTATCGAAGTCACTCCGGCCACCCAAGACGACGGCCGCCAATGTACGGTCATCGTCGATACTCACGATATCTCGCTTGAAGTCCACTCTCCCGCCGTCGACGCCGCCGTCTCGCCCGTCTCAACCTACCCGGAAGTACGCCACATCCTCACCCAACGAATGCGGGAAATCGCCGCCCGGGGACAGGTTGTCATGGTCGGCCGTGACATCGGCACCGTCGTCATCCCCGACGCCCATCTCAAACTCTACGTCGTCGCTTCCGCCGAAGAACGCGCCCGGCGCCGTTATCAGGAACTTCAACACAAAAACACCACCGTCTCCTATGAAACGGTGCTCGAAAACATCCGCCAGCGGGACCAGATCGACAGCAGCCGGGCCGCGGCCCCACTCAAACCCGCCCCCGATGCCGTCCTGCTCGATACCACCGCACTGACGATGGAAGAAATGTTCCGCCACGTCGAGTATCTGGTCAGCCAGGACCACTAAAAATCCCGCCTGTGCGATTAGTCCGAAAAACACAAAAAAGCTCATCTTTTGGGCGGCTTCAGAAAGCCGCCCAAAAGATGAATAAAAACAACTCTCTCTCCCATCCAGCGCGTCGCTTTTTACCCGACAAAAACCTTTTGCGGGACGCTAAGGGGGCGTAAAAAATAACTTACCGGGTTTTAAAGCATTTTCCCCTGAAAATTCGGGAATTTATAAATTTACAGACCCCAAAAACTGACCGCACCGATAAAAAACAAACTACGAGGAGCATACCATGGTCGCTGAAACATTCGATCTGGCTATCCTGGGAGGCGGACCGGGAGGCTATGTGGCCGCCATCCGCGCCGCCCAATTGGGTCTCCATGTCGCCCTCATCGAAAAAGAGCATCTGGGCGGCGTCTGCCTTAACTGGGGCTGCATCCCCACCAAAGCGCTCCTGCGCAATGCCGAGGTAGCCCGCCTGCTCGGACGCGGCAAGGATTTCGGCTTTTCCGTCGAAGGCTTGACCCTCGATTACGGCGCCGCCGTCGCTCGCAGCCGCCAGGTCTCCGAACGGCTGGTCAAAGGGGTCGGCCTCCTGATGAAACAAAACGCCATCGAAGTGATCTGGGGCCAGGGCAAACTCCTCGCCGCCGACACCCTTGAAGTCACGCTCAATGAAGGCGGCACGCGCACCCTGACCGCCGGCGGGATCATCCTCGCCACCGGATCGAGTGCCCGCATGATCCCCGGCGTAACGGCCGACGGCATCCGCATCCTCACGGCCCGCCACGCCCTGGAACGCCGCACCCTCCCCGCCTCCGCTGTCATCATCGGCGCCGGCCCGATCGGATTGGAATTTGCCACGGTCTGGAGTTCCTACAGCTCACAGATCACGGTGGTCGAAATGCTCGACCACGTCCTCCCCGCCGAAGACGAAGATGCCGCCACCGAACTCGCTCGCTCCCTGCGCCGCCAGAAAATTAAGACCCTCACCTCGACCAAAGTCGAGAGCCTGGAAACGACGGAAAACGGGGTCCGGGTCAAAGTCAGCAGCGCCAAAGGCGAGCAGCTTCTCGAAGCCGAAATCGCCCTGGTCGCCATCGGCGTCCGCCCCAACAGCGACAACCTGGGGCTGGAAACTGTCGGAGTAGCGACGGAACGCGGCTGGGTCAAAGTCGACGGCTGGATGCGGACCAACATCCCCAACATCTACGCCATCGGCGATCTCAACGGCCTGCTGCCGCTGGCCCACGTCGCCTCCGCCCAGGGCCTCCTGGCCGTAGAAACCCACACGGGCCATAGCCCCGCCGCCTTCGATCTGCAATCCGTGCCACGCGGCACCTACACTTCCCCCCAGGTGGCCTCCTTCGGCTTCTCCGAGGCGGAAGCCCGCAAACACAATCTCACGGTCAAAGTTGGAAAATCGGCCTTCATCGCCAACGGCAAAGCACTGGGGCTGGGCGAATACGAAGGCTTCGTCAAAATTGTCGCCGAAGAAGAGAGCGGCAAGATCGTCGGAGCCGTCGTCGTCGGAGCCGAAGCCACGGAATTGCTGGCCGAACTGGCCCTGGCCCACGCCCACGACATCACACCCGAAGAGATCGCCGCCACCGTCCATGCCCATCCCACCCTTAACGAAGTGGTGATGGAAGCAGCCCACGGCGTCTTCGGCAAAGCCATTCATTCATAACCTGCTATTTTCGGGCGCCCCCTGGGGGGCGCCCGAAAACAGAAAAAACAAAATGAGCAAACGTCAGACCGCTATCTTCCGCGAAGCCGCTCCCCTGCCGCCCTTCTGGACGCTGCGTTTTGAAGCATCGCAGCCCCCAGCCCCGGGCCATTACATGTTGGCCGATCTCGGCGGCCCAGTTCGCGAAGCGCTCTTCGCCGCAGCATTGACCCCCGACGGCTTCACGGTCCATCTCCCCATGAGCCACCCGGCCCGCAAAATGCTTCCCGGCACCCCCGTCGAAATGCTGGGCCCCCTGGGACGCGGCTTCCGCCTGGGCGAGGAACACCGTTTGCTCCTGCTGGCCGACGCTACTGAACTGCCCCCCCTCTTACCTCTGACCACTGCCGCGCCGGAAACGGCGCTGGTCGTCTGGGCTCCCAGCCGCGGCCTGCTGCCTCCCCCGGAACGCTTTCCGCCCAGCCTGGAACTCTACCTGGTAGGAACAGAGGCAGAAGAACCGCCGCTTTCCAATCTGATCCGGTGGGCGGGCCGCATTCTGATTGCCTGCCGGGCCGAACGGCTGCCGGATCTGGCAACCCGGATTCGCGCTGAAAGACTACACCCGCTTCCCGACTTTGCCCAGACGCTGGTACGGGCTCCCATGCCCTGCGGCGTCGGAGCCTGTGATATCTGCCCCGTGGAAACACGCCAGGGCATGCGCCATGTCTGCACCGACGGCCCCGTCTTCGATTTATTAGAATTAATTTAAGATCTTTCCATTCTGCAAACGCTTTTTACCGATAAAGTACAATGCAAGAAATGGAAAACAGAAAACTTTTATATTTTCGCGCGCCTTTGGCGCGCGAAAATATCATTACTTCTCAAAACCGGAATTACGATGAATTGGATTGAATTAGCTCCCCGTCACAAACAAGGGTTACCGCTGCCGGCTCCCGTCATGCCGGCGGCCGGCGTTTTCGGCTGGGGCGAATCCTACCGCGATTGGGTCGATTACAGTCGCCTCGGCGCCCTGGTCACCAATCCGGTCAGCCTGAAACCCCGCAAACCGGCCCACGGCCCCCGGCTCGCCACCCGCGAGAACGCCTGGATCGTTCACACCGGCCTGCCCAATCCCGGACTCAAAGCCATCCTCAAACGTTACATCCCGGTCTGGTCCCGCCTGGGCCTGCCGGTATTGCTTCACCTGATCGCCACCACCCCCACCGAAATCGTCGAAGCTGCCGAAATGATTGCAGCCGTTCCCCAAATCGCCGGCATTGAGCTGGGTTTGGATGAAGAGACCGGCAGTTCCGAAGCTTTGAGCCTGCTGCGTGCCGCTCGCAGCGCCGGCAGCCCGGTTATCGTCCGCCTGCCCTTTAACGGCGTAGCCCATCTGGCTCCGCGTCTGGCCGATGCCGGCGTCGATGCCCTGACACTGACCTCTCCCCTGCGCGCCGCCGTCTGGCAGCCTCACGACCAGACCACTCCCCAATTGATCCGCGGCCGCATTTATGATCCGGCCGTCTTCCCGCTGCTGGTCCATACCCTCTCGCAATATGCCGGCCGCCTGAAAATTCCGATCATTGCCTGCGGAGGCATCGCCTCACCGGCCGACGCTCAAACCTGCCTGGAATTGGGAGCCGCAGCCGTACAGATCGACGGCCTGCTCTGGCGCGATCCCGATTTGATCAATCGCATCGCCACCGAATTGAAGAATAAAAACTGATCTATATTTTCGCGCTCCCTTCGGGAGCGCGAAAATATATTAATAAAAAACAGGAGCATAACTATGAAAGAACGACACTGGCTGATTGTCCTGGGAATCGGATTGCTCATCTCACTCACCCTCAACATCATCTGCCTGTTCATCCTCAACAGCGCCCGTCAAATGGTCCGTGAATCCGTCGGCACCATCCGCACCCAACTGCGCACCCTGGAAGCGAACCCCATTGAAACTCAGGTCTCCGTCGATCAGATTCTCCCCATCTCCACAACCGTCAACCTGAGCCGCACCTTTGAAGTCCCCATCGACACCGTCTATCCCCTCTCCACCGTCGTTCACACCACCGTCGATATCCCCTTACTGGGCCAACAGGATATCCCCATCCCCATTCAAGCCGATCTGCCGATCAAACTGACCGCCCAGATTCCCATTCAGATGGATTTCCCCATCTCCACCACCTATCATTTGCAAACCGACCTCCCGGTTCAGGTCAATCTCCCCTCTGAAAACCTCATGCAATGGATTCAATGGCTTTCCCAAGTTGAAAATGCTTTGAAGTGAAGATCAACACAAAGGATGATGACACTTCACACTTGGGAGCCCCCCTGACGGGGGATACAATGACAAAACCACTCAGACTTTTCCGCCGGCAGGAATCCCCCCGCCGGCGGTCTGTACATACTTACCAATCTCACGGAAACAGGAGGGCGAATGGAACAGACCAAGGATCCTCGCCTGGAGCGACTTAACGAGTTAAAAGATCGCACGCTCCAGGGCGGTGGCCCGGACAAAATCGCGCAGCAGCACGCCAAGGGGCGCGGAACAGCCCGGGAACGGATCAACCGGCTTATCGATCCGGGTACCTTTCACGAACTGCAACCGTTTGTGATCACCCCTTGTGACGAAGGCGAACCCGTTCTGGGAGATGGCGTCGTCACAGGCTACGGCGAAATCGACGGCCGCACCGTCTTTGTCTACGCGCAGGATTTCACCGCTTATGGCGGCTCCGTTTCCGAACGCCATGCCGAAAAAATCTGCCGTGTAATGGATCTGGCCATGAACAACGGCGCCCCCATCATCGGTCTGTTGGATTCGGGCGGCGCCCGCATTCAGGAAGGCGTCATGTCGCTCCATGGCTACGGCGAAATCTTCAAACGCAACGCCCAGGCCTCGGGAGTCATTCCTCAAATTTCCGTCGTCATGGGCCCCTGCGCTGGCGGAGCCTCCTACAGCCCCGCGCTCACGGATTTCATCGTCATGACCGACAAGACCTCCCTGATGTTCATTACCGGCCCCGATGTAGTCAAAAGCGTCACCAAAGAGGATGTCTCGCAAGAAGATCTGGGAGGAGCCCAAATACACTTTACCGTCAGCGGCGTCTCGCACTTTACCGGCCGCGATGAAGAAGAATCGCTAGGCATCACCCGCAAGATCCTTTCCTATCTGCCCTCCAACAATGTGGAAGATGCGCCCCGGCCGGCCGCAGAGGATGATCCGCAACGTACCGACCCCCGACTCAACACAATCATCCCGCTGGAAGAAAATATCCCCTATGAAATGCGGGAGATCATCAACAGCGTCGTCGACCGCAACTCGTTCTTTGAAGTGCAGGCCGGCTGGGCTCAAAATGCCGTTGTCGGCTTTGCCCGGCTGGACGGCCGTTCCGTCGGGATCGTGGCGCAAGAACCGATGGCCATGGGCGGCTCTATCGACATCAACGCCTCCGACAAAATTTCCCGCTTCGTCCGCATCTGCGACGCCTTCAATCTGCCCCTCATCACCTTTGTCGATTCCCCGGGTTTCCTGCCCGGCGTGGCGCAGGAACATGGCGGCATCATCCGCCACGGAGCCAAGATCCTCTATGCCTATATTGAAGCCACCGTGCCGAAGATCTCCATCGTCACCCGCAAGGGATACGGCGGAGCCTACGTCGTAATGAGCAGCAAGAGCATCGGGGCCGATATGCACCTGGCCTGGCCTTCCGCCGAAATTGCCGTGATGGGCGCTTCGGGAGCCGCCAACATCCTTTATCGCAAAGAGATCTCCAAAGCCGAAAACCCCAATGCCCTGCGCGCTCAGCGCGAAGCCGAATATCGGGAAAAGTTCTGCACCCCTTATCAGGCAGCCGAACACGGCGTGGTCGACAACGTCATCGAACCCGCTCAAACGCGCCCGATCCTGATCGCCGCGCTGAAAGCGCTGCGCGAACAGGCTCGCTCCGCCCCGCCGCGCAAACACGGAATCATGCCGGTATAGCCCTTAAGGAGCCCTTATGAACACAGAACTGTTGTTGCAAGGGGGCTGGCTCACGCTTATCGGAATGAGCTTTACCTTCCTTTCGATCGGCGCAATCGTCGGCATAATGTATCTGATCACGGCCATCCTTAAAGACAAACCCGAACCCGAAGCCGAAGCCGAGACGGCCATAGAGTCCATCGCAGAAGCTGAAACTGAAGTGGGATCCGAAACAGCTGCCCGGCGGTTGGCAGCTGTGGCCGCCGTTACCGTGGCTCTGGCTCAGGCCCAATCTCCCCAAAAAGCCCTGCCGGTCAAAGATTGGGATATCTATGCTCGCAACCAGCGGCTGACCAGCAGCGCGCTCCACGACATGCAGCGGGTCCGGCGGTAAACCGGAAGCTGCCCAACATTACGGAGAAAACCTATGCCCAACTATCGAGTTACTGTCGGTGGCAAAGAATATCAGGTCGAAATCCCTAACATCTACGAACGCCCCATCAAGGCCATCGTGGACGGAGAAGTGATCGAAGTCCAGGTGGAAACGGCCGCCCCGGCCAGCACCGATCTGGCCGTTCCTCATTCCACAACTCCCGGTCTCTATGATATACCGGCCAAACATACAGTCGGCGCTGCCGCCAGCAGCAAAACGGTCCGTGCCCCACTTCCAGGCACCATTCTGCGCGTGGGCGTGAAAGTGGGAGACAGCGTCCAGTTTGGACAGGAACTTTGCGTCCTGGAAGCCATGAAGATGAATAACCCGATCCGGGCCACCCGGGCCGGAAAAATAGCTGAAATCTTCGTCGCTCAGGGACAGCAGGTTCTTCATAACGAGCCCTTGCTGGCTTACGAGGATTAAAATGTCGGAAACCGGATCGGGAGGCCGAGCGCCCTCCCCGTTGACTGCCCAAATCCAGACCCTGACGCAGGACCCGGAATGGACATTGGCTCATTTTACCTTTGTAGCCGATGTCACAGCCCTGGCCGATGAATGCGACATTGCCCATTCGCCGGCCATGTCGGTAGCCAGTTGTCGCAGCCTGCCGTTCAACGCCCTGGCTTTTTTGGGTGAATCGCCGGAACTGCTGGCCAATTATGCTGCCTTCTTAGTCGATAGCGGCAGCGAAGCCTACTTCCTGGTCAATGAGACACAGCGCCAGGTCGTCCACACCGCCTTCTCCGTTCTGGAAGAGATCCCGGAATGGCAGATGGCCTTCAACGGCGACCTCAGTCGGCTTGGATCAGAGCCGGCGGTTCCGCTGCGGATCAAAGACCTCCCGGCCATGCAGACGCTGGCGCAAGCAGAAGGATTGATGGCCCTGGAAAAAGAACCCTTTGCCCACGGCCCCGCCTTCGGCATTTGGGACGGGGGAAAACTGGTCGCCATGAGCACCACCCATCTGCGCGTTCCAGGTGCCGCCGAGATCGGCAACATCGTCACCCTGGCCGGCCATCGCAATCGAGGCTACGGCACCGCCGTCGTCTCCGCGCTGGTACGCCACCTGCACGACGAAAAGTTGAAAATCTTCCTGCAGGTCTATCAAAGCAACGCCCCTGCCATCCGGCTTTACGAAAAACTCGGTTTCGAGCGCGTCCGCCCCATGTATCTGATGCGCTGTCTGATCCAAAATCAACTTCCAACCACCTCTGAAGCATGAGGAGTCATTAGTGAGTGGTATCAATTGGGCACAAATCTTCGCAGGATTTTACGCTCTTCAATGGCAAAACATAGTTATGATGATCGTCGGCGGGATATTAATTTACCTCGCCATCGCCAAGGAATACGAACCGAACCTGCTGCTCCCCATCGGCTTCGGCTGTATTTTGGGCAATCTGCCGTTAGGTGTCCTTACTGCCCCGCCTGTGGGTAAAGATCCCGGCGGGCTGCTCTATTATCTCTATCAAAGCGGGGTTTTTACCGAAATCTTCCCCCTGCTGATCTTCATCGGAGTCGGCGCCATGATGGACTTCCGCCCGCTGCTGGCCCAGCCTTTCTTTGCCCTGATGGGCGCCGCCGGCCAGTTCGGCATCTTCGGCACCCTGATCCTGGCCATCATACTGGGCTTTCCGTTGAACGAAGCAGCTGCCATCGGCATCATCGGCGCCATCGACGGACCGACCAGCATTTATGTATCGGGAAAAATAGCCAGGGACCTGCTACCGATCATCACCGTGGTGGCCTATTCGTACATGAGTCTGGTTCCCGTCATCCAGCCCCCCTTGATGCGGCTGTTGACCACCAAAGAGGAACGGGCCACCAAAATGGACTATACTCCCCGGCCGGTTTCCAAGACTGCCGTCATCGTCTTTCCTATCATGGTCACCGTCATCATCAGCATTCTGGTTCCCCAGGCCGCTCCCCTGATCGCCACCCTGATGCTGGGCAATCTGCTCAAAGAATCCGGTGTGGTCGGCCGCCTTTCCGACGCCTCCCAAAAAGAGATCATCAACATCTCCACCCTCTTCCTGGGACTGGCCGTCGGCGGCACGATGGTGGGCACAAAATTCCTCAACTGGGACACCCTCTACATCTTAGGATTAGGCCTGCTGGCCTTCGGGCTGGATACGGTCGCCGGGCTGCTCTTCGGCAAGTTGCTCTACATCATCTCCGGCCATAAAATCAACCCGTTGATCGGCGCGGCCGGCATCAGCGCCTTCCCCATGGCCGGACGGCTGGTCCAGAAAGTGGCCTCGGAAGAAGATTTTGAGACCTTCGTGCTGATGCACGCCATGGGCGCCAACACCGCCGGGCAACTGGGCTCGGTCATCGCCGGCGGCGTCCTCTTAACGCTGGTAACGGGCTTGCTTCATTAGGTTTTATCTCTGTTTGCAACCCGGGTGGTTGGCCCGAAAAAGCGAAAGAAAAGTCCATTTTTTCGGCGGCTTTCTGAAGCCGCCGAAAAAATGAATAAAAACAACTTCTCTCTGTCTGCTTCGCACAGCGCGGCGCTTCGAGCCGAACAAAAGTCTTTTGCAGGGCGCAAAAAACCACTCACCCAAACACTGATGATATGGATCGTAATAAATTAACGAAAGGGGTTTTTGTATGGCTAAAGGGATGACTGTGATCGATGTGGATCGCTGCAAGGGCTGCGGCCTGTGCACCCACGTCTGTCCCGTCCACATCCTGGAACTCTCCAGGGATACTTTCAACGCCAAAGGGTACCACCCTGTAACGGTCGTGGACGCGGAAAAATGTACCGGCTGTGGCTCCTGTGCCATGATATGCCCGGATGTCGTCTATACCGTCTATCGTATGCGCCCGGCCCGCAAAGCGGCCGAGGCGGCCGCCTGACCAGGGAGGAGCTATGGCCAAACAACTGCTGAAAGGGAACGAAGCTTTCGCCGAGGCGGCCCTGCGCTATGGGCTTGAGGCCTACTTCGGCTATCCGATCACGCCCCAGAGCGAAGCGCTGGAACATCTTTCCAAACGGATGATTGAGGAAGGCCGCGCCTTCCTCCAGGCCGAGAGCGAACTGGGCGCCATCAATATGGTCTACGGAGCGGCCTGCTGCGGCGTCCGCACCATGACCTCTACCTCCGGCCCCGGCTTCAGCCTGATGGAAGAAGGGCTTTCCTATATCGCCGGCTCTGAAGTCCCCGCCGTCGTGGTCAATATGATGCGCGGCGGCCCGGGCCTGGGCAATATCCAGTCGTCCCAGAGCGACTATTTCCTGATGACGAAGAGCGCCGGCCACGGGGACTTCCATCCCATCGTCCTGGCTCCCTCGGGCGTCCAGGAGATCATCGACATGATGGGGCTGGCCTTCGATCTGGCGGAAAAGTACCGCACCCTGGTCCTGATCGCCGGCGACGCCACCATCGGCCAGATGATGGAATCGGCCGAGCTGCCCGAAATGCAACCGCTGCGCACCTTCGATCAACGCCCCTCCTGGGCCACCAACGGCGCCCAGGGCCGGGAAGGACAGTATGTCACCTCGCTCTTCCTCGATCCGGAAGGGCTGGAAGCGATGAACAACCGGCTGCAGGCCAAGCTGGCCGAAATCAAAAAGGCCGAAATCCGCTGGAAGGAATACGAGACCGAAGATGCCGAACTGCTGATGGTGGCCTTCGGCTCCGTCGGCCGGATCTGCCTCTCGGTCATGCGCGAAGCGCGCAAGCAGGGGATCAAAGTCGGGCTCTTCCGCCCGCAGACCATCTGGCCCTTCCCTGAAGAACGGCTGCGCGAGCTTTCCGGCCGCATGCGCGGCCTCCTGGTCGCCGAAATGAACACCGGCCAGATGTTGGAAGATGTCCGGCTGGCTACCCGGGAACAGCAACCGATCCGTTTCTTCGGCAAAGTCGGTGGGGTCGTGCCCGTCGTCGATGAGATCTTAGAATCGCTGAAGAAGCTGGACCAGGAGACGCGCTAGGCGCGGAGGAGAGAAGGCATGAGCGTCACAATTCCTGAAGGAATGGAAAAAGTTTATCAGTTTCCGGAGTCGCTGACTAAGAAAAATACCAACTTCTGCCCCGGTTGTACCCACGGCCTGATCCAACGGCTGGTGGCAGAAGTGCTGGATGAACTGGGCCTGCGCGAGAAGACCATCGGCGTGGCGCCGGTAGGTTGCGCCGTCCTGGCCTACCTGTTCTTCAACACCGACTTCGTCGAAGCGGCTCACGGCCGGGCTCCGGCCATGGCCACCGGCGTCAAACGGGTCAATCCCGACAAGATCGTCTTCACCTATCAGGGCGATGGCGATCTGGCCGCCATCGGCACCGGCGAAATCGTCCACGCGGCCAACCGCGGAGAAAACATCACCACCATCTTCGTCAACAACGCCATCTACGGCATGACCGGCGGCCAGATGGCCCCGACCACGCTGCCCGGCCAGACCACCACCTCGTCACCCTTCGGCCGCGATCCCAAAATCGCCGGCTTGCCGGTCCATATGTCGGAAATGCTGGCCACGGTCCCGGCGGCAGCCTACATCACCCGCCAGTCCGTCCTCGACCTGCCGGGCATCAACAAGACCAAGAAAGCCATCAAGCGCGCCTTCATGGCCCAGATGGCCGGGTTGGGTTTCACCATGGTCGAAGTCCTTTCCACCTGCCCCACTAACTGGAACATCGAACCGTGGAAAGCATTGGAATGGGCCAAAGAAAACATGATCCCGCAGTTCCCGCTGGGCGATATGCGGATCATCGACGAAGTCGCCGCACTCAAGGTCTGAGAATCCGAGAGGAGAAAAAAATCATGCGTCACGAAGATATGATCTTTTCCGGTTTCGGAGGCCAGGGGGCGCTCTTTGCAGGCCAGCTGATAGCCTATGCCGGGATGGCCGAAGACTTGCAGGTCAGCTGGATTCCCTCTTACGGCCCCGAAATGCGCGGCGGCACGGCCAATTGCACCGTCATCCTCTCGGAAGAGGAGATCGGCGCGCCGGTCGTACGCAATCCCACCGCAGCCGTGGTGCTCAATCTGCCCTCCATGGACAAATACGGGCCCATGGTCAAAGCCGGCGGCGTGCTGATCGTCAACACCTCGCTGGTGCCCAATCGCAGCACCCGCGAAGATATCCGCGTCATCTACGTCCCGGCGACCGACATCGCCAATGAGCTGGGCAATCAGCGGATGGCCAATCTGGTCACGCTGGGCGCCCTGGTCAAAGCGACGGGGATCGTCTCCATGGAAACGGCGATCAAGGAGCTGGAAAACCACCTGCCGGAGCGCCAGCGCAAATGGCTGGAACCCAACAAAGCCGCCCTGCTCAAAGGAGCGGAACTGGCCGGCTGATTTTTTTATGATACCAAAAACGCGCGCCTGAGAAGGCGCGCGTTTTTGGTATCGCACGTGCTATGCAGAGCCACCCACCAGTCCGAGGAATGAAGAGCCTTTTTTAGCAAAGCCACCCGATTGACATCAGCAGACCAAAGGTCACGAAGAGCAAACACGT
This sequence comes from uncultured Anaerolineales bacterium, assembly GCA_964501335.1. GTDB lineage: Bacteria > Chloroflexota > Anaerolineae > B4-G1 > SLSP01 > CAZCTC01. The sequence continues at coordinate 781 of CAZCTC010000041.1, read as the reverse complement.
AAGCCCCATAGGTCTCTGCCACTCTGCGCCAGATTTTCTCGTCGAATTCCGAAATGTTTTCATCCATCACCCCATCTCCTCCAGAATTATCTGTCCTGAAAATAGACCCGCCGTGCAAAAATCTCCCCGAGGGCGGCCACATCGGGCCGCCCCTACGCGAACACCGCCAATTTAGGGGCGGGGTTACCCCGCCCGGTAGCTGCCTTCGGAACCTGTATCGGGCGAGAAAACCTCGCCCCTACACAAACGATCTCCCGTAGGGGTACCCCTTGTGGGTACCCAATCCTGACGAATCATTTTCATCTTTCGGGGTGCCGCCCCCGGCATGACCTTCTGTCCTGAAAATAACCTGCGCTGGCCCTCATATCCCCCCTACCCCCCTTTTCTCCCAAAGACGCAGATGGGAGAAAAGGGGGGGATTTGTTTTTGGGGGAATTTGCACGCCTTCTGAGGCGTGCAAATTCCCCTCTTCCCCCTTTTTTTGCCACCCTCGCATTAGAAGGCGCCTTCTTGTCGAGCATTCTCAGCCCCAAAGGGGCGACCTCAAGGTAGCCTGGGGTGAAGCCCCAGGGAACCGCGCCGGCCACCCCATTTTCATCCTTCGGGGTGCCGCCCCCTGGCATGGCCTTCTGTCTTGCATCCAGCCCTTTCCCCGTAAGAAGCGCCGCGCTGGATGGGAGGGAGAGAATTTTTTTGTTTATGTTCTGGCGCGCCTTCTGAGGCGCGCCAAAACATGGCCTTTTTCCAGAGCAACACAAGCTGTCTACTGCCTACTTGCTGC
>CAZCTC010000040.1:55669-71152 GCA_964501335.1 uncultured Anaerolineales bacterium | reverse complement strand
TATACGTGCGACGCGGCTAAAAACCTAACCGCACAGGTCGAAAAAACTCTCTCCCTGCTTCGCACCGCGCGTCGTTACCAGCTATAAAGGCATCCTTTGCGGGACGCTGCAAAGACACATCCCAAAAGAGTAAAAAGAAACCTGACAGACATTCCCGAATAATCTGTCAGGTTTAAATACAACAAAAGCGGGCAAATTAATGTGGAAGGATAACATGAACGATAACCTTACCACTCCGGCCCGCTAATGTAGCCGCCGGGACTCGAACCCGGAACCTCATCAATTAATAGTTGATAACCCACCTGCGTCGTACCGAATCGGTCAAGGTGTGCAAATAGGTATTGCGCTCTACCAGTTGAGCTACGGCCACACGAAAATTATAACCGAAAACTACAATTACTCCAGTTTCGCCCCAATTTTACGGAGCGCCTGCAACAGCCCCGTCTGCAAATCCCGCAGCGTCTCGATCCCCGACCAATCGATCCCCAGATCCACAATCGTCTCCGCCACGGCATCCGACACGCCCGTAATAATCGTCATCGCCCCCTTCAACCGGGCCGCCTGCATCGCCTTGTTGAGATGGGCCGCCACCCCGCTGTCCACCAGCGGAACCCCCGTAATATCGAGAATGATCACCCGCGCCCGATATTCCGAGATCCCGTTCAATACCGCCCGCGTCAAATCCTTCGCCCGCATACTATCGATCGCCCCGATCAACGGCATAACGATAATCTGATCCATAATCGGAATGATCGGCGTCGAAAGCTCCTTCAGGCTCCGCTGCTGCGCCAGAATGATCTCTTCCTGCAACCGGGTCCGCTCTTCCTCCGACCGAATCCGTTCACTGTTGTCGATCCCGGTGCCGATCAGATGGGGCTTGCCGTTCATCATAATCCGGCTGGCCGTAAAATAATACGGAGTCTCCGTCCCATCCTTCGCCAGCAACCGGCCCTCAACGATAATCCCGCCTTCTACAAAAACCGTCTGGATGGCCTGCGAAATCGCCGGGCGATCCGCTGCGGCAATCACATTCAACGCCGGCTGGTTCCCAACCTCCTCAGCCGAATATCCCGTCACCTTTTCCAGGTTCTTATTCCACCGTACAAACTTACCTTCCATATCCAACAGATAGAAGATCCCCGGCAGATTGTTGATCACCAGTTCGGAAAAAGCCTTCTCCTGCAATAACATCTCTTCGGTTTTCTTACGCTCCGTAATATTCAAAAACGAGGCAACCATCCGTCTGGCCCCGGCCTGGAAAGCATCAACTTCAAAAGCGCCGGAAATCTGATCCGATTCATAAGAAACCTGTTCTGTGTGCCAGTATTCCCCCAATTCCGCCGCCCGGCGATAGCGTTCCGGAACTTCGGTTTGGGCCAAAGGAGGAAAAGCCTCCTCAATCGTCTTCCCAATAAATTGAGAATTATCCAACCCGACCAGCCGATCCGCCGCCGGATTCGCCCCCATAAGAACCAGCCGCCCCTCATCTCGCAGCTCATAGAAATACATCCCAATCGGGATATTCTGCACAACATCGAAGAAACGCTTCTCACTGTACTTCAAATCGTCCCGCATCTTACGCTGGGCAGTTATATCGGCTAAAACTACAACCAGGGCCGATTCCCCATTGAAAAGAATGGGATTTGAAGAAAGCTTTACCCAGAAGAGTTCACCATTAGGATAGTGCCAGCAAACCTCGTAATCCACCAGTTTGCCGCTCTCTTTGATAATCTTCAAAGCGGCTTCCCGATCCTTCAAATCGACATACCAGTTCGCCAGCTTCTGCCCGATCAATTCTTGAGGCGACGTCCGAAAAAGCTCGGCCCCCTTGGTATTAACATAGAGAATATCGCCTTCTCTCTCACTCGAAATCATCACCGGCATCAGCATGTTATCCAATGCCTGCTGCAAATGCGCGACCTCTTGAGAAAGTTCTTCGATCCGTGCTTCCGACATCCTCTTCCTCCTTACTGACTGCTATCCCTTTTGCGCAATCTGGAAAACTCCATATCCCGTTTCATCCCCGCAGGTGAAATGAGAAAAACATTCATACCAGAACAATCGGAATTTATCCTGACTCATCACGATCGGCAATACGACCAGCGGCCGGGCCAGAATTAAAAACTCCTGCCCATCCTCCAACGTGACGAAACCCTGCACAAGGGTGGGGAATTTGGAATCCGGATCCCTTTCTATCTCCACTGAAAACTTCACCACCGAAATATTACGGCCGTCCTTCCAGACATAACCGGTACTCAAACTCTCATCGCCGTCCATCCCCCAGAGCGCATTGACCGTGAAATGCGACCCGAATTGCGCATACACCACCAACGCATTCCCGGCTTTCGTCCAATCGCGCACCCCCCAGGAATGATCGCGCACCCCGAATCCGTCGATAGCATAGGTCTGATCCCCCAACACCAGCCGCCCTACAGTATGCCCGGCCTGCTCATAATGCCGCGCATTTCCGCTCAACCTCACAAAAGGCTCAGGTGGATATTCATAGGCAGGCCCCACACCCTGAAAATTGAAATCCAGCTGCACCGGAACCGTTTCCGGCAGAGCCGCCGGTGCAGTTGTAAGCGCATAAGGATCGGCCGCCATAAAATCGCCGCAAGTCTGAATACGCCATTCCTCTAACGGTTTGACCGTCTCCAGCTGCAAACCGCCCATCTTAAAAAGCCCCGTCTCGCCCTCCAACGGCAGCCGGATACGATAGAGAAGCACCCGATGTTCCGCCAACAGCACAAAGGAAAACCCTTCGGCATAGTTCTGTTGCGGTCGAATCCCCGCATAAACCGTAACCCACAGCTTTTCCTTTGCATCCCAGAATCCAAAATAGTGGCTCTCCCGACTCAACCAGTCGTCAGGTAAAACATGAAGACCTTCATCATCGGCTGTCAGCGGAACATCAATGGATGCCATAAACCTATCCTTTACTCGATAATCTCCACCACACCCGTCGCCCCATTAATCCGCAACCGTTGCCCGTTGCGAATCCATTTGGTCGCTTCCGGCACGCCCACCACCGCCGGCAGCCCGTTCTCCCGCGCCACAATCGAAGCATGGGAAATAACGCCGCCCAATTCGGTCACCACCGCCGTCAATCCGGCAAAGAGGCTCGACCAGGCGGGATCGGTCAACCGGGTCACCAGAATAGCCGGTCCCTTCAGCGACATCAACCGTTCCCCGGCATCCACCGGATCGTTCGTCACAATCGCGACGCCTTCCACCACCCCCGGTCCGGCACTGACCCCAAACCCGTTCAGAACCTTAATGGCCTGGTCATCCGCCTGCGCTTTCTTATCCTGGGCAACTTCCGCCAACCGCCAGTGTCGGGTTTCCGGATTGTACCAGATCAACTCAGCCGGCGGCGTCTGGCTCAAATAGAGATCGAATTCAGCCCGGCGCTGATTGAGCACCTCGGCGGACACCTTCTTCTGCCCCTGGCTTTTGCCGAACTCCACATATTCTTCCCAGGTGTAGAACATCATCGAATCCTCGGGCAAATCGGGATAAAAATGCCGCGTCAGAATGCGCGAGGCGCGACCATGCAGAGCCCGTTGCAGCGCCAGATTGCTCTTGGAATCCTCACGCCAGGAGATCAACTTTTGCCCCCAGCCCAGAATCCGGCCCCAGAGCAACCGCTTCAACGGATTCATCTTCTTCAAAGCCGCGGTCGCCTTCTCGCGAGCCTGCCCGGCCCGCACTTCCGGAGTCTCACTCGTGCGCTGCAACTGACTCGCCACCGCCATCAACACATGCTCCGGATGATCGGCCAGCCGCCCCGCTGCATAGTCCATCTCGAACTCAAAGCCCCGATGCCCGTAGTCCTTCAAGAACTGCTCCACCCCGGCGACCAGAGGCGCCGCAGCCGGCATTGAGGTGTAATAATTCAAATCCAGCCGCCGCGACGTCAACGCCGTCACCACCTCCGGCCCGCACTTCTCGGCAATCCCCCGCAGCTCCCAGAGCCGCCGCCCGATCATCGAAGTCGTCGTTGCATGCCCCATAAAGAGATCGACCAGCTCCGGCACCTGTCCCCGAATGGCCCCATCCAGCGCAATAATAAACAGCGCCGACAGCACATGCGCCCGACCGCTCAAGGTCACATGCTCGTACAGATCATCTGCAAACAGCGACCAGATCAACGGCAGCGGATCTTTCGAATTGCGCAATTCCCAATAGGCCGACCGCAGCCGCTGATCGATCGGCGGCAGCGTCTTATGGAAAGCGCTCAACCACCGATAAATCCCCAGGAACCGGGGCAGCATCATCAACTGGCGCCCCAACGGCGCTTTCGGAACATCCACCTTCAAATATTCCGCCGGCACTCCCATCGACGCCGGATCGAAGGGGAAAACCACCCCCGCATTGCGGGCATAATAGGTCATATTGATGTAAACCCAGTTCTGCACCGCCACCAATGAATAAAGGGTGGGATCGAAATCCGACTCATCGCCGCCACACATTTGGACCAGAAACCAATGGAACTGATCAGCTTGCATAACAACCGAAGTGGTAATAGTCAGGGGGCGTGATTCAGCATAAGACTCGTGAGGATTGTGTCCACTCAGCAACCATTCTGTCATGTCGGACCTCGCTTCTATTGAAACTGCGTAATCTCAAACATCCCGTAACCCGTTTCACCGCCACAGGTAAAACGGCTAAAACACTCAAACCAAAACATTCGGAAATTACCCTGGCTCATGATCACCGGAGCCACGACAAGAGGCGTTGCTTCGATTGTAAATTGTTGTCCGTCCTCAGTCGTCAGACTCGCCCTGCCTGAAACAGGCAAATGAGATTCGGGATCATACTCCACCGTGGGAATAAAATCCACGAGGGGAATATTGCGCCCCGCTTGAAAAATATACCCTTTCGTCAAAACGCGGCCTTCATTTTCCCCCCAAAATGCATCCACTGTAAAATGGGCTCCAAATTGCGCAAAATACATCATCACATTGCCGGATTTGGCCCAATCCCGGATTCCCCATGAATGATCGCGAGCGCCGAACCCGGCAAAAGGATAAACCTCCTCTCCCAGAACTACCTGCCCCTCCACCCGCCCCGTCTGTTCATAATGTCGCGACTCGCCCACAATATGGACAAAATTCGGATCGGGTGGGTATTCATAAATAGACCCCAATCCCTTAAAGGTGAATTCCAGCTTTACAGGTAGGGTATCGGTTGGAGTTGATTCGGCATGGATGAGGGTATAAGGATCGACAACCAAAAAATCGCCGCCGGCCTGGACATGCCATTCCAGCATAGGCACGACCACCGCCTGCTGCACTCCGCCCATCTTGAAAAGCGTAGCCCCTTCATCCAGAGGCACTTTAATCCTGTACAGAAAGATCCGCCGCTTTTCAAACAGAACAAAACAAAACCCTTCGGCATAACCTTGCGCAGGACGCACACCGACATAGACCGTTCCGCCCAATCGACCGCCGGCATCTCCAAACTCAAAATAGAAACTTTCCCGATTCAACTCATGATCGGGGAGAGAATGAGTCTGTTCATCATCCACCGTCAACGATGCAGACATCAGTGTCATCATCCTTCTCCTTATTCAACCGACATGCTGCATCAACAACAGCCTCATCTCCCCCGATTTCATCGACGAAAAGGGCCGCCCCTTCTCAGTTCATAATCTCAATCAACCCGGTCATACCGTCGATCCGTAAATGCTGCCCATTGCGAATATGTTTGGTCGCCTCCGACACCCCGACCACAGCCGGGAGGCCGTTCTCACGGGCGACAATAGCCGCATGGGATACCACCCCGCCCATCTCGGTAACGACCGCCGTCAATTGCAGGAAAAGGCTGGACCAGGCCGGATCGGTTAAGCGAGTTACCAGAATAATATTCTCATCGCTTCGCTCCAACAACCATTGCGCCGCCTTGATGGGATCATTAGTCACGATGGCCACCCCCTCAACCATACTCTTCCCGGCACCGGCCGGAATCCCCTGTAAGCGGGTCATCGATTCCGAACTCACCTCAGGCTGAGGCACCTCAGGCACCTGGCGCCAGTGACGGGTCTGAGGATCATACCAGATCATTTCCGGAGGGGGCGGTTGAATCCGATTAAGCTTCAACTCTTCCCGCCGTTGATAAATGGTCTCCAACGACAGACATTCTTTCCCCCGGCTCCGCCCAAAGGCCAGAAATTCCTGCCACGTATAGAACATAAACAGATCGTCTTCTTCTTGCGGGTAAAAATGTCGGGCCAGCATCCGGCTGGCCAGGCCCACCATGGCATGATTGAGAGAGAGCGTGCTCTTGAAATCCTCGCGCATCGCAATCATCCGCTGCCCCCACCCCAGGAAGCCGCCCCAGATCTTGCGGGAAGGATACGCCATCTTCCCCAAAGATTCCAACGCCGGCAAACGTACCGCATGGGTTCGCTTGTCCGGAGACTCCACCTCTTTTAGTTGTCCGGCAATCGCCAGAATCACCAGATCCGTGCGATCGGCCAACCGCTCAGATTCGTAATCCAGCTCGTAAATAAACCCCCGATGGCCGTAGTTATCCAGGAAAACCTGGAGGGCCTGCAATAACGGCGCCGCTTCCGGCAACTTCTTATAAAATTCGATATCCGCCTCACCCCGCCGCAGAGCCGTCAGAACCTGCTCCCCACACTTCTCCGCAATCTGGCGCAACTCCCAAATCTGATGGCTGATCAATGAGGTCGAAGTATCATTTCCGGTAAAGAGAGCCATCAGATCCGGCGTATTTTTGCGCAGCACATTGTCCAGGGTCATCACCATGATCGCCGACAAAACCCGGGCGCGTTCAATATCGTCGGCCCGGTCGACAAATTCGGGATCGAAAATCGGCCAGATCAGGGGAAGAGGATTGGAGGGATTCCGTCGCAGCGCCTGATACAGATCCCGCTGCTCCTTGAGAATCGCGGGGAATCTTTCCTTATGGAATTTGATCATGTTTTGGTAAGCCCGATAAAAACGAGAGGGCAACATGAGCAAACGCCCGGTCGGCGGTTTTGACATCGCCATTGTAATCTGGGGAGGAACGCCGATGGAAATGGGGTCCGTCGGCAAGACTGCACTCATATTCCTCGCATACCAGGAGATATTGATGTACAGGCGTCCGGCAATCTGTTCCAGGGCCTTTAACGTGGGATCTAAATCGTCCAGTTTACCGCCCAATTGCTGCAACAGCCAAACCAGTTCGACATCAACCTGAGCATGTTTTGTGATTGAAAGGGGAGTGCAAACACCAGAGGATTCCTGGCTATTATGACAGCTTAACAGATATTCGGTCATGGTACCATGCTCCTTTGCTTGATCCCAAAATTCAACACAGTCTTTCCCGGGAGGTTCTTTCACAATGCAGGTTCGCTGTCATTACACAGCTGTTCTCTAATTCTGGATCAACTCACACTCCTCAAACAAAAGAGTTGGTTAACCTGATCTTTACGATCTACCCAAGAGGTAAAAGAAAGGTTATATAAAATCTATTATCGGGATAATATCCGAAGTGTCAACCCATTACAAATACAATTTTCCCAGTTCCGGAAATCGCTGCGCCATCGCCCCCTCATCCTCATAATCCCACCGCTTGCCGCGCGGCTCCCCCGGCTGGAAAATCTGCATCGCCGGCAACGGCGTCCCCGCCAGTTCCTCATACACCTCGCCGGCCACTTCCCACAATGCCCCGGATTCAAAATCATCCCGATTCGGATCGACCACCTCTGCCAGACTGTCCGGAGTCCGCAGCGCCGCCCGATAGACCGCCTCCCCTTTGCCGATCAACCACACCCGAAAATAGATAAACCCGTCCGGCGAACAGCCCGAATTGATCAAATAAGCCGCCCCCCACAGATCCCAGGTGTAAGCATCCGCAATCTTCTTATTGAACCACCGCTGAAATTCCTTAACCTCAACCGCCGGCATCTCCAGCAACCGCTCCCGCACCGCATCCAGCTGCGTATCCGCATCGATCCCCACTCCGCCGGTCTCAATAATCGACCAAAACAGCATCTCGTCCAAATCCACATCCCTCCTCAAATTTAATCCGGGCAAAACCCCATTGTAGCATAGTCCCCCTACAGTACGAAAAATTCCCCATCCTATATTTCACGGCGCTTACATTAAAAACGGGCCCTGTCCATCGACAGAGCCCGCTTGAGTTGTTGGTTGTTTATACCGGAAAATTATCTTCTGAAGCCCCTCCCCCTCACTCCTATGCCGACCACGTATCCTCACAACGAATCTCCTGAAAGCGCACTGCACCTGTACAACTGCATGGGGGAGGGGTTGGGGAGAGGGGCAGCGCCGCGCAGGATGGAGGGTTTTGTTGATGTTTTGGCGCGCCTCAGAAGGCGCGCCAAAACATAGTCTTTTTCCAGAGCCGGCACGGCGACACTCTCTTTCTTCTCTCTTTCCTACCCCCCCATCGCCTCCCGCAAACTCTTCGGCCGCATATCCGTCCACACCGACTCAATATAGGCCAGACACTCCGCCTTCGTCCCCTGCTTGCCCGCATCCTTCCAGCCCAACGGATTCTCCCGATCCGCCGGCCAGATCGAATACTGCTCCTCGTGGTTGATCACCGCCTTGTACTGCATGGAATCGTCATTCTGCTCCATCGTCACCCTCTCCCTCTCATTGATTTTTTATGTGTTTTTATCCACCGATCGGAAAAAGTCCGTTTTTTCGCGCGCATTCTTATGCGCGCGAAAAAACAAACAAAAAAACTCTCTCTTCCGATCCCGCGCGTCGCCTTTTACCAACAAAAGCCCTTTGCGGAACTCTCAAAACTCACCGCAGAGAAAAAGCTTAACAAGCCTCTTTTCTCTCTCGGCGATCTCCGCGCCTCCGCGGTGTCTTTCTTTGGCTTGCCGCAAAAATGCCTACGCCGCCGCTTCGGCAGCCTGTTCCACCACCGGCTCCGCCACCGCCTCATCCTCACCCGGCAGCATATCGGGCAACTCCTCATCCAACCGGTTCAACCGCGGATTCAGGAAACCCCAGACCGCCAGCCCCAACACACAGAAGCCGAAAATCAGATACATTAACCCGATACCGCGGCCCGTCCCCGTTCCCAGCACCTGTCCCAGGCTCCCGGCCAGCGCACCTTCCGCCTTCATCAACGGTTCGAAAACATTGTCCGCCAGAATCCCGATCAATAAAATAGTCACCGGTTTGCTGATCTGCGTCAGCGTTCCCGCCGTCCCCATCACCACACCCTGCCGCGCCGGCTCGATCTTGGTCTGCAAGGTCATCGCCAGCATGGTATTGATAAACGGCAGGCAGAAGCTGTACACAAAATACCCTACCGCAATCACGTAGACCGAAGGGAAGACGCCGCACAGGATCATCGCCGGCCCCAGGATCAACGAAAAAGTAAAAAGCGCCCGGCTTTTGCTCTTCGGCCCTGCCCAGGCCCCCAACGCCATACTGCCCAGGATCATTGCAATCCCGCCCGCCGATCCCGGCAACCCCAACAAAAACTTATCGCCGGGATTGGCCAGCGTCGACAACACCAACGGATTCAACAATGTACTCGCAATGCTGGTGAATGCCACGAAGAAAAAGAAATAGGCGATCAACATCAACAGCGCCTTGCGGTCGCCCAGATACTTGAACCCCGCCTGCACCGTCTGCCACACCGATTCCTCTTCCTCATGCGTCTCATTCACGGGCGGCGGCTGCGGAATCGTCACCATCAACAACGTCGCAATGGCGAACAGGAAAGTCCCGAAGTCAATCATCACCAATCCGGTGAATCCCACCATATTCCAGTTCAACAAAGCGCCGGCCATGATCGGCCCCACCACCCGGGTGAACGCCGGAGCAAACTGCAAGAACCCATTGACCCGTCCCAACTGCTCCTTCGGCACCATCATCACAATCGAAGCGTCATAGGCCGCAAACTGGAACGCCGCCGAAATCGACCCCAACACCAGCGCCGGGAAAATAAACCAGTACGACGCATCGGTCCAGATAATCGTCGCGATAATCAACGAACTCAATCCGGCCCCGCAATCTCCTAAAATCATCAACCAGCGCCGGTTTTTGCGATCCGCAATCGCGCCGGCATACGGCCCCAACAACATCCCCGGCAACATATCGAACAACACAATCAAGGTAAACAACAGCACGGAATCAGTCTTCTGATAAAGCCAGACCCCTACCGCAAACCAGAACAGCTCCGACCCCACAAACGAGACCAGCTGCCCCGTCCATACCGTATAGAACGTCCTCAACCCCTCGGGCTTCTGCGATGCCATCCATCATCCTCCTGAAAAAATTTTTACCACCCACACAACCTGACCAGATCCCCAAAATACAACTTCTGAGATCAAGGGCGGCCACATCGGGCCGCCCCTACAACATGGCCCTCTGATGTAGGGGCGCCCCTGTGTGGGCGCCCTAAACTGACCCTGGAAATCCGCTGTCTACCGTCTACTGTCTACTAATCCTTTGCATGCAAAATGGCCTGAATAGAAAACCTGCCTGTTAAAGGTGACAACTTGCGTTAAATAAACTACATCTTCGCCAGGAATCGCAGCGTCTCCTCGATCTTCCCCATCAACGCCTCGATCGTCTCCCGATCGTGCACATTCGAGCTGTATTCCATCCCCAACCGCAGAATCCCGGCGCTCACCTCGCCCGACATCGCAATCACCCGCGGCCGATCGCCGTCGCGATCCTCATAATGCGCAGTCACCCCCCAGGCATTCTCATAGATCGAGCTGGCCCCGTTCTCCTCATCCACCCCGAAGAAATTGAAGAAGACCTCGGTCTGGGGCAATTGTAACAAAGCCTTCGACTCCGGCAAATCGGTCCGGATATACCGCAGTGAAGGATACCCCACTCCCTTGTTGGGCACCTGCTTGACCTGCTCGATCACCGCCAGCAAGGCCGCCGGAATATCGGCCGTCTGCCCCAGCGTCAGCAGCAACGGATAACAGAAGGTCAGCCACCCCACCGTCCGCGAAAGATCCATATCCTCGAACGGCGACTCGCGCCCCGTCACAAAGAGATCCAGCAACAGCGACCGATCCCCCGACCAGCGGGTAAAGGCCCACGCAATCGCCGTCAAAATCACGGTATCGATCTGCGTGTTGTACCGCTTGCCCACCGCCGTCAACGCCGCCGTCACCTCGGGCTCCAGCCTGAAATTGACGAACCTGGAGGTGGAAACCAGATTCGCCCCTTCGGGATGATCGCGCGGAATGCGCGTGGCCTGCCGCCGCGCATCCGAGAACCAGTACGGGAACTCCTGCTGGAAATTGGATTCCTGAATGTACTTCGTGATCCGATTGACCCACTGCTTGACCGATGTGGTCTTCCGCGGCAGATTGATCTCTTCCCCCCGCGCCAGTTTCTGATAGTAGAGATCCAGATCGGTGATCACCATCTGCCACGACAACACATCGGCCGTCAGATAGTGCCCGATCATCATGATATGCGACGGCCGATCGCCCAGATTGAAGAACACGGTCCGGAAGAGATTCCCTTCCTGCATGCGGATCTCCAGATCCAGCTTCGTCCGATAGGCCTTGATCGCCTCTTCGATCTCTTCCTCCGGCAGCGCCGAGAAATCGACCACTTCGAACGGCGCCTTCTCCGGGATCTCGTCATGCAAAATCCGATACCCGTCCGCCGTCTCGATCAACCGCACCCGCAGCGAATCGTGATGCCGATAGATCGCCGTCATCGCCTTCTCCACCAACGCCGGGTCCAACACCTCTTTCGCCTGCATATGGAACGCCATGCAGTAGCAATCGGGGTTGGGATGACCCAGTTCGAAGAACTGGAACATCGAGAAGGTCAGCAGCATATCGCCGGTCACCGGCCCCTGCTCCGCCTGGATCTGAATCGACCCCACCGCCTGCGCCAGCTCCGCCACCGTCTGGAACTGGAAGATCTGCTTGGTAGTCAACGTCATCCCGGCCTGCGCCGCGCGCCCGACCACCCGGATCACCTTCAGCGAATCCCCGCCCAGCTCGAAGAAGTTGTCGTTGATGCCGACCCGTTCCACGCCCAGCAGTTCGCTCCAAATCTTCGCCAGCGTCTCCTCCTGCGGCGTCCGCGGCGCCACATAGTTCGCCTTCAGATCCGGCCGGCTCGACTCGGGTGCCGGCAGCGCCCGCCGGTCCACCTTCCCGTTCGGCGTCAACGGCATCGCCGGCAGCGGGATAAACAACGCCGGCGTCATATAATCCGGCAGCGACTGCTTCACAAACTGCCGCAGCTCGCTCGTCCCCGGCGCCTCCGCCCCGGCCGCCACCAGATAGGCCACCAGCCGCTTATCGCCCGGCGTATCCTCCCGCACAATCACCACCGCCTGCGCGATCCCCGGATGCTGATTCAGCACGCTCTCGATCTCGCCCAGCTCGATCCGATAACCGCGCACCTTCACCTGATTGTCGATCCGGCCCAGGAACTCGATCCGCCCATCGGGCAGATAACGCACCAGATCGCCGGTCCGATACATACGCGCCCCCGGCTTCGCACTGAAGGGGTCCGGCAGGAACCGTTCCGCCGTCATCCCCGCCCGGTTGAGATAGCCCCAGGCCAGCCCCGCCCCGGCAATGTACAGCTCGCCCGGCACGCTCACCGCCACCGGCTTTAAATGTTTGTTCAGCAGATAGATCTGAGTGTTGGCGATCGGATCCCCGATAAAGATCGGTCCGTTCCCCGCCTCGATCGCCCGCGCCGTGGACCAGACCGTCGTCTCCGTCGGCCCGTAGAGATTCCACAGCACCGCGCCCTTCGCCAGCAGCTCGTTGGCCAGCTCGCGCGGCAGCGCCTCGCCGCCGCAGAGGATCTTGAACTCCGGACTCCCCGGCCAGCCCGCGCCCAACAACAACCGCCACGTCGCCGGCGTCGCCTGCATCGCCGTCGCCTCCGACTTGACCAGCAGATCGCGCAGCTGCTCGCCGTCGCCCGCCACATCCCGGCTCGCCACGATCAAATGCGCCCCCACCGTCAACGGCAGATAGAGTTCCAGCCCCGCGATGTCGAACGAAAGGGTCGTCACCGCAACCAACGTATCCGCCGCCGTCACCTTCAACCGCTCCTGCATCGAAAGCAGGAAATTGACCAGACCCCGATGTGGGATCAACACCCCCTTCGGCTTGCCCGTCGAACCCGACGTATGCAGCACATAGGCCAGCGATTCCGGCAGCGTTGTCACCGCCGGCTCCGTCGCCGGTTGGAGATCGATCTCGCCCCGCACCTGATCCAGCACCACCAGCGTCACATCCCGGCCGGCCCCGGCCCGCAGCTTCTCCGCCGCCTCCTGCTGGCCCGCCATCGTCAACAACACGGCCGCCCGGCTGTCTTCCACAATATAGGCCAGCCGATCCTGCGGATAGTGCGGGTCCAGCGGCACATACGCCCCCCCCGCCTTCAAAATCGCCAGCACGCTCACCACCATCTCCATGCAGCGATCCATACAGACGCCCACCAGATGCCCCGGCTTGACGCCCAGCCCCTGCAAATAATGGGCCAGTTGATTGGTGCGCGCCTCCAACCCGGCATAAGTCAACGACTCGCCGCCGAACGTGACGGCCGTCGCCTCCGGCGTCCGCGCCGCCTGCTCCGTCACCAGCTGATGGATCCCCCGCGGCGCATACTCCCGCACCGTATCATTCCACGTAGAAAGCAACAGCACCTTCTCCTCATCCGAAAGGATCGGGAACTGAGAAAGACGCAGCTCCGGATTGGCCATCACCCCTTCCAGCAGCGTCTGCAAATGCCCCAACAGCCGCTGCATTGTACTGGCGTCGAACAGATCGGTATTGTATTCCATATGGGCCGCCAGCCCCGCAGGCGTATCGATCAAATAGAGCGTCAGATCGAACTTCGAGGTCTTGCTGTCCGCATCCGTCGAGCTGAGCGTCAGCCCGGGCAGATCCAGCCCCGACGACGGGAAGTTATGCAAAATACACATCACCTGGAACAGCGGCGTCCGGCTCAGATCGCGCTTCAGGTTCAGCTCGTCCACCAGCTTCTCGAACGGCAGATCCTGATGGGCATAGGCCTCCAGCGCCACCTTCCGCGCCCGGTGCGTCAGTTCCTTGAAGGTCGGATCGCCGGAGAGATCGGTTCGCATCACCAGCGTATTGGCAAAGAAGCCGATCAGCCCTTCGATCTCCGCCCAGCGCCGGTTGGCGATCAACGTCCCCACCGGCACATCTTCCTGGCCCGTATAATGGTAAAGCAGCGCCTGGAACCCGGCCAGCACGGTCATAAAGAGCGTCGCCTCCTGACCCTGACTGTAGGCCTTGAGCGCATCGGTCAATTCCTTCGGGAAATGCCAGGTAGCAATCGTCCCGTTGTAAGTGCGCATCGCCGGCCGCGGGCGGTCCGTCGGCAGATCCAGCGGCGGCGTATTCGCCAGCTGCTTCTTCCAATAGTTCAACTGCTTATCCAGCACCTCACCCTGCAACCACTGCTTCTGCCACAGCGCAAAATCGGCATACTGGATCGGCAGCTCGGGCAGCGCCGGAGACTCGTTCCTGACGAACGCCTTGTAATAGGCCGCCAGCTCCCCCATCAACACCCCCTGCGACCAGCCGTCGGTGATGATATGATGCAGGTTCAACATCAACAGATGCTCGTCCGGCTGCATCTTAAACAAAATCACCCGCATCAACGGCCCCACCCCCAGATTGAACGGCCGCAGCGCCTCTTCCTCGATCAGCCGGGCCGCCTCCGCATCGCGCGCCGGCAGACCGCTCAAATCCACCAACCGGATATCCACCGGCCCCGGCTCGGCAATCACCTGCACCGGATCGCCGCCGATCGACGAAAAAGTCGTCCGCAGCGACTCCTGCCGGGCCACCATCGCATCCAGCGCCCGTTGTAGCATTCCCAGATCCAGCGCACCCTGCAACCGCAACACCTGGGGCAGGTTATACTGCGGCGTATCCGGCTCATACTGTTCCAGAAACCACAGCCGCTGCTGCGAAAAAGAAACCGGCAACACACTCGACGCCCGGCTCTGGCGTTCGATCGCCGCCTTCATCTCACCCTGCTGCTGTTGCCGCCGCTGCTTTAACTTCTCAAACAGCTGCGCCCGCTTCTCAGGAGACAGGCTTTCAATGCGGTCCATAATGTCGCTCTCGCTCATAACTCCCCTCTTTCTCATCGAAGTATCGCTACTCAACCAGGGACAGGCACCCCCGCCCCACAACCCCACATCCGGAAAAATCCCATATTTTCGCACGCATTCTGGAGAAAAAATCCCATCTTTTCGCGGGCTTTCTGAAGCCCGCGAAAAGATAAAATAAGGAAACTCTCCCCCCATCCCGCGCGTCGCATCTCACCCAAAAAACACCCCTTGCGGGACGCTACAAAACACCCCCACACAGGGAAAAACCGCCATCTTTTCGCACGCATTCTCATCATGCAAAAACACAAAAACTCTCCCTACCTACAAAACCCCGCCCCATTAACACCGAAAAAACCGCCATATTTTCGCACGCATTCTCATCATGCA
>CAZCTC010000040.1:0-55569 GCA_964501335.1 uncultured Anaerolineales bacterium | reverse complement strand
AAAACACAAAAACCCTCCCTGCTCAAAACCCCGGCCCCGTTAACACAGAAAAAAAACCGCCATATTTTCGCACGCATTCTCATCATGCAAAAACACAAAAACCCTCCCTGCTCAAAACCCCGGCCCCGTTAACACAGAAAAAAACCGCCATAATTTCGCACGCATTCTTATGCGTGCGAAATTATAAAAAAAGAAATTCCCCCCATCCCGCGCGTCGCATCTCACCCAAAAAACACCCCTTGCGGGACGCTACAAAACACCCCCACACAGGGAAAAACCGCCATATTTTCGCACGCATTCCCATGCGTGCGAAAATATAAAAAAATAAACTCTCTCCCCCCATCCCGCGCGTCGCATCTCACCCAAAAGACACCCCTTGCGGAACGCTAACAAATGCCCTGCACAATCAACCCGAAAAACACAAACGTAAACAACAAAAATCTTTACCTTACAGACTCAAATAGACTGGAGATCCGCTGTCTACCGTCTACTAATCCCTTGCATGCAAATAAGCTTAAACAAAAAGCCCGCCAGTTAAAGGTCGCAACTTAGATTAAATACTTACTCCAACTCCGCCAACAGCGCCGCCAGCAAATCATCATCCGCCAGATCCACCTCCTGCCGAATAATCGCCTCCGCCAGCCCATGCACCGTCGGCGCCTCAAACAACGCACTCAACGGCAACTCCACCGCCAGCGTCTCCCGAACCCGGGAAAGCACCTGCGTCGCCAGCAACGAATGGCCGCCCATCTCAAAGAAATTATCGTTGATCCCCACCCGTTCGCGCTTCAACACCTCCGCCATAATCTGCGCCAGCGACTCCTCCACCGGCGTCCCCGGCGCCACATAGGAATCCCGTCCCATCTGGCCCGGCTCCGGAACCGGCAGCGCCTTCCGATCCACCTTCCCGTTCGAGGTTAACGGCAGCACCGCCAGCTGGATAAAGGTCGCCGGCACCATATACCCCGGCAGCCGTTCCAACAGATAGCTGCGCAGCGACTCCGTCGTCGGCGCCGTCCCCGGCCGCGGCGCATAATAGGCCGCCAGCTGCTGCACCCCCTCCGGCCCGTAAACCACCACCGCCGACTGCTCCACCTCGGGACAGCCCGCCAGCGCCGACTCGATCTCCCCCAGCTCAATCCGGAACCCCCGGATCTTCACCTGGAAATCGTTGCGCCCGATAAAGTCCAGCGTCCCATCCGGCTGCCGGCGCACCAGATCGCCGGTCCGATAAAGCCGGCTCCCCGGCTCCCCGCCGAATGGATCGGGCACAAAACGCTCCGCCGTCTGATCCGGCCGCCGGAAATACCCCCGCGCCAGACTCATCCCACCTGCATACAGCTCCCCGATCACCCCGACCGGCACCTGCCGCATCGCCTCATCCAGCACATAAAGCTGCACATTGGCCAGCGCCGAGCCGATCGACGGCAGTTCCCCGGCTGGCAACGTCGGAATCCACGCCGCAGCCGAAACCACACTGTTTTCCGTCGGCCCGTAGCAGTTGTTCAACCGGAAAGGCGCCCCCTCCGGCGGAGAAGCATGCAGCCGATCCCCTCCGGCATACACCCGCCGCAGCGTCGTCTCCCCCCACGGCAGCGTCATGGCCACATCGGCAATCGGCGACGGCATAAAGGCCAGCGTGATCTTCTGCGCCGTCATCCAATCCCGCAGCGCCTCCGGCGCCGCCCGCAGCGCCGGATCGACCACCACCAGCGTCGCCCCATTCGCCAGCGTCCCCCAGATCTCCATCACCGCCGCATCGAACCCCACCCCGGCCAGATGCGAGGCCCGATCCGCCGCCGTGATCTCGAACTCCCGCGTAAACCAGTGGATAATATTGGCTAACCCTCGATGCGGGACCACCACCCCTTTCGGCTTCCCGGTCGAACCCGACGTGTAAATAACGTAAGCCGCCTGCTCAGGGAAAGGAACCGGGCTCACCCGCATCTCCGCCGTCGGCAGCGACTCCCACTCGCTGTCCATACAGAAGCCCCGCGCCGTCGCCGGCAATTGTCCCCGCAGCCGGCTGATCGTCAACACCACCGGCGACTGCGTCTCTTCCACCATCATGGCCGCCCGCGCCGCCGGATAGGCCGGATCGATCGGCAGATAAGCCCCCCCAGCCTTCAGGATGGCCAACGCGCCGATCGCCAGTTCAGCCGAGCGCTCCAGGTAAAGCGCCGTCACCACCTCCGGCCCGACCCCCTGCTGCCGCAAATAAGTTGCCAGCCGGTCGGCCCGGCCATTCAACTCTCCATAACTCAGCACCCGGGCGCCGTCCACCACCGCCGGACTCTCCGGATGGGCCGCCGCCTGAGCCTCAACCTCCTGCAAAATCAACATCGGGCCGAAATCCATCGCCGTCGCATTCCACTGCTCGAACTGCGTCAGTTCGATCGGCGTCAACAGCTCCAGCGCCTCGATCGGCATCTGCGGCCTCTTCACCACCTGCTCCAGCAGCTGCACAAGATGTCCCGCCATCCGCTGGATCGTCCCGGCCTTGAAAAGATCCGCATTGTATTCCAACACGCCGCCCAGCCCGTCCTCCGTCTCCCCCATAATCAGGGTCAGATCGAAAAGCGTCGTCCCCCGTTCCAGCGGGAAAGATTCCAGCGTCAATTCCGGCAGTTCCAGCAGCGCATCGGGCGTATTCTGCAACACAAACATCACCTGGAACAGCGGAGAATGGCTCAACTTCCGCTCCAGATGCAGCTCATCGACCAGCCGCTCGAACGGCAGCTCCTGGTGCATATAGGCCCCCAGCGTCGTCTCCCGCACCCGCGCCAGCAAAGTCGCAAAAGAAGGATTCCCCGAAAGGTCGGTCCGCAGCGCCAGCGTATTCACAAAGAAACCGATCAGCCGCTCGATCTCACTGCGATTCCGCCCCGCGATCGGCGACCCCACCACCACATCCGACTGGCGCGCATACCGCCCCAACAGCACATTGAAAGCCGCCAGCAGCGTCATAAAGAGCGTCGCCCCTTCCCGCCGGCTCAACGCCTGCAACCCATCCCGCAGCTCCGCCGGCAAAACAAAGCGCTCTGTCGCCCCCCGCCACGTCAACTTCGGCGGCCGGGGATAATCGAGCGGCAGATCCAGCACCGCCGGAGCCCCCGCCAGCTTCTCCTTCCAGTATCCCAGCTGCGCCTCCAACACCTCGCCCTGCAACCAGGCCCGTTGCCAGGCCGCAAAATCCGCATACTGGATCGGCAGCGCCGGCAGATTTGCCGTCGTTCCCCTCACCGCCGCCGTATAGAGCTTCTGCCACTCATCGACCAGCACGCCCACCGACCAGCCGTCCGAAATAATGTGGTGCATATTCAGGATCAATACATGGTCATCCACCGCCAGCCGCACCAGCAGCCCCCGCACCAACGGCCCCGCCGCCAGACTGAACGGCCGCACCGCTTCCTCATGGATCACCCGCTCCGCCTCAGCTTCCCGCCGCTCCGCCGGCAGCTCCGACAGATCCCGCAACGGCAGCTCGAAAACCGCCTCCGCTGCAATCACCTGCCGCGGCGCCCCCTTGAACTCCGGGAAAGTCGTCCTCAGCGCCTCATGCCGCTGCACAATCTGCCGCAACGTCCCTTCCAACGCCGCCCGATCCAGTTGCCCCCGCAGCCGCACCACCGTCGGGCTGTTGTAAGCCGGATTGTCCGGTGCCAGCTGATCCAGGAACCAGAGCCGCTGCTGCGAGAACGAAAGCGGCAGCTCCCCTTCCCGCGAAACCGGAACCAGCGGCGCGATCTCCACGCCGCCTTGCAGCGCCGTCGCAATCTCCGCCGCCAGCGCCGTCGCCGTCGAAGCCTCGAAGATCTTCCGCAGCGGCAATTCCACCTTGAAATAATCCCGCACCCGCGAAATCACCTGCGTCGCCAGCAACGAATGGCCGCCCAGCTCGAAGAAATTCGCCTGCGCCCCCACCCGTTCCACGCCCAGCAGTTGAGCGAAAATTCCCTGCACCACTTCCACCAGCGGATTCTCGACCGCGCCGTTCTCACCGTCGGACGCCCCGCCTTCAGGCTCAGGCAAGGCCCGGCGATCCACCTTGCCGTTGGCCGTCAACGGCAGCGCCGCCAAAACCATATAGTGAGCGGGAACCATATAATCCGGCAGTCGTTCCTTCATAAAGGCCCGCAGCTCATCGACGCCCGGCGCTTCCACCCCTTCCCGCAGCTCCACATAAGCCGCCAGCCGCGCCGCCTCCGGATTCTGCGCCGGGGCAAACAGGATCACGGTCGCCTGCCCCACCGCCGGATGCTCGCTCAACACCGCCTCGACCTCGCCCAACTCAATCCGGAACCCGCGGATCTTCACCTGTTGATCGGCGCGCCCCAGAAATTCCAATTCCCCATCGGCTCGCCGGCGCGCCAGATCGCCCGTGCGATAGATCCGGGCCCCCGGCTGTCGGGAAAATGGATCGGGGATAAAGCGTTCCGCCGTCAACCCCGGCCGGCCGGGATAACCCCGCGCCAGGGAATCGCCGCCGATATAGACCTCGCCCGGCACGCCCGGTGGTTGCAGCTGCAACCGCGGCCCCAAAATATAGACATGAGTATTGGCAATCGGCCGTCCCACCGGCACCGTCCCGCTCACACTGCCCGGCACCGCCTCCCGCAAATCCGGCTCATAGACCGTCGTCGTAATCGTCGCCTCGGTCAACCCGTAAGCATTGTACCAGGCCGCCGCCGCCCCCACCCGCGCCTGCCAGCGCTGCAACTGCTCCACCAGCACCTTCTCACTGCCCGCCACCACCAACCTCACCGCAGCCGGCAGCGACTCATCCCGCTGCTCCAGCGCCAGCGTCCAGGCATACCAGTAAGGCGTCGGCAGGTTTAACACCGTCAGCCGCTCCGCCGCCGCAAACGCCGTAAAGGCCTCCGGCGCCGTCGTCAATTCCTCCGGGCAGAGCACCACCGTCGCTCCGCACAACCACGTCGGGAAGATCTCCTCCGCCGCCACATCAAAACTCAACGCCGCAAACTGCAACACCCGATCGCTCGCCTGGAGACCGTAGCGCGCCGCAATCGCCTGGCAATGGTTCGCCAGCGCCCTCCGCGTCGTCACCACCCCCTTCGGCCGCCCCGTCGAACCCGACGTATAAATCGCATACGCCGCATCCTCCCCCGCAGTCCCAACTTCCAACCTTCCACTCTTCCACTCTTCCCCGCTCTTCCCCTCTTCTCTGTGCTCTCCGTGTCTCTGCGGTGAAAATTCCCGATCCAAATACACCACTCGCACACCTTCAGGCAGCGCCGCCCCCCACCGCCGCTCCGTCAACACCAGCGCCGCCCCCGAATCCTGCACCATATAAGCCAGCCGCTCCGCCGGATAGGCCGGATTCAACGGCAGATAAGCCGCACCCGCCTTCAGAATTCCCAGCAGCGCCGCCATCGCCTCCGGCGACCGCTCCAGACAGATCGCCGCCAGCGCCCCGGACCCGATCCCCTCTTCATTCAACCACAGGGCCAACCGATCGGCCCGCTCATTCAATTCCGCATAGCTCACACTCACCGCCGGCCGCCCCTCCCACGCCGGCACATAGACCGCCGTCGCCTCCGGCGTCCGCGCCGCCTGCTCCGCAAAGCGCGCCGTCAGACTCCAATCCGCCGCCGGCGCCTGCGGCCCGCACGAAAGCTCCAGCAAGCGGCGCTGCTCCGCCTCGGAAAGCAGCGGCAACTCGCTCAACCGCCGCCCCGGCGCCGCCGCCGCCCCCGCCAGCAGCGTCTGGAAATAGCCCACCAGCCGCGCCGCCGTCTCCGCCTCGAAAAGATCCGTATTGTATTCCAGCGCGCCGCGCAGACCGTCGTCGTTCTCCACCAGCGACATCGTCAGATCGAACTGCGCCGTCCCGCTCTCAATCGCCATCCCCTGGATCGAAAGATCGCCCAGCTGCAACTCCGGCATCGGCGCATTCTGCAACACAAACATCACCTGAAACAGCGGCGTATGGCTCAAACTGCGCTCGATATGCAGCCCGTCCATCAACATCTCAAAAGGCAGATCCTGATGCGCAAAGGCTCCCAACGTCGCCTCGCGCGCCCGCCCCAACAATTCCACAAACGTCGGATCCCCGGCCAGATCCAGCCGCAGCGCCAGCGTATTCACAAAAAAGCCGATCAGCGGCTCGATCTCCACCCGATTGCGGTTGGCGATCGGCGACCCCACCACCACATCCGTCTGGCCGGTATAACGGTAGAGCAGCGCATCGAAAGCCGCCAGCAGCGTCATAAAGAGCGTCGCCCCGTGAGCCTGGCTCAACGCCCGCAGGCTCTCCGCCAGCGATCTCGGCAGGTAGAAAAGCTGCCGCGCCCCGTTCGACGACTGCTGCGCCGGCCGGGGATGATCGGTCGGCAATTCCAACCGCGGCGGCGCCCCCCGCAGCTGCTGCTGCCAGTAAGCCTGCTGGGCCTCCAGCCGCTCGCCCTGCAACCATTCCCGCTGCCAGCCCGCAAAATCGCCGTACTGAACGGCCAGCCCGGCCAGCGGATTGGGCTTTCCCGCACAGAACGCCGCATAGAGCGCCGTCAATTCCCGCACCAGCACCCCCAGCGACCAGCCGTCCGAAGCGATATGGTGCATCGTCAGGACCAGCCAGTGCTCCGTCTCACTCAACCGCAGCAGCGCCGCCCGGAACGGCAGCTCGCAGGTCAGATCAAAGGGCCGCAGCATCTCAACCAGCGCCACCCGCCGCGCCTCCACCTCCAGATCCGCCGCCGCCATCTCCAGATTGATCTGCACCAGCGGCGCTTCCGCCGTCGCCGCAATCACCGCCGTCGGCCGCCCTTCCTGATTGACAAAAGTGGTCCGCAGCGTCTCATGCCGCTCCACAATCGTCTTCAGGCTCAGCTCCAGCGCCTCCACATTCAGCGTCCCATGCAGCCGCAGCGCCGCCGGCACATTGTAAATCGGGCTCTCCGGCTCCAGCTGGCTCAGAAACCACAAACGCTGCTGCGCAAACGAAAGCGGCCGCTCCGCCCCCGCCGGCAGCGGATGAATCGGCGCCAGCTTCTGCGCCTGCTGCCGCGACTTCTCAATCGCGCCGGCCAGCTGCGCCACCGTCGAATTCTCAAAGAAGATCTGTAACGACAACTCCGTCTCAAAAGCCTGTCGGATTCTCGAAATCACCTGGGTCGCCAGCAGCGAATGGCCGCCCAGCTGGAAGAAATCGTCGTAAAGCCCCACGCGCTCCAATCCCAGCACCTGCCGCCAGATCGCCGCCAGCTGTTCTTCCAGCGGCGTCCGCGGCGGCGCATAAGGAGCCAGCGAATCGGGCCGCAGCCGTCGCTCCGCCTCCAACACCGCCAGCGTCTGCATCGGCGAAGCAAATTCCAATGCAATCCGCCGCAGCAATTCCGCCAGCTTCCGCTGCCGGCCCGCCGGCACCGCCGCCGTCGAAGCCACCGCCGTCGTCGAAGACTCCTCGACAGCCGCCGGAGCCTCGCCCGTCGGCGCAAAAACCACCCCCGCCGCATAAGCCGCCGGCAGGACAAAACTGAACCCTTCAGGCTCCTTCGCCTCTTTGTAATCCCCGCCGACCTGCTCCAGGAAATCCAGCGCCGGCCGGTTCTTCCGCGTCGGCCGGAAAGGAATCTCCACCCGCTCCAGCCCGCGCTCCAGCGCCAGCTCGCCCAGGTGCGCCACAATCCGATGCTCGACGCCGCGCCCCAGCGCCCGGCAGCTCAGCAGGAAGGTATCCACCACCAGCGCCCCGGCCGTCGTCCCGAAAAGCGTCGCCCCCACCAATCCATAGTCGCCGAAACGATCGCGCACCCGCGTCGTCAGACATTCCAGCGCCCCCGTCCGCAGCAGCTCCTGGATTTCCCCCTCCGACCGACGGATCGTCGTACAGTTGAACTGATTCGTCCGCTGGGTCAGCTGAGAAACCCGGGGCAGCTGCCCGGGCGTCATCGGCTCCAGAAGGATCTCCAATCCCAGATTCGCCAGGAAATCCCCAAAGGAAAGCGTCTCGCGCTGCAATCGCTCGCGCGCCAGATTCTGCCGGTACATCTCCGTCCGCTGGCGATCTTCCGCCGTCACTTTCAACAGATCCAACGCCCACAGATGCTGGAAGAACTGCGGAATCAGCTCCGTCTCCGTCGGCAACTGCAACGTCAACACCTCCGGACAGTTCGCCTGCACTTCGGCGCAGACCACCGGGTTGTCGTCGATGAAAATGAAACTGTCCAATCCCAGCTGCAATTCCTCCGCCATCGCCCGAATATTCTGCGATTTCGGCAGCCAGTTGATCCGCCAGGTCACCAGATGCTCCCGCCGCAGCGGCATCTCCGGCCGCTGCTCGAAGACCTCCCAGACCGTCTCTTCATTATTGTGGCTGCACAGCGCGAGCAGCTTCCCGGCCTGATGCTGCGCCACCATCTGCTCTTGCAGCACCCGCCAGGGCGTCGAAATCTCGATCCCCATCGGCCCGTCCTCGCCGGCAACCCCTTTCCACAACGTATTATCGCAATCCAGCACGATCACCTTGGCCGGCGGTCGCCGCAGCGCATAGATCTTGCGCGCCAGCATCATCGCCAGAGCCGCAAACATCGGCGGCGTGAACGGGATATGGCCCAACTCATCCGTATAGGGATCGTAACGGGCCGCCGGCGCCAGCGGATAATAACGCAGCAACTCCTCCGGCGTAATCACATAGACGCCGCCGGTGCGCGCCAGCTGCTCCGCAATCCAGGCCGTGCGTTCCTCATCCAGAGCCTCCAGCGCCGGATCGGCCAGCGTGGCCGGCGACGGCGGACAGAGCACCACCAGATAGGGAGTGGCCGAACGGGCCGCCGCTCCCTGCAACGCCGCCACCAGATCCAGATGCGGAGCCTCGGCCTGCCGCCAATCCTCAAACCGGATCAACAGCACATTGAAGCCATAGCCGTTCTGCGCCAGCAGGCTCTGCGGTGCCAGCAGCTCTTGGAAAACCTGGTTATACGGCGCAAAAGCCACCTTCGCCGGAATCCCCAGCGTCCGCATCCAATAAGCCAGTCCGGATTCCAATGGCTCCGCCGTAAAAGTCGCCGCCACCGCCAGCGTCAATTCTCGATCCCGGGCCCGGGCCGCCTGCGCCTGCGCTTTCAACGTCGCCGGCAATTCCAATCCCGAAAGCGCCGCTTCCGGTCGGCCCACCAGTTGATCGACGGCCGTTTGATAGAATTCCAGAAACCGCCGGACCGTCTCATCGGAAAAGAGCAGGCCGTTGTAATCGCACGAAGCAAACAGATCGCCCGACGCCAGCGGGAAAACCATCAACCGCAGATCGATCAACGCCGGCGGCTTGGCCGGGTTCTCCGCAAACTCCGTCCGCAGTCCGTTCCGCGAAACAAAGGTCTCTTCGACCCCGATGTTCTGCAACTGGAAAACGATATTGTAAAGCGGGTTCTGATTGGGATGGCGTTCCACCAGCACCGCCTCGACAACCTTGTCGTAGGGACAATCCTGCCGCGCATAACCTTCCAGCACCGTCTTTTTGACCTGCTGCAACAGCTCGACGCCCGTCATCCCCTCGCTCAGCCGGCCCCGCAGCGCCAGGAAATTCACAAAGCAGCCGATCATCGACTCCAGTTCGGTCCGTGTACGATTGGCCACCACGGTACCCAAGACCACATCGTCCTGCCCGGACCAGCGGAACAATGCCAGATAAAAGGCCGCCAGCAACACAATGAACTGCGTGGTCTCATATTTCCGACAGGCGGCATTCAACGCCTCGGCCGTCGCCCGCGCCATAGAGAAATCCTGCCGCGCCCCGGTCGCTTCCGGCGGATCGGAACGCGGAGCATCGGTCGGCAAATTCACCATCGGCGGCGCCCCGGCCAGCTTGCCCTTCCAATAATCCAGATGCGGCCGCAGTCCCTCGCCGTCGAACTTCTCATGCTCCCACAACGCATAATCCGCATATTGCAGCTGCAATTTCGGCAGCGGCGCCGTCCCGTCCACCGCCCAGTCGTACAACGCCATCAATTCCCGGATCAACACGCTCAACGACCAGCCGTCCGCCACGATATGGTGAATCGTCAGCACCAACAACGATTCCTCGTCGGCCAGCCGCAACAGACCGGCATGCAACAGCGGCCCCGCCTTCAAATCGAACGGCCGCAGCCCCAACTCCCGGGAACGTGTCTGAGATACCGCCTCCCGCTCCGTCTCCGGCAACGAGCGCAAATCCTCCTGATACAAAGGTTGCGGCCCGACCGGATGGATCACCTGACACGGCGTTCCACCCCGCAGCTCGAACGTCGTCCGCAAGATCTCATGCCGTTCCGTCAACGCATTGAGCGCCCGTTCCAGCGCCGGAATCTGCAATGGCCCGATCAACCGCACGAAAATCGGGATATTGTGCGCAGGATTCTCCGGCGTCAATTGATCCAACAGCCAGTAACGCAGCTGAGCAAAGGTCATCGGCACCTCATCCCCGGTGCGTTGCCGATGCATCAATGTCTCGGTGATCTGCGAATTTCTCAACACCGTAATAATTTCCGCCCGATGCTGACCGATCTCATCCCGCAATTCCTGCGTCAACGCTCCGGGCGGCGCGCTGAAACGCAACCGATCCCCCTCCAGCCACAACCGGATCTCCTGGCGCTGCAACCTTGTCAATAGATCAACGACGCTCATAGTTCTCCTTCATCCCATCCTTCAGTTGACGAGGGCGCCGACTGCCATTCCTGCACCACCTGTCGCAAGGTAGCAATACTCTGCGCCAATCCGGCAATGGTTGGGGTCTCAAAAAGATAACGTAACGGAATTTCCAACGCAAACACATCCCGAATCTGAGCCACCAGATGGGTCGCCAGCAACGAATGGCCGCCCAGACGGAAGAAGCTGTCGTGGATTCCCACCCGCTCGACGCCCAACAGCCGGCTCCACATCCCGGCCAGCGTTTCCTCGACCGGATTGCGCGGCGCCTCATAAGCCTCCTCCGCGCTCACCTGCCAGTCGGGTTCCGGCAGCGCCTTCCGATCGATCTTTCGGTTCGGCGTCAACGGCAGCGCCTCCAACAGCACAAACGCCGCCGGCACCATATACACCGGCACCCGCCCCCTCAAATACTCACTCAGGACCGAACCCACATCCTCAGAGCTGGAAGCTAGATGTTGGATGTCGGATGTTGAAGATTGGATGTTGGAAGTTGGAAGTCGGAAGTCGGAATCCTCCTCCGCATCTTCCACTCTTCCGCTCTTCCCATCTTCCCTGTCTACTGTCTGCTGTCTACTGTCTACTTCTTCTACTATATACGCCACCAGCCGCTTCTCCCCCTGCGTCTCCCGGGCCACCACCACCGCCTCTTTGACCGTCGGATGCGCCAGCAACGCCTCTTCGATCTCACCCAGCTCGATCCGGAAGCCGTGGATCTTCACCTGATGGTCGATCCGGCCCAGGAACTCCAGCTTCCCGTCGGAGCGATAGCGCGCCAGATCGCCGGTGCGATAGAGCCGCGCGCCCGGCTGCGCCGCAAAGGGATGCGGGACAAACTTCTCCGCCGTCAGCCCCGGCCGCCGGAAATAACCCCGCGCCAGCCCCATCCCGCCGATGTAAAGTTCACCCAACGCGCCGATCGGCAGGGGATTCAAATGCTCATCCAGAATATAAATTTCGGTATTGGCGATGGGATGCCCGATCGTCACCGGCTCACCCGCCTTCACCTCATCGACCATCGACCAGACCGTCGTCTCCGTCGGCCCGTAGAGATTCCACAGGCCGGCTCCCCGCGACAACAACGTGCGGGCCAGTTCTCCCGGCAGCGCCTCGCCGCCGCAGAGGATCTTCAGATCGGGCTGCCCCTGCCAGCCGGCCGCCAGCAACATCTGCCAGGTCACCGGCGTCGCCTGCATCATCGTCGGCTGGACCTTCTCCAGCAACGCCCGCAGCTGCAAACCGTCGCCCGCCGTCTCCCGACTCGCCAGCACGATCCGCGCCCCCACACTCAAGGGCAGCCAGAGTTCCAGCCCGGCGATGTCGAACGACAACGTCGTCACTGCCAGCAGCGTATCCTGCGCTCCCATCCCCGGCCGGCGCGCCATCGACTCCAGGAAGTTCACAATCGCCCGCTGCGGAATCTGCACCCCCTTGGGCCGTCCCGTTGAACCGGAAGTATAGAGAATGTAGGCCAGATTCTCTCCGCTCACCCGCACCTCCGGCGCCGTCTCCGGCTCCTGAGATAACAGATCAGCAGCCTCATCCAGACAAAGCACCTGCGCCCCATGAGCCGGCAAACCGGACAGCAACGCCCGTTGGGTCAACAACACCGGCGTCCGCGAATCCTCCAGCACAAAGGCAATCCGATCCGCCGGATAGGCCGGATCGATCGGCAGATAAGCCCCGCCCGCCTTGAGAATCCCCAGCAGCCCCACCACCATCTCGGCCGAACGCTCCACACACAGCGCCACCGGCACATCCGGACCGACCCCCAGCCGCCGCAGCGCATGCGCCAGCCGGTTCGCCCGCCGATCCAGCTCCCCATAAGTGACCACCGTCTCGCCGAAGAGCAGCGCCGGCGCGGAAGCATTCCGCACAGCCTGCCGCTCGAAAAGCTCAGCCAGAGAAAGCGGCGAAACGGCCGTCTCCGTCGCATTCCATTCCACCAGTTGCCGCCGCACTTCAGACTCCGGCAACAGAGACAGATCGGAAATCGCCTGTCCGACTCCGCGCACGATTCCTTCCAGTAACATCGTATAAGCCCCCAGCATGCGATCGATCGTCCCGCTGTCGAACAGATCGGTGTTATATTCCAGTCCTACTTCCAGCTCTTCTTCGCCCCATTCCAGCGCCAGCAGGCTCAAGTCGAACTTCGCCACATCGGCATGCAGGGCTTCTGCATAGACCGTCAAATCCGGCAGCGTCAACGTCGTCCCCGCGGCATTCTGCATAATCATCATCACCTGGAAGATCGGCGAATAGCTCAGATTCCGTTCCGGTTGCAGCTCCTCGACCAGCTTCTCAAAAGGCAGCTCGGGATGGGCATAGGCCCCCATCACCGCGGTCCGCACCCGCTCCAGCAGCTCCCGGAAAGTCGGCCGACCGCCCAGATCCACTCGCAGCGCCAGCGTATTGACAAAGAAGCCGATCATGGCTTCCAGTTCGGCCTGCGCCCGATTGGCAAACGGCACCCCGACCACCAGATCCGTCTGTCCCGTGTAACGATAGAGCATGATATCGAACGCCGCCAACAACACCTGGAACAGCGTCCAGCCCTCTTCCTGACAGAGCTTCCGCAACGCCGTCGTCAATGTCGGCGAAAGACGCTGCCGGCGCCAGGCTCCCGCCGAAGTCTGCACCGGCGGCCGGGCCCGATCCGTCGGCAGGACCAGCGGATCTCCCAGCCCCTGCAACTGCCCCTTCCAATAGGCCAGCTGCGCCTCGAATTCAGCCCCCTTCAACCACACCTGCTGATCGACGGCATAGTCGGC
The DNA here is from genome assembly GCA_964501335.1 of uncultured Anaerolineales bacterium. Classification (GTDB taxonomy): domain Bacteria; phylum Chloroflexota; class Anaerolineae; order B4-G1; family SLSP01; genus CAZCTC01. Next base: position 42,157 of record CAZCTC010000040.1, on the reverse strand, counting down.
ATACTGCATCCGCAGTTCCGGCAGCGAAGCCGACTGACCCTTTCGGAAGTCGTCATAGAGCGAGATAAACTCCCGGGTAAAGACTCCGGCCGACCACCCATCCGCAATCACATGATGCCAGCCGAAGAAAAGCAAATGCAAGGACTCGCCCAACCGGAAGAGCTGCAACCGGAAAAGCGGCCCCGTGCTCAGATCGAAAGGCCGGCGCGACTCGGTCGCCAGCCGGATCTGAAGTTCGGCCTCCGGATCGGCAAACCCGGCCAGATCGACAAAGGGAATCGCCAACGGCTGCATCGCCGCCACCACCTGCACCGGCCCCCCGGCATCCACCGCAAAGGTCGTCCGTAAGACATCGTGACGGCGCACGATCTCCTGAATGCTCCGCTCGGCAGCCTGCCGATCCAACGGACCGGTCAACCGCAGCGTCAAAGCCAGGTTGTAGGTCGCTTCGCCCGGCGTCAATTGCTCCAGGAACCATAAGCGCTGCTGAGCAAATGAAAGCGGCTTCCGACCACCCGTCCCGCGGCTCGCCGTCATCCGCCCCGGTTGAACCGTCCCGAAACGGCTGCCGATCGCCGCCGCAGCCCCCGCTACGGTCGGACTCTCAAACAACATATGCAGCGAATAACTGCTGCCGAAAATCTGGCGCGTCCGCGCAACCAGCTGCGTCGCCAGCAGCGAATGGCCGCCCAGATTGAAGAAATTGTCGTTGATCCCGACCCGTTCTACCCCCAGCACCTGCGCCCAGATCTCCGCCAGCGTCGTCTCCACCGGCGTCCGCGGCGCCGCATAGGACGATTCGGCCTCCGCCTCCACCTCCGGATCGGGCAGCGCCGCCCGGTCGATCTTGCGGTTCGGCGTCAACGGCAGCTCCGCCAGCATCACAAAGGCCGACGGGATCATATAATCCGGCAGCCGTTCCCGCAGGTAATCGCGCAAGCTGTCTACTGTCTGCTGTCTACTGTCTACTCTCCCTTCAGGAACGACGTACGCCACCAGCCGCTTCTCGCCCCGGATCTCCCGCGTCACCACCACCACATCCTTCACCGCCGGATGCATCTTCAACGCCCCTTCGATCTCACCCAGCTCGATCCGGAAGCCGCGGATCTTCACCTGGAAGTCCGTCCGTCCCTGGAACTCCACCGTCCCGTCGGGCAGATAGCGCCCCAGATCGCCGGTACGATAGATCCGATCGCCCGCCACCGGCCGGAAGGGATTGACCAGGAACTTCTCCGCCGTCAGTTCCGGCTGGCCCCGATAGCCCCGCGCCAGATGCGGACTGCGGACGTAAATTTCACCCATCTCTCCCACGCCGGCCAGCTCGCCCCGTGCATTGAGCACCAACAGCTGGACATCCTTCATCCCCCGGCCCAGCGGGATCGTCTCCCGCTGCATCGACTCCAGATCGCGGCCGATCTCCAGATAGCCCACCGCCCGCTGCGTCTCCGTCGAACCGTAGAAATTGACGCAGATCGCCTGCGACGCCACCTGATAGAGCCGCGCCACATCCCGCCGCGTCAACACATCGCCCACCGTAAAGGCCCGCCGCAGCGAAGGAATCACATCCCGGGCATCGGTGCTGCCCGCATCCGTCTGCGTCAAAATCTGCAACATCGCCGGCGTGAGATGCGCCACCGTGACCTGCTGCTCATGCATCCAGCGCGCCAGCCAGCCCGGCTCCGCAATTCGCTCCGGATCGGGCGCATAAAGCGCAGCCCCCAAACAGAGCGACGTGAACATGTCCCGGTGCAACGGATCGTGCGCCAGCCCCGAAAGCATACTGTACCGATCCGTCTCCCGCAGGTCGAAGGTCCGGCTCTGCCAGGGCAGGAAGTGAGAGAGCGGACCGTGCCGCCCCATAATGCCCTTCGGCTTACCCGTCGAACCCGACGTAAAGGCCAGATAGGCCAGATCCTCCTGTCCCGCCTTCACCGCCGGCGGCTCCGTAGAATAGTCCGCCAGGAATCCGCCGGACGCCGCAGCCGAACGCCCCGGCAGCGTCAACATCGCCACGCAGTTCAACTCCGCCACATAGGATCGCAGCAAGGCCGGAGGCTCGCCCGCCGCCTCGACCTGCAACCAGGCCCGCGGCTGCGCCAGCTCCAGCACATCCTGGATCTTGGTAGCCGGATAAGAAGGATCGAGAATCACAAAAGCGCCGCCGGCCTTCAACACCCCCATCACGCCCCAGACCAGCGAAGCGCTGCGGTGGCCGTAAATCGCCACCGGGTCCTGCGGCCGGACACCCTGCGCGATCAAATAGTGCGCCAGCTGATTGGCCCGCGCCTCCAGTTCGCCGTAGCTCCAGCGTTCCCGCGGATCACTCAACGCCAATCGATCCGGATGCTGCCGCGCCCGCGCCGAGAAAAGTTCGTACACCGGCCCCGGCCAGCCGTCGTCCAGCGGCAGCGCCGGATCGGGCAACACCGCCCGCGCCGCCTCCGTCACCAGCGTGAAATGCGCCACCGGCCGGTCCGGATTCTGAACCGCCGCCATCAACAGGAAATGATACTGGCGCAGCAGTTCTTCCATCCGTTCCGCCGAGAAAAGGTCCGCATTGTAAAGGAGCGCCAGATCCAGCACCCCATTGTCTTCATTGACGTAGAGGGTCATATCGAACTTGGATTCTGCCCCGGGCAGCGGAATCTCTTCGACCTGCAATCCCGGCAGATCCATCTTCCGGCCTGGCAGGTTGGTCATATTGAAGAAAACCTGGAACAGCGGCGTCCGGCTGAGATCCCGCTCCAGCTGCAATTCCGCCAGCAGCTTCTCAAAAGGCACATCCTGATGCGCATAGGCCTTCAACGTAACCTCCCGCACCCGCTGCACCACCTCCCGGAACGTCGGCTCGCCCGAAAAATCGACCCGCAAAACCAGCGTATTCAGGAAGAAGCCGATCAGCCCTTCCACCTCGCGCCACTGCCGCCCGGCGATCGGCGTTCCCACCAGGATGTCGCTCTGCTGAGAATAGCGATGCAACAAGGTATCGAACGCCGCCAGCAACACCATAAAGAGCGTGCTGTTCTGCTCCTGGCTCAACCCCTTCAACGCCTGCACCACCTCAGGCGCGATCTGCAAATTGGCCACCCCGCCCCGGAAAGTCTGCACCGGCGGCCGCGGCCGGTCCGTCGGCAGATCCAACGGCGCCGGATGGCCGCCCAGCTGTTCCTTCCAATAAGCTACCTGCGCCTCCATGACGCTCCCCTGCAACCAGCGCCGCTGCCAGATCGCATAATCGGCATACTGCACCGGCAGCGGAGGCAGCGGAGAAGGCCCGCCCGCCACAAAAGCCCGATAGAGCGCATCCAGTTCCATGATCAGCACGCTGATCGACCAGCCGTCGGAGATAATGTGATGCATATTCATCAGCAGCACATGCGATTCCGCTCCCAGCTGCGCCAGCCGGACCCGGAAAAGCGGTCCCTGCTGCAAATCGAACGACCAGTCGAGATCCTCCTGAATCAGCGCCACCACCGCGGCTTCCTGCGCCGCCGGTTCCAGCCCCGTCAGATCGATCCGGGCCGGCGTCAGATCCAGCGTCGGCACGATCAACTGCACCGGCGTCCCGGCCACATCCCGGAACGTCGTACGCAGGCTCTCGTGGCGCGCAGCCAGCTCCTGCAAACTGCGCTCCAGGGCCGGCACATTCAACATACCCGTCATCCGCAAAACCACCGGCATATTGAAAGCCGTCGCCCCCGGATCCCACTGATCCAGGAACCAGAGGCGTTCCTGAGAGAATGAAAGCGGCAGATCCCCCTCCCGCGCAGCCGGGACCAGCGGCATCGACTGCCAGGGCAGCGCCTCCTGATCGCCCGCAATCCGCACGGCCAGTTCCGCCACCGTCGGCGCCTCGAAAATCGTCCGCAGCGGCAACTGCACCTGGAACGTACTCCGCACCCGCGAAACGATCTGCGTCGCCAGCAGCGAATGGCCGCCCAGTTCAAAGAAATTGTCGTAGATGCCGACGGCGTCCAGCTTCAACACCCGGCACCAGATCTCCGCCAGCAATTCCTCCACTGGATTCCGCGGCAGATCCTGGATCTCATCGAGACGCCGGCCCAGCTGCGGCGCCGGCAGCGCCGCCCGATCCACCTTCCCCATCGGCGTCAACGGGAACGAATCCAGCATCACAAACGCTCCCGGAATCATGTACTCCGGCAGCCGCCCCTTTAAATAGTCGCGGATTTCGTGATGCGTAATGCGTGATACGTGAACGTCACGCTTCCCATCTTCCAGGCTTCCATTCTTCCCGTCTTCCTGGCTTCCACGCTTCAGCTCTTCGCTGTCTACTGGCTGCTGTCTACTGTCTACTACTAAATATGCTACCAGGACCTTCTGCCCCGGCGTCTCTTCCCGGACCAGCACCAGCACCTCCTGCACGGCCGGATGCTGCGCCAGCACCGCCTCGATCTCACCCGGTTCGATCCGGAAGCCGCGGATCTTCACCTGATTGTCGATCCGGCCCAGGAATTCGATCATGCCGTCGGGACTCCACCGCACCAGATCGCCGGTGCGATAGAGCCGGGCCCCCGGCTCCCCGCTGAAGGGATCGGGCACAAACTTCTCCGCCGTCAACCCCGGCCGATGGAGATAGCCGCGCGCCAGTCCATCGCCGCCGGTATAGAGTTCGCCCGGCACGCCCGCCGGCACCGGCCGCATCGATCGATCCAGCACATAGACCGTCGAATTCGCAATCGGCCGCCCGATCGGCGCCCCCCTTTCGATCGCATACCCGGGCTCCATCGGGAAGAACGTCGTATAAGTCGTATTCTCCGTCGGGCCGTAAATATTGGCCAGCACATGCCCGTCCGGCATCCGTTCCAGCATCCGCTGCGCATGAGGCAGCGACATCGCCTCGCCGCCGGTGAGCACCCGACTCACGCTCAACAACCCCTCCAGCTGCGATTCCACCATCTGATTGAACAACCCGGTAGTAATGAAAAGCAACGAGACCTGCTGTTGCTGCAACACCTGCGACAGTTCCTCAAAGGTCGGCCGTGACCCCGGATAGAGCACCAACCGCCCCCCATTGAGCAACGCCCCCCACACCTCATAGGTCGACGCATCGAACGAAATCGTCGCCAGCTGCAAAAGCACCTGCTCCGGCCCGAAATCCGCGTAGTTCGTCTCTTTGACCAAACGCACGACGGCGCGCTGCGGGATGGCCGTCCCCTTCGGCCGGCCCGTCGAACCGGAAGTATAGATCACATAGGCCAGATGCTCCGGACCGGAAGTAAATTCCGGCGCCGTCGCGCTCTCCCGATCCATTTCTTCCCGGTCTGCATCCAGCCGCACCACCTGCGCCTGATGCGGCGGCAAAACGGCTGCCAACCGCGCCTGGACCAACAACACCGGCACCTGCGCATCGTCCAGCATCATCGCCAGACGCTCCCGGGGATAATTCGGGTCCAACGGAAGATAGGCCCCGCCGGCCTTCAAAATCCCCAACAGCCCCACCACCATCTCCATCGAACGCTCCACGCAGAGCCCCACCAGCACATCCGGCCCCACGCCCAACCGCCGCAAGTAGTGCGCCAGCCGGTTCGACCGTTCGTCCAGCTCGCGATAGGTCATCCGCTGCTCGCCCCGCTCCGCCGTCGCCGGCCAGATCACCGCCACCGATTCCGGCCTCTCCGCCGCCTGCCGGACAAAGAGTTCCGCAATTGTCGCTTCCCGGGGATAATCCGACGGCGCCTGGCACCAGAGCTCCAGGGCCTCCAGTTCGGCCGCCGTCGCCAGCGGCAACTCCGCGATCCGCGCCTCGGGCTGCGCTACGATCCCTTCCAACAACGTCTGATAGCGTTCCAGCAGCCGCGCCACCGTCGCCGGCTCGAAAAGATCCGTGCTGTACTCCGCCAGCACAATGGGATCGCCCGCCCCCATCTCAACTGTCACATTCAGATCGAACTTCGCCGTCTCCGTCATAATCCCGCCGGCCACCTCGATCTGCACGCCGGCAGCCTCAGCCCGCGGCCCGGCCGGTTGGAAGGCAAAGACCACCTGGAACAAAGGATTGGCACTGAGGTCGCGCGACACGCCCAAGGCATCGACCAGCTTCTCGAAAGGCAGATCCTGATAGGCCTGCGCCTGCACCATGTTCTGGCGCACCCGGGCCAGCAACTCCCGGAAAGCCGGGTTGCCCTCCAGGTCGGACCGCAGCGGCAGCACATTGACAAAGAAGCCGATCAGCTCATCCAGCTCCGGCCGGGTCCGACCCGCCCAGGGCGTTCCCACCACGATATCGGTCTGATTGGCATAGCGGCCCAGCAAAACCTGGAAAGCCGCCAGCAGTGTCATAAAGAGCGTCGCATTTTCCCGGCGGCTCAGCGTCTCCAGCCCTTCCAGCAGCGCCGGAGGCAGAGAGCGCGTCAACGTCGCCCCGGCAAAACTCTGCACGGCCGGCCGGGGATGGTCGGTCGGCAATTCCAGCTGCGGCACCGCGCCCGCAAACTGCCCCTTCCAATAGGCCAGCGAAGCTTCCAGCCCCTGGCTCTGCAACATCTGCTGCTGCCAGATAGCGAAATCGGTATATTGGACCGGCAACTCGGGCAGGACCGGAGATTCCCCGGCCGCCAGCGCCTCATAGAGAGCGCTCAGCTCGCGCACAATCACCCCCATCGACCAGCCGTCGGTGGCGATGTGATGGATATTCAACAACAACTCCGTGTAATCGTCCTTCAACCGCAGCAGCAACGCCCGCACCACCGGCTCACCCGCCAGCACAAAGGGCCGGCGCGCCTCCTCGTTCAACAAAACCGTCGCCCGCGCCGGGCGCTCTGCCTCCGGCAAATCCCGCAAATCCACCACCGGCAACGGAATCGCCAGCTCGGGCAGGATCTCCTGTACCGGCTCCCCGGCCACCTCCCGGAAGATCGTCCGCAGCGCCCCATGCCGCTGCACCAGCAACTGCAAACTGCGCTCCACCAGCGTCAGGTCCAACGCTCCGGTCAGCCCCAACACCAGCGGAACGTTGTACATCGGATTTCCCGGGGCCAGCTGATCCAGGAACCAGAGCTGGCGCTGGCTGAACGAAAGCGGCAGCGGGCCTTCCTTTGAAACCGCCACCAGCGCCGGCAAAGCCTCCGCAAAACCGGCGCTGAGCAATTTTTGAATCACCTGCGCCTGTCCGGCCACCGTGGACTGCTCGAAAATCGTCTGCACCGGCAGCTCCACCTTGAAAACCTGGCCCAGCCGCGAAGCCAACCGGATCGCCAGGATCGAGTGGCCCCCCATCTCAAAGAAATTCTGATGCACGCCCGACACCTTAGAGGGCAGAATGCTCTGCCAGATATCCAGTACCATCTCTTCCACCAGAGTCCGCGGAGCATCCCCGGCCCCCGTCGCATCCCGTCCCTGGAACGGAGCCGGCAACGCCGCCCGATCCACCTTCCCGTTGGCATTCAACGGCATCGTCTCCAACACCACAAAAGCCGCCGGAATCATATAAGCCGGCAACCGCCCCGTCAGATAAGAACGCAACCGGGAAGCCGAAAGCGCAGGACTGGAAGTTGCAGGCACGGGACTGGAAGTTGGAAGTTGGAAATTGGAACCAGACGACCAGCCTTCCGATCTTCCACTCTTCCCGTCTTCCACTTTCTCTGCGTCTCTGCTGCTCTGCGTCTCTGCGTTGATTCCCTTCCCCGCTACATAGGCCACCAGCTGCCGATCCCCACCGATCTCCGAAACGACCACCGCCGTCTCTTTCACCTCGGGGTGCTGGATCAACACAGCCTCAATCTCGCCGGGCTCGATCCGGAAGCCGCGGATCTTCACCTGATTGTCGATCCGGCCCAGGAACTCGAGCGCCCCGTCGGGCCGCCAGCGCACCCAATCGCCGGTGCCGTAAAGCCGCGCCCCGGGCTCCGCACTGAAAGGATCGGGAACAAACTTCTCCGCCGTCAGCCCCGGCCGATTGAGATAGCCGCGCGCCAGACCGTCCCCGCCGGTATAGAGTTCTCCCGGCACCCCCACCGGAACCGGCCGCATCGCCCGATCCAGCACATAGATCGTCGTGTTCGCAATCGGCCGCCCGATCGGCACGCCGTTCTCGATGGCATAACCCGCCGCCATCGGGAAGAAGGTCGTATAGGTCGTATTTTCCGTCGGGCCGTAGATATTCACCAGCTCATGGCCGGCCGGCATCCGCTCCAACATCTTCTGCGCATGCGGCAGCGAAATCGCCTCGCCGCCGGTGAGTATCCGATTTACACTCAACAGGCCGTCCAACTGCGATTCCACCATCTGGTTGAACAACCCGGTGGTGATAAAGAGCAACGAGACCTGCTGCTCCTGCAATACCTGCGACAGCTCCTCGAAAGTCGGCCGCATGGAGGGCAGCAAGACCAGCCGGGCCCCGGAGAGCAAGGCCCCCCACACCTCAAAAGTCGACGCATCGAACGAAATCGTCGCCAGTTGCAGGATCACCTGCCCCGGCCCAAATTCCGCATAATTCGTCCCCTTGACCAGCCGCACAATCGCCCGCTGCGGAATGCCGGTCCCCTTCGGCCGTCCGGTCGAACCCGACGTATAAATGACATAGGCCAGATGCTCCGGACCGGCTGTAAAAGCCGGAGCCGCCGCGCTTTCCCGCGCAATCTGCCCCCAATCCGCATCCAGCCGCACCACCTGCGCCCGGTGCGGCGGCAGATTGGCCTCCAATCGCGCCTGCACCAGCAGCACCGGAGCCTGGGCATCTTCCAGCATCAAAGCCAACCGTTCCTGAGGATAAGTCGGATCCAGAGGCAGATAGGCACCGCCGGCCTTCAAAATACCCAGCAACCCCACCACCATCTCGATCGAACGCTCCACACAGAGCCCCACCAGCACATCCGGCCCTACGCCCAGCCGCCGCAAATAGTGCGCCAGCCGGTTCGACCGTTCATCCAGCTCGCGATAGGTCAACCGCTGCTCGGCGCGGCCGGCCGTCGCCGGCCAGACCACCGCCACAGCCTCCGGAGTCTCCGCCGCCTGCCGGACAAACAGCCCGGCCACCGCCGCTTCCCGCGGATACTCCGCCGGCGCTGCCGTCCATTGCGCCAGGTGCGCCAGATCTCCCTCCGTCAACAAAGGCAGCTCGGAAATGGCCGCATCGGGATAAGCCGCAATCCCTTCCAACAACACCTGGAAACGTTCCAGCAACAGGGCCATCGTCTCCGGCTCAAAGAGATCCGTACTGTATTCAGCCAGCACCGAGAGACCCTCCGGCCCGACATCCGCCGTCACATTAAGATCGAATTTAGCCGTCTCCGTCGTGATCCCGCCGGCCACCTCCAACCGGAAATCGGGGAATTCCACAGCCGGCAGCGGCGTTTGCAGGGCAAAGATCACCTGGAACAGCGGATTGGAACTCAAATCCCGCACCCCCCCCAGGGTTTCGACCAGCTTCTCCAGCGGGAGATCCTGATAAGCCTGGGCCTGCACCATACTGCGCCGGACCTGAGCCAGCAGCTCCCGGAAAGAGGGATCTCCGCTCAAATCCGACCGGAAAGGCAACACATTGACAAAGAAACCGATCAAGTCGTCCAGCTCCGACCGCATCCGGCCGGCCCAGGGCGTCCCCACCACAATCTGATTCTGGTGGGTATAGCGGCTGAGCAATACCTGGAAAGCCGCCAGCATCACCATGAAAAGCGTAGCGTTTTCCCGGCGGCTCAGCGCCTCCAGCTCTTTGTATAACCCCTTCGGCAGCGCGCGAGACAATGTCGCTCCCACAAAACGCTGCGTCGACGGACGGGGATGATCGGTCAGCAACTCCAACCGCGGCGTTCCGTGGGCAAACTGAGATTTCCAATAGGCCAGCGATGCTTCGAGCCCCTGCTCGCGCACCATCTGCTGCTGCCAGACAGCGAAATCGGCATACTGGATGGGCAAAGCGGGCAGAGCCGGCGCCTGGCCGGCCTTCAGCGCCCGATAAATCGTCCCCAACTCCCGCACGATGATCCCCAACGACCAGCCGTCGGTAGCAATGTGATGGATATTCAGGAAAAGTTCGGCCTGCGTATCCGTCAAGCGGATCAACAACGCCCGCACCACCGGGCCGGTCGCCAGATTGAAAGCCAGGCGCGACTCGACCGACAACAAAGCGTGGGCCCAGGCCGCCCGCTCTTTTTCAGGCTGGCTCCGCAGATCGGCTACCGGCAACGCCAGCTGGAAATCCGCCAAAATCTCCTGCGCCGGGCCGCCCTCCAGCTCCCGATAGACCGTCCGCAAAATCGCATGGCGCTCCACCACCACATTCAGGCTGCGTTCCAGCAGAGCGGGATCCACGGCCCCGGTAATATTCAACACCAGAGGCACGCTGTACATAGAATTGCCCGGGACCAACCGATCCATAAACCAGAGCTGGCGCTGGTTGAACGAAAGCGGCAACGGCCCCTCATGGGCCTGCGGAACCAGCGTCGTCGAACTGCTCCCGGCACTCACATTGACCAGCTCCTGGATCAACTGAGCCTGCCCGGCAATCGTCGGATACTCAAAGATCGCCTGAACCGGTATATTAACGTTGAAGGCCTGGTTGATCCGTGTCGCCAGCCGGATAGCCAGAATCGAATGGCCGCCGGCATCGAAGAAGCTGCGATGGACTCCCGGCTCCTGCAAGGGCAACAGTCCGTGCCAGAGACCGGCCAGCAACTCCTCCACCGGATTGCGCGGCGCCTCACTTTCTCCCAGATCGATCAAATCTTCCGCGGCCGGAACCGGCAGGGCCGTCCGATCCACTTTGCCGTTGGCATTCACCGGCAGCGCCGGCAACGACACACAGACAGTCGGCACCATATACCCCGGCAATCGGCTCCCCAGATAGGCGCGCAGCTCATGCAACTCCACATCGGCGCCCGGCCGCAGCACATAGTAGGCCACCAGCTGTTTATCGCCCGCGATCTCCAAAGCCAGCACAATTGCGGACTTCACCGCCGGGTGCTGCTGCAACACCAGCTCGATTTCGCTCAACTCGATCCGGAAACCCCGGATCTTAACCTGAAAATCGGTGCGGCCGATAAATTCCAGCTCTCCGTCGCTCCGATAGCGCACCAGATCGCCCGTCCGATACAGCCGTTCGCCCGGAAGCGAGCTGAAAGGATGGGGCACAAAACGCTCCGCCGTCTGAACCGCCCGCCCCCAATAGCCCCGAGCCAGATTCACCCCGCCCAGATAAAGCTCCCCGATGACCCCGATCGGAACGGGACGCAGCCCTTCATCGAGCACATAGGTATGGACATTCGGCAACTGCCGTCCGATAGTCGGGGCACTCTCTGAATCCGACGGCCGTACTTCGCTGATCGTCGAAACGACCGTATTCTCTGCGGGACCGTAATTATTGATCAAAGCAAAGGGCAGGCCGGCCGGCGGATAACGCCGCAACCGATCCCCCCCGGTCAACAAAAACCGTAACGGCGCCCTCTCCGGCCAGGACAGCTCCAACAAAGCCTCCGTCATCGGCGTGGGAACAAAACTCACCGTGATCCCCTCCGCCAGCAACCAGTCGCGCAATCCTTCCGGCGACAACCGCACCTTTTCATCGACGAGATAAACGGCCGCCCCGGCCGCCAGAGAGGGCCAGAGTTCCAATATCACCGCATCAAACCCCAAACCGGCTACCTGGGAAACCCGATCCGCAGACGAAAAACCGCAGGCCTGTTGATGCCATTCCACCAGATTCACCAGATTCCGCCGGGTAACCGCCACCCCTTTCGGCTGGCCGGTCGAACCGGAGGTGTAGATCAGATAGGCAAGTTGATCCGGAAGCGCTGTCACCGGTTGGAACGGAACCGCCGCCTCCAGCTCCTGATCGAGACAGATCACATTCATGACAGAAGCCGACAAACGGCTCCGCAGGGCCGAAGTTGTCAAAACCACTCGCGCCCCCACATCGGCCACGATGAAATCAATCCGCTCCTGAGGATAATCGGGATCGATCGGGACGTAAGCGCCGCCCGCTTTCCAGGCCGCCAGGGCCCCCACCACATACTCGATCGAACGATCCAGATAAAGCACCACGCGCTCTTCCGGTCCGACTCCCAACGCCTGCAACCGGGCCGCCAGCCGCTCAGCGCGGGCATTCAGTTCGGCATAGGTCAATCGCACCGCCCCCTGTACGAGCGCCACCGACTCCCCGTCCTGAGCTGCAATGCGCGCTTCCGTCAGGATCGGAGAAAGCAGCGGCTGTACCGCCGGGTTCCATTCCCGCAACAGTTGATCCCTCTCAGCGGCCGACAACAAAGGCAAATCGGAAATCCGGGCCGCCGGTTGAGCCGCAATTCCTTCCAACAAAACCAGGAAGTGGGATAACAACCGTTCAGCCGTCGCCACCTCAAAAAGATCCGAATTATATTCCAGCGTCGCCACCGGCCCGGATTCCCAATATTCCACCGTTGCATTGAGATCGAACTTGGCCGACAGATTGAAGATCCGTCGCGCCACGCCGAACTGCGCCCCCGGCAAATCCATGGGAGCCAGCGCCGGATGCAGGGCAAAACTGGCCTGGAACAAAGGGTTGTAACTGACATCGCGCGGCAGATCCAAAGCCTCGACCAGCCGCTCGAAAGGCAGATCCTGATAGGTTTGCGAACGCACCACCTGCGGCCGCATCCGTTCCAACAACTCATTGAAAGTCGGGTTGTCCGCAAATTCCAGCCGCAGCGGCAAGACATTCACAAAGAAGCCGATCAAATCCTCCAGCTCGGGTTGCGTCCGGCCAGACCAGGGCGTCCCGACCACCAGCTCGGATTGATGGGTATAGCGATAAAGCAGCACCTGGAAAGCGACCAGGAGCGTCATAAACAAGGTGGCATTTCCGCTCCGACTCACAACCTCCAGGCGAGAAAGCAGCTCCGGCGATAAGGCCCGGGCAAGCGTGCGGCCCAGATAACGCTGCACCGCCGGCCGGGAATGATCGGTCGGCAATTCCAAAACCGGCATCCGGCGTGCAAATTGCGCCTTCCAGTAATCCAACGCCGCCAGCCCGCCCTCACTCTCCAGCATCTCCTGTTGCCAGAGGGTAAAATCAGGATAGTGCACCGGCAAATCGGGCAGCGCCGGCGTTTGTCCCAATGCAAAGGCAGTGTAGAAAAGCCCTAATTCCCGGGCCAGCGTTCCCATCGACCAGCCGTCGGTAGCGATATGATGGCAGTTAAGGATCAATTCGGCCCGCTCATCCGACAAACGGATCAACAAAACCCGGAAAAGCGGCCCGCTCTCCAGATCGAAGGAAGATTGCGCCTCCGCCGTCTCCAGCGACTCCAGACGCGCCGGTCGCTGATCCTCCGGCAAGGCGCGCAAATCGACGATCGACAACGGAATCGTCAACTCCGGCGCAATCACCTGCACCGGCTCGCCGTTGACCTCATGGAACGTCGTGCGAAGCGGCAGATGCCGCTGCACCAGCGCATTCACACTGCGCTCCAGAGCTTCCAGATTCAACTCACCCTGGAAATAAAAGGCAAAGGGAACATTGTAGAGCGGATTGCCGGGCGCCAGCCGATCCATAAACCAGAGCTGGCGCTGATTGAAGGAAAGCGGCAAGGGATCGGGCCAGGTGCGCCCGCTCAAAACCGGCGCTTTGACATCGGAAGTCTTGCCGAGCAACTCCTGAATCAACTGCGACTGAGTCGCAATCGTCGGCCGTTCAAAGATATCCTGAACCGGCACGACCACATTGAAAAGCTGGCGCAACCGCGAAGCCAGCCGGATCGCCTGAATGGAATGACCGCCCAGCTCGAAGAAATTCTGACGGACGCTTTGGCAAGGCGCTTTCAACAGCTCTTTCCATACCCCCTGCACCAGTTCCTCAATCGGAGTGCGCGGCTCATCGTTTTCATCGGTGCGTTCCCCGCTCTGGAACAGGGCCGGCAAGGCCTTACGATCCACCTTGCCGTTGGCCGTCATGGGCATGGCCTCCAGCATCACAAAAGCCGCCGGAACCATATAAGCCGGCAACCGCCCGGTCAAATAAGAGCGTAGCTCGGAAACCAAAAGCGCAGGACTGGAAGTTGGAAGTTGGAAGTTGGAACCAGACGACCAACCTTCCGATCTTCCATTCTTCCCATCTTCCAGGCTTCCAGGCTTCCCCTCTTTGCTGTCTGCTTCTGGTACAACATAGGCCACCAGTTGCTGATCTGAGCCCGAGCCGGTCACCACCACCGCCGCCTCCCGCACCGAGGGATGTTGAAGCAAAACCGCCTCGATCTCCCCCGGCTCGATCCGGAAGCCGCGGATCTTCACCTGATTGTCGATCCGGCCCAGGAACTCAATCGCGCCGTCGGGACGCTGACGCACCAGATCCCCCGTGCCATAGAGCCGCGCTCCCGGCTGTCGGCTGAAGGGATCGGGGACAAATTTCTCCGCCGTCAGCTCCGGCCGATGGAGATAACCACGCGCCAACCCATCGCCGCCGACATAGAGTTCACCCGCCACCCCCGTCGGCACCGGCTGCATCCAGCGATCCAGCACATAAGCCGTGGAATTGGCAATCGGCCTCCCGATGGGAATACCGCTCGTCAGATCATAATCGGCGGGAATATGAAAGAAGGTCGAATAGGTAGAATTTTCCGTCGGGCCGTAGACATTGGTCAATATCTGCCCTGGTCCCAAACGTTCCAAAAGCCGCCCGGCATGGACGGACGAAATCGCTTCGCCGCCGGTGAAAATATGCGGCACCCCCAACAAAGCCGGGAGTTGTTCTTCCACCATCTGATTAAAGAGACTGGTCGTGAGAAACAACAGGGAAACCTTTTCCTGCTGCAAAACCTGAGCCAGCCCTTCAAAGGTCGGACGTTGCGCCGGATAGAGCACCAGGGTCGCGCCATTCAACAGGCTGCCCCAGATTTCAAAGATCGAAGCGTCGAAAGAGATGGTCGAAAGCTGGAGATAAATCTGACTGGAGGTCAAAGCGGCATAGTTGGTCTCTTTCACCAACCGCACAATCCCTCGATGCGGCACGCCGGTCCCCTTGGGACGCCCGGTAGAACCCGAAGTGTAAATCACATAAGCGAGCTGATCCGGAAAAACCGGGAACTCAGGATCGGCTGTACTCTCCCGGCCGATCATCTCTCCGTCGCGATCCAACCGCACAAGTTGCGCGGCCGAAGCAGGCAGCTTCGCTTCCAGATGCGACTGCACCACCAGCACGGGGACCTGAGCATCCTCCAACATCAAAGCCAGCCGTTCTTGAGGATAATTCGGGTCCAGCGGCAGGTAAGCAGCTCCCGCTTTGAGGATGCCCAGCATCCCCACCACCATCTCCACCGAACGCTCCACGCACAATCCCACCAATTGATCGGACTGCACGCCCAACCGCCGCAGATAATGTGCCACCTGATTGGCCCGGGCATTTAACTCACCATACGTCACGTGGGTTGGAGGCTCTCCGGTCGCCGGCCAGATCAAAGCGACCGCCTCAGGAGTCTTTGCCGCCTGCGCCGCGAACAGAGCCGGCACGGAAAGCTGCGGATAATCCGTCACGGTCGCATTCCAATCCACCAGCAACTGTTGCAACTCCACAGACCGAAGCAGCGGCATCGCCTGGATCGACTGATGAGGATCGTCCACCGCCGCCTGCAACAGGTTGAAATAATGATCGATTAACCGTTCCACCGTCTCCGCTTTGAAAAGATCCGTATCGTATTCCACATACAAAGCGGGCCCCTGCGGCGGGAACTCCCAGCGCCAGGTCATATCGGTCTTCGTCGTCCCGGTATTCAGCTCTTCCACAAACTCGATGCGCAACCCCGGCAGTTCGATCGCCGGCTCGGGATAATTTTCCACCACAAACATCTGCTGTACCAAAGGCTGATAACTGGTATCCCGCGGAATGTCGAGGGCTTCCACAATCCGGGCCAGCGGCACGCTGTGATGGGCAAAGCTCTCCAACGTAACCTGCCGCACCCGCTCCAAAAGCCCCAGGAACGAGGGATTGCCGGAAAGATCCAGCCGCACCGGCAGAGTATTGATAAAATAGCCCAGCATCTTCTCCAGTTCGGCGCGATCGCGGCCGGCGAAAATACTCGCCAGCACCAGATCCTGCTGCCCGGAATAACGGGCCACCAACAGCTCAAAGGCGGCAAACAGCGTCATAAAGAGACTGGCATCCGCCTGCCGGCCCAACCCTTCCAGCGCCGGCAATAACGCCACCGGCAACCGGCGTTCCACCATCGCCCCCTGATAGCGCTGCGTCACAGGGCGCGGATAATCGGTCGGGAAAGAAGAAAGCGCCGGAGCATCCTGCAACCGCTCCACCCAATAATCCAGATGGGGCTGCAACACCTCTGGTGTCAGATTTTGCTGCTGCCAGGCGCTGTAATCGACATACTGCACCGGCAACTCGGCCAGCGGTGAGGGTTTCCCGGCCGCAAAGGCCTTATACAACGCCTCCAGATCGCCGATCAACACACTGATCGACCAGCCGTCGAAGACGATATGGTTGACATTCAAGAGCAGCTGATAGGATTCATCACCCAGCTGCAACAGCAGCCCTTCGATCAACAGATCCCGCGTCAGATCGAAGAAACGGCGCGCCGCCTGCTCCATCCGCCGACGGGCCAGAGCATCCCGCTCAGCCGCAGGGACAGAACGCAAATCCTCCAGGGTCAGCGGGAAAGGCTGCGGCGGATAGAATTCCACCGCCGGATCGCCGTTATCCAACCGACGGAAGGCACTCCGCAGGACCTCATGGCGCCGCAGAATTTCAGTCAGGGCCCGCTGCAACACCTCCACATCCAACCGGCCCGTAATTCGGAAAAAGAGCGGGATATTATAGGCAGGCAGATCCGGCATAATCTCATTCAAGAACCAGACGCCCACCTGGGCCTGAGAAAGCGGCAGCGGCTGTGAGCGATCGGCCGGAACCAGGGCGGAGGAACCGACACTGTCCGATTCCTGCATCAGCTGTTCAGCCAGAGCGGCGATAGTGGGATAGCGGAAAAGCACTTCCATCGGCAGGTCCCGCCCCA
Source organism: uncultured Anaerolineales bacterium (assembly GCA_964501335.1). GTDB lineage: Bacteria > Chloroflexota > Anaerolineae > B4-G1 > SLSP01 > CAZCTC01. The sequence continues at coordinate 25,211 of CAZCTC010000040.1, read as the reverse complement.
AAGCGGCATTCAACCGCGCCGTCACCTGCATCGCCAGCAAAGACTGGCCGCCCAATTCAAAGAAATGGTCCTCGATCCCTATTTCCCCGATCTTCAAGACATCCTGCCAGATCTCCGCCAACAGCTCTTCCAACGGATTGCGCGGCAGTACCAGGGGATTTTCCAGATCGGGGCGTGCCGGCGGCGGCGCCGGCAAAGCCTTGCGGTCGATCTTGCCCGTCGCCGTCAACGGCATGACCTCCAAGGGGACAAAGATCGCCGGGACCATATATTCGGGGAGCGTCACCCGGAGATGCCGGCGCAGCTCTTTCACCGCCGGCGCCGGAGCTTCCCGCGCCGTGAAATAAGCCACCAGCCGCTTCTCGCCGGTCGGACTGTCCCAGGCCCCCACGACCACGCTCGCCACATTGGGATGTTCCAGCAGCCGCGATTCGATCTCGCCCAGCTCGATGCGGAAGCCGCGGATCTTCACCTGATGGTCGATGCGGCCCAGAAATTCGATCTGCCCGTCGGGGCGATAGCGGACCAGATCGCCGGTGCGATAAAGTCGGCCGCCCGGAACGCGGCCGAAGGGATCGGGCACATAGCGCTCCGCCGTCAACGCCGGCCGGTTCAAATAGCCCCGCGAAAGTCCCTCTCCGCCCAGATAAAGCTCGCCGGTCAGGCCCAACGGCACGGGCTGCATTTGAGCATCCAGGATATAAGCCTGTGTATTGCTCAACGGCCGGCCGATCGCCGGCTCCAGAGGATCGTCGCGCGTGGCCAGGAACCAGGTGGAATAGGTCGTGTCTTCCGAAGGGCCGTAGAGGTTGTAGATCCGTTCCGCGTGAGAGGCCGCGTAGACCTGCTGGACCAGCGCCCGCTTGAGCGGCTCCCCGGCCAGATTGATGGTGCGGGCCGTCGCCGGAATGCCGCCGGCCCGGGCCAGCTCGGCAATCGCCGACGGCACCGTATTGATCAAGGTCACCGACTCACGCGCCGGCAGGGTCAACAGATGCAGTGCATTGCGGGCCAGCACCACCGCGCCGCCGACGCTGAGCGGCAGATAGAGTTCATAAATCGAAAGGTCGAAACAGATCGAGGTCGCAGCCAGGACGAAATTCAGATCCTGGCGGGGGAAAAGTTCAGCCGCCCAGGCCAGCATGGCCATCGCGCTGCGGTGGGCAATCGCCACCCCTTTAGGACGACCGGTCGAGCCCGAAGTGTAGATCAAATAAGCGAGATTGAGCGCCGAAACAGTGCGCACCGGATTCTCGATGGATTCCGTCGCTATGCTCTCCGCTTCGGGCGCTTCAAAGGGGCAGAGCAACCGGGCCGCAGATTGCGCAAGCCGCGGGATCAGGTGAGACTGGGTCAGGACCAGGGGCGTCGCCGCATCTTCCAGCGTATAGAGAATCCGCTCGGGAGGATAAGCCGGATCCAGAGGAACATAGGCGCCGCCCGCTTTGAGCACGGCCAGCAGCGCAATCAGCAGCATTTCCGAGCGTTCCATGCAGACCCCGACCAGCACTTCGGGCCCCACGCCCAGCTGCCGCAGGCGATGGGCCAGTTGATTGGCCCGCCCGTTCAACTCCGCATAGGTCAGGGTTCGCTGCTCGAAAATCAAAGCCGGGGCCTCCGGCGTGCGAGCAGCCTGGGTTTCAAACAAAGCCTGGATAGAGCCATCTCGGGGGAAATCAGCCGCGGTCTCATTCCAAGCCACCAACAGCTGATCCCTCTCCGCCGGCGTCAACAAGGGTAGAGCAGCAATCGACGACTCAGGTGCCGCCAGGGCTCCGGTCAACAACGTCTGATAATGGCCGGCCATCCGGCAAATCACAGCCTCATCAAAAAGAGCCGCATTATAGTCAAAGGTGGCGATCAGCTCTTCATTGCCGGTAATCATCGTCAAGTGCAGGTCAAAAAGAGGGAAATCCACAGACGGGGGCAGATCCGAACAAAAATCAAAACCGAACTGAGAAAAACCGGGAGCCGAAAGTTCAGGCAGGTCCCCCCCGGGCGGTAACCCTTTCGCATTTCTGTCAATCGAGGTCGCCACCTCGCTCACCAACCGCCGAAACGACAGACCGCCGGAAAGCGGAAGACAGACCCGTGAAGGCATAAACGTTCCCGGAACGGCAATCCCCACAACAACCTCATCCTGACCGGCATAACGATAAAGCAAAGCCATCCAGGCCGCCAGAAAGAGAGATTTCAGCTCCACATGTTCCAAAATTCCAGCCGCCACCGGCATCAAGGGAAGCAACAACCGGGCTCCCGTAGCCGTCAAAGCCGCCGATCGGGGCCGGGAAAGAGGCAGTTCCAACAAAGGCACATCGCCCTCCGTTTGGGAGGTGCAACGATGTTCAGCCTGGGGTTCTTGCTTTCTGATTCCATCCCCTGAATCAGAAAAACCAAAGGGGTAAGCCAATCGCTCCTCTGTGCTCATAAAGCTCCTTTCCTTGCTACGGACTGAGCAAATCAATCAGAAAAAATTACTACAAAATATCCTCCCGGAATTAAACAAAAAAGCAAAAAACGGAAACATCACTGCTTTCAAAAATTATAGATAGCGCTAATAGTTCGCAGGACAAACGAAATATTATATCGAACGTTGCGAAATAGTCAAAGAGCAAAAATTATATTAATGCATCCAACTCAACCACATCACCCCAAAAATCAAACTCACCACCGTAATCGGCACGCCCGCCTTCAAATACTCCCCAAAGGAAAGATGGACCCCCCGATCTTTCGCCGTTTCCGCCACAATCAAATTTGCCACCGACCCCAGCAGCGTCAGATTGCCCGCAAAGGTCGTCGCCATCGCCAGCGTCAACCAGGCCCGCTGCACCTCCGGGAAATCCGGAATAAACGGCCGGAACAACAACACCGCCGGTACATTGGAAACCAGATTGCTCAACACCACCGACACCCCCGCCAACGCCGGCACCCCCGAAGCAGCCACCGGCTTGAAAAAGGCAAAGAGCCTCCCGCTCAGCCCCGTCGATTCGATCGCGCCGGTCACAATAAACAGTCCGGAGAAAAAGATCAGCAGCGAAAAATCTACCTCCCGAAACACATGCTGCGGCTTGACCCGGCGCGTAAACAACAACACAGCTGCCGCAGCCAACGCCGCCAGCGGCACCGGCACCCCGGCCAGAAAAGCCACCAGCATTCCGGCCGTCGCCAGCAAAGCCTTCTGCAACAAGGGCCAGTAGGGACGCGATTGAATTTCCGGCCGCTCCACAAAAACCCCCACAGCGAACTCCTGCCGATAGACCAGCACCAACACCACCCACGTCACACCCAACCCGAACAGCGCCACCGGCGCCAGCGTCGCTGTGAAGGTCACATACGGAATGCCCGACGAAGCCCCGATCAGCATATTCTGCGGATTCCCGGTAATCGTCGCCGCCGAACCGATATTGGCCGCCGCCACCAGCCCGATCAGATAAGGGATCGGATTGCGCTTCAACGTCAATACAATTTCCAGCACCAGCGGCGTGAACATCAGCACAATCGTATCGTTCAGGAAAAGAGCCGAACAAACCCCTGAAACCAGCACGATCAACGCCAACAGCTGCCGGGGTGAGCGGGCCAACCGCACCACCCGGCTGCCCACCAGCTTAAAAAAGCCGGCCAGACTCAAATTGACATTGATAATCATCATGGCAAAAAGCAGCGTCAGGGTATTCAAATCCAGCGCCGCATAGGCCTCCTGCAACGAAAGCGCCCGCACCACGATCAACGCCGTCGCCCCCACCAGGGCAATCGTCGCCCGATTCATCCGCAGCCAGGGGTAACGGCCCACCGCCACCCCGATCAATGTCACGCCAATCAACAGCCATTGTCCCCATTGCCACCAGACTTCCATGCTTTCCCTCCAGCAAAAATAGCCGGACCATTGTAACGCGCCCGGCCAAACAGGCAACCTCAATAAGGGAATTTGCTCAACACAAAAATTCCCCCAGTTTATCATACCCGGCAAACAGCATATTTCCCTTCCAAATAACTTCCTATTTTGCTAGTGACCCTTACAAAACTGGCATTTTTTGCCTGCAAATGGATTCCCAAACCATTTTATACTGAGGTAATATTTTTCCTGGGAGCGCTCCCAAGAAAAATACCTATAGTTCGGTCTGGAAAATCATATCAGTAGAAAGGATTTCACGATGAACCGGTCTCGCTTTTTATCCCTTTTATTTATCCTCTCGCTCTTTCTCTCTCAAGGATTCCTGGATTTCCAGGAACTACGCGCCGCCGCTCAACCCCCGCCCCCCAAAACCTCCACCGCCGGCGATCCCTTCGCCGCATTTCATAACCTGGCCCCGGAGATCCAGGCCAAAGTGGACCCGCGCCTCCTGCAAGAACTCTCCGGTGAAATAATCCCGGCTCACCTGGGCGGAACAGCCGAACAAACGGCCGTCGCAGTCAAAGATCGCCAGGCCTTGACCCAGACCCGCTTCCTGGTCTACCTCGCCGCCCAGGCCAACCTGGAAAAAACCCGCACCCAACACTACCCTACCCTGGCAGCCCAACGCACCGCCGTCGTCAACGCACTGCTTGCCACGGCCCAATCCACCCAGGCTCCCATCCGCCGGCTGCTCGAACGCCGTAAAAGCGTCGGCGAAGTAACTGACTACCAATCGTTTTATATCTTCAACGGAATGGCCGTGGAAGGCGACCTCAACACCATCATCGAACTGGCCCAACGTCAAGATGTGAACCGGATCGTCGCCAACTATCCTCTTATTTCCGCTGCGCCCGGCGCTGCCGATAAAAACCTCACCCCCGACAACTGGAATATCGATCTCATTGACGCCGACCGGGTCTGGAACGAATTAGGCATCCGCGGAACCGGCGCGGTCGTCGCCGATCTCAATCTCGGCGTCATCTGGACCCATTCAGCCATCACCTCCCAATACCGGGGCAACCAGAACAACACGGTCAATCACAACTACAACTGGTTTGAACCCGACCGCCTCCTGCATACCGAAGGAAATCTGGGAGCCAGCACCAGCAACGCCCCGCGCAGTTGCAATTCCTATGGATTTCAGCCCCTCGGCACGGTTCTCGGAGACGGCGGCACCGCCAACACCCACATCGGCGTCGCCCCGGCCGCCCAATGGATCGCGGTGCCCGCACTCTGCCGGGACAACCCTGCCACCCTCATGGCCGACGATATCATTATCAACAAATCCTTCGAATGGCTCCTTTGCCCCACCGATCTGAGCGGCAAGCTCTCCACCCGCGACTGCTCCAAAGCCCCCGATGTAATCAACAACTCCTGGAGCTCCTCCAACCCCTACAATGAAACTTTCCGGCCGGCCCTCCAGGCCCTGCGCGCCGCCGGCATCGCCCCCGTCTTCGCGTCCGGAGACTATGCCGTTCGCCATTCCGGCAACATCGGCTCCCCCGGTTCCCTGCCGGAAGCGATCGTGGTCGGGGCCACCGACGATCTGGATCGCGTGGCTCCCTTCAGCAACCGCGGCCCGGGCATCGATCCCCAGGATCAAAAACCTGAGCTCACCGCCCCCGGCGTGGACATCTATTCCGCGGCCTACCACATGGAATATTACAACAGCTCCGGCACCGCAGTCGCCGCATCCTCCGTCTCCGGTCTGTTGGCGTTGATGATCTCCGCCGACCTTCAGGACGGCCACAGAGACTACAACGTAGATGAACTCGAACGCATCATGGAACTGACCGCCGTCGATCTGGGTTCGGCCGGACCCGATAACGACTCCGGTTACGGGCGTATCGATGCCTATCGCGCCGTTCGTTGGATACTCAGCGCTGGCAATTTTCACGGCTCGGTCCAGGACGCCGGCTCCGGCAACCCCCTGCCCCGCGCCGTCGTCACCGCCGCCTCCGCGTCCCACAACGACACCCTCACCACCACCGTAGACGCCGCCGGGAACTATTCGCTCGACCTCCCCGCCGATACCTACCATATCACCGTCCAGGCCTTCGGCTATACCACAAGCCTCACCGACATCACCATCCTTTCCAACACCGTCACCACCCGCAACTTCCAGCTGGTCGTCCTGCCGGCCTACACCCTCACGGGTCAGATTCAATCCACCGGTCAGCCCATCAGCAACACCGTGGTCTCCCTGACCGATCATCCTTACATCAGCACAACGACGGGAAGCAACGGCCATTACACCCTGACCCTGCCGACCGGCTTGCACCACTTAACCGTTAAAGCTCCCTACTACCGCTGGTTACGCCAGACTGTCACCATCGCTGCCGGAGAGAATCAGCAAAATTTTGAACTCACCACCGCCCCTAAAATCCTCTTCGTCGAAGCCGACACTCACCAGGGCTCATTCTACGGACGTCCAGTCCACCTCTTCTTCAAAACCCCGCTGGAAACCCTGGGCTACCCCTACGACTACTGGCCGATTCAATCTGTAAACTTTACCGATACCACCCTCTGGCCCAACGGCGAAATCGGCCATGGGATTCCTTCCACCCAAACGCTCGCCGCCTATGATATCGTCATCTGGGCCCACACCCTCGGCGATCCCGCTACCATCAAAGCAACCGATGAACTCCAGGCCTACCTGGACGGCGGCGGCCGGCTCCTTCTCTCCGGAAAAAACATCTTCTCCTCCTCCCGACGTTACCCTTACACCAACGGCAACGACGAATTCTTCCACAACTACCTCCATAGCGAATTTGGCAACGATAAAGCAGCCGATATCGGGGCCGGCGTGCAGGGCCAGGATTTCCTGGCAGGCCTGAATTTCACCCTGGAAGATTCCACCGGCGACGATGCCCAGAACTACTACTACGGCTTTTCCCCCGATTCCATCCAGCCGTACGATAATAACGCCTATCCCGTCATGCGATATGCCAACGGTCGCAGCGAAAGCGAACGGATCGGAACCAGCGTCCCGCTGCTGGCCGTCGCTCCCTGCAATCAACCCTATCGCGCGCTCTATTTTGCCGTCGGATTTGAAACCCTGGCCCCGCGTCCCGGACAGGATGCCGGCGCTCATACACAACTTCTGGAACGCAGCATCCAATGGTTGCTCCAATCCCCCGCCTCTAACGACCTGCAACTGATGCTCGACCGCACCACACAAAGCGCCCTGCCGGGAGAAAAGCTCAACTACCGCTTGACCCTCTTCAATCAGGGCCGAACGGCAGATCGCTACGATATGGCACTTTCAAATACAGCCTGGCCGACTCAACTTTTCCTCGATGGACAGACCATCACTCGCACCCCCGAAATCGCCCCCTGCGGCCGGCAACAGCTGGAAATTGAAGTCGCCATCCCCATCACCGCCACGCGCCTGATGACCCAACCCTTCACCCTCACAGCAACTTCAGCTGCCAGCGATGTCGTTCATACCGCGATCCAGGCGGAAAGCCGCGTCATGCCCACCTGGGCCTACCACCAATCGATGTCCAACCCACGCTACAACTTCGGCACGGTTGCCGTTCCCGGCACCCCCTACATTTTTGCCGTCGGCGGGGAACATCTCGCCTCTGAAGTGACGACCACGGCCCGGTACAACGTCTGTCAGGACAGCTGGACAGACATGGCTCCCCTCCCCGAAGCCCGGGGAGATGTCAATGCAGCCCTGTTACAAGGGAATATTTACGTGGTAGGAGGATCCGGGCAATACGACCCCGAATACGCCACCGCTTACAAAAACACCACGTATGCCTATTCCCTGAGCGCCAACAGCTGGACCACCGTCACCAATTATCCCGAAAAGCGGGCCGGTATCGCCCTGGCCATAGCCGACGACAAACTCTATGCTTTCGGCGGATATGATCAAATGACGGCGAGCTCAGCCGTCTATCAATACACCCCGTCAGCAAACAGCTGGATCTCCCGCACGACCATCCCCGACGGCCCCCGCTATCTGGCAGCGGCGACCACCCTGAACGGCAAGATCTACCTGGCCGGCGGTTGGCCTGGACTGAACCGGCTCGATATCTACAATCCCCAGACCGACAGCTGGTCTACCGGCGCCCCCATGCTTGCCGGGCGCCACTCCTTCAGTCTGGTAACCGGCTCCGACGGTGCCCTCTACGCCATCGGCGGCGGCACCCAAAAAAGCCCGCTCTCCCTCGTAGAACGCTACGATCCCACTGCGGACCGCTGGACGCCCTTCACTTCGCTCAACGAAATCGACCGGCTGGGAACCCAGGCCGCCTTCAGCGAAGGGCAGATCTTCACTTTCGGCGGTAACGGCTACCTCATCACCCCGGCCAACGAATCGCTCACATTGAATGATTCTTTCTGCCTCTCCCGGTTGTCTGTCGCCCCCGCCCTGGCCTATGCCGGCGAACTCGTAACCTACACCTTCGAAGTCCACAGCGGAATGACCGCCTTGACGAACGCCACGATCAGCACCTATATCCCCACGACCGCCACCCTTGTCGACTTCGGCCCGGCCACGATCACCCCGGCTCCCACCTACGTAACCGAAACCCGATCCATTGAATGGCATGGCGAACTGCCTGCCGGGGAGCAACCGGTCACCTTCACCGCCATCCTGCGGCTGGATACCGCCCCTTTGTCTCAGGCCGAATCGCTTTACCTCAACCCGACCTTCGACAGCGGCAATGGAATGAGCCTGCGATTCCCTATCCCGGTCAGAAAACTGCCCACCGACAACAATCTGGCCCCTTCTCCCTTGACCGTCAACCGAACCACGGCCCACAGCGGCGATCTCCTGACCTATACCCTCCAGTTGAAGCCGATTTTCTCTCGCCAGGAAGCCGTCACCCTCTCCAACCTCATCCCCACTCATACCCACTACGTGCCCGGCAGCCTGAGTTATACAACCGGCAGTGGAAGCTACGATGCCTCCGCCAAAACGCTCTTCTGGAACGGCGCCACGCCCGTCGAGATCACCAACACCCGTAGCAGCTATCAATATGCCGACTTCCCCTTCACTCGCGGCAACCGTGAACTGGCCCCCTACGCCGACGGAAAATGGCTTGAGCTGGACCAGCCCGTCACGGTAAAGTACTACTGGGATTCCTTCCACGGCCCCATCGACCTGGGCTTCGAATTTCCGCTGCCCGGTGGCGCCAGCTACCACCAGGTCTATCTGGATAGCCACGGTCGTCTGCGTTTCAACACCACCAACACCTACGATATGGATCTCTGGGCCGGCTGTCCTCAGGAATACAATGCCATCACCCCGCTGGGAGGTTCGCGCAATGTCGTCGGCACAACGCGCTATCAACGCTACCCCGACTTCTTCGTCGTCGAGTTCGAACAGATCAAAGACTGGTACGACAACAATAATTATTTCAGCGTCCAGGTACAACTCTATGCCGACGGCACCGTCCGGTTCCACTATCGCAATGTCCATGGAACCCCCACCGGCGCCATCCAGATCAGCGGGGCCGGCGGGCCTGCCGCCGTCTTCGATTGCGCGGCCCCCGTCAAATCCGGGCAAAGCGTGCTCTTCGTTCCGGGCAACACCCGTTTCTACATGCCCGCCACCCTGAACTACAAGGTAACCATCGACGAGAATCTGGGCAAAAACACTCACATCACCAACACCGTCGTCTTTACCGACGGCAATACCCGCATCTATCGCCGTTCAGCCCACGTCCTCGTCCACCACCTGGATTTCAACAACTCAACCTTTACCCCAAACTACAATTACATTCATTTCAATACCACCCAAACCTACACGCTCGTGCTGCACAATCAGGGCACCTACACCGCCGCCAATCTCACCCTTACCCTGCCGCTCAACCCGGTCCTCACCAACACCGTCCCGCCGGCCTGCAACATAGGAAACTGCAGCACGGCCTCCGGCACCATCACCTGGACCGGCAACATCCCAGAAAATCAGATGCTTACGCTGACCTTTGGCGTCGCCAGTCAGGCAGCGGCTTACGGCTATCCCATCTACACCCATACCGCCACCCTTCGCGATCCCGACGGCGAGATAGGGCAATTCACCTCTCCCTTCAGACTCTACCCGCCCCGCTACACCACCTATCTACCGCTGATATTGCGTCAGGCTCCCTGACCCAATCCTGACGCAAACTGCTTTTTCGCCCACAGGAACCAGCCCTCAAAAAGCAGAAAAAAGATCCATGTTTTCGGCGGCTTGAAAAAGCCGCCGAAAACATAAGAAACAAAAAACTCCCTTCCCCTCCCGCGCGTCGCTTCAAGCCGAACCAAAGCCTTGTGCGGGACGCTACCCCCCTATACAGAGCAGAAAACATATCGATAAATAGATCCCCCCCCTTGACAATCCTTTTCTCTTAACCAAATTATGCTACAATGAAGGCGTTAAATGCGTATAGTGATTAAGCCCCCCAGATCAGGATTGCCTTGTCTTGCCTGTCATTACCATCTGGGGACCCGGTCGGCAGTTATTTAGATCTCAGGAGGAAAACTATGAGCTTACTGGACAGGATCAAGGAAAATATGTTCGGCCTGGAGCGGGGCATTTCTGATATCGTCCCCGGCTACAAAGGTTACAAGCAAAAGGAGTTGCGCCGCGAAGCCGACAAACTATTGCGCGAAACCATCGCCGCCCGCATGCGCACGGCCAAGACCCAGCTGGACAGCCTCCAGACCGACATGATTGGCGCAGGCAAAATTGCCTTACTTAACGACACCGGCAGCGCCGCCACCCAGCTTCAAACCTTCATCGATCGGGTCCGCACCGCTTCTTACGGCTACGGCGGCTTCTTCGATGCCGTCCGCGTGAAAGAAGATGATCTCGATCGCGTCTATCAATTCGACGTCTCCCTGTTGGACTATGTGGAACGCATCGAGGCTGCCATTCAACACGCCCGCGACGGGCTGATGGGAGAAGAACTCCCCTCGCTGCTGCGCACCATCCGAGATCTCGCCCGCGAAGCCAATTCCACCTTCGACCGGCGCCGCGAATTCCTCAACAACGCTGCGGATATCGCCTCGGGGCCCAGCCTTTAATTCGCGTCACGATTTGCTTAAGGAGGCAAAAATAAAATGTCGCGCGTTTTTGATATCATCGAATACATGGATGAAGGTCGTCAGGAAATGGTGCACCGCTTCCCTGAACAGGGATCCGGTGATTTTCGGATCGGCAGCCAGCTGATCGTCCGCGAAGCGCAGGCCGCGATCTTCTTCCGCGACGGCAAGGCCCTCGATGTCTTCGGGCCGGGACGCCACACCCTGACTACTGCCAATGTCCCCCTGCTCGTCAACCTGATCGGCAAAGTCTTCTCCGGCCAGACCCCCTTCAAAGCCGAAGTTTACTTCGTCACACTGCGGGAACTGACCGATATGAAATGGGGCACTCCCCAACCGATCACCATCCAGGATCCCATCCTGGGCATGGCCCGGATCATCGGCCATGGCACCTACGCCCTGCAAATCACCGACCCGCAGCTCTTCGTCGCCAAGATCGTCGGCACGCAGAACCTTTACTCGACCCGCGATATTGAAGGCTTCTTCCGCAGCATCATCCTCACCAAGCTGATGGATATCTTCGGTGAACTGAACCGCTCCGTCATCCAGATGGCAGCCTTTGCCGAAGAGATCTCCACCGGCGTGCGGGCCAAAGCCGCTGAAGAATTTGCCAGCCGCGGCGTCACGCTGACGTCGTTCTATATCGAATCGATCTCCCCTACTGAAGAGACCGCCAAGGCCATTGACGCCCGTGCCTCCATGGGAGCCATCGGCGATATGAACGCCTACATGCAATACCAGACGGCCCAGGCCATGCGCGATGTCGCCAATAAACCCGGCGGCGGCGGCGCGACGGCCACCGGCGTGGAACTCGGCGCCGGGCTCGGCCTCGGAGCCGCCATGGCCCAGATGGTCAGCGGCGCCACCCAGCGTCCGGCCGGCGGACAGCCGCAGACCCCGGCCGCCGGAACTCCCGCCGCCACCCCGGCTGCTCCCGCCAATCCCACCACTCCGGACGAAATCCAGGCCCTGCTGGATAACCTGGATACGCAGCTGGCCACCGGCAAGATCAGCGAGGACACCTACAACCGCCTCACAGCCAAGTGGGAAGCCAAACTGAAGGGCCTCAAGCCGTAACCCTCAAAACAAAAAAAACGCCCGCCTGAAAAGGCGGGTGTTTTTTTATCCCGATCCGATACACCGCACGGAATGGGAGAAGAGAGTTTTTTTGTTGATGATTTCGTGCGCCTCAGAAGGCGCACGAAATCATAGCTTTTCCAGAACCGCCCTGGCGACACAAGCTCTGTGGTGAAATCTCTTTCTTACTTCTCCGCCGCATCCAGCCCCAACGCCTTCTCCAAAGCCGCCCGGGCTTCCGGAGAGAGAGCCGGCCGGCGCCCCGCTTCCCGCATCCAGGCCGGAAATTTGTTCTTCGTGGACGAGAAACCCGGCACCGGTGGATTGATCAATTGCAACTTTGCCTCGGGATGGGAAAAGAACACCACCCCCTGCACCGGCACCTCGACCCCTTCCGGCAAGCGCTTCGCCAGAATCTTGCGCATCCGCTCCACATTGTCTGCCGAATCCAGATCGGGCTTGCCCAACGACTCCCGCCCGATCATCCGCTGAAATAACCCAAACTTCTCCCGATGCCGCCACTTGTTGTCCTGATACACAATATCGCCCCGCTGTGTCTTGACGGTCAATACCGTCACGCCGCCCGGATCGACCAGGACAAAGGGCAAAGGCTCCTTATACATCAACAACGTATAATGATCGTCAAGCATCTTCAACGCGGCTGGCATCTTCTTATAAGGCGCATCGTCGCCCGCAAACCACTCCCCATAAAAATTGCCGATATTTGAGGCCAGAAAACCGACAGCAATCAACGCCATCGTGATCCAAAATACATTATCCTGGGTAAGGATAGTCCCCTGGGAAGGATCAAACATGGTAAGGAACAACGCCCCCATCAGACAAACGATACCTGACATGGCCGCCCACAACCCGATTTTTTCCCGTTTTTCAATATAAGATTTGTTACTGATCAAACGCATGGATAATCTGCCCTTTCATAAAATTCTTAACGTAAACCATCTATGGATTCCACCGCTTCAATACCAGACAGGCATTCTGCCCGCCCAGCCCGAAGGCATTCTTCAACGCCAGCTGCATCGACCGCGCCCGCCCCTTTAACGGCACATAATCCAGATCGCAGGCCGGGTCGGGATCCTCCAGATTGATCGTCGGATTGACCTGCCCCTCACCCAACATCTTCACCGTCGCAATCGACTCAATCGCCCCGGCCGCGCCCATCGCATGCCCGATCATCGACTTGCTCGAACTGATCGGAATCTGATAGGCCCGCCGCCCAAATACCTGCTTGATCGCATAGGTCTCAATCGGATCGTTGATCGGCGTGCCGGTTCCATGGGCATTGATATAATCGATCTCCTCCGGAGCCACCCCGGCATCCTCCAAAGCCCAGCGCATCGCCCGTTGCGCCCCCATCCCTTCCGGATCGGGCTGCGCAATATGATAGGCATCCGACGACGAAGCATAGCCCAACACCTCGCCGTAGATCCGCGCTCCCCGGGCCAGCGCCACCTCCAGCCGCTCCAAAACCATCACCCCGGCGCCCTCCGAGAAAACAAAGCCGTCCCGCTCCTTATCGAAAGGCCGGCTGGCCCGCTCGGGTTCATCGTTGCGTTTTGAAAGTGCCCCCATCACCACAAACCCGGAGAGCGGAATCTCCGCTACCAGCGCCTCCGTCCCTCCTGCAATCATCACATCGGCACGGCCATGCCGGATCAACTCGGCCGCTTCCCCAATGGCCTGACTGCCGCTGGCACAGGCCGCTACCGGCGTGGTCACCGGTCCCTTGGCCCCGGTCCACAAACTGACATGGTAAGAAGGCATGCTCGGCAACGCCGAAACAAGCGCAAAAGGACTGGCCCCCAATAAACCCTGCTTCCAGAACTTGCGCGAATGCTCCAGCGCCCATTCCAATCCGCCCATCCCAACCCCGATAGCCACCCCAGCCCGTTCCGCATCGACCATCGGAACCGCCAGCCCGGAATCCGCAACGGCTTCTTGCGCCGCCGCCAGCGCCATCTGAGAACAACGCGCCATCCGCCGGGCTTCCTTAGGATTCATATACCGGGCGGGATCGAACCCCTTCACCTCTCCAGCTATATGCACCGGCAGCGTTGATGAGTCAAACAAAGTAACTGGACCCACGCCGGAACGACCCTGCTGTAAACCCTCCCAGCTCTCCTGAAGAGTCAGGCCCAAAGGACTGAGCATCCCCATGCCGGTAATAACCACTCGAATGCGCTCTCCCATGCAGCTTCTCACTCCTTCTGCTGGATTCATATTTTCGCCCGCCTTAAACGGCGGGCGAAAATAAACAAGCAAAGAGATTTGTTTTTGTTCATTGTGTCGGCGACTTCGGAAAGTCGCCGACACAATGCGCTTCTATCTCTCACATTTTCCGGATTTATTTCCCGACAGTTTCCAGCCCGGCTTTGATCGTCGGCACGATCTGCGCCTCAACAGCTTGATGGGCCTGGCGAATCGCACTGCGGATCGCTTTGGCATTGGAACGGCCATGCCCGACAATCACCACGCCGTCCACCCCCAACAACAATCCACCGCCATATTCGGCATAATCCACCCGACGCATAATGGTCCGAATCGCCGGCCCCCAGGCCAACAAGGCCGGCAAGGCCACAATCAACGCCGGCACCAACAGCACCAATCCAACCTTGCCCAAAGGGCCCCCCAGCAATTCGCGCTTCACCAGCCGCCCGATAAAAGAAGCCACCGCTTCCGTCGTCTTGAGCATCACATTGCCGGTAAAGCCGTCGGTCACCACCACATCCGTGGCGCCCCGGCTGATCTCCTTGGGCTCTACATTGCCCACGAAATTCAAACCGCTCTCCTGGAAAAGGTGAAAGGAGTCCCGCACGGTCATCGACCCCTTTTCCGCTTCTTCCCCGTTGGCCAGCAACGCCACCCGCGGATTTTTAATCCCCATCACCTTCTCGGCATAGATCACGCCCATACGCGCAAATTGCAATAGATATTCCGGCTGGACATCGGCCGTCGCCCCCATATCCAGCGCCAGCACCGGTTGAAACGCCACCGGATAGATCGAGGCCAGCGCCGGGCGATCGATACGCCCCCCGGCAGTGCGAATGCGCCCCAGATCAAACAGCGCCGAAGCCAGACAGGCGATCGTATTCCCGGCCGACACAAAAGCATCGGCCTGCCCTTCCTTGACCATCCGCATCCCCACCCGAATCGAAGAATCCTTCTTCGTACGCACCGCATCCGAATGCTCATCCATCGCCATCACGTCCGGAGCATGGACAATGCGAATGTTAAGGCCTTCGACATTGTGTTTGGCCAGCTCACGGCGGGTCTCTTCCTCGGGGCCGACCAAAATGATCTCATCGCCCAGTTCCCGCGCCGCCATCACCGCCCCGGCCACATCCGGCCCCGGCCGTTCATCGGAACCAAAAGCATCGACCACGATGCGCATACTTTATCCTCCGCTCGATTTTTAGAGATATGTTCGCACTGTCAGTGCGAACATATAAAAATTATCACCATGGGGGTTCTTCAAAAACCGGGACCCGCGGCCGCGGCGCCTCCGGATCGACCGGCGGCAACGGCTCTCCCGCCAGCCACTTAGCCGCAATCGCCGACAAAGCTTCCGCCGTTCCCTTCCGCACCGCCGGCCCCGGCAATGAATCCAGGAACCGCTTGCCGTAAGCCTTGGTCACCAGCCGTCGATCGAGCACCACCACAATCCCGCGGTCCGAACGAGTCCGGATCAACCGCCCAAACCCCTGCATAAAACGCAAAATGGCCTCAGGCACCATATAAGCATTGAAAGAATCGTCGTAAGTTTCGGCCCGCGCTGCCACCACCGGATCGTTGGGCACATCAAAAGGCAGCTTCACAATCGCCAGACAGGAAAGGGCATCCCCGGCCACATCCACCCCTTCCCAGAAAGAACGGGTTCCCAACAAAACCGCCCGGTTGCCCCGCCGGAAATTCTCCAGCAATTGCGCCCGCGAACTCCCCGTCCCCTGGGTATAAACCGTGATCTGCTGGCGCGATAGAGGCCCGGTGATAGCCTGCGCCGTCGCTTGTAACTGGCTGTAAGCCGTGAACAGCGCCATCCCTCGTCCCTGCGTCGCCTGGAACAACGACTGCAAGGTCCGTTCCACCGCCTTCTGGTGGCCGGGTTGACCCGGTTCGGGCACATCCGTAATCAGATAGAGCAAAGCGGACGAACCGTAATCGAAAGGCGATCCCACCGTCAATTCATCGGCATCCGTAGCTTCCAACCGCTCCCGCATATAGTCGAACGTACCGGCCACCCGCAAGGTGGCCGAAGTCATAATCACCGAGCGGTTCTTATCGAAAATCTGCTTGCGGATCAACGGTCCCACCTTCAACGGCACTGAGTTAAGCGTCAACAACCCGCTGTTGCGCTCCGACTCCAGCCAGTAAATCCCGTTAGCCTCCGGCTCCGCAATCATATGGTGCAGCTGCGATTCGACCTCCCCCAGCTGCCGCAGCGCGCCGGAAACCCGCAGCCGGGGGATCTCCCAATCTCCGGAATCGACCGCCGCAATCTCCTCCAAAGCCTGGCTTAAACGGTTCAATCCATCCACCAAGGCATGAAGCGAAGGAGCCGTCTGATCCCAGGCAATCTCCACATCATCCCACCCCGGCTGGGTCCGCAACGACTGGGTCAGACGCAGCCGAATCGCATAGGCATCCTCGCCGCCGGTCTTGTGCGCTTCCAAAAATTCGGCCACCGCATCGAAAAACTCCAGCATCTGCAACCGGGTGCGCCCGGCCGCATCCTCGATCCGGCCCAGATACTCCCGGAAAATATCGATCGCCTTCCGCGGCAGCCGCTCGGTCACCCCCATCACCTCTTCCACCAGGGAAGGCAGATGGGGCCGATCCACGACCAGCGTTTCAATCAAAAACTGCACCTGCTGCCGCTCCACATTGAACCGCAACGCATCGGTCGCCGCCCGCTCCAGATGGTGCGCCTCATCGATCACCAGCATGGCATATTCCGGCAACACCCGGTTCTCGGAAGCCATATCGGCCAGCAGCAACGCATGGTTGATCACCAAGACATGCGCCCCTTCCGCCCGGGCCCGCGCCCGATAGAAGAAACAACCTTCATCACGGTAGAAGGGACAGTTCTGCGGATCGCACAGCTCATTCTCGGCAGAAATAGTACGCCAGACCCCACGCTCGCCCGGCGTCGGCAGGAAAATCCCGTCCCCGTCGCCGTCCAGCGTATTGGGCAACCAGAGCAGGATCTTGGCCAGCACCCGGATCTCCTCATCAGTCGAAGGTCCCCGCTGACGTAAAAGCTGGAACTGGCGCCGGCAGAGATAATGAGAGCGCCCCTTGAGCAACGCCGCCCGGAATTCCAACGGCAACGCGCTCGCCAGCGCCGGCAAATCTTTCTCCACCAGCTGCTCCTGCAAATTGATCGTATTGGTCGAAACGACCACGCGCTGATCGTTGCTCACGGCCCAGGCCAGCGACGGAATCAAATAAGCCATCGACTTCCCGGTCCCGGTTCCGGCCTCCACCAACAAATGATGGCCCGCGTTAAAGGCCTGAGCCACTGCCGCCATCATCTCTTCCTGCTGGGGGCGCGGTTCATACCCGGGCAACTCCCGCGCCAGCGGCCCACCGGCCGCCAGCCACCCCCGCAGCTGCGTCTCATCGAGCAACAACGGTTCATCGCGAGGCACCAGGGGGTCGGCCAGCTCCTCTTGCAGAAAAAGCGGCCCTGCAGCATCGCCCCCACGGCGCGCCGCCAGCTGTGCCCCAATCCCTCCGCTGAAGCCATGTCGGGCCTTCATCTGAAGCCCATCCCGGAAGAAAGCCGCCGCCGGCCAGCGCATCGCCTCACCCAGACGCACGATCTCCTGCAACATATCAGACGGCAGCTGCGCCGCCCGTCCCATCAAAGCATTAAAAAGGGCCATCGCCATCCGTGCATCGTCCAACGCACGATGGTTCTGCGGAGGCAGATCAATCCCCAATTCATCGACCAGATGGGCCAGGGAATATCGGCCGGCGTGAGGGACTAAAATCCCGGCCAGTTCAAAGGTATCGATAGAAGGATTAGAGGTTAAAACGCCGTGGCGGGCCAGAAAACCGAGATCGAACTGCACATTATGCCCGATGACCGTATCTCGCCCCACAAAAGTCGTAAGATCGCGGAGCACGCGACGGGCCGGCGGTGCTCCGGCCACATCCAGATCGGTAATCCCGGTTAATTCGGTAATAAAAGGCGGAATGCCCCGTCCGGGATTGACAAAAGTGCTGAAAGATTCCAGCTCCTGATCTCCCTGAAACCGCAACGCGCCAACTTCAATAATCGCATCGCCATCCGCATTGAGGCCGGTTGTTTCCAAATCCAAAGACACATACGTTTTGGGCATTGCATCTCTCCCGCTTTAATGGGGCGATTATACACCGGAACAAAAGAAGCGAAAACTTTTCAACTTGTTTATTTTTTCGCGCGCCGCAGACGGCGCGCGAAAAAATGGTTTTTCATTGCCTTTTCAGGCTCATTGCACCCATAAAACTTTTTTAAAATGAAAATTCGCCCGCCTGAAAAGGCGGGCGAATTTTTATTTTCAACCCTATCTCATGTGGCGCTTTCTGCAAAGCACACATGAAAGGAACGTTAATTATGCTGTCGGCGTTTCCACACCAGGAGTCGTCACATCGGGCGTCTCCAACACCACCGGATGTTCACCCTCATGGGCCGGGGCCGCAACCTCAGTCGTAGGCTCCGGCAATCCCCCCACCAGGGCGCTCTGCAAAACTTCCTTTACATCGTCCGCCAGGACAACGGTCATATCATTGCGTACCTCTTCAGGGAGGTCGTCCAGATCCACCTCATTCAATTTCGGCAGGATCACAGTCCGCAGCCCGGTTCGATGCGCCGCCAGGATCTTCTGCTTGACCCCGCCGATCGGCAACACCTGCCCCTGCAGCGTAACCTCACCGGTCATCCCTACCTCAGAACGCACCGGCCGTCCCAGCAACAGAGAAACCAGCGACGTCACCATCGTCACCCCGGCAGAAGGCCCATCCTTAGGAACGGCACCGGCCGGCACATGCAGATGGATCTTGCGTCCACCACTGCCTTCAAAGCTGATTCCCAGCTCTTTGGCATGAGCTTCCACATAACTCAAAGCAATCCGCGCCGATTCCCGCATCACATCGCCCAACTGCCCTGTCAGGATCAACGTACCATCCTGACCCGGCATGGCAGCCGCTTCCACAAAGAGCACTTCGCCACCGACCGCCGTCACAGCCAACCCGGTCGCGACCCCCGGCCGTTCCGTGCGTAGCGCCGCGTCAAAGTGATAGCGGGGCTTACCCAGATACTCCCGCGCCAGCTCTTCAGTGATCTCCAGTTTCCCTTCAACCGCGTGTTCGGCAATCTTCGTCGCCAGCTTCCGGAAAATCTTACCGATTTCCCGTTCCAGCTGTCGCACCCCAGACTCCCGGGTATAGTCGCGGATGACCATCCGAATCGCATCTTCCACCATCGTCGTATCCTCATCCGTCAACCCGTTCACCTTCAACTGCCGCCGCACCAGATACTTCTGAGCAATGTGGATCTTTTCATATTCCGTATAACCGTCCAACGTAATGACTTCCATCCGGTCCAACAACGGAGGCGGAATGGTAGCCGTAGTATTGGCGGTACAGATAAAGAGCACCTGGCTCAAATCAAAGTCCACATCCAGATAGTGATCCCGGAAGGTATGGTTCTGCTGCGGATCCAACACTTCCAACAAAGCCGAAGAAGGATCTCCACGCCAGTCAGACCCCACCTTATCCACTTCATCCAACATAAAGACCGGGTTCTTCACTCCCACCCGTTTGACCGCCTGCATGATGCGGCCGGGCATAGCACCGATATAAGTTCGCCGATGCCCACGGATTTCAGCCTCATCGCGCATCCCCCCCAGACTCATCCGGGTGAATTTGCGACCCAGGGCCCGGGCCACCGATTGGCCTAACGAAGTTTTACCTACCCCAGGCGGCCCGATAAAGGCGAGGATAGCCCCCGTCCCTTCCACCGGACGGCCCTGCAAATCCCCATCAGCGCCCGGCTCGGCAATGTGCCGTTCCAGCCGCAACTTGCGCACCGCCAGAAATTCCAAAATGCGCTCCTTAACGTCTTCCAGATCATAGTGATCTTCATCCAACACCGAACGCGCAAAAGGAATATCCAACTTGTCTTCCGTCACCACTTTCCAGGGCAACGTGGTCAACCAATCCAGGTAAGTCTTAATCACCCAGTATTCCGCAGCCTGAGGCGGCATCTTTTCCAACCGATTCAATTCGCGCAGCGCCTCAGCCTTGGCCTCATCCGTCATCCCGGCCTCATCGATCTTACGCCGGTATTCCTCTACTTCACGGCGATTGTCATCGCCCTCGCCCAGTTCCTTCTGAATGGCCTGCATCTGCTGGCGGAGGAAATACTCGCGTTGCGTCTTCTCGATCTCCTCCTTGGCCTTCTCCTGAATCTGCTGCCCGATCTGCCGCACTTCCAGCTCACGGGTCAACACTTTCACCAGATGCTCCATCTTATCGGCCAGCCGGTCAATATTTAACACCTTCTGGGCATCTTCCATCTCGATCCGCAGGTTAGACGCCAACAAATAGACCAATAACCGGGGATCTTCCAACTGCTGGATAAACCGAACCGCTTCGGCAGGAAATTGCGGAATGAGTTCCACCAACTGGCCCGCTACATCCAACAAACTCCGCCGTAAGGCCTCTTCCACCACCGACCCTTCGACCTTGTCAGGGTCAAGCTGGATGCGGGCCATCAGATAGGGTTCCTGCTGCTTCCATTCTACGATCCGGAAACGCTCCAACCCCTGTACAAAAACAGTTAAGGTCCCGTCGTCTCCCCGCATCACCCGATGCACGACCGCTACCGTCCCCACTTCGTGAACTTCACCCGGCCCGGGAATTTCAACCGAAGGATCGCGCATGGCAATCAAGCCGACCAATCGGTTCCCCCGCTCTACCTCCTCAATCAAACGAATCGAACGGGCAATTCCAACGGCCAAAGGCATCACAATGTAAGGAAAGGCAACTGTGTTGCGCAACGGAAGCACCGGAATCTCTTCGGGGATCTTTTTGATCAACCGATCCAGATTCTGATCTTGCATATTGAACCAGGGTAACATATCTCTCCTCTCTTAACGGCAAGCCCTTTAAGCCCGTCGCACAAACTCACCTTTTACCATTGATGAGATTATAACAGCGACTGATTAGAAATGCATCAGAATTTTTAATAGAAACCAAATTATACTCGGGAAGAAAGCGTATTTCAAGCACTGCGGTACTACGAAAAAACTTTATATTCCAGGATTGAGTTATAATACCGCCGGCGGCTTGCAAAGGCTGCATTTTCATCATATCGGAGACAAATATGTTCGACACCCACATTCATCTGCAATTGCCGGCCTATCATCGCGACCGGCAGGCCGTCTTGAACCGGGCGGCCGCCGCCGGAGTCACCGGCTGTATCCTCCCCGGTTCTGAACTGGAAGATTCGCGCGAAGGCGTGATCCTGGCCGAAAAACTTACGGGCCATCCGATCCCTATCTATGCCGGAGTCGGCCTGCACCCGGGGGCCGCCGATAAAGTCACCCCTGAATTGCTCGATCAACTGCGCCAGCTGGCCAAAAGCCCCCGGGTAGTCGCCATCGGCGAAATCGGATTGGATTACTACTGGCCCAGCAAACCCGACCGCCACTATCCTTTCGCCGAACCGCCCAGCCAACGCCGCGGCTTCCTCGCTCAACTGGACCTGGCCGCGGAACTGGGCCTGCCCGTCATCATCCATGACCGCGAAGCCCACGCCGATACCCTCGATGTCCTGCAAGACTGGGTCAAGGGCGGTCCGGGACGTACGGGTTCGGTTCACGCCTACGCCGGGGGGCCCGCCTTCCTGGAACAGGTCATGGACCTGGGCTTCTTTATCGGCATGGACGGCCCCGTCACCTTTGAAAAAGCGGTCGAACTGCATGTCGTTGCCAAATATGTCCCCTTGACCCGCCTGCTGCTGGAAACCGACGGCCCCTACCTGACCCCCAATCCCTACCGCGGCAAGCGCAATGAACCAGCTTACCTGAGCTACATCGTCAACCAGATCGCCACCCTGCGAAAAGTCGCTCCGGAAACCGTGATCGAGGCCACAACCAAAAACGCCCATCGGCTCTTCCTCTCCCGGCGCCCTAAAGCCGCTGTGGTATAATAAAAACCGATACACCCTGAAGCCCAAACAATCTCAAAAACAAATCTACTTATGAACGATTTACGCTATCGCATTCTCCTGCAAGATGAACTCCAACGGGTGGATGAGTTGCTGCTCTCCCTCGAACTGGATATTCCCGCCCCGATTGCCGAATCGCTGCGTGCCCTCATCAATAGCGGCGGCAAACGCCTGAGGCCGGCTCTGGGAATCCTTAGCGCTTACCTCTGCAATGCCCGTATGGAACAGGCGATTCCGGTCTCGGCCGCGACAGAAATGCTCCATACCGCCACCCTGATCCATGACGATCTGGTCGACGGCGCCAATGTCCGCCGCGGCATCCCGACCATCAACTCTCGCTGGAATGCGGCGGCTTCCGTCCTGGTCGGGGATGCGGCCTTTGCCTGGGCCGCTCAACTCGGGGCGCGCGGGAAAAATTTCGCGGTCGTCGATCGTTTCGGCGAAACCCTGAAAGATATCTGCCGGGGGGAACTCAACCAGCTTTTCCATGACCGCGCCCGCATTCCCACTCGCGAAGAATATTTCGACCGCATCTACGCAAAAACCGCTTCGCTCTTCCAGTTCACCATGGAAATCGGCCCGGTTCTGGCTGCACGCCCTGAAACAGAAATCCAGCTGCTGGGCCGGTTTGGTAAACTTCTGGGAATGGCCTTTCAAATCGAAGATGATATCCTCGATTTCACCGGTGACTTCTCCGCGGTCGGCAAACCGGTGGGCAGTGATTTGATCCACGGGCTGGTGACGCTACCCGTACTCTATTATATGGAAGAAGTCCCCCACGATTCGAGAATCGCCACCATCCTTGCCGGCCCGGCGGACCCAACCATGGTAAAATCTCTGGTTCTTGACCTGCGCCGGTCCCGGGCATGTGAACTCTCCCAGGCGGCAGCCGTCGTCTGCATCGAAGAGGCTTTAAACCTGCTGTCCAGTTATCCAATTTCACCCTACCGCGAAGCACTTGAACAAATCGCTTACTTCTCCATCAATCGGCCTTATTGAAAATGCCGGCTTCCAACTTCCAGCCTCCCCCGGCCCGAGATGATCTGACATGACGGAACCACTCCTTTCTGTCATTATCGTCAGCTGGAATGTGCGCACACTCCTGGCCCAGGCCCTGCAATCACTGCTGGATTCCTGGGGCGAACAACCCGGATTGGAAATCATCGTCGTGGACAATGCCTCCCACGACGGCACCTGTGAAATGCTCCGCCACTCTTTTCCTCAGGTCCAGGTGATCGCCAGCGAACAAAACCTGGGCTTTACCCGCGGCAACAACCGCGGCCTGGAAAAAGCTCACGGCCGCTATCTGCTCCTGCTCAATCCCGACACCGAAATACGTCCCGGCGCCCTGACCCAATTGATCGACTACCTTCAGGCCCATCCACAAACCGGCATGGTCGGTCCCCAACTCCTTAACTCCGACGGCAGCCATCAACCTTCACGGCGCCGGTTCCCGACCCTGCCCGTCCTCTTTCTGGAAAGCACCTGGATGCAGGGACTTGCACCGCGCCGCCTGCTGCAACACTTTTACATGGAAGACCAGCCCGCCGACATCGAACAGGAAGTCGATTGGATCACCGGGGCCGCCATGCTCATCCCCCGTACCGTCTTCGAGCAGATCGGCGGATTGGACGAGGGCTTCTTCATGTACTCCGAAGAACTGGATTGGTGCCGTCGGATTCGCGCCGCCGGCTGGAAAATCGCCTACCTGCCCACAGCCCAAATCGTCCATCACGAAGGAAAAAGCAGCGAACAGGTGACCGCCGCCCGCCACATCTACTTTCAATCCAGCAAAGTACGCTACACCCGTAAATACCACGGCGCCCTGGCCGCCGAAACCCTGCGTCTCTGGCTGTTGAGCCAGTATCTCGGGCAATTCAGCCTGGAAGGAATTAAAGCGCTCTTCGGGCATCGTCGTCCGTTACGCCTGGCTCGCATGAACGCCTACCGGCAGGTCCTGGCCACCGGGCTGAAACAAGCCCGGCCCCCCGACCCGGCCTGATCTCAGGAGGAACTTCATGAAACGATTGTCCTGGTTGATCGTCTTAACATTGGCCCTGATGGCCTGCACGGCCCCCTTTACCTCGCTGCCGCCGACCGCCACGCCGCCCCCCCGCACCTTCGACGGAACGTTAGCCTACCATTGGGTGGAACAACAATGCGCCCTCGGCCCCCGGCTCATCAATTCCGAAGCCAACATCAAGGCCGGAGACCAGATCATCGCCGAACTGAAAGCCCAGGGCTGGGAAGTCGAAGAACAGAAAAGCGCCTACGAAAATGTCCCTTTCCGCAATATCCTGGCCGTACGCCGGGGCGAAGGGCCCGCCATCCTGATCGGCGCCCACTATGACAGCCGCAAAGCCGCCGACCGCGAAGACTTCTACCAACCCGTGCCCGGCGCCAACGATGGCGCCAGCGGCGTCGGCATTCTGTTGGAACTGGCCCGCGCGCTCGACACTCCGCTGCACAATACCGTCTATCTGGCCTTCTTCGATGCGGAAGACAACGGCAATCTCGACGGCTGGCCCTTTTCCGTCGGAGCAGAACACCTGGCCGCCACCTGGAACGACAACCCGAACCATCTCCCCCTTGCCGCGGTCGTCGTCGTCGATATGACCGGAGATGCCGACCAACAGCTCTACTATGAAGTCAACTCCAATCAGGAACTCAGCGCCAAAATCTGGGCCGTCGCCGCCGGCCTGAACTATGGCGACCGCTTCATCCCGGAACAACGCCACACCATCATCGACGACCACCTGCCCTTCATCCAACGGGGCATCAAAGCCGTCGATATCATCGACTTCGACTATCCCTACTGGCACACCACCCAGGACACCCCCGACAAAGTATCTGCAGCCAGCCTGGAAAGCGTCGGCCGCACGCTGGAAACCTGGCTGGAAAGCAATACCGCTCCCTAGCAGCCTGTCGGAGTGAAAAAATAGCGCGCCCGAGTATACTTTGACGTAT
>CAZCTC010000039.1:0-73490 GCA_964501335.1 uncultured Anaerolineales bacterium | reverse complement strand
ATTGGGTACCCACAAGGGGTACCCCTACGGGAGACGTTTTCCGGGTAGGGGCGGCTCGATGTGGCTGCCCTCGGGGAGATTTTTGCACGGCGGGACCTATTTTCAGGACAGAAGGCCATGCGGGGGAGCACCCCGAAGGATGAAAATAGACGATTCGTCAGGATTGGGTACCCACAAGGGGTACCCCTACGGGAGACGTTTTCCGGGTAGGGGCGGCCCGATGTGGCCGCCCTCGGGGAGGATTTTAGGGCTGTCTCCTGTTTTCAAGGCAGAGACAGTCATGATGGAAGATCGCAAGGTTGGCGATATTGCAAAGGAAGTGAACGAAGGTATGGAGATCGAGTCTGATCTGGAGTTGGGTGAGAACAAGGTCGAATTTGCCGCTGAGCGTGGGGTAGATGCGTCGGCGGTTTCTATGGCGGTATCCGGGCGGTTTGTCTGCGTTCGTTTCCAGAGCGCCGGAAAATCCTATCATTTTTCGTTGCCGCCGGAGATGGAAGCCGGTTCGGGAGACTGGGTGATTGTAGAGACGGCTTACGGCACCCAGGCCGGGCAGGTGGTTCAGGCTCAATGCGCCTGCGTTACATCTGTGGAAGGCATCGTGCCGGGAGAGGTCAAGCCGGTGTTGCGACTGGCGACCGGGCTGGATATGGCCCGTTATCAGGCGATGCGGGAGCGGGCTGAGCGGATGATGGATGCGGCCCATGAGGAGTTGCGGACGCTGGGGATGGAGGCGAAGGCTGTTTCAGCCGAGTTTTCATTGGAAGGCGATCAGGCTTTGATTTTCTGTACGGGAAGCCTGCCCAACAAGGAGCAGGGGATGTTGCGGCAGCGGCTGTCGGGGCGGTTGGATTGTCGGGTCGAGATCCGGCTGGTGGGGCCGCGGGATCATGCCAAGGCGTTGGGCGGATTTGGGGTTTGTGGGGAGCAGCGGTGTTGTTCCCGTTTTCTGACTGAGTTCCAGGCAGTGTCGATCCGCATGGCGAAAGATCAGTCGATTTCCATGGCGCCGACGGATATCACCGGGATCTGCGGCCGGTTGCGCTGCTGTCTGGCCTACGAACACAAAGTTTACAAGGAAGCCAGCTCGGGGTTCCCGAAGCGGAAGGCGCATGTGGCCACGCCCAAGGGGGAAGCGCGGGTGGTGGATTGGGACATTCTGAAGGGCGAAGTGATTGTGGAGATTCCGCCGGATGGTCCCCGAGAAGAACGGGAACGGTTCCGGTTTCCGGTGGAGGAGATTCAGCAGTTGAACCATGGGTTAAGTCAGGCGCAGTCTGAGCCGGACGATTCGGATAACGATATCGCTGAATAAAATCAGGGGATAATTAAGCAGTGAGGGTGCGCTGTCTACGACAGCGCACTCTCACTGCTTTTAACGAGGCAGGTGGTGGGCATTTCAGCGTCCCGCAAAGGGTTTTTGTTCGGTATGAAGCGACGCGCTGGATGGGGGGAGAGAAATTTTTTGTTTATGTTTTCGCGGGCTTTCTGAAGCCCGCGAAAACATAAACAAAAAGTCTTATTTCTTGGGTTGTGGGGGCGGTGTGGTATAATCTT
This sequence comes from uncultured Anaerolineales bacterium, assembly GCA_964501335.1. Taxonomy (GTDB): domain Bacteria; phylum Chloroflexota; class Anaerolineae; order B4-G1; family SLSP01; genus CAZCTC01. The sequence continues at coordinate 71,933 of CAZCTC010000039.1, read as the reverse complement.
CTGCGTGAACGAAAAACCAATCAAACTGATCATTCAGATCCCTTGTTACAATGAGGAAGCTACGCTGCCGGAGACAGTGCGGGATTTCCCACGGGAGATTCCGGGCGTGGATGTGATCGAGCTGTTGATTGTTGATGACGGCAGCAGCGATCGTACCGTAGCGGTGGCGCAAGAGCTGGGGGTCCATCACATCCTGCGGCATTCCCGTAACCGGGGATTGGCCAATACTTTCCTGGATGGATTACAGGCCGCTTTACAGGCGGGGGCGGACATCATTGTCAATACGGATGCCGATAATCAATATTGCGGGCAATGTATTCCGGCTCTGGTGAAACCGATTGTGGAAGGGACGGCTGATATTGTGGTGGGCGATCGAGGGGTGGCGAAGCATCCCTATTTTTCGCCGGTGAAGCGGCTGTTACAGCAGATCGGCAGCGGGGTGGTGGGGATGGCGGCCGGGGTGAAGATTCCCGATGCGACGAGCGGGTTCCGGGCGCTTTCCCGGGAGGCGGCGTTGCGGACGTTGGTGTTGAGTCAGTATTCCTATACGTTGGAGACCCTCATTCAGGCCGGGGCCCGGCGGATGGCTGTGACTTATGTGCCCATTCAGGTCAATCCGCAAACCCGGCCCTCCCGGTTGATGCGCAGCATTTCCCATTTTATTACCCATTCGGCCTCTACGATTTTGCGGGCCTATACCATGTATCGTCCGCTGCGGGTTTTTCTGATTCTGGGCGGGCTGTTGATCTTTCTGGGATTGATTCCCGGGGCACGCTTTCTTTATTTCTATTTCACCGACAATGGTTCCGGCCATATTCAGTCGTTGATTTTGATGGCCGTGTTGTTATTGATGGGATTCCAGACCTGTATGATCGGATTGGTCGCAGATCTGGTCGGGTTCAATCGCAAAATCATGGAAGAGACTCTGTACCGGTTGCGGCGGGTGGAAATGCTTCTGGAAGAGGATCAAAAGGCGAGGCAGTCGGGTGATTAGTCAGTTACAAGAACTCTGGAAGTTCCGGGGATTGATCTTTTCCCTGGTACAGCGGGATTTAAAGGTTCGGTATAAGAATTCAGTGCTGGGGATTATCTGGTCCTGGCTCAATCCCTTTTTGTTGATGCTGGTGTTTGCCCTGGTTTTCGGGCTGGTCTGGAAGCGCACCGATATGAAAAACTATCATATCTTTGTGCTCAGTGGACTGCTCTCATGGCAGTTTTTCACGGCGGCCGTGATCGGGGGGATGCATACCATTGTGGGGAATGCCCACCTGCTTAAGAAGGTCTATTTCCCGCGGGAGATTTTGCCGATTTCCATCGTGCTGGCCGGATTGGTCAATTATCTGATTTCGTTGCCGGTCTTTTTTCTGCTGGCGCTGGCTTCGGGGCAGGAACTGACCTGGTGGGCTTTGCTTTTGCCGATACCGATTTTGCTGGAAACGCTTCTTGTTATCGGGATCGCCTTGATCCTTTCGACGATGGAAGTCTTTTATCGCGATACGCATCTGTTGATGGATGTGGTGATGCAGGCCTGGTTCTTTCTGACCCCGATTTTCTATCCCAACGACACGGTGCCCCATAATGCCCATTTGTTTGGGGTGGAATTTGATGCCCAGGCCTGGCAACTGTGGATCAATCCGATGGCCTCGATCTCCAATCTGTATCAACGGTTGCTCTATTATGGGGATTTTCCCAGGCCGGAATTTTTCTGGCCGACGGTGGGGACGGTGTTGGTGGTGTTGATCGGGGGCTATTTGTTCTTTTTGCGCTTCAGTTATCGCTTCGGCGAAGAGGTTTAGGGTCTGTGAATTTATAAGTTCCCGAGTTTTCAGGGGAAAACGCTATAAAAATCGGTAAGTTATTCTTTTACGACCCCTTAGCGTTCCGCAAACGGCTTTTGTTCGGCTTGAGGCGACGCGCTGTGCGAAGCAGGCAGAGAGCGTTTTTTTTGTTTATATTTTCGGCGGCTTTCTGAAGCCGCCGAAAATAGGGACTTTTTTCCAGATATTTTTTCCTCATTTTTTCCACTTGCCAAAAATCGATTTTTCCCTCAAAATACAGGTATAATTTCCGTCTGAAAATAGATGCTGAAATTGGTGTATTGACGGGATTATCCCTCTCTTCTTTTTCTCTTTCTCCCCACCTCTGGAGCGGATGTCTCTCAGAGTTTCACCCTGAATTGCACTTCTTCCTTGTTGCTGAGGATTCTATAAATCTCGAGGAGGATACCATGAAACCGAAAGCGGGTCGGCTGAATTGGGGGCTGTGGGGAGTGATCTGCCTTTTGCTGGTGCAGGCCTTGAGCGGTTGCACTCAACCAACTCCGGCGGCCCCAGCGACCGCCGAGGCGACACAATATTCCGGAACGATCCATATGTGGGCCTGGGATAAGCCGTTGATGGATAAGTTGTGGCCGGAGTTTAACAAGGTTTATCCCAATATCAAACTGGATTATGTGCAGATCGGGACCCTGCCGGAGGTCGCGCAGAAATTCAAGTCGGCCTATGCCACAGGGGATACGATGCCGGATGTGTTTTGGATCGAGGCCCAGATGGCGGGAGAATTTCTGGAGATGGATGCCTGGGAGCGATTGGATGCGGCGCCGTACAATTTCGATCCTTCGACTGTTTATGAAAATATCTATCCTTCGATGAAGAATTCGGCGGGGGCGGTGGTGGCGTTGCGTTGGGATTATGGTTTGGGAGGAGGGCTGTGCTATCGGCGGGACCTGACGCAGAAATATTTTGGGACCGACGATCCGGCAAAGCTGGAGTCGATGTTTCCGACCTGGGACGATTTTATTGCCCAGGGCGTTGCGGTTCAGAAGCAGACCAACGGCACCGTTTTTATGTTTCCCAGTCTGGCGGATGTGCATCGGGTCGTGAACGGGCAGAGTTCGGTGCCGATGGCGGAGGGGACGACGGTGAATCTGAGCACCGCGATCCGTCCGGCGTATGAGTTGACCTTGAAGATGCGGGATGCCGGAATTGTGGATGCCTTGAAGCAATGGTCTCCGGAATGGAATCAGAGTTTTGCCGACGAATCGCATATTTTCTATGGGTGCCCACCCTGGTTCCCAGAATACGTGGTCCAGTTGAACGATCCTTCCGGAAAGGAATCGGGGCGTTGGGGGTTGATGCTCCCGCCGGGGGGGGCTTTCGGCTGGGGCGGGACTTCGCTGGCGATTCCCCAACGCAGTGAGAACAAGGAGCTGGCCTGGCTTTTCTTGCAATGGCTTTACAGCAAGGATGGGGCCTATGCGCAGAAACAGCTGGTGCAGCGGTTAGTCCCGGTGAAAGCTTATTATGAAGATCCGGTCTATGTTTCGATTCCCAATTCCTGGTTTGGCACGCAGGATATCGGGAAAAAATGGTATGTTGAGAACGCTTCGACCGTTAAAGCTACCCGGTTGCCCTCCAAATATGATGGGTTGATTATGGATACGACCGAAGGGGTGATGTTGCCGGGGTTGGCGGAAGATAAATCGATCGGCCTGGATGAAGCGTTGGAGCTTTTTCAAGAGGAGTTGGTACGTCAGGCCCCGGAGCTGACTTTTAAATAGAAGGAACGGTATGGAAACGCTTTTTACCAGATTTGATAACCTTTCCTTCCGTTATAAGCTGCTCCTGGCTTTCGCCGTGGTAAGCCTGGTTCCGCTGGTCGGGATTGCGGCGCTTTCATTGGTGACAGCGCGCCTGTCGATCCAGGACAAAGTGGGTATTTATTCTACCCAATATCTGGATCAGGCCACCTGGAATTTTGATGTGCAGTTGATGGATGTGGAAAAGGTCTCTTCAATGGTGTTGTTGGACAACACAGTTATGACGGATTTGAACGACTATCAGGAGGCGAACGCGATTAAGAAACGTGTGATCAGCACCAGAATCCGGGATCGCCTTCTGGTGTTGACGCTTACCAATTCTTTGATCAAGCAGGTTTATATTTCGATGCCGGGGGAGCCTTTGATCCGCACCGGCACCGAGCAACTGGCTTCCACGGAGAATTATTTTGGCACGGCGGCTTTTTGGGAGAGCGATCTCTATCAGGAAGTCATCGGCGAACTGGGGCAGGCGGTCTGGAAAGTCGGGGTCAACGATTCGTACGGCGAGATTTACCTTATGCGGCGCCTTGCGGGGCGGACGCTGGATGAAGATCGTGGGGTGTTGATTTTTGTTGTCGATGCCACATTGGTTAGAACCCTTCAGGCCGGGGGGACTCTGGGAGACGGTGCTTCGCTGTATGTGGTGGATAAGGATTTGCGGGTGATCTCGCATGGAGATCACGAGCAGTTGGGAAAATCGGTGGCGGATCGTTATACGCTTGAAGATCTGGCTACCGGTTCTGCCGGGTATTTTACGGCAAACGGCAATCTGGTGATCCATGATTTTACGGCTACGGGCGGCTGGTATACGATTTTGGAAATTCCTACTCAGTCGCTGGTGCGGGATATGGATGATGTGGCTTTCTGGATTTTGCTGGTGGGAGTTCTGTTTGCTTTTCTGGTATTGGTTGTCAGCCTGTTTATCTCCAAACGTTATGCCCAATCCATTCAGGAACTGGTGAGCTCGGCTACCATGATTACGGATGGTAATCTGGATGCGCCGATTCTGGTCAAGCAGAAGGATGAGATTGGGGTGCTGGCCCAGCATTTTTCCCGGATGCGGGAGGCGGTGCGGGAGAAGATCGTCGATCTGCAAACTTTGAACGATGAGCTGGATCTGCGGGTTGAGGAGCGTACCTCGGAACTGGCGCAGGCCAATCGGGAGATTACTTACCTCAATGAACGGTTGCAGGCGGAAAACCTGCGGATGGAGGCCGAGCTGGATGTGACCCGCCGGTTGCAGCAGATGCTGTTGCCTTCTGACATTGAATTGCAGGCGATCGAGAAGCTGGATGTGGTGGGGTACATGAAGCCGGCAGAAGAGGTCGGCGGCGATTATTATGATGTCCTCTTTGAAGATGGGCGGGTCAAGATCGGGATCGGCGATGTGACGGGGCACGGGCTGGAGAGCGGGGTGGTGATGTTGATGTTGCAGACGGCCATTCGCACCCTGTTGATCAGCGGGGAAACCGATCCGGTGCGGTTCTGGAATATCCTGAACCGGACGCTGTACAAGAATATCCAGCGGATGCGGGTGGATCGTTGCCTCTTTGCCACGGTGATGGATTACAACGAAGGGCAGCTTTATTTAAGCGGTCAGCACGAGCAGGTGATTGTGCTGCGGGTGAACGGCTCTCTGGAAGTGATCAATACGATTGATTTGGGGATCCCGGTCGGGTTCATTCCGGAGATTACCGGTTTTATCAACGGAGTGTTGGTGAAGCTGGAGCCCGGGGATGTGGTGATTCTGTACACCGACGGGGTGGTGGAGGCCGAGAATGTGAAGGGCGAATTTTACGGGCTGGAGCGGCTTTGTACGGTGGTGCGGCGCTGTACCGGCATGGCTTCCCGGCAGATTCTGGATACGATTGTGGGGGATGTGCATCAGTTTATTGCGGCGGCCTCCTATCTGGATGATATTGCGGTGGTGGTGTTGAAACAGCGATAACGATCGGATAAAAAAGCGCGCCCCGGCTTTGTCGGGGCGCGCTTTTTTATCCGATTGGGGCGGTTAGCCCGGAAAAGCCGGAGAAAGAAACCTGTATTTTCGTGCGCATTCTTATGCGCACGAAAATACAGATAAAACACACTCTCTTTCCATCCCGCGCGGTGCTTTTTACCGGGGAAACGCCTGTTGCGGGGCGCAAAAACCGTTTTTATCCTATAACGGTTTGTCAAAGGGCCCGAAGCGGGCGATTTTGCGGGCGCTCAGGGCAATGCCGCGTTGCGCCGCTTCGACCGGGGCCAGGCCGTTCAGCAGTCCATGCAACAGGCCGGCCGAGAAAGCATCGCCGGCGCCGGTGGCATCGACGGCCTGAACCGGTTGTGCCGGGAGATGGGTGACGTTTCCTTTTTCGGAGATCCATGCGCCGTTGGCCCCATCGGTAATGACGACTAACCGGGGGCCCAGTTCATGGCAGCGGGCCAGCAGAGCTTCGGCGGGTTGGTCGGCGGCGAAGAAGGTGCGGGCTTCGTCGTGCGAGGCTTTGACCAGATCCACCTGACTGAGGGCCCGGGTTACCAACTGGTGACCTTCGGCTGCATCGTTCCAGAGATGGGGATGGTAGTTGAGTTCAAATGTACAGAGCGCTCCCTGTTCCCGGGCCGTGGTCAGAGCCTGAAGGGCTGCCTCGCGGATCGGTTCGGCGGTCAGGGCAAAGGCTGAGGTATGGAAGGCCCGGGCGCTTTTCAATTGATCCCAGGGCAGGGCGGCAGCCTGAAGTAAACGGTGGGCATCATGGTAAGGCAAAAAGTCCGGATCGTCGGGCGAGTGGGAGACGAAGACGATGCTGGTCCTGGCGGTAGAAATTTGTTGTAGTCCTTCACAGTGGACCCCGCAGGCGGTCAGGTCGGCGCGCAGGAAGTCGCCTAGAGGATCGGCACCGATCGCTGCCGCGAGTCCTACCTGCAATCCCAACAGGGCGGCATTGGCGGCGACCTGCGTTACCGATCCGCCACGAAAACGGCGGAAGCTCTGAGCGGCGGTCAAGGGTCCCGGTTCGAGGGCCAACAGATCGACCAGGATTTCACCCACACAAAAGAGATCCACAGAAGCCTCCTGAGGAAATAAGATAGGGTTATTGTACCTTATTAGTAGACAGGAAGAAGTTGGAAGATTGGAAGCCTGGAAGAAAATGCATGAGCGCGGGCAGCTTGCTGCCCGCGCTCATGCATAAAAACGCAGTACCGCATAATTCCTTCAGATTTCACCGCAAAGGCGTCGAGGACGTAGAGAAAAAAGCCCGTGTTTTTGCGCGCATTCTTATGCGCGCAAAAACACAAACAAAAAAATTCTCTCGGACTGCTTCGCACAGCGCGTCGTTTCTTCCCCCACAAAAGCCTGCTGCGGGATGTTAAAAACAAACCTCAGCGATAGACAATTAGCTTGGAAGTACTGTCTTTGAAACCGGATGAGTTACTGTTGCGGTATTGCATAAAACCTTTATCCTTCTTTGGAGCCGGTGGCGGCGATGCCGCGGATGAAGTATTTCTGGAAGAGGAAGAAGATAATGATAATCGGGATGCTGTTGAAGAGCGAGCCGGCCAGGATCAATGAATAGAGCGAGAAATATTCTCCCCGGAACCATTGTAGCCCGATGGGCAAGGTGAAATTGGTCGGCGTTCGCAGTACCAGCAACGGCCACATAAAGGAATTCCAGGTTCCCTGGAAGGTAAAAAGTGCCAGGGTCACCAGTGAGGTCTGGCTGATCGGCAGGATTACCTTGAAGAAGGTTTCGAATCGGCTCGCGCCGTCGATCATGGCGGCCTCTTCCAGCTCTTTAGGAATGCTTTTGTAGAACTGGGTCATCATGAACAGGCCGAAGGCGTCCACGATGCCGGGCAGAATCACGGCCATGATATTATCGAGCAGGCCGAAGCCCAGTTTGATCGGCGTGCCGCCGATGGAGAAATTTTTCAGAATGCCCGGCCCGATGATCAGGAAGTTAGGGATCAAGAGTACCTGACCTGGAATCATCATCGAGATCAACATGGCGGTAAAGAGGATCTTGCGGCCGGGGAACTTTAAACGAGCAAAGGCATAGCCGCCCATGGCGCAGAAGAGCGGGCGGATGATCAGCAGGATAATCGAAATGACCAGGCTGTTGACCAGCCAGTAGGGGAAATAATGGCTGAATTCTCCCAGAATTTTGGCATAGTTATCCAGGGTAAAGGGGATGGGGAACCAGAAGGGGGGATTGTAGAGATCCTGGTTCTGTTTGAAAGAGAAGACGACTGAAAAGAAAAAGGGCAGGATGCTGATGACCGCCCAAAAGATCAAAATGCCGTAGAAGAGCGGCTTTTTGATCTTTGTCCAGAGATCGGGCGCCTGGCGTGGCGTTGTCGCGAGGGTTTTTGTTTGTGTTCGGCTGACCATAAGGCCTCCTTTACCGGTTTTCGTCGTCTTCGCGCCCTTCGATGAAACGGCGCTGAACGAAGGTGACGACCAGAATCATCAGGGCCAGGATGAAGGCGGTGGCTGAGGCTTCACCCATTTTGGGCGTGGTGTCGCGGAAGGCCCATTTGTAGATCAAATAGGCGATGGTGGTGGTCGATCCTAACGGTCCACCTGAAGTCATCACGTAAATTTGATCGAAGACCTGGAAACAGCCGATCAGTCCCATGGTGACGACGAAGAAGAGCGTGGGGCGCAGAGACGGCAGGGTGACATTGAAGAAGGTTTGCACTTTGCTGGCGCCGTCGATCATGGCGGCTTCGTAGAGCGAAATCGGGATATCCTGGAGCGCGGCCAGGAAGATCAACATCATGGTGCCCAGAGTGGCCCAGATGTTGACCAGCATGATGGCGGGCAGGGCGTAATGCACATCGTTCAACCAGTCGATATCCAGTCCCAGCAACTGATTGATGATGCCGACCCGGCTGAAGAGCCAGATGAAGATCAGCGAGATGACGACAGAGGAAGTCACGGATGGGATGTAGAAGACGGTGCGGAAAAACCGTTGAAACCGGATTTTCTGATCCAGGGCGAAGGCGATGATCAGCGAGAGGATGGTCTGGATCGGCACGACGACGGCGACGTAGAGCAGGGTGTTAGGCAGCGCGTGTTGCAGGAAGTCTTCGTGCTGCAAGACTTTGATATATTGCTGGATTCCCACCCATTGAGGGTTGGAGAAGAGGTTGTATTTGGTAAATGAGAGGTAAAAAGCCCAGCTGACGGAAAAGAGGATAAAGATGAAAAAGATAAAGAGCCAGGGGAGCAGAAAGGTGTAGGCGATCAGCCATTCCGAAAGTTTGCGGCGTAAGGACATTGTCATGTTTTTTCTCCAGGTGGGAGCTTTTTTATTTTGTTTTCGCGCGTCCCGCAGGACGCGCGAAAACAAAACAGGGTGGAAGGCTAATTTTTAAAGATCTCGCGCAGTTTGGTGGCAGCCTCATTGAGGGAAGCTTCTACATCCTGATCCTGAAGGTAGATGCGTTCCAGGGCCTTGCCGACCTGATCGTTGACATCGGAGCCGAAGAGTCCCCAGACGTAGGGGGTGCCGTTTTGAGCGCCGCGGAAGATGGTGGCGGAGGCCGGGTTGGTTTCAAAGTAGGGATTGTTTTCCAGGGAGGTACGCGAGGGCAGCGCGAAGCCGCTCTCCAGGATGCGGGTCTGGCTGGATTCATTGGTGAGGTAGTTGATGACTTTCCAGGCGGCTTCGGAGTTTTTGGTGTTGGCCGACATGACGTAGGCGACCGTGAAGATGAGGTTGCCCTCGCCCTGGGGGCCGGCCGGCGGGGTGACGACGCCGTATTGAATGCCAGGGAACTGTTCTTTCAGGTAGGGGATCAACCAGCCGCCCTCCAGGACCATGCCCACGGTGCCCTTGCCGAAGGCGGTGCCCTGCCAGCTTTCGCCGACATCGGAGGGGATGGCACCGATCTTATCCTTGCGGAAGCCGGTGTAGAACCGGGCGGCGGCGATGGTTTCGGGGCTGTCGAGCAGGGTGTCGCTGAAATCGCCGTTCATGATCTGGCCGCCGTTCTGGAAGGCGAAGATCGGGAAGCGGCCGGCATCGGCGGGCACGCCCATTCCGTAGATTTTCTTTTCGTCGTTGCTGAGCGCCTGCGCGGCCTTTTGCAGATCGTCCCAGGTCCAATCATCGGTCGGTTCGGCCAGATTGGCGGCGGCGAACATTTCCTTGTTGTAGAAGAGGCCCAGGGTGTTGAAATCTTTGGGAATGCCGTAAACTTTGCCGTCATAGACGAAGGCATCCATCAGGGTGGGGATGAAGGCCTCTTTGGAGGTGTCGGTGCCGGCCATGAGATCGTCCAGCGGCATCAGGACGCCCTGCTGTGCGAAGAAGGGAAACTGGAAGATATCCATGTAGTAGATGTCGGGTTCGGTGCCGGCCGCGACGGAGGTTTTGGTGGACTGCCAGTAATCGCCGGTGATGGGTTCGTATTTCACCACAATGTCGGGATTTTCTACGCTGAATTGATAGAGCAGGGCCTCCAGCAAAGCGGTTTCCTGGGGGGTGGCGGCCCAGCCGGAGAGCCGCACTTCGGTGCGTTGCGCCGGGACTTCGACGGTGCGTTCGACGACGGGGGCTTCGGTGGCGGGAACCGGGGTGGTTCCGGCGGGGGCTTCCGGCGTGGTTTGCGGGGCACCGCAGCCGCTCAACAATAATGAGGCGATCAGGACGACCGCGAGCAGGGGCAAAAAGATCCGCTTCATAGTTTTTCTCCTCAGTTGATTGAATTTGATGGAATTGAAACGATTCACTTAAGGTCGATAAAAATTGTTAGTCGAGTTCGGCCCGGGCCACCTCCTTCAGGTTATCGTCTGGGTTGGTTTCAGGAATTTTTTAGCTGTGCGGTTAGCTTTTTTAGCGTCCCGCAACTGGTACTTTACCGGCAAAAAGCGACGCGCTGGATGGGAAGAGAGAAATTATTTTTATTTATGTTTTCGGCGGCTTCAGAAAGCCGCCGAAAATAGGGGCTTTTCTTTTGTCCTTTTGTTTTTCGGGCTAATCGGGCAGGGCGGAAATTTTTTCCAGTACGGTGGGGTGGGCCAGGGCCTCTACGGTGATTTTTTGCCCCTGGTAGTAGAGTGAAAAGCTCAACCGTTTCCAGCCGGCGGGCAGAGCGGGCGTCAATGTGTAGCCGGCATGGTTGAACTGGACTCCGCCGAAGCCAAAGACGACGGCCTGCCAGAGTCCGCCGGCGGTAGCGCCGTGCAGTCCGTCGGCCGAGTTGCCCCGAACATCTTCCAGATCGGTTGCCGCGGCATGGATGAAATGTTCGTAAGCGGCTTCGACTTTGCCCAGGCGCGCCGTCACCAGGGCCTGGATCGGGGGGCCGAGGGAGGAACCGTAGCTTAGATCGGTGCGGGGCGTGTAGTATTCCCAGTTGGTGCGCAGGATGGCCGGGGGATAGCGATCTCCCAGCAGATAGAGCAGCATGACGACATCGGGTTGCTTGAGCACCTGCTGGCGATTGGCGCCGGCGATGCCCAGGAGGGCCTGCATGGATTGGGTGCGCGGCTCATAGCTTTCCAGATCCTGGTCGATCAGTTGATAGAATCCCTCGAATTGCTCGATCCGACCGCTTTGAGAATCCTGCAGAATGAGCATGTGTTGGATGATATGCTCCCATTGTTCCAGGTCTGTCGGTATCAGCTTCAATTGTTCGATCAGAGCGGCGGCGCGGTCGGGAAAGTCGGCCTGCAACCAGTGCAACACCTCCAGGCCGGCTTCTAGATTCCAGACGGCCATCCGGTTGGTGTAGGCATTGTTGTTTACATGTTCGTGGTATTCGTCGGGGCCGATGACATCGTGCAGTTCGTAACAACCGCGTTCGGGATCCCATTCGGCGCGGGAGCGCCAGAAGCGAGCGGTTTCCAGCACGATTTCGGCGCCGTAATCGCGCATCCAGGCGTGATCTCCGGTGGCGTGCCAGTATTGCATCACGCCGTAGGCGACATCGGCGCTGATGTGTTGTTCGATGTCGCCGCACCAGATCCGCACCAGCTCTTCGCCCTGCGGGCCGGGGACCCAGCGGGGGGTCGTTTCGTCGCCGGTGGCGGCGCTTTCCCAGGCGTACATGGCGCCTTCATAGCCGGCCAGTTGAGCCTTGCGGCGGGCGCCCGGGAGGGTGTGATAGCGGTACATCAGGAGATTGCGGGCGATGGCGGGGCGGGTGTAGATAAAGAAGGGCAGCATAAAGATTTCGGTATCCCAGAAGGCGTGACCGCGGTAACCGAAGCCGCTGAGCAACTTGGCGCCGATATTGACCCGTTCATCGTGGCGGGGGGCGGCGGCCAGGAGCTGGAAGAGGCTGTAGCGCAGCGCCCGATCGGCCCGGTCATCGCCTTCGATGGTGATATTGCAATCGTTCCATTCGGCGGCCCAGGCTTCGCTGTGGCTGCGGGCCAGAGCGGCGTAGCCTTGGGTGACGGCGGAGAGCAGAGCGTTGCGAGCATCCCGGGTCACATCGGGGCTCTCGCGGCCCGAGTAGATGGCGACATATTTGATCGCTGTGGCGGTCTGACCCGGCAGCAGGTTGAGGGTGGCGGCGATGCCCGGGGCGCCGTCGCAATCGCGATAGGTGTAGGCCGGGGTGCCGGGCAGCTCCAGGGCGCCGGCCATGCAGAGCGGGAGGTGGGTGGCGGCGGTTTGCACCGTGAGGTATGCGCCCTGTTCTCCAATCGGGCCTTGATCGAGCACTTCCAGATGGAGCAGGGCTTCATTGGCGACATGCCCGTCCAGGCCGGCGCGGAATTCGATCGGTCCGGAGAAATCGACCGAAGTGATCTGGTAATGGATGGCCATGAGGTGGGGCTCGGCCAGGCTGGCGAAGCGCTGAATTTTCAGGACGACGGTCCGGCCGGCCGGACTGCGCCAGCGGACAGTGCGGGTGAGGGTGGCGGTTTTGAGGTTCAGCTCGCGGCGGTAGTCGAGCACGGTGCCGCGGTCCATGCGGAAGCGCTCGCCGTCGAGGAGCAGGATGAAGTTGAGCCAGTTGGGTACGTTGACCAGTTCGGTGTAGACGACGGGGGCGTCGTCGAAGAGGCCATGGACGAGGGTAGCGGCGGTCTGGCCGGGGTAGCCTTCTTCAAAGGCGCCCCGGGTTCCCAGGTAGCCGTTGCCGATGGTGAAGAGAGTTTCCCGGGAATGGAGCAGGTCGGGTTGAAATTGGGTTTCGTCGATGATCCAGTTGTTCATACAATGCTCTCGCTTTGGTTGAGTGTTTTTTTAGAGAAATTATTTTTATTCCTATTTTCGGCGGCTTTCTGAAGCCGCCGAAAATAGGGGCTTTTCTTTCTTTATTAGCTTTGCAGGGAAGTGAGTTCCCGGGCGAGGGCGGGCCAGTGCATCCCGTCGAGGCTGGGATGGATAAGATGGGCCTCTCCGACCCGTTCCCGGGGACCCAGGCCGACGGTCCAGAAGCCGCCGGCGCGGGCTGCGGCAATGCCGGCGGCGGCATCTTCGATGACGATGACGGTGGTCGGCGGTTCGGCCAGTTGAGCGGCGCAGTGCAGGAAGAGATCGGGCGCCGGTTTTTGCTGGGGTACGCTGTAGCCGTCGGCGACGACATCCAGATAAGGGTGGAGGTGGAGATGATCGAGTACGGTGTGGGTGTTTTTGCTGGCGGAGCCCAGACCGGTTTTGATTCCGGCCTGCCGCAGTTCCTGCAAGAACTCCAGGGCGCCGGGGAGCAGATCGGCGGGGGTCATCTGGCGGATCAATTCGACGTAATAGTAGTTTTTGCGTTCCATCCAGGCCTGCATTTCCGTTTCTGTTGCAGGTCGGCCGTCCAACAGGAATTCCAGAGAGCGGCGGCGATCGACTCCGCGCAGGGCTTCGTTGTGTCGGCGATCGAAGGGCAGGCCCAGTTCCTGAGCCAATCGCAGCCAGCTCTGGTAGTGATATTCTGCCGTGTCGGTCAGAACACCGTCCAGATCAAAAATCACGGCATGAATTTCCATCAATTTACACCTCTTTGATTAAGTGATTCAAGTTGTGACCTCGATAAATCCAGACTGCTAATTCAGTTTACAGGCATGCCATCTCTAAGTAGACAGCGGCAAGTAGACAGTAGACAGCGGTTTTCCAGGCTCAAATGGTTTGAGGAGCTGCTATTTACTAATCCCTTGCTTACAGAAAAGCTAAACTGACAGGCTGGTATATTAAGGGCGGCAACTTTAATTTTTAATCCAGGGTGCTACCTACCTCCTCGTTTTCGGCTTTGGGCTTATTCAAAGGCAGCACGCTGGTTCAATCCAGCGGCCCTCCGCTGGATTCTCGGACGATTAAAGTGGGGGAGAGCATGATACGCCGTTCTTCCAGTTCTTCTCCCCGGATCAATTTCAAGAGCATTGTGACGACCCGTTCGCCCACTTCGTCGATGGGCTGACGCACCGTGGTCAACGCGGGGTGCAGATATTGGGCCAACGGGATGTCGTCAAATCCGATCACGGCGATGTCGCGGCCCGGTTCCAGCCCGGCGGCCTGGATGGCTTTGCAGGCGCCGATGGCCATCAGATCGCTGAGGGCCATCACGGCGGTGGGCCGCCGGTCGAGCGGCAGCGCCAGCAAGGCATTCATGGCGTCCCGTCCGGAGGGTTCGGCATGTTGGGTGCGGACAATCCAGCCGGGGTCGACGGCGATCCCGGCGGCCGTCATGGCCTGTTGATAGCCGACGCAACGGGCATCGCCGCTGAGTGAGGCGGTCGGCCAGGCGATCAATCCAATCCGGCGGTGGCCCAGGCCGAGCAGATGTTCCATACTCTGGCGAATCCCATCGGCGCCGTCTACATCCACGTAGGGGAAATCCCATTCGGGATTGGCCTGACCAAAGGCAACGAAGGGGAAGCCCTGATCGATAAGGTAGCGGATGCGTTCGTCATCGTGGTTGGTATCGGAAAGGATGAAACCGTCGACCTGTCCGCTGAGGATCAGTTCTTCGTAGGGCTGGCTGGAGAGATCCGTGGGGGAGCTGGTGAAGGTGAGGATGTGGTAGCCCTGGCCTTCGGCGGCCTCCGCCATGCTGTAGAGAAAGCGGTCCAGGATGGGATGCCAGTGATCGGCGGGGAGGTGGTGCCAGCTGTAGCCGATGATGCGGCTTTCCTGGGCCCGAAGGCTGCGGCCGCGGACATTGGTCCGATAGCCCAAAGCGGTGGCGACTTCCATGACGCGGGCGCGGGTTTGCTCGCTGACCGAAGAGGTGCCGTTGAGCACATAAGAGACGGTCGCGATTGAGACGCCGGCGACGCGGGCGACTTCTTTAATGGTAATGTTCTTGTTCATGGCTTAAACGTTTAACCCCCGTCTTAAATAAAATGACCAACGAATCCGAACGAAAAAACTTAAACGTTTAAGTTGATTATAAAAAGAAGATCCGGGTTGTCAAGATCCCGGAGATACAGGTCAGGCGGGGGGAGATTGGAGGAATGGAAGATTGGCCCGCCTCGTGCTTAAATTGTCGGTTTTTCCGTTTCGCTGGTCAGGTTAAACGTTTAAGTTAATTATAAACAAAGGCAAAAGGTTGTCAAGAGGGAAATTCAATCCTCTAAATTTTTTCTTCCCGGAGTACCTGATCCCGGCCGAGGAAGGCGAAGACGATCAGGACGACGCCGGTAAACCAGCCGCCGAGGCTGAAGACGGCGGGGCCGTAAAAGCCGAGTCCGGTGCCGGCGAAGATCAAAAGGGCGGCCAGAATGTAGAACATCCGCATGCCGTAGAGGGTAACGAAGGGCAGGTAGTGGGCGCCGACGACGATCATGGCGGCGGGGAAGAACCAGTGTTCCCGATAGAGGGTGGCGGCGCCGACCAGCAGGAAGTTGATGGGGACGGTGAAGGCGGTCTGGGTGCCCAGGTGCCACAATCCATTCGTCGGGCTGACCTTTCCCGGGCGGCCCAGCAGGCGGATCAGGCCCTGGGTCAGGGGAAAGATGAACATGCTGCCGAAGAAGAGCAGGGCCATGCCGTAGCGTGGAGCGATCCACAGGCTTACGGCCGAGGCGAGCAGCCAGATAAGGCCGGAGATGAGTTGCCCGGCGAAGCCGCCCAGAAAGGCGGCACGCATTTCACGTTGAGAATCGATGACGGTCATTTGGGCTCCTGGTTAAGAGGATAGTATAATTTTAAGGCGTGAATCGTAAAACGTAAAATGTAAAAGCGTGTCGCAGGGTGCGGTATAATCCCTACGGCGGTATTTTTTGTAGCTACATTTAAACTCTCGTGTTATGGTTGTGGAAGATGAAGAAAAATATTTTGCTGTTACTTGTGCCGTTTGTTATTGTTTGCGTAAGTGTGGCTTTGTGCGTAACGATACGGCTTTTTTCTCCCTATGATAAAAATGGCCGCTTGGCTTCGCAGGGAAATTTTCCTTTGCAGTGGCAATGGCATCTGGCGCTGCCGGAGGAAATCCTTGCGGGCGCGGTTGCGGAAGGAAATATCGTCATTGTTCGCACGCGACAGGATGTGTATGCCATCCAGGCTGATGCGGGAACGATTTTGTGGAAAGCAAATATTCCATTGGATCAAGTTATGCCTAATATGGTTGTTACCTATGTTTGATGATCCGGCTATCGTTGCGGTCAACCCTGAAACCGGGGAAACTCTATGGCGTGTAGATGAAGGATCTGTACGTTGGCAAACTCCGGTTGTTTTAAATCAAGTGGTTTATGCCCGTCAAGGAGATGGTGGAAAAATCTATGCTATTTCACTGGAAAATGGGAAAGTGTCAGGTTACTTATTGACTGGAACACGTTTTTTAACTCCAGCTGAGGATGATGTCTGGCGGCCGATTGTGGCTGATGGAAAGTTGATAGTGCCTGTAGAAAAGGATATTTATGCCTATGGACCGTGAGGGTCGTGAATAAAAAATTTGTTTCGAGCTGCGGCAGGGAATTCCTGTGCTGGCAATCTTATCAACAAGCTATTAATGTATTGGGTAAGGTAAAATTAATGGTAAAGCATAGTTTTGTGTTAATGCTATTGGCGATGGCTTTAATTAGTGGATGTGTAAGTAATCCAACCACTGCAAATGTAGATATTGAGACTTCGGATCCACTCTTCGAAAAGGATGACGGTTGTATTTCGGGATTGGAAAAATGTAGTGATAGGGACTCTACCGGTTCGGATATGGAAACAAGAATCGCCTGTATTGATTATTATCCCGCTGTTGTTCCAGGGGATAGTTTAGAAAAAGTCGAAGCGCTTTGGGGAAAACCAGATTACAGTTCGGCACAGGTATGGGAATATAGTTTTGTGAAACCTATAGGAAGGGTAACGATATTCATAAAAGATGGAAATGTATTTCAAATTCAGGTTCCTGGATCAGAATGTTTAATTAGAGAAATTGTTTCGACATTAGGCCCTCCGACAACCGTAGAGGTTTTCTCGGATAAAGGAAATGATTCTCCTGTTTATCCTACGAGATGGCTGTATTATGTCGAACAAGGTATAACTTTTATTACCCCTTGTCAGGACGGAAATACGCTTGAGCGTTGTAGCTTTTTTCAAGAAACGGATTATGTTGAAGAAATAATTTATTATGCGCCTGCGTCAGTTGAAGAAGTTCGTTCTTTTCATAGGGATTATGGTACAGATTTTATTGAGTGGCCTGGATTTAAAGATTCTAACACTCCTTAAATTATTTTAGTCGGTCCGGCCGGAATTGACCACGACTTTCCATGAGGTGTCCTGGCCCTCACTCCCCGTCCTCTCCCTTATTTTGTTTTAGCGTGCCGTGGCCATGTTGCGCGACCTGTGATCCGGTCGATTGGGCCGGCGGCCTGGAAGGGAGAGGGGGGATAAAGGGGGAGGCCGGCTACGGCACCATCGCTACCGACCGGCTGTTCACCGGTCAACGGCGGGAAGCCGCGTTGGGGCTCTATGATTACAAGGCCCGGTTCTACGATCCCGAGCTGGGACGGTTATTTGTCTACAATACCCGGTAATTTTCAAACTGATGAATAGACTCAAAGAATGGAATGAATTGAAAGGTTTCATCCCGGGTTCAGAGTATCAGGTTGCTGTGAAGAATCGAGTGGTCAATGTATTGAATTAAAGGCCGCCTGGGAGAGTCGTGATGTTGCATTTGACAAATCTTTTTAGAAAACGGAGAATTTCTAGTGTATCGCTTTAAACTTACGTTTTTTTATGTTTTTATTTTATTTGTAATGATTTCTTGTCGTTCTGCAACGGTTACTCCTTTCGCTCCTGTGCTATCTTCCCTTGAGACTCCATCAATGTCTACGGTTGTTATGGCCGAGCAACCGGCATTGGCTGTGTATCCCCAATGGACTTCTTATACCAATACTGATGTGAGTTTTGTGAATGAAGAAAAGCTTTTCGATCAGGATGGGAATCTCTGGATGGCCTCGTTTGACGGGGTGCTTCGATGGAATTTTACAGAAAATACTTTTACAAAATTCACGACCGAGCACGGGCTGGCGAGTAACTTTGTTACCAGTCTGGCGCTGGATCAGGCGGGTTCACTTTGGGCGGGAACCCAGGGAGGAATTTCTCATTTTGACGGTCAGCAGTGGGTTTCTTTTACCCCTGGAGAGGAGGTGGATCAAAATGTGATTAATGATATTGCTTTCGATGCTGAGGGAACGCTTTGGGCTGGAGGCGAGGTTGGGGTCTGGCGATTTTCTCAGGGGCAATGGCAGTTGTATGCTGAAGAAATAGGTTTTAATAATTTACCGGTTTGGCGGATTGTTGCTCGTGCCAATGGGGATGTATGTGTGACGGGTCGCGGGGGGCCTATCTGTTTTGATGGACAATTCTGGAATCCTTTGCCCGGAACGGAGGAATTGGATACGCCTATGGTTTTGATGGAAGGGCCTGACGATATGTTGTGGGGCAGTACAGGCGGATCTCTCTTGGGATTTGATGGCAAACAATGGCATTCTTATGATGACTTGGAGCCTTTTTTGGTATCAACCTGGTGGACGGCTCCTGATTATCGGTTGTGGGGAGTTTCAGGAAATCCAGGAATTGTTGTATGGGACGGTGAGAAAGTTGAAATTTCTCTGGCGCGTTCATCCGAATTGGTTTTTCCGAATCGTGTTGAAGCTTTGATTTTAGGACCGGATGGAAAACCCTGGTTAAGTGCTGAGGGAAAAGCCGAGATCTATCATTTTATCGGGGATAACCTGGAAACTCAGGGGCATGACTTGAAGTTTTGGGTGCGTTATGTGTTGCCCAAAAGCGAGGGGCCTTTTGATTTTGGAGTTATGGCGATGGCTCCTGATGGGGCTTTGTGGTTTCAGGGAGGGGATTTTGATCCAGTTTTGGCGCGTTTTGATGGGAAAACATGGACCTATTATTCTCGACCTGGTGAGGGGGATCGATTTTCGTTCCTGAATTTTGCGCCGGATGGGGGGCTCTGGTTCGGTTCTGCGGGTTCTCAAGTCTCTCATTTTGATGGAGAACAATGGCTGAGCTATACTGCTCCAATTACCCCACTGGAAAATGCTTTCCTCTATCCTACTACGGTGATTGCGGATGGAAGTCTTTGGCTGGGAGTGGGTGGAGGAAAATATCACAATCAGGGATTTGGTCTTTTGCGTTTTGATGATCAGAAATGGACTGTTTTTACTCAAGAAAAAGATGGGCTTGCGGGAGATCGGATTACTTCGTTAGCGGCGGCATTGGATGGCTCGCTTTGGGTGGGGGCAGAAGGTGGAGTTTCCCATTATATTAATGGGAAATGGACTACTTATACCACTGCCGATGGATTGTTGGATAACAGAGTTAATGGCCTGGCGGTTTCTAAAGATGGAATTTTATGGGTAGGATCGGATGGAGGCCTTTCCCGGTTTGATGGTCAAAGCTGGCAAACCTATGCCATTAGAGACGGGATAATCAAGGCCGGGGTGTTTGATCTGGCTGTCGCCGCGGATGGAACTGTATGGGCTTCGATGGGTAATTCAGGGGTGGTCCACTTTGATGGGCAGAAGTGGACTCCTTATACTTCGGTGGATGGGCTGGCCCATAATTCTGTGGTATCTATTACAATCACCCCGAATGGGGAAGTCTGGTTCAGTACCGAGGGAGGAATTTCCCGGTATCGGCCGTAACCCCGGGCGTAGGGCAATTTGCCCATTCGCCCGCGCTTTTTCCATTACAGGTTTAAATTTTTTAAGGCCGTGATCCCGGCGCGGCCGACCAACGCATTCCGCCGGCGCGCGGCTATTTCCTCTTTTTTCAGGGTCAGGGTAAAATAGGGGCAGGCCGCGATATTTACTTCGTTGGACCACCTTTTTAAAAGCCCTCCTTAATAATGTGTGCTGGTCGTGGGCAAACTGTCTCTGCTTTCCTGGACTAACTTTTACTTTTATACAAGGTTGACGCACGAATGCCTGGTTTTGTCCATCTGCATACTCATACGGAATATTCGCTGCTCGATGGTTTGAGCAGCCCTAAAGCGCTGGTCCGTGAGGCGGTGGCGCTGAATATGCCGGCGCTGGCCATTACCGACCACGGCGTGATGTACGGGGCTGTGGAATTTTACAAGGCCTGTAAAGAGGCCAATATCAAGCCGATTATCGGGATCGAGACCTATCTCGCGCCGCGTTCGCGTTTCGACCGCAATAAAGAGGACGGCTCGCCTTATCATCTGGTGCTGCTGGCACAGGATCATACCGGGTATCAAAATCTGCTCAAGCTGGCTTCGATTGCCCAGCTGGAGGGGTTTTATTACAAGCCGCGGATCGATAAAGAGGTGCTGGAGGCGCATACCGAAGGGGTGATTGTCCTTTCCGCCTGTGCTTCCGGTGAGATTCCCCGGTTGCTGCAACGCAATCAGGAAGAGGCGGCGCTCAAGGCGATTGAGTGGTACCGCGAACGTTTCCCCGATCGTTTCTATATTGAGCTGCAAAGTCACAAGATCCCGGAGCTGGACCCGATTTACAAGCGGTTGATCGAGTTGGGCCATGAGAAGCAGCTGCCGCTGGTGGCGACCAACGATATCCATTATGCCCGGCGCGATCAGGCCGACGCCCACGATATCCTGCTCTGTATCCAGACCGGCAAGACGGTCAATGAGCCGCAGCGGATGCGGATGAGCGATCCTTCCTACTATATGCGCTCGGCGGAAGAGATGGCCCGGCTTTATCCGGCCCTGCCGGAGGCGTTGGAAAATACGCTGAAGATCTCCGAGCAGTGCAATGTCGAGATCAAGTTTGCCCCGCCCTATCACCTGCCTGTTTTCCCCGTGCCGGACGGCTGTGGTAACTCCGAGCAGTATCTTTACAAGCTCTGTGATGAAGGCTGTTTCTGGCGTTACGGTTCGCGCGGCGACAGCACGGAGGTGCGCGAGCGTCTGAATTATGAGCTGGGCATTATCCACCGGATGGGCTTTGACGACTATTTCCTGATTGTTTGGGATCTGGTGCGAGCGGCTCAGGAGCGCGATATCTGGTGGAATGTTCGCGGTTCGGGCGCCGGCAGTATGGTGGCTTATACGCTGGGGATCACCTGCGTCGATCCTCTGAAGAACAAGTTGATGTTCGAACGCTTCCTCAACCCGGGTCGTATTTCGATGCCCGATATCGATATGGACTTCCCCGACGACCGGCGTGAAGAGCTGATCGCTTACACCATTCAGCGTTACGGGCAGGACAACGTGGCGCAGATCATCACCTTTGGGACGTTGGGCGCGCGCGCGGCCGTCCGCGATGTGGGGCGCGCGATGGATGTCCCGTTGAGCGAAGTCGATAAGGTGGCGCGGTTGATTCCGAATGTCCCCGGCAAGCCGATCTCGCTGGAAGAGGCGATGGAGCAGGTGCCGGAGATGAAGGAGCTGTGCAACGGTACGCCCTATCTGAAGAAGCTGATCGAGATGGCTTCGCAGGTCGAAGGGGTGGCGCGCCATGCCAGTACCCATGCGGCCGGCGTGGTGATCTCCGACAAGCCGTTGACCGCTTATCTGCCGTTGAACCGGGCGACCAAGGGCGGCGGCGGCGATTCTCCGTCGGGCCCCAATGAAGACGGTTCGATTTCCAGCCTGAATTCGGTCACGCAGTGGCCGATGGAAATTCTGGATGTGATGGGGATGCTCAAGGTGGACTTTCTGGGACTGCGAACGCTCTCCCAGATGCGGATCACCTGTGAATGGATCGAAAAGCGGCACGGGCGCAAGCTCAATCTGGCCACCATCCCTTATGAGCGGGTGCCTGAAGATCCCGAGAAAGATGCGGATGTCAGGAAGCTCTATACCCTGCTTTCCAGCGGCGATACCACCGGGGTTTTCCAGGTGGAAGGTGCGGGAATGCGCCGGGTGTTGCAGGACATGCGGCCCTCCCAGTTTCAGCACATCGTCGCCGTGCTGGCGCTCTATCGCCCCGGCCCGTTGGAACAGATTCCTACTTACATCAAGCGGCTGCATGGTGAAGAAGAAGTTGTTTACCGGCATCCGATTCAGGAAAGCCTTCTCAATGACACTTACGGAATTATAGTCTATCAGGAGCAAATTATGCAGATCGCGGTCGCCATGGCCGGCTATGAGCCCGGCGAAGCCGATCAGATCCGCAAGGCCGTTTCTAAAAAGAAACGCGACCTGATGGATAAGCACAAGAAGATGTTCACCGAGGGCGCGCTCAAGCGAGGGATTGAGCTGGAGGCCATCGAAGGGATCTGGGGCGATATCGAATTCTTCGCCCGGTACGGCTTCAACCGCGCCCATGCGACCGACTATGCGGTCATCACCGGGCAGACGGCCTATCTCAAGGCGCACTATCCGGTAGAATTTATGGCCGCCCTGATGACCACAGAACGCGGAAATTCCGAGAAGCTGGGTTTCCTGATCGGAGATGCCCGGCGTACCGGAATCGAAGTGATGCGCCCCTGCATCAACCGTTCCGAGCTGCCCTTTACCATCGAGGATATCGATAACAAACCGGCGATCCGCATCGGGATGGGAGCCATTAAGAATGTAGGCGACGATGCGGTGAAGACCCTGGTGGAATCCCGGCGTGCCGGCGGTCCATTTAAGTCGTTGACCGATCTGGCCGAACGGGTGGATCTGCGAAAGTTGAACCGGCGGGTGCTGGAATGTCTGGTCCACACCGGGGCGATGGACGACCTGGCGGGGGCGGGCGGCCGGCCGGAATTGCTGGCGACGATTGAGAATCTGTTGCGGGTCAGTTCGCAGACCCATGCGGCCCGGGAAGTGGGGCAGTTCCTGCTTTTTGAAGGGATGGGCGGCGAGATGCAGACGGTGACGCCGCCGACGGCCATTCCTCCCATTCCCAACCGCAAGTTGTTGGACTGGGAAAAAGAGCTGTTGGGAACCTATATTTCGGAACATCCGTTGACCCGGATGGAGCAGGAACTTTTCAGGCAGGATATGGTGAGCTGCACGGTGGCGGATGTCTCGTCGGCACCGGCCGGACGGCAGCTGTCGGTGGTGGGGATGGTCCAGCGCATCCGGCGGATCAATACCAAGAAGGGCGACACGATGGCCTTTGTCACGTTGGAGGGGGGCAGCGGAACGATCGATCTGGTGCTTTTCCCGAAGACGTTGGAGAAGTTTAAGCATCTGATATTGGATGAGCAATTGATCGTGGTAAGCGGTAAGCTCGACGATCGGCCGGACCGGGAAGATCATCCGTTGATCGTCGATTGGATCAAGTCGCCGAATGAGTTGCTGGGGGCGGCCGATCCGATGGCCCTGGGCGAAGCACCGGCGCCGCGGCCGGTTTCGCCGGCTCCGGCAGCGGTTCGCGAGACGACTCCGCCGCCGACTCGCTCCACGCCGGCGGTGCCTGTGGAGAGTCGGGGCCAGGCCGGGAACGGTCATGGGAATGGGAATGGCGGCGGTTTGCCGATCCCCCGGCCGGCGGCCGTGTCCAGGACCGCGACGGCGCCGGTGCGGCCGGTGACCCCGCCGGTACGATCCACGCCGGCGGCGGCTTTGCCGGTGGCTCGGCCCACTGTGGCGGCCCCTGTAACGGCGCCGGCGGTAACCCGTCCTGCCGTCGCGGCGGCTCCCTCCCGGGCCTCGCTGCCGCCGGACATGGAAGAACCGGTGCCGGATGAGCTGGCGGTGGAGGTGGTGGACGATCTCCTGCCGCCTTCTCCTGAGGAACCCCCTGAAGAACCGGTAACGCTGCGGTTGGTGATCCGGCGCAGCGGCAACAGTGAGCAGGACTATGCGCGGATTGCGCAATTACACCATGTTTTAACGGCAGAGCGCGGCGGCCGGGATCGTTTTGTGCTGGTGTTGGAAAATGTCAGCGGGCAACGGGTCGAACTTTATTTTCCCAACGAGGCGACCCGCTGGTCCCCGAAATTGCGGCGGAGCGTCGAACAGATTGTCGGCCCGGGCAATTTGCAGGTGCGTTAGCATTTAGAGAAGAGATTTCACCGAAAGTAGACAGCAGCAAGTAGACAGTAGACAGCCTGTGTCGCCTGTGCGGCTCTGGAAAAGGCCATGTTTTGGTGCGCCTTCTGAGGCGCACCAAAACATCAACAAAAAAACTTTCTCTTACCATCCAGCGTGGCGTATCTTACGGGGCAAGGACTATTTGCGGGGTGCTACAAGGCCGGCCTATTTTCAGGACAGACAGCTCTTCAAATTGAGGAGGTTATGATGGAGTGTGATCCCCTTTCCGCGACAGCTTTGATGGAACATGTGCGGGTATTGGCTGATGAAATTGGGCCCCGTCCGGCCGGTCATCCGGCAGAACTGCGGGCGCGACGTTATATCCGTGAGACTCTGACGGAGGCTGGGTACCTGGAAACCGAGTCTTTATCTTTTGAGGCGCCGGATACCTGGGCTTATGCGCTGGTTTTGCCGGCCGTTTTTGGGCTGACGGCCAGTTTGTTAGGTGCTTTTGGGGGCCGGCGGGGAAAGTGGTTGGGCGGACTGGCGGCCTTGGGGTGCGCGGCGTCCATGTGGGAAGCGGCGCGGTGCGGGCGACAGGCCTTTGCTTTCATGGCGCCGCGTCGGCCCAGCGCCACGCTGGTGGCGCGCATTTTGCCGGTCAAATCGACGCGGCGGCGGGTAGTGTTGTTGGGGCATACCGACAGCAACAAAGATCGGATTTCGTTCAATCCGACTTTGAAGAAGTCGTTGTTGGGGATTTCAACATCTGTAGTCGGTTCGCTGTTGGGGACCGGGGCGGCGCAGTTGGGCGAGGTCTGGGGGAGCAAGGGGGCTTCCACTTTCTGGAAGGCTTCCTGGGCGAGCTGTGCCTTGTTGACGGCGTTGAGCCTGTGGGATGAGCGGGGTTCGTTTGTCCCGGGGGCCAACGACAATGCGACCGCGGTGGCCTGTCTGTTGGGATTGGCGGCGCAGCTGCGGGAGACGCCTTTGCAGTACACGGAAGTCTGGCTGGCCTTTACGGGGGCCGAAGAGGTGGGATGCATGGGGGCTCATGCCTTGCTGGATCAATGTGGTGAGGAATTGCGGGATGCCTGGTTCCTGGATTTCGAGATGGTGGGGACGGAGCGCGTGGCCTATGTGCAACGCCATACCGGCTTTTCGCTTCTTTCGGGCTATACTCCCGATCCGGAATCGCTGGCCTGGGCTCAAGAGACGGCTGCTCGCCATCCGGAGATGGGAGTTGAAGGTGTCAATCTGGTTATTGGGGAAGAGGTGGGGGCATTGCGCAGCCGGGGGTATCGGGGCGTCTGTCTGGCCGGCGTGGGGCCTGACGGTTGGCTGGCGCAATGGCATCAAGCCGATGATGTGACGGAGAAGCTGGTTCCGGATGGGGTGGAAAAAGCGGCCCGGTTTGCCCTGGCGATGTTACAGGTGATGGATGAACGGGCAGGGGGATAAAGATTTTTCACCACTGAGACACAGAGAACACAGAGAAGAAGAGAGGAGTTTTTAATGCTTCAAAGAAAGAGGGGGGAATTTGCACGCCTTCTGAGGCGTGCAAATTCCCAGAAAAATTCTCTCTTCCTATCCAGCGCGTCGTGTCAGGCCGGGAAAAGATCATGGGCGGGACGTTGCAAGGCCGGGGGCATCCCCTAGGGTGGTCTTTTTTCAGGGCAGTTTTTGGGGAAACCCGGGGTGCGGTTGAAAGCGTTTTTCAGCGCGCCTTTGGTTGGAGATGGATGCATGTATAGCGGAGTTAAGCAGGGCGTGGGTTTTATAATCGGACTTAAAGGGGGTGAGAGCAGAGCTGAAAAATTTTTACGGAGGAAGAATCATGAAGGCATTGCACATCGGGCGTTGGTTCCTTTTGTTGAGTCTCTTTTGGGGTGTGTTGGGGGCTCCCGGGAACATTGCAGCAGCATCTTTATCTCACAGTGAAGAACTGAATTCTGTCTATTCCTCAGTATGGTTGCCCCTGGTTGTGCGGCTTACGGCCCCGAATTCGGTCGACTATTCCACTGAAAAATTTGAGCAGCCGGCCTTGATTCCGGTTCAGCAGGGCGGGAGCGGCGGCACGGTCTTGTCCGCATCGGGGCAGACCACTTTCACGGAGGGCAGCGCGCCTATCTTGATTGCGCCGAACCTTTTGATTACGACGGCCACGCAGGTCAATCTGGATAGTGCCAGCATTGCTATCGGTAACGGTTTCCTCCCGGCGCAGGATCGTTTGGGGGTTTACGGACAGAGCGGTACCAGCGGCACTTATGGCACCATCAATTGGGCTTACAATGCGATCTCCGGCGTGATGTCCCTGACCGGGACCGCAACCCTTACCACTTATCAAAACCTCATGCGGCAAATTACCTACAATAATTTAAGCCATTATCCCAGTACGGTATCCCGCAGCGTCACTTTTATGATCGGTACCAATTCTTATTATGCCGGCACCGGGCATTTCTATGAATATGTCAGCGCTGCGGCCATCACCTGGTCAAATGCTGAGACTGCGGCGGCGGGAAGGCGGTATTTGGGGTTACAGGGGTATCTGGTTACCCTGGCCTCGGCGGGAGAAAATGCTTTTGCCTCGAGTCAGTTGAGGGGGGTGGCCTGGATTGGGGCCAATGATACCGGCACCGAAGGGACCTGGCGATGGGTTGTCGGTCCTGAAACCGGGACGAATTTCTGTACGGGAGCCAATCCCTGCAATCCGGTATCGGGGCGTTACGCCAACTGGAATAGTGCTGAACCGAACAATTCCGGGGGCAATGAAGATTATGCCCATATGATTTACACGCCGACGGTCGGTCCGCGCGGCGCCTGGAACGATTTAGGGAATGCCGGAGGGTCCGGGGATTATTCGACGGGGGGGTATCTGGTCGAGTATGGCGGCCTGGCGTCAGATCCCTACACGGTTTTTTCCGGTACTGTTACCGTGAATGTGGTGGGGACCAATGAACTGGCGCTTTCCAAAAAGGCCGAAGACCTCAATGGGGCCCCGTTATATGCCCGGGATTGGATTCGCTACACGTTGTATGTCACGAATACCAATCCGACCGACAGCATGACGGACATTATCCTGACTGATACCTTGCCCGCCGGCATGAATTTGATCGAAGCGGCACCTGCCGGTTATACCGGATCGGCGGCTTTGACCTGGAATGTGGGGACGTTGGCTGCGGGAGCGGTGTGGACCGGGGTTGTCACGATGAGCACCGCGGCGACAGCTACCATGATCGGCGGCAATATTGCTGCGGTGAGTTGCCCTTCGGATACCTTGCAGCAGACCTCCCCGATTTTTTCCGGAGGGAGCGGCGTCGTTGAGCGGGGGCTGGTGATGACCAAGGATGCCGACGATCTCAACGGTATGCCTTTGTACAGTGGCGATATTATCCGATATACCCTGCGGGTTACCAATACCCACGCCACGCTTTCGCAGACCAATATTTCATTGGTCGATGCGTTGCCGATGGGCCTGATTTTGCTGGGGGCTTCGCCTGCCGGCATCAGTACGACCAACGCTTTCACCTGGGATATCGGCACCTTAGCTCCCGGGGCTGTCTGGACCGGAATTTTGACGATGACGACCGATGGCGTTTCGAGTGCGATCAGCGGCAATCTGGCTCTTTTGACCAGCGAGCAACAATATCCTCAAAGCATCGGTCCGGTCTGGCCGGCGGGGGGCGGCAATATTTTGTTTGGGGTGGGGATTCAGAAGGTGGCCGAAGATCTCAATGGCGGGGAACTCCATTTGGGGGATCGGGTGCGTTATACAATTCATATCAGCAATACCAGCGCGACCATCACTCAAACCAACGTGCGAGTACAGGATATGTTGCCTGCGGGATTGGCTCTGGAGTCGGCTGCTCCGGCTGGATTTACAGGGACTCAGCCGTTGATCTGGAATCTGGGGACGTTGGGCCCGGGGGCGCAGTGGACCGGGACCCTCACGATGACGGTGGACGGCAGTGCGAGCGTCATCGGCGGTAATCTGGCTGAGGTCTCCAGTGACCAGCAGAATCCGTTGAGTGTGGGGCCGATCCTGCCACCGGGGGGCGGTAATATTGTTCCCTGGGCGGATCTGTGGATTGGCATTCAATCGCCGCCCAGCGGTTCGATCCTGACCTATACCGTCAATGTCGGCAACTATGGCCCGATTTCCGTGGCGGGGGCGCTGGTGTCGAATACGCTGCCGGCTCAATTGACCGGTGCGCTGTGGGTCTGTGAGGCCGGGGCCGGGGCTGCCTGCACGGCTTCGGGAGGGGGCAAGCTTTCGGATACCGTCACGCTGCCCGTCAATGGACTGATCACCTATACGTTATGGGGGACGGCGCCGTCAGGCCTGGGGCTTTTTAATACAGTTGAGGTCCAGCCGCCGGCGGGGATGGATGATTCTGTTTTGACGAACAATCAGCGAACAGCTCATGTTCTCCATCAGTTGTATTTGCCGTTGGTTTTGAGGAATAAGGCCAATTAGCGGGCAATTTTCGACCCGTATGGATTTTTTCTCTTGTTTGTCAGGTTAACCGCAGATGAATTTAAGCGCGCCCCGCAAGGGGCGCGCTTAAACCTCAGAAGGTTTTAAGGCTCTACGCGGGGCGGTTGTACGATCAGGCTGGCGTCATCCCAGTAGGCGTCGTTGTGTTTCACGCCCCATTTCGCTTCCCCGGAGAGAAAAACCGTAATGGTTCCGCTGTCGCCGACCCAGGTTTGCAAGGGCCCTGCTTTGCCGTAGGTATCGCGATAATAAAAAGGATCACTCCAGATTACCGAAGCGGCCTGTGGATCCGTGCCTCCTTGCGGGTCAATTCCCACTTTAAACCAGAAGCCGTTGGGATCGCCGCAGGTCAAGGCGGGGGGCGGATCATTGTTGCAGGACCAGCTATGGGCATAGGCTGAGAAAGTGGCAAGGGAGTTGGGGGGCAGACTGGAAATTTGTTGATAAAAACCGGCCCGTTGCGGTTTCCAGACGGTGAAGTGCATGGCGGCATAGTCTCCGCTGTGAATCCGGTTAGGGGGATCAGAATAAGGCGGCTGGTTGGGGATGGGGCGAACTTCCGGCCGTGAGAGGCCATACCAGGGATCGGGTTCTTCTACCCACCAGCTGATCCAGCCTTCAGGGGTGAGGATTTCATTATAAGGGGTACCGTTGAACGTATCATGCGTGTAGCCGCCGGGAGTTGTGATCCCTTCGAAGCCGGGATTTTTCAAGAGATCGGTCAGGGCAGGGGGGAGGGGGGGCTGGGTGCGCGTGATCGGCAGGTAGGTGTAATAGTTATACACAATGTCGCTGCCTTTGAGGGCTAAAGGCTGCGCAAAGTAGAATCCCAGGCTTAACAGCCCCAGGATCAAAAGCCACAGGTGTCGAGGTGATTTTTTCATATTCAGACTCCTTTCCAACTTTAAAGGGGGAATTTTATTCAAACGACAACTTTATGAGGGTTAAACAGTTTGTATTTATCTAATTATAGCGCTCTTGAGATGCAAATGCTATGATTTTCCAGGGTATTTTTCTACTACCGTCGGTTTTTAGCGTCCCGCAACAGGCTATTGCCCGGTTTGAAGCGACGCGCGGGATGGGGGAGCGCTTTAATGCAATCTAAACGGTTTCATTTGCACCGATCATACCATTATGATAAAATGAAACCGTTCCCGGCTCCGTGGGCCGGGAAAATACCAGTTTTGCAGCGTTTTTGATTTTTGAATTGACGATTTCGTTGCGGACTGGGCAGTTATTCAGGAGGAATTTTGTATGAAAAGGTCTGATATTATTGCGCGGTTGGTAGGGTTATTGGTTTTCGCTGCTGTCGGTTTCAGTGTCGGCAATCGCTCTGGTGAATGGTTCCCCGTTTTGTCCCCTTATGTTACCTACGCAATGTTCGTTTGTACCGTGTTGTTTGGTGCGGTCGGTGTGATGCTTGCGCCGATGATTTCCACGCGTCCTTTCAGTATGATCCGGCATGCCATTCAGCAATTGCCGGCCAGTATGTTGTTTTCGACCATCATCGGGTTATTTCTGGGGCTGGCCTTTGGGGCTATCACCGCCTATCCGGTTTCTTTGCTGCCGGCGCCGTTTGGGCAGGTTTTACCCTTTTTAGTGGCGGCCATTTTTGGTTATCTGGGGGTGATGACGGCGATGATGCGTCCCGATGTCATCCAGATTTTGCGCGAGCGTTTTTTCCCGATGAAAGAAGTCCCGAAGGCGGAATCTGTGACGACCCGACCGATCCTGCTTGATACCAGTGTTATTATTGATGGTCGGATTTACGATATTTGCCGGACCGGTTTTGTTCCCGGTGAGCTGGTAATTCCTTTGTTTGTGTTGAATGAATTACAGCATATTGCCGATTCCCCCGATGCATTACGGCGCAATCGCGGCCGGCGGGGGTTGGAAATCCTCAAGCAACTTCAGGAAGACTCCCCGGTGGTGGTTCGGATTACGGATGTGGATGTGGAAGGGGTGCGGGAGGTCGACGATAAGTTAATCACGCTGGCCCGTAAACTGGAAGCCAGTATTTTGACCAATGATTACAATTTGAATCGGGTTGCTGATTTGCAGGGCGTGAAGGTCTTGAATGTCAATGAACTGGCGAATGCGGTGAAGACCGTCTTGTTGCCGGGAGAAGCTTTCGATATTTATGTAATGCAGGAAGGCAAGGAGTCCGATCAAGGGGTCGGATATCTGGATGACGGTACGATGGTGGTCATTGAAGAAGGCCGGCCTTTGATCGGCCAGACGATTCCGGTTGTCGTGAGCAAGGTGTTGCAAACGGCGGCCGGTCGGATGATTTTTGCCCGTCCGATGAACATTGGGGCACCGATCGCTTAATTCGGAGGAAATATGGCATTGCAAGTCTACAATTACATGACGCGGCAGCTGGAGTTATTTAAACCCATTGAGCCGGGCCGGGTGAAGATGTATGTTTGCGGCCCTACGGTTTACGATCATTCCCATCTGGGCCATGCCAAGACTTACATTTCGATGGATGTCATGGTGCGTTATTTTAAATATCTGGGATATCAGGTTCGGCATGTGCGTAACCTGACGGATGTGGGGCATTTGCTGGATTCGGGAGAGGATCGGATCCTCAAGGGGGCCCGGCGGGAGCGGTTGGAGCCGATGGAAATCGTCGAGTCCTATATCGCGAGCTATTTTGCGGATATGGATGCCCTGGGCGTGTTGCGCCCGAACATTTCCCCGCGTCCGAGCGGGCATATTCCGGAGATCATCGAATGGATCGAAGATCTGATGATGCAGGGGTATGCCTATGAGGTCGATGGGAATGTCTATTTTTCGGTTCAGAAATTCCCGGAGTACGGCAAACTGGCGAATCGGGTCGTCGAAGAGATGGAAGCGGGGGCGCGGGTCGAAGTACGTGAAGAGAAGCGCCATCCGGCCGATTTTGCGCTCTGGAAAAAGGCCCCTCCGGAACATTTGATGCGGTGGAAGAGCCCCTGGGGAGAAGGGTATCCGGGCTGGCATATTGAATGCTCGGTGATGGCTACCAAATATCTGAGCCAACCCTTTGATGTCCATGGCGGCGGGTTGGAGAACATTTTCCCGCATAACGAGTGTGAATCGGCGCAGGCCGAAGCGCACAGCGGCGGCTCAGATTTTGCCCATTACTGGCTTTTAGTCGGTTCTCTGACCGTTAATGGGGTGCGCATGGGGAAGAGCATGGGCAACTTTATCACCATCAAGGATGCTTTAAAGCTCTATTCTCCGGAAGCGATCCGTTATTTTGTGTTAAGCAGCCATTATCGCGGGCCGGTAGATTTTTCCCGGGATGCCCTCGAAGCGGCCGAGCAGGGGGTCAGCCGGTTGCACAATACCGTGCGTAAGCTGCGCAGCCGTATGGAAGGCGCGCCGCCCGCGGTGACGGCCATGCTGTCGGATGTCACGGCACTTGAGGAGTATCGGGAGAGTTTCCAGGCGGCGATGGATGAGGATTTCAATACGCCGAAAGCGATGGCGGTGCTGTTTGACTTTATCCGTGAGGTCAATCGGCAGCTGGATCAAAACAGCAATGCCCGGGCCGGAACGCTGGCCGCGATGGATCGAATTTTCCGGGACACGGCCGGCAAAGTGTTGGGCATTTTACCCGACAAACTGGAAGCGGTGGAGGCCGGCGGTCAGGTCCTGGACAATGTGGTGCGTTTATTGTTGGAAATGCGCCAGGAATTTCGGGCGGCACGGGAATGGCAGCGGGCCGACGACATTCGGGATCGGTTGGCTGCGATTGGGGTGATGGTAGAAGACGGTCCTTCGGGATCAACCTGGCGATTGGCTTGAGGAGTAGATTATGCGAGAAATCATTTATGGGCGTCAGGCGGTACGCGAGTCTTTGCGAGCGAATCGCCGTCAATTTTTCCGTTTGATGCTGGCGGAGGGGGTGGTGAATGCCCCCATTCTGGATGAAATCACCGAACTGGCGCAGCAGCGTCGGATTTCGATAGCTAATGTTTCGCGCAATGAGATGGCGCGCAATGTGGGCAACGATGAACATCAAGGCGTGGCTTTGGAGGCTTCGGGGTATCCGTATGCTTCTTTGGAGGATATGCTGGCTCTGGCGAAAGAGCGGCAGGAACCGCCGTTGTTGTTGTTGCTGGATCTGATCCAGGATATTCACAATCTCGGCAGCCTGATGCGAACGGCGGAGGCGGCCGGGGTTCATGGGGTGGTTATTCAAGAGCGGCGGGCGGCGGGCATTACGCCGTCGGCGGTGAATGTCTCTTCCGGGGCCGCCGAGCATTTGCTGGTCACTCAGGTGACGAATCTGGTGCAGACGATGGAGCGGCTTAAGGGGGCGGATATCTGGATTGCCGGATTGGAAGATATGTACGGTGCCAAGCCTTATACCGACGTGGATTTGCGCGTTCCGTTGGCGATGGTGGTGGGAAGCGAAGGAGAAGGGCTGCGCCGACTGGTGCGTGAGCGGTGCGACTGGTTGATGGTGTTGCCGATGCATGGGAAGATCAATTCTTTGAATGCTGCGGTGGCCGGTTCGATTATGCTGTACGAGATTCTGCGCCAGCGAAGTGTAAAATAATTAAGGGACTGTAAAGATTCAGATGAAAAAACAACGCTGGCTGGTTTTCGGGGTGGGGATTTTGATCAGTCTGGCTTTCCTCTGGTTTTCTCTGGGGGCGCTGGAGCTGGATAAGGTCTGGGATGCAATTCGTACGGCCAATTATGGCTGGGTGATTCCGGGTGTTTTGATCTATTTTGTGTCGGTGTGGGTGCGTTCCTGGCGCTGGGCCTATCTGTTGCGCTCTTCCAAACGGATGACGGGAACCCGGCTTTTCCCGATCATGGTGATCGGTTATATGGGCAATGACCTTTTTCCCTTCCGATTGGGCGAGTTGTTACGGGCTTATGTGTTGTGGCGTAAGGAAGGGGTCAATCTGGGCACGACGTTTACTACAGCTGTGGTGGAACGGTTGTTTGACGGGTTGACGATGGTTTTGTTCGTGATTGTCGGGCTGGCTCTGATTCCGTTGGACAATGCGTTGGTCCATCAGGCAGGAACGATCGGCAGCGTTGTCTTTTTGACTGCGTTGGTGGCTTTTCTCCTTCTGGCCTCTCGGCCGGATCTATTGCGCCGGTTAGCTGAATGGTTTATCAATCGTCTGATCCCGGTCCGTTTCCGGCCGCCATTGTTGAAACTGATCGATGGGGTGATTGAGGGATTGCAGGTTTTTCGCAGTCTGGGCGACGTGTTGGGGACCTTTGGTCTGACCGTGGTGGTCTGGTTGTTGGAATTGGGCAAGTACTGGCTGGTGGCGCAAGCTTTCCCGGCCTTGCATCTTTCTTATCCGGCGATTTTGTTGATGGGCGGTTCGATCAATTTGTTGACAGCTCTGCCTTCTCTGCCGGGCTATGTGGGGACCTTTGAGACCGGGGTGAAGATCCTGGTCGAATTGGGGGCTGATGCCACGGCTGCCGGCGGTTACATTCTGGTTCTGCATGCGCTGTTGTGGTTGCCGGTGGTATTGCTGGGATTGGTCTTTTTCTTCCGCGAAGGGATGACGCTGACCGATATCCGGTCGGTGGCTTCGAGCGAGCGAGCCTGAGAGAAATACTGCAAAAATCACCCGCCTGGAAAGGCGGGTGATTTTTGTATGTGTGCGATAGGCCCGGAAAACAAGAACTGGAAAAATGAATAAAAAATTTTCAATCCATGTTGCGCTGCATCTGGATCAAAGAGCGGTGATGCTGGAACCCCAGCTTTTCCAGATATTGTCGCAGCAGGGCATGGGAGGGGACCATGGTGATGACCGGCCAGGTCGGGCGGCGATTCATTCCTTGCAAGGCGCGCGTGACGGCCATCTGAATGCCGAATTCTCCGCTTTGAGGATGGATCAATAATTCCCAGGTATAAAAGCGGTAGCGAACATCGGTGCGGATCACCACGCCCAGCCGGGGAGAATCTTTTCCCCAGAGCCAGGCCGCTTCCCGTTCTCCCTGTAGCCACAAATCCAGCGTGCGTTCAAATTCGCCGAATGAATAGTTCTGATGACGAATTTCCAAAATTTCGACCTGTTGAAAGCCATAGACGGCATCGGCCAGATTGAGCCAGATGCGCATTTGATCGGAACGGGCCGTTTTCCAGGAATCGGCGGGAGCCGGGGAGGGCCAGTCGGCCGGATTGGGCCAGGGAAGTTGCACCGGCCGGATCAGGTGTTCCGTCTGGCCGACTTTTTCGAAACGGAGACTTTCATAAAGATGGCGGGCGGGATCATTATCGGCCCGGACTTCCAGGCCCACCCACCGGCCATTTTGTTCCTCGATGGTTTCCATTGCGGCATTCATCAGGGCGCGGCCAATGCCTCGCCCGCGGAAGTCGGGATGGACGACGACATTGCCGATCATCCAGCCGCTGATATGGCGGGCCTGGGCGCGGCGCAGGGAAAGGTTGCCGATGATGCGACCATTTTCTATCCAGACAAAACCTGCGGGACCGGTAGGGGTTTCCCAGAACAGGCGAGTCCAAAAATGGCGGCGTGCCATTTTACGCATCACAGAGATCATTTTGTGGCCCTGGGGATCTAATTCCTCGCGGAATCCCAGTTCGATCAGATCAATGACCGCAGTCAGATCGTTCCATGGGTCCACGGGGCGGATCCCCGTGGTTTTCAGGCTTTTCGGTAGTTCCGACGCCATTCTATCCCCCTCTCTCAGTTCTTTCCTTTAAAAGGGAATGTGTTCCCATTGTAACTAAAAGCGTAATATTGCACAAACCTACGCCTCAGCTATAATGGGGGGCGGTGGGGCCCGTGAGGGGTCCGATGTACGAGGAGGTAAGGATGAAATCAATCGATAACCTGATCGGGGGGGCCCTGGTGGGCTTGTTGTTGATGACGGCCTGTACGGCAACTCCGACAATCCCTGCTACTTCCGTTGCTCCGGCTACGGGTAATGCTACCTCAGGCAATCCTACACCCACAGTTGTGTTGTTGGCGGCCCGGGTCAATGGAGTTGCGATTCCCATGAGTCAATATGAGCAGGAAGTTTCCCGTTATGAGGCTTCGCTGGCGACGAATGGCCAGGATCCCAATTCCCCTGAGATGCAGGCCGCGCTGGCTCAGGGGCGACAGCAGGTATTGGATTGGTTGATCGATCAGGTATTGATCGATGCGGAGGCGACGAAGGCCGGGATTACGGTGAGCGATGTGGATGTGGATGCAGTCGTCAATTCGTTGATTCAGGAAGTCGGTCAGGAGGCTTTCAATCAGCGGCTTCAGGATGAAGGGATGACGGTGGAGCAGATGCGCGAACGGTTGAAGCAGGAGATGCGGGTTTCGCGCATGGTCTCGCAGGTGGTTGCGCAGGTGCCCGCGCGAGCCGAGCATATTCACGCTCGCCATATTTTGGTGCGGAGTGAGGCGGATGCTCAACAGATTTTCTCTCAATTGCAGGCGGGCGGAGATTTTGCTCAATTGGCCCGGACCTATTCTCTGGATGCCAGCACTCGGGAACTGGGCGGGGATTTAGGGACCTTTCCGCGTGGAGTTTTGACCGCATCCGAAGTTGAAACCATGCTTTTTTCTTTACAGCCGGGGCAGTTTGGGGGGCCGGTTCAAAGCGAGTTAGGATATCATGTTGTGCAGTTGGTTGAACGATTCCCGGATATGGAGACCAGCCAGGAAAATCTGCATTTCTTATGGGATAAAGCGGAACGACTGTGGCGGGAAACCCTGCGGACTCAAGCTGATATTCAACGCTATGTTACGCCAGGGCCATAGGAGGATGTATGGGTAAGGGCGGGCGATTTTTTGATATTTTATCGATTATGATGCTGGGATTGACCATCCTTACCATAGGATGTTATACGGCTTTAGCAATCAATCCTTATTTGCCCATTAATCCTTTTCCGCCGCCAACTCCGATCACTTTGTTGGTGTTGCCGGGGCCTGAGGAAGTGGCGGGGGAGGTGGTCACGCCAACTCCGAGCGGACCGGTTATGCCGCCTACCTGGACTCCGACACCGACCTTTACGCCGCGTCCAACCCTGGCGCCTTCGTTTACGCCTACGGTAACCCCAACTCCCGGACCGACCCGTGTTTTTCCGACCCGGACCTCTACGCCTACGCCAACGCCCCTGGTTACCCGATCTCCTTATGCCTTTACGGCTGCGGTTTCTTATGAGACACCCTATTATGGATGTAACTGGGCCGGGGTGGGCGGGATTGTCCAGGATTTGGATGGAAAGCCGTTAGCGGATTATCCCATTCACGTGTGGGGTGGGGGAATTGATGTAGTTATCTTGTCCGGTTCCAATACCCGTTACGGGGTTGCCGGGTGGGAGCAGTTCTTCAACGATCATCCCATTGATGCTCAGGGGATCTATCAGGTTCAACTCCATGATAAGAACAGCAGTAACCCGCAGCCGATTTCTCCCAAGATTACGCTGAATTTCGAGGCGCTTTGCAGCAAGTCTCTGGCCTCTGTGGTATTCATTAAAAACCATTAAGATGTGAGTATGGGAATCCTTTATATAGTCGGAACGCCGATCGGAAATTTAGAAGATATTTCTCCCCGAGCCTTGCGAGTTTTGCAAGAAGTAACCTTGATTGCTACCGAGGACACGCGCAAGGCCCGAATTTTACTGGATCATTTCCGGATTCATACGCCGGTGACCTCTTATTTTGAAGGGAATGAGCGGCAAAAAGCTGGTCAGATTCTCGGCGCCCTGGATCGGGGGGATGTGGCGCTGATTTCTGAAGCCGGCATGCCGGCGATTTCCGATCCGGGATATCCGCTGGTGCGGGAAGCGATTGCGCAGGGAATTCCCATATCGGTAGTGCCGGGACCTTCGGCTCATACGGCCGCTTTAGTACTGTCGGGGTTGCCGACGGATCGGTTTGTCTTTTTAGGTTTTCTTTCCCGTAAAACAGAAGAACGGCGTTCTATGGTGGCAGAAGTGGCGGGGGTGCGGGCAACGCTGGTTTTTTATGAGGCTCCCCATCGTTTGATTGCCACGCTGAAAGATCTTTTTGAAATTTTGGGAGATCGACCGGTGGCTTTGTGTCGGGAATTGACCAAGATGTATGAAGAGGTCTGGCGGGGACCGTTACGGGAAGCTTTTGTTTATTTGGAGGAACATTCCCCGCGCGGGGAATATACCGTGGTGGTAGGCGGCGCACCGGCGGCTGTACGTTGGGAAGCCGGTGCGGTTCAAGAAGCCCTGGCAGAACGATTGGCTGAGGGCATGAGCCGTTCGCAAGCGGCGCGGGATGTGGCTGCCCTTTCGGGATGGTCACGGCGGGATGTGTATGACCTGGCTGATCCGGAATCGCCGCGGCCGGGCGACAATCAATAAATTCGGAGGTAAGGCAAGATGGGGGCTAAGTTAGACGATTTGGCGTTTTACCCTGCGTTTGATCCAGATGGAATGCTGGGAACCATTCGGGATTTACCGCAACAGGTTCGCAATGCCTGGAAGATTGCTCAGGCCGCACCGTTGCCCGATACTTATCGGGATGTGCGGCGGGTTGTAATCACAGGGATGGGGGGA
Source organism: uncultured Anaerolineales bacterium (assembly GCA_964501335.1). Lineage (GTDB taxonomy): Bacteria > Chloroflexota > Anaerolineae > B4-G1 > SLSP01 > CAZCTC01. The sequence goes on along the minus strand of CAZCTC010000039.1, from coordinate 34,034 downwards.
TCAGCCATCGGTGCTGATTTGTTGATCGGGTTGTTGGCCCATGGGGGACGGGTCCCGGTGGAACTGGTGCGGGGCTATGAATTGCCGACCTCCGTCGCTGGTGCGGATACTCTGGTCGTGGCTTCCAGCTATTCCGGGAATACCGAAGAGACATTGAGCGCCTTTGCTGAGGCTCAGGAACGCGGAACCCGGTTGCTGGCGATTACAGGCGGGGGGAAGCTGGCGGCGATGGCTGAGGCTGCCGGTGCTCCAGTCTGGCGGTTCAGCTACAAATCGACTCCGCGCGCCGCTGTAGGGTATTCTTTTGCATTGTTGTTGGGATTGATTTGTCGGTTGGGAATTTATGCGGATGCTGCGGAAACCTTAGAACTGGCAGCGCAGGCTTTGGAGCATTTGCAGGTCGGGTTGTTGCCGGAGTCTCCCACGGAGAAGAACCTGGCCAAGCAGATGGCCGAAGCTTTGGAGGGCAAACTTCCCGTGATCTTTGGTGCCGGATTCCTGGCTCCTGTAGCCCGGCGGTGGAAGGGGCAATTCAATGAAAATTCTAAGGAATGGGCTTCCTGGGATGAGATGCCGGAATTGAACCACAATGCTGTGGTCGGCTTGGGGCTGCCGGGAGCACTGGTGCCGCAACTGGGGGTCTTTTTCTTGCGCTCGCCGTTGGATCATTCGCGGGTCCAGATGCGTTGGGATGTGACCGGGGAATTGCTGGCACAGAACAAAGTGGCCCTGTATCCGATGTATGGTGAGGGGGAGAGTGCGCTGGCTCAGATGTTGACGCTTATCCATGTGGGAGATTTTATTTCCTATTATGTGGCGGCGTTGAATCAGGTTGATCCCAGCCCGGTGGATAATATCACTTATTTAAAGAAGCAGCTGGAACGTACCGCCTGAGCCAATTTTTAATTCGCGACGCTACGTCAGGGAGATGGAAGAATGGAAGTTTGTGTGACCTTCTATTCTTCCCTATTTCCAGTTTTTCTAAAGCGCAGATATAAATTAAAAATCTAACCGATAACTATTCGAGGTAGATAGGGAAGGTTTCCTCTGGGGTAAATTTTTTGAAATACAAACGGTTTCTATTGACAGGACGTTAGAAGATGTTAAACTTAATCTAAGCAACGGAGATCCACGTTTAAAAATCAAGCTCGCTTGACTTTCTCCTCGCTTGGAAGTATCCTAGAAAATAGCCGTAGTATAGCAGGGGATACCCACTTATCGACTCTCTCTAAGGAGGACACTGAATGCGTAACCGGGGAGTAATAGTTGCTGGAGTCATCATTTTAATAGTTATGCTCATTGTTGGTCTTGGTGCTTTTGTACTAAGCAGTATGGGGGATTTGTCCCTGGGGGGTGAGCCCGCCGAAGTGGAAGTGACTGAAACTGAAATCCCCACAATGAAGATTGTGGTTGCGGCTCAGGATATTCCTCGCGGGATGCGAATTACGCTTGATAACGGCGCCTTAACGTTCGTCGAAAAGAACGAGTCTGAGGTTCCCAACGGGGCTTTAACTTCCATGGAATCGTTGGAAGGCAAGTTTGCGCGGGCGGACATCGCGCGAGGCACTCCTATGTTGCCCGGTATGGTTACATCTTCCGGGCCGACGCTTTTTCCTCAGGGCTTGGTGGCTTATGCTATTCCCATGGATTTACAAGGCGGGGTAGCCTGGGCTATTAAAGAAGGGGATCATGTCGATGTTTTGGCTGCTATCAAACTGGCCCCGGTCGACCCGGACTTCCAGTCCAGGTTGCCCGATAGTTTTATGTCCATTCCTACCGGGGCTGAAAATGAGGCCTCGGTTACCGGCAATTTTGGTCGGTTTGAAACTGCCCCCAATGGAATGCCTATTTTGATCTATCCGACGGGTGAATTGTTGCCCATGCTTGTGGTGCAGCTGACCGTGCAGGATGCAATTGTATGGCATGTGGGGATCTGGCAGAACCTGGACGAAGCTTCTATAAATGATACCAGCGGTACCGTAGTGCAACCTGCTCAGATAACTCAGAATACACTGCCGATTGATGGGACACCAACCGGGGATCAGCTGGCCGGGGCCGGCGCTTTTGTGGCTCAGGCGACGCCGGAGCCGACGGCTTTGCCCCGCGGGATTATTGAACCGGTGACGCTGCTGGTCAATCGCCAGGATGCGCTTGTGTTGAAGTATTTGATGGAAATGGGTGCCGACCTGGATCTGGTTTTACGCCCGGCAGGAGATACAGAGCAGGTTTTGACCGATCCCGTATGGTTGCGCTATGTGTTGGATCGCTATCAGATTCCGAACACGCCTTCTGATTTGCCGGTTGCTCCGGTTGAGGTGCAGAAAATCTTGATAATAACGGTAGTTCCGGCTGCTACCCCTCAGGAGTAAGAAGATATTATGGCTGGTACGAAAATTCGCGTCATGATTGTGGATGACATCGCGGAAACTCGCGAACAGCTGCGCAAGTTGCTTTCGTTTGATTCCGACATTGAAGTGGTAGCCATGGCTGCCAGCGGCGAAGATGCTGTTAAGTTAGGTGGTCAATCCCTGCCCGACGTGGTTTTGATGGATATCAACCTTCCCGGGATGGATGGAATAGCGGCGACGGCCAAGTTGTTGGAAGTTCATCCAGGGGCTCAGGTCGTTATGCTGTCGGTGCAGGGTGATATGGATTATATGCGCAAGGCCATGATGGCCGGGGCTCGCGATTATTTGACCAAACCCCCCAGCGCCGATGAATTGATCGATACAATTCATCGGATTTATAAAGTTGGTCCTCGTCCGGGGATGGCACCTGCTGCGGGTGCGCAGACGGCTGCGATGCCGGGAGTGAAAGGGGTGCCCGTCGCCCCCCCCAAGCGTGGTAAGTTGATCACTATTTTCAGTCCTAAAGGCGGAACTGGCTGTACTACCATAGCGGTTAATCTGGCCCTGGTTATGCAGACCTTGTTAGGGACAGATACAAAGATTTGCTTGATTGATGCCAGTTTGCAATTCGGGGATGTGACAACTTTTATGAAGTTGCAGGCGACTCGTACCTTGATCGATCTGGCTCCACGTGTCCATGAATTGGATACTGATCTGTTAAATACGATTGTTGTTTCCCATCCTTCCGGACTGAAGGTGTTGGCGGCACCGCCGACGCCTGAGGATGCGGAGATTTTCCGTGAAGAGGGAATAGAAGAGGAAACGGGAGCTAATCGTCGATTGAAGTTGATTTTGGATTTTGTGCGAAACCATTTCGACTATGTGATTGTTGATACCAGCCATCTGGTCGATGATTCAGTTTTGGCCGCGTTAGATGTGACGGATTTGTTGTTGTTGGTGACCCGCCCTATCATTCCTGAAATTCGAGGCGTTCGTCTCTTTGCCTCTTTGTTGAACAAAATCGGTTTCCAGGTTCAGAAGGTAGGGTTGGTGATCAATGGGGTGGATGTGAAGTTGACTGGAATTGAACCTGGGGCAGTTGAAAAAGCTGTGATGCCGGCCATGGTTCATATTCCTTTGGACGAACGTACGGCTTTGAAAGCTGCTAATTATGGGGTACCGATTGTTTCTCCTCAGTCGCAAAATGCCCGGACGCCGATCGGTCAGGCTTTTGGAACTTTGGGACAACAGGTGGTGGAACGGTTGAAGGACCCCGAGGATCTGATGATGGAAGAACCGCAGAAGCGGGGCGGGCGGCTATTGTAGCCCTAGTTTAAGTTTGAGCAGTGAGGTGGATCTACCATGTCGTTATTGAGGCGGATCGAAAACAAAGAACCAGCTAAGAAACCCACATCCGGAGGGCAAAATCCTTCTCAACCTCAGCAACCCCAAGGGGGTGGGGGCGGGGAAGATGTGCAGCGCCGGTCGGTAGCCGCGCCAGCACGGGATGCTTATGTGGATCTTAAGACTCGGGTGCAAAATCGGTTGATTGCCGATCTGGACCCGGCGATGGATGTTTCCAGAACTGAGGAAGTGCGTCAGACCATCCGCCAGATGTATGAATCGATTTTGGAAGAGGAACGGATTGTACTGAGCCGGGTGGAAAAAGAACGGCTGTTTGAACAAATTGTGGCCGAAATCTTAGGGCTGGGCCCCTTGGAACCTTTGCTTTCCGACGATACCATTACCGAAATTATGGTGAACGGTCCTAAGAAGATTTTTGTGGAGCGCAAAGGGAAGATCGAACGGCTTAACATTTCCTTTGAATCCAATGAACACCTTATGCGGATTATCGAACGGATTGTGGCGCCGTTAGGGCGTCGTATTGATGAAAGTACGCCTTACGTTGATGCCCGTCTTAAGGATGGGTCTCGTGTGAATGCCGTAATTCAACCAATTTCGCTGGTGGGTGCGGCATTGACCATCCGGAAGTTTTTTAAGAAGCCTTTGCAGGTAGAGGATCTGATCCGTTATGGTTCGGTAACTGAAGAATCAGTTGAGTTTATGAAGGCTTGTGTTGTTTCTCGCTTGAATGTGGTAGTTTCTGGAGGGACCGGGACTGGAAAAACCACCTTCTTGAACGTGTTGTCCAGTTTTATTCCTGGAGACGACCGTATTCTGACGATTGAAAACGCTGCTGAATTGCAGTTGCGGCAGGAACATGTTGTGACGCTGGAATCACGCCCACCGAATATTGAAGGTAAAGGTGAAATTACGATTCGCGATCTGGTGATCAATGCCTTGCGGATGCGCCCCGATCGGATCGTGGTCGGGGAGTGCCGTGGTGGTGAATCGCTGGACATGTTGCAGGCCATGAATACCGGCCATGATGGCAGTATGACGACGTTGCATGCGAACAACACTCGTGATGCTCTTTCCCGTTTGGAAACTATGGTTATGATGTCCGGTATGGAATTGCCGCATCGTGCTATTCGTGAGCAGGTAGCTTCGGCTATTGATGTTATTGTTCAGCTTTCGCGTATGCGGGATGGTTCTCGCCGTGTGGTGACGATCACTGAAATTCAAGGTATGGAAGGTGATGTGATCACAACTGCCGATATTTTCAAGTTCGAGCAGGTAGGCTTTGAGAACGGTAAAGTGATTGGCAAGTTACGTCCAACCGGGATTCGCCCGAAGTTTATGGATCGTATTGAAGAGGCTGGTATTCATCTCCCGGCCACCATCTTCGGGGCTGGGGATCGCGGGCGTTTCTAACGAGACAGAAAGGCGGGCCAGAATGTCGCCATTATTTATCATCATAGGGGTCGGGATTGTAATAGGCCTGGTGACGGTGTTAATCGGTTTTTTTGGTCGACCGGCAGGGCAAGATCTGGTCGATGATCGTGTGGGGGTGGCGACCGAACGTAAGGAGGTCCGACCCAAAAACGAACAACGGACTCTGACTTCTGCGGTTAATCGGGCAATTGCCGGCCGTGGTTTGTTCCCAAACATGTCGACTCAGCTGGCCCGTGCTGATTTAAAGATCACGGTGGGTGAGTATGTGATGATGTGCGTTTTGTTTGCCGTCATCGGAGTGTTGCTCTTTGTGGTTATTCAACGGCCCTATCTGTCACCCATTGGTATTCTGGTGGGGGCATTTGCTCCCCGCATTTACGTGGGATCCCGGCAGAGTGCGCGTTTGAAGACTTTTGACTCCCAGCTGGGGGATGGCCTGAATCTGATGGTGAACTCTTTACGCGCAGGGTACAGTACCTTGCAGGCCATGGAAGTTATCTCTCGTGAAATGCCGACTCCGATCAGCGTTGAATTTGGCCGTGTAGTGAAGGAAATGCAGCTGGGGGTGCCGTTTGAGTCGGCGATGTTGAATTTGTTGCGCCGTATTCCCAGTGGCGACCTGGATCTGGTCATTACAGCAATGAGTGTGCAACGTGAAGTGGGTGGTAATCTGGCCGAGGTGTTGGATGCCATCAGTTTTACGATTCGTGAACGGGTACGTATCAAGGGTGAAATTAAGGTTATGACGGCGCAGGGGCGCATTACCGGTTACGTTATTACGGCGCTCCCCTTCGGCCTGGGGATTTTCATTTATTTTGTCAATCCCGACTATATGAATGGTATGTTTAGAGATCCCTGCGGGTGGATTATGTTGGGGATTTCGGTGGTGATGATTGCGATTGGGTATTTTGTTGTAGACAAAATCGTCTCAATTGAGGTTTAAGAGGTGCAACTATGGGGTCAGCAGTACCAATTATAATCGGTATTATTGCTATCGCCGGTGTACTTGCTTTTCTCTTTTTGCGCAATCGGCGCGCAGCTTCGCTCGAGGACCGGCTGACCGAGTTAGCAGCTCAGGGTGAATCGTTAAGTCTGGAAAAGCTCGAACTTTCTGAACCGTTTTCTGAACGGGTGATTGTGCCTTTCTTCCAATCGTTGGCGGCAACGGCTCAGAAGATGACCCCGCAGCGGGCTCAGGAAGAAATTCGGCACAAGATTGAATTGGCCGGTATGTCCCACAAGCTGAAGCCCGGGCAATTTTCTGCCTATCGTTTGTTCGGGTTAGGGATCGGGGGGCTTGTCGCGGCGGTTTTGTTTTTGTTCGTCATGGCCAAGAGTGATTTGTTGCTCCGGTTGGCAGTGCCTTTATTGGCGGTGGTGGCCGGGTATTATGGTCCTTCTTTGTGGTTGGGTCAGAAGATCAAGGCCCGTCAGAACAACGTTATCAAGTCATTGCCGGATGCGCTGGACCTGTTGACTATCTGCGTTGAAGCCGGTTTAGGTTTTGATGCTGCTATGTCCAAAGTCGGTGAAAAATGGGACAACGAATTGAGTCTGGCTTTTCAGCACACTGTTCAGGAAATGCAGTTAGGCAAGTTGCGTCGTGAGGCTTTGCGTGATATGGCTAACGGTCTGGATGTTTCCGATGTGACATCCTTTGCGGCGGCTATTATTCAGGCGGATCAATTGGGTGTCAGTATGGCGAAAGTCATGCGCATTCAGTCGGAGCAGATGCGTTTAAAGCGTCGTCAACGCGCCGAAGAAAAAGCCCGGCAGGCTCCTGTCAAGATGATGTTCCCCTTGGTTTTCTTTATCTTCCCGACGATTCTGATCGTATTATTGGGACCGGCCGGGATTAAGATTAAAGAGGCAGGGCTTTTCGGGTCGTAAGCGATAAGTTTTTTCTGTCCGGATGGGGTGAGGTGTGAGATGCTCGCACCGATAAACCGATTTTATCGCTGGGTTTTGGATCTGGTTTTTCCGCCGAGATGTGAAGTGTGTCGGCGGGTGGGGAATTGGTTGTGTCCAACCTGCGCTGGACAGCTGCAACTTTTAGAAGGTCCTTTGTGTTTGCGCTGTGGACGCATCTGGTCTGGAAGTGGCCCCTGTCGTTCCTGTTGCACGGCTCCTTTGAAAATTCAGATTTTGCGTTCGGCCTTTTTGTTCGAGGGGCCTATCCGGGGTGCAGTCCATGCTTTAAAATATCGCGGGGGTGTGCAGGTGGTTGAGGTTTTGGGGCCGGCATTGGCTCAGGCCTGGAATCACTATCATCTGGAGAGTGACCTTTTGGTGCCGGTTCCGTTGCATATTGGCCGAGAAGCACAACGGGGGTATAATCAAGCCTATCAGATTGCGGCAGTTTTAGGGCAGTATGTAGGGATACCGGTAGCGGAACGGGCTTTGCAACGGGTTTTAAACACAACTTCACAAACTAAGTTAAATCGGGAAGCTCGTCGAAGCAATGTAGCTGAGGCTTTTGCACCTGGTTCCGGGTTAGCCGTGACCCAGAAACGGGTGACTTTGGTTGACGATGTAGCAACCACTGGAGCAACCCTGGATGCCTGCGCCGCTGTATTGTTGGCTCATGGTGCGTTGCAAGTCAATGCATTTACGTTGGCCAGGGCATCCTGAGTTCCCATCCCAACTTTTTCAGGAGGGTCTATGGACGTGCAGATCTTTACCCGAAATTTGGAGTTGACGGACCGTTTACGGGAATACGTCGAGAAAAAAGCGGAAAAGTTTGACCGCTATCTTCCTAATATCGAGCAGATGCGCATTGATCTTACGGCTGCCAATGCGCGTGATGCTTCCCGCCGTATGGTGGCTCAAATGACCATTCATGCGCCGCGGGCTATCCTGCGCGCGGAAGAGCGCAGCGGCGACATCTTTGCTGCGGTTGATGCTATGATGGACAAGATGTACCGCCAGGTAGATCGGTATAAGGGACGGCGTGAAGATCGTCGCGCTCCGGGCGCTCCTAGTGTGCCCGATGTCGTGGCGGAAGTGTTCGAGGAACCTCAGGGGAAAGAAGCGGGCGAAGAAGGTGTCACTCATATTGTTCGGATGAAGGAATTTGAGATCAGTTCCATTACTCCGAACGATGCCATTGACCAGATGGAATTGCTGGGCCACCAGTTCTTCGTTTTCCGCGATGGAACCGACGGTCGGGTGAGCGTGGTTTACAAACGTGAGGACGGCGACTACGGGTTGTTGAAACCGCGCGATTAGCTGGTGTGAGTAAAAAACACCCGGAGCTACGGCTCCGGGTGTTTTTATTTCTATTTCCGCGCGCCGTTGCGGCGCGCGGAAAGGGATGTTTTTAAGAGGTACCAGCTCTTACTGTTCTGGCGACGGTGCTTCCGGCAGGGTGGCTTGATGTCGGCGCGGGGTTTTTTCCGGCACCGGCGGCAACAAAACGGCATCGAGCGCCTGATCTACTCGTTCTACCAAAACTAATTCCAGACTGCGTAAGACGTTTTTGGGAACGTCATGCAGGTCCTGGCGGTTACGTTCGGGCAGGATGACTTTTTTGATGCCGGCACGGTGGGCGGCCAGAAGTTTTTCTTTGATACCGCCGACGGGCAGCACCCGGCCTCGCAGGGTAAGCTCGCCGGTCATGGCGGTGTCATGGCGGACCGGGCGTCCGGTAAAGGCCGAAAAGAGTGCCGCCGCGATCGTGATGCCGCCCGAGGGGCCGTCTTTGGGGATGGCTCCTTCAGGGAAGTGGATGTGAACATCCATTTTTTCAAAATTCTCTTCAGGGATATTCCATTGATCCGCCTGGGCACGCAGATAGGTATGGGCGGCTTGAGCCGATTCCTGCATGACATCGCCCAGCTGGCCGGTAAGCGTGAGGTTGCCTTTCCCTGTCATCAAAGCCACTTCAACGGGGAGAAGATCTCCTCCTTCAGGGGTCCAGGCCAGTCCCATGGCTACCCCGACCAGGGCCTGAGGTTCGGTGCGTTCAAAGGCGTAACGGGGGGGGCCGAGATAGCGGCCGAGCAGATTGGGACTGAACAGGCCCAGCGGGCGTTTTTCTTCTGCCAACCGTCGAGCGGCTTTGCGGCAGAGACTGCCGATTTCCCGTTCCAGATTCCGGACCCCGGATTCGTAGGTATACTGGCGGATCAGTTGCTGGAGCGTTTTTTCCTGGAAGCGTGGGGCATGCTCTTTTAATCCGTTGATTTCAATCTGACGGGGAATGATGAAGCGATGGGCGATTTCCAGTTTTTCTTCTTCGGTATAGCCGTTGAATTCGATCACTTCCATGCGGTCGTGTAATGCTGGCGGGATGGTTTCCATTACATTGGCGGTGGCGATAAAGAAGATTTGAGAGAGATCGTAGGGCAGTTCGATGTAGTGATCGGAGAAGGCGTGGTTCTGTTCAGGATCCAATACTTCGAGCAGGGCGGCGGCGGGATCGCCCCGGAAATCCTGCCCCAATTTGTCCAATTCGTCCAGCATAAAGACGGGATTGATCGTGCCGGCTCGTTTCATGGTTTGCAAAATGCGCCCCGGAAGTGCGCCGATGTAAGTACGGCGATGGCCGCGGATTTCGGCTTCGTCGCGGACACCGCCCAGGGAGAGTCGTACGAATTCGCGTCCCAGGGCTTCTGCGATAGAGCGGCCCAGAGATGTCTTGCCCGTTCCAGGTGGACCCACGAAGCAGAGGATGGTGCTGCGGCTTTTTTCCGGCGCGAGCTTGCGCACGGCGATATATTCCAGAATACGTTCCTTGGCTTTGGGTAAGCCGAAATGCCGGGATTCCAGGATCTCTTCGGCATGTTTGAGGTTGAGATTGTCAGGCGAGCGTTTGGTCCAGGGCAACTGGAGCAGCCAATCCAGATAGGTGCGGATGATTCCGATTTCCGGAGCCATCGGCGGCATCATGGTGAGGCGGCTTAATTCTTCCATGGCGCGTTCTTTTACGGCTTCCGGAAGTTCGGCTTCGTTGATCTGATCGCGTAAACGGGTCAGGTCACGGGTGAAGGCATCGGTCTCGCCCAGTTCATTTTGAATGGCGCGCATCTGTTCTCTCAGGAAGTATTCCCGTTGAGAACGGTCGACTTCCTGTTGAACCTGGGTTTGAATCTGATCTTCCAGTTCCAGCACATCCAATTCTCGTGCCAGGTGGGCACTGATTTTTTGGAGGCGAGTGAGGGCCTGGGAGATTTCCAGCAGTTCCTGGCGTTGACTGACCTCCAGATCGATCATTTGCGCGATCAGATCGGCGAGATGGCCGGGTTCCTCGACGTTCATGGCGTAGACGTAGGCTTCGTCGGGCAGGCTGTGATTGAGCTGCACGACTTTTTCGAACATCTCCAGGACCGTGCGCATCAGGGCTTCGACCATAGGACTTTCTTCGGTCTCTTCGGGGATCGATTCAACCAGGGCGATGATGTAGGGTTCGGATTGGGTATATTCCAGAACGCGCACCCGGCCGAGTCCCTGCGTGATGGCATTGGTGGTTCCGTCGGGCATGCGGATAGAACGAGCGATGACTACTTCGGTACCGATCTGATAGAGATCTTCCGGTTGCGGGTATTCATCATCGATATCGTCGTGGCGTTGAGAGACAACAACCAGGGGCCAATCTTCTTTAACTGCGGCTTCCAGGGCCTGGAGCGAGGCTTCACGCCCGACATGCAGCGGGGTCACCATTTGTGGATAAATGACCGTATCACGAGTGGGTAGAACAATGGCTTCAAAGGGGCCATCTTCCCCATCTTCGTAGTCTTCATTGGGATCGAAGTCGTCTAAATCTTCGAAATCTTCAGGCAGAAGGGACATGGCGTCCCAGTCGATAGTGTCGTCTTTTTTCACCAGGGTTGATCCTCCCAATCGGTTTCGGGTAGATTGAGTTGATGTTGCTTCCCCCAGAGTTCGCGGATCTCGGCCACCATGAAGATAGAACCGGTGACCAGAATTCCGGTTTGGGGATGCAAATGCGGTACAGCCTGTTCCAGGGCGCGAGTCGGGCTGATGGCAATTTCGGCGCCTTTGCCCAGTCCGGCGCAGATATCGGCCAGTTCGTAGGGTGTGGCCGCGCGCGGATGATAAGAACGGGTGACAATAATATGTTCAGTGATCGGAAACAGACCTTCCAGAATTCCAGGAATGTCTTTGTCGTTGGAGGCGCCGAAGAGTACAATCCAACGGTAATTCGGAAACCATTCTTGCAACGATAGGGCCAACATTTGAGCGGAATAAGGATTATGGGCGCTATCGACCAACAGGAGCGGTTTGCGACTGAGAATTTCCATGCGTCCGGGCCAGGAGACGCGGGCCAAACCGGCGCGAACGTTTCCCGGCGTGATCCAGGTGGCGCCTTGTTTTTGCAGTGTGTCGGCGGCAGCTAGGGCGACCGTGGCATTTTCGCGTTGGAAGGCCCCGATGACCGGCAGATGATAGGTGGCTTCCAGGTCGGAGGTACCGTTGAGGCAATGGATGGTGACTTCCTGTCCTTCCAGGTCGTGCGGGCCGGCTTCCCAGCTCCAATCCCGACCGACCAGGGTCAGAGGGGCTTGGCGTTGCAAGGAGAGTTCTTCGAGCATGGCTTGAGCTTCGGGAGCCTGGGGCGCACTGACCACCGGTATTTGCGGTTTAATGATCCCCCCCTTTTCATAGGCGATTTTGTCGAGGGTGTTGCCGAGCAGGTGGGTGTGATCCAGGCTCAGTGAGGTGATGACGCTGAGAGTGGGCAGGATGACATTGGTAGCATCCAGGCGCCCCCCCAGGCCCACCTCGATGACGGCGAGATCAACTTTGCGGCGGGCAAAGTAGAGAAAGCCGAGCGCGGTGGTGGCTTCGAAGACGGTGAGATCGCCGTTGGCTTCGATAAGCGGTTGGAGTTCGGTGACCAGGGCGGCCATTTCATCCCGGCTGATGGGAGTGTTGTTGATGCGGATGCGTTCGCGGTAAGTATGGAGGTGGGGGGATGTATAAAGTCCCACATTCAGGCCGGCGGCGCGGGCAATCGAGGCCAGCATGACGGAGACTGACCCTTTACCTTTAGTGCCGGCAATGTGAATGGTGGGATAATCCTGTTGGGGATTGCCCAGAACTGCCAGGAACTCTTTGACCCGGTCCAGTTTGAATTCATCGGGTGAGTAACGCTCGATGCGCCGCTTTTCAAAGTCGACGAGGTTGTATAGATAGCGTAATGCGCTATGGTAATCCATAAAAATCCTTGGCCTTTTTGTGTTTCAGGTTCCGGCAGATTGTACCTGTTTTTGAGTCGTTGACAAGGGGAGTTTTGACAGTTGATTGAATTGGGGTTAAATGCAGAGGTAACTTTCGAAATGGGGTGAAAGAGGAGGTCGTTTGAAAGTCTGGCATTCAAATCGCTATTGCCGTTATATTCCCCTGGCGTTGTTGGGGCTGGGAATTGTGACTAATTTTATTACTTTGACGACCGTACCTCCAGGGTTGCTGGGAGATGCGGCGCGTTGTGGAATTTATACCTGGGATTTTTTGCAGGATAAGCTCTGGCCGTTTTATGTTTACCATCAATGGGCCCCTAATCCGGTGATCCTTTATCTTCAGGCGCCGGTATTTTTGATTTTTGGATTTACTCAGGCGGCGGTACGGGGTGTGACGGCGATGGCGAGTGCATTGGCGGTGCCGTTGGTCTTTATTGTATGTCGGGAGCTGTTTCGCGATCTGGGCGAAGCGTTTTCCCGGCGGGCCGGATTGATGGCGGCTTTGGGGTTGGCTCTTTCGCCCTTTGTCGTGCAGTTTTTTCATCTGGGTACCGAGGGCGCCTTGCTGCCGGTGGCGGAACTCTGTACGGTGGCTTTTTTGATGCGGGGCGTACGGTTGGGACGCCGGCGCGATTTCGTGGCGGCGGGGTTCTTTTTAGGGATCAGTCAGTATATCTATATCACGGCGCGGGTCTTTCCGATTGCGATTGCGTTGGGCTGTCTGGCGTTGTTGTTGACCCGGCCGGCCTTGTGGCGGCGCTGGTGGGAGTTCGGATTGACGGTGGGGGCGGCGGCTTTGACGGCGTTGCCGCAATGGGTGCTTTTTGTGCAGTATCCCTTTACGTTTGGGGCGCGAATGCAGCAAACCGCCGGTCAGTTTATTTTCAATATGCCGAATGCCGGGGCGTTGTTTGGAGAAAAGGTATTCAATCAGGTGTTGATGTTGGGGGTACAGTGGCAGACCGATCTTTATAATCCCTTTTCCGGGCGGCCGTTATTGACGCCGGTACTCTTTGTCGGGTTGTTGTTGTCTCTGGGGGTGGTGGCCCGGCGGCGTACCGGGGGGGCCTGGTTTGCGTTGCTTATGACGTTGGCGATGTTGGTGCCGGATTTGATCTCTTATGAAGGGGTGATCCCTTCGGCGACGCGCCTTTCGGGGACCTATGCCTGGATTTTCGTTCTGGCGGGAGTGGGGTGTGCGGCTCTTTGGGAGTGGCTGGATCAACGACCTCGCCGGCCGGATTGGGCCGGGGCGTTGGTGCCGGTGGTTGTTCTGTTGTGTGCGGGGGAAGCGCAGTGGGATTTTACGACGCGAGTGCTGTCCCAGGTCAATGCGATGGAGGGATTGGCCTGGCGCAACAGTCTGGTAGAGATGGCTGAGGCTGATTACATCCATTTGCATCAGCATGAGAAGTTATTGGTGCCGACGAGTGAATATGTGCGGGCGCCGTTGACTTTTTTGCTGGCGCAGGATTTTCCGGAACGGGCGGGAGGGTATCCCTTGCCGTTACAGTCGGGAGAGCCGGTTCGGGTGGTGCAGCCGGTGGAGCCGGATCGGGCCACCACGGAGGGTATTCCTTCGGGGTATATCGCCGACGAATGGGTGTTGCTGGCGGAGGGACGGGCTTATTTTTTGCCGCCGGCTCCGGGTGCTGTGAATCTGGAGGGGGAAGCCGAACCGATCACGACGACGAATGGGGTCCTTGCGGCGCAGGCTTTTAGGGCGAAATGGGAGGGTGGGGATTTGCCCTATACCCCGCTGGAGCAGAATTTCGACAACGGGTTGCAGCTGGTGGGGTATCGGGTTTCGGAATTCAAAGCCGGGGCTCCGTTGGAAGTGACCCTGTATTGGAAGCCGTTGGGGGAAATTCCGATGGATGTGGAGTTTTTTACTCAGGTGTTGGACCCGGAGGGAAAATATCTGGTGGGGATTCATGCCTGGCCTTTACACGGCGCTTATCGAGTGCGGGCATGGAATCCGGGGGAGATTGTGCCGGTCAGTTATCAATTGATGCTGCCGGCGGAGCTGAGGGCGGGGCATTACACGTTGACGACAGGAGTTTTCCATCTTATCGGGCGTACGCGGATTCCTGTGACCCAGGGTGGGGATATGGCGACGGTGGCCGGTTTTGATTGGTCTGATTGATGTTTGTTTGCTTTGTGCTAAACTGGTTAGGAAAATGGTAGTTAAACTGAGGCCCGGTGTTTGCGGCCGAAGAAGATTCAATTTTCTGCCTTTTGATTTTAATTTTGGAAAGGAGATTGGCCATGACTGATACAATTCCGAAATTGGATAAACCATGGGCAAAGCAGCTGAAGCGGCCGCTGGCGAAATGGCATCACAATCAGGGCAGCACGAACGATTGTGGACCTTTTTCTGCGGCCATTGTTGCCAATGGATTGCGAGACAAACAGGTCATTGATGCTCCGGCCCTGGCCCGGGCGATGGAGCAGGCTCCGAAAGATTGTCCGATTCCCTTGCCTTTCTCGTTGGATCGGATTCCAGGTTCGGCTACGTTTCCCTGGGGGGTAGCCCATGCTTTGGAACAGCAGGGGTTTAAAGCTCGCTGGCATGTTTTGTCGAGTATTGACCATTTGAAGGAAAATCTGGACAAAGGGTTGGCGACGATTGTGATAGTCGGCAATCCTAAGGAAGGGTGGGCTCATTACAAAGTGCTCTATGCCTGGGATCCTAAGCATGGGTGGGCCTTTGTCGATCCGGCAGCCGCGGAGAAACAGGCTTTCTCTTATCAAGAGGATGCTTCTTTTGAAGAGCAGTGGAGTGCGATCGGACGAATTTGTGTTGAAGTCTGGGACGAGTAGTGATGTATAGAAGTCTGGTATGAATTTGTTGAATTGGGAACGCTGTCAGCGTTGCCGCGAGTGTTGCCATTGGGTAAATCCGGAAGAACTTATTATTCTTTTCACTGAGGACGATGTAGCACGAGTGCGGCAGTTGAATGAGGCAGCTTTGCCCGTTTTTCATCCTTACAAAGGGGCCCAGAATCTTTTTTTTCCGGAGGTGGTGCTTTCACCAGATCCGAAGATTGGGGGGCAGTGTCCTTTCTGGAATGCAGAGACGGGAGGCTGTGAGATTTATGACATACGGCCGATGGATTGTCGAATCTGGCCTTTTCTCTATGCCCGGGATCGCCACGGGGCGGTTAACATTGCCTGCTTTAAGTCGAACTGGTGTCCAGTTTTGCGGGAATCCCCGGAAGAGGTTTTGCAGGGGTATTATCGTAGAATGGTGGATCGGTTGAGCAGCGAAGCGATGTTGGCCTGGCTGCGGCGTTATCCCGGGATGGTTCTTGATGAAGACGAGAGCCATTTGAACTTGGTGATGGATATTTCGGATCTGTTGTAATGAGAAGCCGACATCATACCGGGGGACTGGAGGAGCGTTAAGGCCAGTCCCCCGGTATGGTTCAGAGTGTTTTCGTCCGGGCGGCTGTTGCTGAGGTGGATTAAAAACAGTTTTTTGCGCTTCGCAATTGATGTTTTTCAGTTAAAGCACTGGATGGCGGGAGAGGAAGTTTTTTAGTGCGATGGGCGGTAAAAAGAAGTCGACAGGTTCTAAATCCCGAAAAGCTGTTCAAATCAGCCGCCGACAGTTTCTGGGCTGGACGCTGGTGGCTGGTGCGGGGATGGCTTTGGGACTGTGGGGACGACAACCGGTCGCTCCTCTTTATTCTCCAGTTTTTCCTCCACCGGAATTGCGTTTGATTACCCGGGCTGAATGGGGAGCTGTGGAGCCCAATATGGAGGCCCGGGAAGAGCAGGGCCTTTTTGATGCGGTTACTAACCGGGAAGGCTGGTTGGTCTATCCCCGGCCTTTATCGGAGATCTTGAATACGTTGATTGTCCATCACTCCGCCTTGCCGTTGACCGAGGGTCCCCGAGAAATTCAACAATTGCATATGGGAATGCGGGGATATGCCGATATTGCCTATCATTTTTTGATCGATGCGGACGGTTTGTTGTATGAAGGCCGGAGTCTGCAGGTGCGGGGGGCGCATACGGGGGGCTCCAATACCGGCACGATTGGGGTGGTGTTGCTGGGCAATTTTGAGGTGGCGGAGCCGCCTGCTGTGCAGTGGGAAACGTTGCGGGCGGTGGCTGCTTCGCTGACAGAGGTCTATACTTTGACCCATCTGGCCGGCCATAAAGATTTCCAGCCGACGGCGACGGTTTGTCCCGGACGTTTTTTAGAGGCCCGTTTGCCGCAGCTGGCAATAGATTTGGGGTTGGAGTTTGGGGTAGGCGGTTATCAACCGCCAGGTTCGGATGGAATGCCGATAGGATGAGCGCGTTTGCCATTCCTCGCAGAATATGCTAAGCTACTTTCACCACTGAAATAAAACAAATTATCATCTTTAGAAATGCGATCCCGTTAGCGGTTGATTGTGATTCCAAAAATTCCCAGGGGGAATGGAAATGATGAAGTTTTTGGTGGTAAGCGAAGATGCTACACTGCGGGCCGGATGGGTTCAACGGCTACAGAGGGCATTTCAGCCGGCCTATTGTCGAGAGGTTGCCGGAATTGACGCGCTCACCACTGCTTTCGTTGAAGATACTTATGATTTAATTCTGGGCGATGAGGCTTTGTGGCAGAAAGATGTTGCCCCGCCGGGTCCAGAGGCGGGAAGGTCCTTTCCGCCGGTGCTTTTGCTGAATTCACAAGAATCGGCCGTGAGCATAAGGGGGGAGGGATTTAGGGTTCTTTCTCGTTCTCATTGGGAATATCTGGAAGAGGCTGTGCTGGATTGTTTGGAGCGGGCTGCTTTGCGGCGTGAACTGGCACAGACCCGGGAAGCGTTGCGCCAGGAACAGGCTCGAACCCAACAATTGCTTGATTTGATGGCTGAGCCGGTTATTTTTGTGGATAAAGAGGGGGCTCAGATTTGGGCCAATACCGCAGCTTTTAAGGCGGTGGGGATTCGCACTTTGCCGGCTTCGCGCGATGAGCTGGCGGCTTTGATTGAGGCACGGCGGTTGGACGGCGTGGAGATGGCGGGATCGGCTTTGCCTTCCAGTCGGGCCTTGCAAGGCGAAGTGTTGTGGGATGAGCCGTTGATCTTTATGCGCAGTGATGGGGAAGAGTTTCAGACCCATGTCAGTGCGGCGCCTTTGTGGGAGCGGGGAAAAATTTCAGGGGCCGTCATGATCTGGCATGATATCACGGAGAGCGCACGCTGGGCTGCGGAAAATCGCTGGCAGCGGCGGTTGCTTGAGCAAGTAGTCAATCTGGCGCCGATCGGGATTGCGGTCCTCCGTAAGGGCGATTATCGATTTGAGTTTGTAAATCCTTTCTATCAGGCTATTTTTGGATTTGAGACGCCGCCGTTGTTAGGCCGAACGGTGGCGGAGGTTTTCCCCTGGGCCGTTTCTCGAGAGGGGATAAATGTTTTTGAACGGGTAGTGCAATCGGGGAAATCGTTCAGTATTCAACAATATGAAGTCGTGTTGGGGCCGGATCGGGACCCCAGTTATTGGGACAGCGATTACGTGCCGCTTTTTGCCGAAGACGGCACGGTCGAGCAGGTTTTGGTGCTGGTACATGAAGTCACGGCGCAGGTGGTGGCCCGGCGGGAGGCCGAACGGGTTGCCACGCAGGATGAAGCGATCATGGCTAACATGACCGAGGGGGTTTTGATTTCCGACGGTGAGGGGAATATTTTACAGATCAATCCGGCGGCTATGGTCATGCACGGTCGGGATCGGCCGGTTAAATTTCCCATATCGGTGCATACGCTGGCTGCCGTTTTCGACCTGGAAACGTTAGAGGGCGAGCCGTTGCCGATGGAATCCTGGCCGTTGTTTCGGGCTTTGCAAGGGGAGACCTTTAATTCGTTGGAGTTGCGGGTCAGGGCGGTGCGCACCGGAGAATGGAAAGCGGTCAGTTACGGCGGGGCACCGGTGCGCGATGCGGCTGGAAAAATTATCCTGGCCGTCGTTACCAGCCGCGATGTGACTGCCCAGAAGGCGGTGGAACGAGAGCGCGAGCAGTTACTGGCTCAGGTGGAGCAAAAACATCGTGAGACGCAGGGATTGGCGCGCATTCTGGATCGGGAACGTCAGAAGCTTCAGATTATTATGGAGAATACTCACGCTCAGTTGACTTATCTGGATCGGAATTTTAATTTCGTCAGTGTCAATCTGGCTTATATTCGGGCTTCCGGTTACAGTGAAGCGCAGCTGATCGGACGAAATCATTTCGACCTTTTTCCCAGCGCGGAGAATCAACTGATTTTTGAAGAAGTGCGAGAGACGGGGATTTCGCGGGCCTTTACGGCCAAGCCTTTTATTCATCCACACTATCCCGATCTGCCTACATATTGGGACTGGACCCTGGCGCCGGTTAAATCGTGGGATGGGCGGGTAGAAGGTTTGGTGCTTTCGTTGACGGATGTGACGGATCGGGAGCGGGTGCGGCAAGATCGGGAACGCTATCTGGTGCGTTTGAATATGTTGATCCGGGCTTCCGAAGCGGTGCTGGCCGAAACGACCCTGGAGGGTTTGTTGGAGCGAGTGGTCGATACGGCGCAGGAATTGATCGAGGCCCGAATCTATGTGGCCGGTTACGGTCATCAGCCGGAGCATTTTGTCGTGCGGACCGCGGCGGAGGTAGAACCGTTCTGTCTGAATGATCTCGCCTGTTGGGATGGATCGGAGGGGGTTTACCAGGCCTTGCAGCAGGGGACGCGCTATTCATTGCTTTTAACTGAGGAAGAACTGGTAGAACGGTTTGGGAAAGGCGGGCATTCGGTTCGGGGGGCGTTGGGGGCCCGGATGACGGGCATCGATGGCCAGAGCAGCGGTTTGATTGTGGTTTTGGATCGGTTGCAGGGCCCTTTCAGCGCAGAAGATGAAGCTTTGTTGAGCCAGCTGGCTGCATTGGCGGCGGTGGGAGGCCAACATATTGAGGCCCGGCAGGATGCGGAACGGCGCGCCAATGAAATGGCGGCGATTTTTGCGGCGATGGCGGATGTGGTGATCGTTTTCGGGGAGGATGGCCGGCCGATGCATTGCAATCCGGCTGCGGAGAGCTTCCTGGGTTTTATGCCGATCGGGTTGGCGCGAGATACCATTCAACAACGGTGCAATCTGCGTTACGCGGACGGCGAAGGGGTGCCGTTGCCGCGGTTACCTTCCACCCGGGCTTTGAATGGGGAAACCGTAGTCAATGAGCGCTTTGTGGTGACGCATCGATTGGGCCAGGAGCGGGTGATTCTCTCTTCGGCGACGCCGATTTGCCGGGATGATAAGATTGGCGGGGCGGTGTTAGTCTGGCGGGATATTACGGAGCGCGAACAGATGTTGGGGCAACTGGCCGCGGAACGGGCGCGATTTAAGGCGGTGATCGACCATGCTCCGGAGGGAATTATTGTGCTGGATGAGGCGCACCAGATTGTGTTGACCAATCCCGCTGCTGATCGGATTTGCGGTCGGCCCATTCCCTGGGGGGCGGGGGTAGAGCGCCAGACGGGGTTGATGTTCTGTTATCCCGATGAGACCCTTTATTATCCGGAGGATTTGCCGTGGGTGCGTTCGGTTCAAACCGGGGAGATTTTCAGCAATGTGGAAATGAAGATCTTCTGGCCCACGGGGGAATGGCGCGCTTTGCTGGTCAGTTCGGCGTCGATTTGTGATGCGAGTGGCTGCAATGGCTCGGTGGCGGTGTTGCAGGATGTTACCGAGCAAAAGCGGACGGAAAATGCGGTACGGCGTTATGCGGATTTGCTGGAAGTGTTGCATCGGATCGATCAGGCGATTTTGGAAGCCGGATCGGTGGCGGAGATTTCGGAGGTGGCGCTGCGTTATTTGCCGCAGATGATTTCCTGTTTGCGGGTGGGGGTGGTGATTTTCGATTTTGAGATGGGGATGGCGAGAATCCATGCGTTCCATACCGCGCCCGAAATTCCGGATATCGCCAATTATTGGGAAGGATTGCTGGATGATTTATGGTATTATCCTTCTTTAAATGAGGGAGTACCTTTGATTACAGAAGATGTGGCCTTGCTGGCGGGGGATTCCTTTTTATTACAGCAATTGAAGTCGGTGGGAGTTCGGGCTTATGTCAATATGCCGTTGATGGTGCAGGGTAAACTGATCGGCGCGCTTAATGTGGGGTTCCGTTTGGCGGGGGCGCCTGATTCCGGCGATCTGGTTTTGTTGCAAGATCTGGCCGGGCCGCTGGCGATCGGGATCCAACAGGCGCAGTTGCGTGAACAGGTCGCGAATTATGCGCAGGATTTGGAACAGCTGGTCGTGCAGCGAACGGCCGATTTGCAGTCCAGCGAGGCGCGTTTCCGGGCTATTTTTGAACATGCAGCCTTAGGGGTGGCCCTGGTGGATGGCACGGGCCGGGTGTTGGAGAGCAATCCGGCGATTGAAACTCTGTTGGGATATTCGGCAGAGGAATTACAGGCGATCCAGATGGTCGATCTGGTGCACCCTGATTATGTAGACAGTCACCGCCGGCTTTTTGTGGAGCTGGCGGCGGGGAATCGGGAACCTTATACGATCGAAGAGTGCTATTGTCGAAAAGATGGCGGAGCCGTGTTGGTGAGTATGAGCGGTTCGTTGATTCGGGATGGGGAGGAGCCGCGGCATGTGGTTATGTTGTTTAAGGATATTACGGAGCAGAAGCGGATTCAGTCGGCGCTTATTCAGTCGGAGAAGCTGGCGATGGCGGGGAAGCTGGCTGCTTCGCTGGCGCATGAGATCAACAATCCTTTGCAGGCGGTTATCGGTTGTCTGGGGCTGGCCGAAGAGATGTTGCAGGAAGGCGGCGATACCAGTCGTTATTTGAAGGTGGCCGGGGAAGAGTTGTTGCGGGCGGCCCGAATTGTGGGGCAATTGCGGGATCTCAACCGGCAGCCTTTGCCGCAGGAGCGGGTCTGGCTTAATATCAATGAACTGGTAGAACGGGTATTGGTGTTGAGCCGTAAGCAGTGTGCCAATCAACAGGTGGAGGTGCGCTGGCATCCTGATCCCGATGTGCCGCGGCTGGCCGTGACTGCCGATCAATTGGTGCAGGTTTTTCTCAATCTGGTGTTGAATGCGCTGGAAGCGATGCCGGACGGCGGCTCTTTACAGATCGATTCTACCTGTACTACCGACCCACCGGGGGTGCAATTGCGGTTTCAGGATTCGGGAGCGGGGATTACCGATGAGGTTTTGCCCAATATTTTCACGCCGTTTTATACGACGAAAAATGAAGGGTTGGGCCTGGGGCTGTTTGTCTGTCAGAATATAGTGACAGCTCATCGGGGATATATTCGGGCAGAAAGCCATATGGGTCAGGGAACCTGTTTTACGGTCTGGTTGCCGGTGTAGTTTTAGCTATTTTTCCCTGGCGGCTGCCGGCCGTCAGGGAAAAATAGCATTTGCATTGCAGGCAGGGGGGCATCGATGTTGGCGCTGAACATTTTGCAACTGGCTTTTTGTGGGGCTTATTTGATTTTCGTGTGGGTTTTGCTGGCGATGGCCGGTTCTCGTTATGGTCGGCTGTCGGCGGCTCAGCGCTTCACCGCCTTGCTGGTGTTGATTTGTATCGGCATGCTGGCCAGCGGTGACAGCGCTCATTTAGTCCCTCGTATCCTCTCGGGAAGTATGACGCTTCAGGAGCCCTCCAGTCCATTTGCTTTTTGGATCGGATTGGGGCGTGCCTTGAGTTCATTAACCCTTTCTATTTTCTATTTCTGTCTGGTGATCTATGCTCAGCGTAAGTTTAAGTTGACCTGGAATGCCGGCCTGACGGCATTGGGGGTGGTTTTTGGGGTACGGGTAGTGTTGCTGGCTTTCCCTCAGAATCAATGGATGGGGGATGCGCCGACGGAATGGATGCTCTACCGCAATATTCCCTTTGGGATATTGGGTCTGGGCGCGGCCGGGTTGTTGTTTTATCATGCCGGACGTTTCCCGGCCGTGGAGGCTTCCCGGCTCCGGGGTGTTGGTTGGTCTGTCCTGGCTTCCTTTCTGTTCTATTTTGGAACTTTGATCGGGGGGCTTTTCCATCCGGCGTGGGGGGCTTTGATGATCCCTAAGACGCTGGCTTATGTGGCGGTGGTGATCTGGTTGTATCAACTGGAATTTGGTATGCAGGAACAACCTTCCGGCAGTTTGGATCGCAGGGTGGTTTCAGTTAAAGGAGGTGAGGGACGGAAGGTTTAAAATTGAACGTATGGATATGTGGAGGGGGAAAAGGTTTTCCGGAATTTTCTTGGGGATTGAGCGAAAACTGTTTGCAGGATAAAAATCAAAGAGGAGCCAAGTAGCCATGAGAGACGTTACTTCGAAGATCGGGCCTGTGGTGGTTTTGGTGGTGGTGGTCTTCTTGTTGTTTGTCGGAATTGTTATCGGACGACAATTCTGTTATTTTATGGTTCTGGTGGATCAGGGAGAAGTCGGCGTGCAGTTCCGCAACGGCAGTATTTCCGAGGTCGTCGGGCCGGGAGTTTACAGCGATTTCGGGCTCTATGTGCGGCTGGAAAAAGTTTCCAGCCATGCGATTCATTTCTCAGTGGAAGATGCCGAACTGATCACCAAGGATAAGCAGCGGATTGGGATTGTGGTGAACGGCGATATTTTCCGTCCGGATCAGACCCAACGGGAGGTTTTGCGAACTTTGTGGCCTAAATACGGGTCCATTTTTACCAACGATCAATTGACTCAGGACACGGTGAAAGGATTGGCGCTGCAGGCTATGAAGGTCTGCGTGGGCGAACGGACCTTTGACGACAACATTATCGGCGATGCGCGGGATGCCCTGCGTACCTGTATTGACGACAAGTTGAGCGAGTATGCGGGCGGCTATGGACTGACGATTTCCAATGTGGTCGTGCCGCAGGTGATCCTTTCCGATGCTGTGCAGCAGACGCTGGATGCGATTGTGCAGAGCCGGTTGGAGACGGAGAAGGCGGCTCAGGATGCGTTGAAGGCGAAGGCGCAGGCCGAAGCCGAGCAGGCCAAGCAGGAAGGCGAGATCCGGGTAGCCCAGAGCCGGATTCAGGAAGAGACGCGGCAGCAGACGATCCTGGCCCAGCTGGAGAGGGAAAAGCTGGCGGCGCAGCAGGCCGTGATCCAGGCCCAGAAGGACAATGATCTGTTGGCGGCCGAGCAGGATCTGGCGATCAATAAGGCGTTGGCGGCGGCGGCGGCCGAAAAGGCCAAGGCCGATCTGGCGCCGCAGCTGGCGCAGGCCGATATGTACGCCCGCTATCCCGGTTATTTGCAGTTGCAGCTGGCGCAGGCCAATGCCAGTGCGCTGCGCAACACGGATAAGATTATCTTTACGCCCGAGGGGACGATGCCCACGATTGTGATGTCGGGGCCGGGCATCCAGCCGACGGTCAATGTTCCTCAATAAGCATGTTCTATATTACACAATCAATTTCTATACCTGAAGAAGAATTGCATTTCGAGTTTATTCGCTCCACCGGTCCCGGTGGGCAGAATGTGAACAAGGTTTCGACCACCGTTCGGTTACGATTTGATGCGGTGCATTCTCCGGCTTTGCCGGCGATGGTGCGCGAGCGGCTGATGCAGCTGGCAGGGCAGCGGATGACCGAGAACGGGGTGTTGGTGATTGAGGCCCGGCGGTTTCGGACGCAAGAGATGAACCGACGGGATGCGTTGGAACGCCTGGCGGAGTTGATCCGCCGGGCGACCGAAGTTCCCAAGGAGCGCCAGGAGACCCGGCCCAGTCGGGCTTCCCAACGGCGGCGGTTGGACAGCAAGCGCCGTCAGAGTACGCTTAAACGATCGCGACGAGAACGCCATTACGAAGAGGGTTAGTTCGACTATGAAAATCACCTGTATCTCAGCTTCAAATGTCGAAGGCGCACGGGAGCACAGCGCTTCCACGCGGGCCTGTGAATTGATCCGGGAGCTGGTTCTGGAAAGCGATGCGGCGGCTCAGGTCGAGATCCTGCCGTTGATCGATTTTGAGATGAAATCCTGCCGGATGTGTGGGGAATGTCTGACCGGTGGGAAATGCACCCGGGATGGGGCTTTCAATCAGGTCTATGCGCAGCTGGTAGGGGCCGATGCTCTGTTTGTCGTCTGCCCGCATTATGCGCCGTTGCCTTCCAAAATGATGATCCTGCTGGAAAAGCTGGAAGAGATGGCCTACCTGAACTGGTGTCAGAATGAGGCGTACCGGTCACCGCTTTACAAGAAGCCGGTAGGATTGGTGGCGCATGGCGGGCAGACGGCGGAGGCGTTGCCTTATTACAAGACGGCCTTGCTCGATCCTCTGGCGATGGCTTTTGCTTCGGTGCAGATGCGAGTTGTCGGGGTGGATGAGCCATGGCCGAATGGGGTCGTGTTCGGGATTCAAAATTTGGAGAAGGTGCCGGATTCAATTTTTGTGAAGATCGAGCACGATTGGGGGGAAGTGCGAAACCGGCTTGCTCCTCTGGTGAAAAATACGCTGAGCCGGATAGGGGCTTGAAATGGATTGTAGAGTCTCGGGTCGCTTGCAGTTTCGCGCGCTGGAACAGCGCGCGAAACTGTAAATATAAAAAGGAAAGGAGTTTTTAAGATGGCTACAATGATGGATGCTGAGCTGGAACTCTTGAAAAGTTTTCCTTTTACCACGTTGGATGAGGCGGAAAAGAAAGCGGCTATTCTGAACCTGTTGCAAAGGAATTCGGGGCTGGCCCAGGCGCAAAGCGAGGGGATTTCGCTGTTGCAATCGACCCTGGATTTGTTGGGAACCGGGGGGGAAATGGAAGCCAAAGCCCGATGGTTGGCGGAGGAATTGATCAAAGCCGGAGCCGATCCGAATGTATGCGATGACGACGGAGATCCCTTGATCCTGCATTATGCTCTGTTTGCCCAACTTCCTCAGCTCGCTTTTCTGGCCACTCACGGGGCCGATTTAAAGGTCGTCACGGTAGATGAGGGGCGTTCGCCGCTCCATCTGGTGGCTTTATTGGATGAGTTTGAGCCGGATGGAACGCCGCAGGAGGCTCGTCTGGTGGATCAGTACTTGAAGGCGATGGCGTTGCTGTTGGAATATGGCGTGGATGTCAATGTGCGGGATCAGCGGGGTATGACGCCTTTGCACAATGCTTCGTTTTTAGGTAACCGGCAGATGGTGGAGTTTTTATTGCAGCGGGGGGCGGAGGTCAATGCCGTGAACAATGATGGTGAAACTGCCTTGACTTGTGTTTTGGGGCGGCTGGCGGAGACCTGGGCGATGGATAGTGAAAAGCAGGTGGTCCGGCCGATCGTGGATTTGCTGCGGCAGCATGGGGGGCAAGATCCTATCGGCGTGGATATGCATGGGCAGGAGATTTAGCCAATCCTTTGGGGGTAAGTCGGTGACGCGTTTGACAGGGAAAAAACTCTTCCTGTCCAATTATTCTGGAAGATAAGGGGGATATATTTTCAAAGGCTTCTGAAGCCTTTGAAAATATGAACAGAAATCGCTTGTCCCCATTCAGCGCGGCGTTTTTTAGAGCCCTTCTTTTACCTTGCTTGCAAGAGAAAAGAAGGGCTGTTTTTTTAGACACTGGTTGATTGTTCTATTCGACGTTTCAGGCCTTGTTCGATTTGTTGTAGTAGCAAGATGTGGAGTTCGGGCCGGGCCTGCTGATGAGTTTGCAGGATTTGAAGATAGGGGGTGAGGGGCTGGGTTGCGGTCAGGGCGGCGATTTTATCCGTCATCCGGTAAGTGACTTTGTGACCCAAGAACGTTTTTTCCTGGTCAGTCTGGAGTAGATTGCGTTGAGCCAGCCCTTCTTGGACCAATTGGATTACCGATTTCCAGGGGAATTCCGAATCATGACGCAGTAGCTCGTAGACTATCTGGGTCGTGTCGTTTTTTCCCCGGGCCTGAAGCGGCGAGATCAGGGCGGGAAGTTGTGATTCCAGGCTGCCGGCCGGCCAGAGAGGTGTCTGATTTAAGTTTTCGACATATAAAGCCGGCGAACGGGTCAGGCCGAGGAAGCCGGTTTTCTCGCGGATTTGGAAGTGTAGAGCGCCGGTCCGTTCGTTTTCCAGGAAAACCAATGTCAGGATAGCATGGGCAAGCTGGCGGGCCGAAACTTCCTGGGGGCGATGTAACAGCGCGATTTTGTCGTTGAGGTGACCTGGACCCGCTACCTCTTCTCCATGGAGCAGACAGCATTCACTGGGAGCCAGGGGCAGGTTCATTCCTTCTCGTTTTCCAGCCGGGCGGATTCTTCGACGTACAGGACATCGGGCTCGGAATCGGGGTTGATCCAGGCGCGCAGCGAGAGTGCAGGGGAGAAATATTCCCGGTCGGCGAAGAAGGTTTCCAGCGCCAGCTGCAGGTCCTGGTTGGCGAGGCCGATGGAAATGCTTTCGGGGGTCTGGATGGTGGTGCTGTGGTCTTCGGTGTATTGTCCCCAGGATTTTCCACATTGGCAATAGCGACGTTCGAGGGTGAGTCTGATGATATCCTGACAATGCAGACAAAAGAGCAATTTCATGGTGTTGTTCCTTTCTGTCCGTGTTATCGTTGGGGGACAGTGCTATTGTAGCTCAAATTCTGTTTTTACAAATGAGGCCGGGAAACGGCACGCCGAAGGATGAAAATTCAGCGGAAGTAGACAGCAGCAAGTAGACAGTAGACAGCCTGCGTCGCCTGTGCGGATCTGGAAAAGGCCATGTTTTCGTGCGCATTCTGATGCGCACGAAAACATAAACAAAAAAACTCTCTCCCCATCCAGCACGGCGTATCAGGCCGGGAAAAGATCATTTGCGGGACGTTACAAGGCCGGGGCCATGCCATAAAGGGCTATTTTCAGGACAGTTCCTTGACAGGGAAGAAGAAAAGAGATAAAATGTTATCAGTGATAACAAAGTTTTTAGTGATAACATAAGAGGGAATGATGGTCCAAACCCGAAGGGAAGAGCGCCGGGAAGCGACAATTGAAGAGATCAAAAATCTGGCGTGGCAGCAGATGGCGGAGAACGGCGCGGCAGCGCTTTCCTTGCGGGCGATTGCCCGTGAGATGCGCGTTTCTTCGGCGGCTCTCTACCGTTATTTTGCCAACCGCGAGGCTCTTTTGACGGCCTTGAGTATGGATGCCTACCGTTCTTTAAATGCGGCGCTGCGGAAGGCCGCTGAAGTCTTTCCGCGAGAAGATTATGCGGCGCGGTTGGCGGCGCTGGGAAATGCCTATCGTTGCTGGGTTCTGGCGCATCCCGTGCAATTTGCCCTGGTCTATGGCGCGGTGGTGCCCGGTTATCAACCGCCCTGGGATCTTTTGGAGCCGGTGGCGGCGCAGGGCCTGGAATTGTTGCTGACGGTGTTAGACGCGGCCTCCCGGGATGACCGGCTTTTTTCAAGCGAGACGGTGGTGTCGGAATCTTTGCGGTTGCAATGCGAACGGGTCATTGCAGCTCGGGGATATTCCGTGGCAGTGCCGGTCCTTTACCTAGCGTTGCGTGGCTGGTCGCGTCTGCATGGTCTGGTGGTGTTGGAGGCGATCGGTCAGCTGAGTCTGCTGGAAGCGCCACAGGCCTTTTTTGAGGCTGAATTGCAGGAATTGATTGCGAACGTGATAAAGAAGGATTGAACGGATGAACCGGAGGACATTTTTGAAAGGATTGGGTTGGGGAGCGGTAACGGTGGCCGGATTGGGCGGGGTCGGGCGAGCTGCCGACCAAAACGTTTTTACGCCGGGCAGCGGGGAAGCTTATCGGGCCTGGGACGAATGGGCCGGGTTGCCCGGCGATGAGGAGTTGGGGCTGGTGCGGGCGGCGATTGTGGCCGCCAATCCGGATAATTCTCAGCCCTGGCGTTTTCATGTGGAACCCGGCCGGATTGAGTTGTGGCTCGATCCGGCGCGGCAGCTGAAAGCCATCGATCCTTTTCTGCGAAATGTCCATCTCGGGTTGGGCTGCGCGTTGGAAAATTTGCTGCTGGCGGCTCCGGCTCACGGTTTTCAGCCGACTGTGACTTTCTTCCCGGAGGCCGGGCAGCCTTTGTTGGCGGCTGCAGTGGAACTGATTCCTGTTGAGATATCGGTTCCCGAACTTTACCTGGCGATTCCTCAGCGCCATATGAACCGGGGGCCTTACGATCTCAACCGTCCTTTGGACGAGGGAACTTTGCAACGTCTGGAGCGCGGCGGTGAGGAAGCGGATTTGCGGCTTTTCTGGTTTACCGGAAAAGAAGAATGCCGGACGATCGGCGAAGCGGTGGTGGCGGCGACGGCGACAACGATCGCCGATGTGGAGCAGGCCGGCGATGTGGATGCCTGGAGTCGGCGAAGCCGGCAGGAGATCCAGGAACATCAGGATGGGATTACCCTGGATGCGGCGGGCCTTGCGCCGTGGCTGTTGGCGCTGGCGAAGTTGTTGCCGCCGCTGTCGGCGGAACAGAGCAATCGCAGCTGGCTGGATTCGGTTCGCGATGTGCAGGTCAAGACGGCGGCGGCTTTTGGCATTATCGCCGTACGGGATCGGCAGGCGCGGGTGCAGCAGCTCCAGGCCGGCCGATGGCTGGAGCGGATCCATCTGGCGGCGGCATTGGAAGGGATTGGGTTGCATGTGATGCATGCGCTGCCCGATCGCGCCGGCCGGGAAGAGGCGCTGGGAATCGAACCGAGATTCGGCACGCTGCTACAGACTTTCCTGGGGGATGAGAACTGGCAGGCGTTGACCATGTTTCGGATGGGGTATCCAGTGCGGACGGCGCTGCGCAGTCCCCGGCGGCCGGCCGAGCGCGTGTTGTTTTAGGAATGAGCTTTAATAATTTTACCAGTCGCCCGAGGATAAATCCTCGGGCTATAAGCTACGCCCGGTAAACCGGGCTCAGAGCCCCCTTTAGGGGGCGTTGTTCATAGCCCTGGGCTTTAGCCCAGGGCGAACGTGCCGATGTGAAAAATTTATTTAAGTTTGATTCCTTAAGGTCCGATACCATAAATAAAGAGCTCCTGTATAATGAAGTTATTCCCCAAAAGTTGTTCTTTACAATCAAAGGAGTTCCCATGGGCATTTTTTCAGGCTTGATCTTTGGATTGGGCGTCTGGTTGGTTTTTCGCTATGTGCTCTCGGCTTTCTATACCGTCAATCAGAATGAGCGGGCGGTGAAAACCAGTTTTGGCCGGGCGGAACGGTTGGGCCAGGCGACGATTGCCAATTCACCGCTGGGTGAAACGCTCAGCGAAGAGCATCGGCAACGGTACAATTACCCGATGGTGCGGGTGATCCAGCCGGGCGGCCCTTATTTCAAATTTCCCTGGGAGCGGATCTACAAGGTCTCTATTGCCACGCAGACGGTCAATATGGCGTACGATCCCGATGATCCACAGGCCAACAACAAGGGCAGTTTGCTGGAGGCGGTGACGAAAGATCAGCTCAATACGGGGCTGACGGGACAGATCCGCTACCGGGTGGCGGAGGATAACCTCTATGCCTATATTTTCGGCGTCAAACGGCCGATCTCACATGTGATGGGCTACTTCGTTTCGGTGCTGCGCGAACGCATTTCCAGTTTTGAGGCTCCGGCGGCGTCTCTGGGGAGCGGCGATTCCGGGATTGTGATCGGGATCTCGATCAACGATTTGCGGAAGAATCTGCGTGACCTCAACGATCATATGGAACGGGAGTGTATTTCGTCGGCGGCGCGGTACGGTATCAGGTTGGACGCTTCCCTGATCACCGGTATCGATCCGCCGGCCGATGTGGAATCGGCTCTGGCGGCGATCAATACGGCGCACAATCAGGTTTCCTCGGATATCAGTCTGGCTCAGGCATCGGCGGATCAGAAGATCGTGCAATCCCGGCGGGCCGTGGAGATTGAAACGCTCAATGCGCAGGCCGAGGTGGAGCCGCTGCTGGCGTTGTCGAAGGAGCTGGAATTCTTGAAACAGAACGGTCCGGCGGTGCTGGAATCCTATCTGCGCAGCGTGCGGCTGGGGCTCTATTCCCGTGCCCAGTCGATCGTGCGGGAGGTGGAATGATGGACGAGTTTATCGCTTTTGTGGTCGCGGCCGGCGCGATGTTTTTGGTGATGTGGATCGTCGAACCCATTGCCTTCTTCATTTTGCGGATGTTCGGTTTCTACACGATCGTGCAGGAAAGCACCTGTCAGGTTTTCATCCTTTTCGGTAAGGTGGTCGGGGTGTTGCAGGAGCCGGGATTGCACTTTTTGCCGTTGAAGTTGGGGCCGGCAGCTTTTCTGGTGCGCTGGCTGGGCAGCCAAAAGATCCTGGATATGCGGTTGGATCAGCAGTATCTGCGCAGCAACCCGGTCAATTCCGAGGAAGGGGCGCCGATGGGCGTCGGTATCTGGTATGAGATGTACATCAGCGACCCGGTCTCTTATTTATTCAAAAATGCCGATCCGCGCGGCTCCCTTTCGGCCAATGTCAGCAATGCTGTGGTGCGATCGTTGAGCAATATGCCGCTGGAACAGATGTTGATCAATCGTCACGGGATGAGCCGGATGGTGCGCGAGGAGGTTTCCCCTCGCTCGCACGAGTGGGGTTATAAGCTGGGATCGGTTTACATCCGCAAGGTCCATTTCCGGGATGTGGAAATGATCCGGCAGATCGAAGCGAAGGTGGTCAACCGGCTGCGGCAGGTGACCTCGGCGATCAAGCAGGATGGGGCCAATCAGGTCAATATTATCACCAGTACGGCTGAACAGCAGGCCTCGATTGAATTTGCGAAGGCCGGCGCGATCCGGCCGAAGATCGTCGGCGAGGCGATGCAACAGATCGCGGCCGATCCTGAAGTGGCGACGGCGCTTTTTGAGATTTTGGAGACGCAGAAGATTCTGGAAAACAAGGGGCAGTTGACGTTGATTCCGCCCAAAAATGAACTGCTCACTCAGTTGTTGGCGGCGAAGAAACCGTAACCGGCGACCGGTGTTTTCATCGTCCCGCATCCGGCACTTTTCATGTAAGAGGCGGCGCGCTGGATGGGAAGAGGTTTTCTTGTTTATGTTTTCGCGGGCTTTCTGAAGCCCGCGAAAACATACTTTTTTTCTCTTGTTTTTCTGGTTAACCGTACAGGTGGGAATCTTATGTTTAGCGCGCGTCCTCATGGGAGGGCGTGCGCTAATTTATTGAGGGGCCTTGCCACATTCGGAGCAGGCCTGATCGTGAAGTGAGATGACTCCGCCGCAGGCCGGGCAGGTCCACTTCAGGCGTTCTTCCTGAAGGTATTGCGCCGGGCCTACACTTTTCAGTCGGAGCGCATTTTCGATCAAACTGACCTGGTAACGTTGGCGATAGCTTTTATCCAGCCGTTTGATGACAGGGCAGGGGTAGGTGGGGCATTCAAAGCAGAATTTAACATTTTGTTTTGCTGCGCAATCCTTGATTTTACACTGTCGGCAATGTTCCGGTTTTCCATCCTCCTCGTGAGCGCGACAGCCGGCGCAGGGTTTTTTCGTTTTGAGGTGGACATAGCAGACGTGACAGGTGATGCCGCAGGGGGCGATCATCGATTCGGCGATTTGGGGATCCATTTTCATCGGGTATCCTTGTCACTGAGTTAATGTGTTGGTACTTGGGTTAATGATAGTAAATCATAGAATATAGACAAACTATGACATGTTTTAGCGTCCCTCAAAAGGTTGGGGTGCGGTTCGAAGCGCCGCGATGGATGGGAGAGAGTTTTTATTTATGCTTTGTCGCACTTTCTGAAGTGCGCCAAAACATAGTTTTTCCGAGTTTTCCGGGTTAACTGTTCGGTGGAAAACCATTTGAAAAAAGGAGGTTTACGATGATCGGCAAAGTTTTGTGGCGGATGGTTTTGTTGACGCTGTTGATCTCGGGTTGTGATGCTCCGGCGCGGACTCCTTTACCTGTACCTCCCACCATAACTCCTGTAATAAAGACTCCTCCCCCTGCGATTGATTTGCCCACCCCTCAGACCGCTGTGACTCTACACCGTCCGGCCAATCCGCAGATCGGTCTGAATTTTATCCGTTTTTATTGGGCGGAGGGGCGCACGAACAGTATCAATACGAGCACTCCTTATTATCAGCCGGAATGGATTTTTAACGATTTCCGGTCGCTGGGGGTTCAAACCTATCGGCAATTCGTCAAAGCCGATCTGTTGTGGAATGTGGTGGAACCGCAGGACGATCAATGGAATTTCACGGCAGCAGATGCGGTCATTCCCAATACCGATTTTGAGCCGATTGTGACGTTGTTTGCGATGCAGTACAGTTCGGGGACGCCGCCCTGGGTGACGGATCCGGCGCAATTCCAGAAAGAGGTGGGGCCGGAGGCGCAGAATTATCTGGAGACGGTGGTGCGGCGTTATGCTCCCTATGTCAAATATTGGGAGCTGGGAAATGAGATGGATCACTGGCGGGCGGCTGATCCGGGCACGGAACGGGGGCGGGAGCAGTTGCCGGCTTCTTTTCCCCGGGAGGGTTTCTCTCCGCAGGAGCAGGGGCGATTTCTGGCTCAGGCGGCTGCTGTGGTTCGGGCCAACGATCCCGATGCGGTGATTGTGATGCCGGGCATGGGTGGCATCGATGAAGAGGCCGTGGCGACATGGATGGGGGGCGTGATCGAAGGCGGCGGCCCGGATTGGTTTGATGTGGTGAATTACCATTTTTATTCCAGCTGGCCAGTTTACGGCAAGCAGCGGGAGCATTTTCAGCAGTTTCTGGAAGACCATCAACAGGACGGTAAACCTGTGTGGCTGACGGAGACGGGGGCAACGGCCAGCGAATCGCTGACGATCCGCACCAATTATCCCAACAGCGCGGAATCTCAGGCGGCGGATATTTTCCGGCGGATCGTTTCGGCCTATGCGCATGGGGATGGGATGGTGATCTGGCATACTTATCTCGATTCTCCGGATATGCCGACGAACGACTGGCGGGGATATGGGATTCGCCGGGAAAAATCGGAGCCGCGGATCTCCTATTATGCTTTGCGGTTGTTGATCCAGGAACTGATTCCTTTCCGCCGGGCGGAGTTGCTGGCTGAGGATCCCCGGGCGGTCAACAGTTATCGCTTTGAAACGGAGAGCGGTGCGGTAAAATATGTTGTCTGGGGAGAGGGCAGCTGGACTGTGCCGGCCGATGTGACGCAGCGCGTTTCGGTGATTCCGGCCGCGGATGGCAGTTATGCCTGGCAGCCGGTCAAGGCGGGGGAAACGTTGCCGCTGTCGCCGATTCCGGTTCTGTTGAAGTGATTCTGAAATGTGAAACGTCTTGTTGCGTCCTGCACAGGGCACTTTTCCCGTAAGGCACGCCGCGCGGGATGGAGGGAGAAAGTTTTTAATTCATTTTTTCGCGCGCCGTCTGCGGCGCGCGAAAAAATGGGCTTTTTCTTCTGCAGCGCGCTTTCAGGGGATTCTTTGCGAAGGTCCGTTGCCGGCATTGGGGTGAGGGGGAGGGACTTTAGAAAGTGTCGCCTGTGCGGCTCTGGAAAAGGCCAGAGAAAGCAGACAGCAGCAAGTAGACAGTAGACAGCCTGCGTCGCCAGGGCGGCTCTGGAAAAGGCCATGTTTTGGTGCGCCTTCTGAGGCGCACCAAAACATCAACAAAAAAACTCTCTCTTCCGATCCAGCGCGGCGTGTTTTACGGGGAAAGGGCCATTTGCGGGACGCTATGAGGCCGGGGCCATGCCATAAAGGCTTATTTTCAGGACAGAAGGCCATGCGGGGGGCGGCCCCCGAAGGATGAAAATTCAGCGGAAGTAGACAGCGGCAAGTAGACAGTAGACAG
>CAZCTC010000038.1:0-73758 GCA_964501335.1 uncultured Anaerolineales bacterium | reverse complement strand
ACCGAGGCCTCGTCGGCCAGCCCCGCGAGCATCCGGGCCAGCTGCGAAGCGGCGATGGGTGAGGCCAGGATCGGCGCGACGAACTGCCACTGTTGCCGGGCCATGGCGCGGAGGAAAGTCTCCAGTTGCTGACCGGTCACGCCGGGCTCAGGGGATTGGGCCGTGGGTTGTTCGCCCGGTCCCTCGCGGCCCATGCCTTTGGCGGCCATGCGCTCGTCGGGATGGCCGACGACCACGGCCACATGGCGCATCTTGCCAAAAGCCTCGACCAACCATTCCATCTGGTGCAGAGTGACCGGCTCCAGGACCGATTGCTCGAAGACGGCCAGGGCGCCCAGCAGGGCCGCGGCGCCGAGGTGGGCCTGACGGCGGGCTTCGTCGAGGGTAGCGCCCAGACCGACGACCCCATAGATCTGCGCCACGCCCAAGGGCTCGGGGGACCACATCCCGGCGAGCAGCTGGACGATATCGTAACGGGCGGTGCGTTGGTTGTAGAGGCCGGTGAGCACCGTGCGCATCTTGTCCAGAAAGGCGGGGTCCTGGCGGGATTCCTGCGGCAGATAGCGGAGCAAAAAGAGCCGCACCGCCCGGTAGACTTCGTAACTGCGGCCCTGTTCGGTCTCCCGGTTGTGGAACCAGAGCAGCGCGACCTGATCGGTGGGCCTCCCGAGGGGTGTAGTAACCAGCTCCTGGCCGGTGTCTAATATTTCGAGGTCGTTATCCATCGTAGGCTCCTGGACGGGGGATTTTCAACGCAGAGGCGCAGAGTTGCAGAGACGCAGAGGAAGAGTGGAAGTTGGAAGACTGGAAGGTTCTTACTCGCAAGGCAGGCCAGCCAATCATTTATTTTTAAATTCTCACTCTGCGTCTCTGCCTCTTTGCGTCTCTGCGTTAACTCTGGATCTGGAAACATAGATCACTCCTCTCCACGAGCACGCAGCTCCGCCAGGCGGGCTTCGACGGATTGCCAGGGCGAGACGAGCAGGCGGCGCTGGACGGCGAGTTGCTGGCCCAGGTAGCCGAAATAGGTCAAAGGAAAAACAGCCCAAAGGAGGACGGCAATGTAGGGGATGAACTGCGCGCGGATCGACCATTCCAGGGCCTCGCCAGCGCCGGCGGATTGCAGCCGTTCGGACCAGGCTGCGGCCTGATCGGGGGAGAGCGGGAAGCGGACCAGCAACCAGAAACCGAAGACCAGCGCCATGTAGATCCCGATGAACCAGCGGAGGCGGTGGGCGATGTGCCGGCGGCCGAGGGGTAAAGCCAGGGGGGCGATCAACGCGGCGAGCCACATGGCCAGGCCGATGTAGGGGACGGGCGGGGGCGTCATCCACGCGGCGGCGGTCCAGGCCAATCCCAGCAGCAGAACGCCCAGATGAACGGTCGGCGTGGAAAGTTGCGTCGTGCCCCGGTCATAGCGGAGGGTGCGTTCCCCGGCGAGTTGCGCCTGGGGCCGATCGAGGAGGAAGGCGGAAAGAGCGGCGAGGCCCAATCCACCCAGCGCGGCCCAATGGTCGGCCAGGAAATAGAGGCTGGCCAGCAGTCCGTTGATCCAATAGGTTGCCCAGAGCGCCAGATCGGATTGGTCCATAAGTCACCCGCGATCGGAAAGATAGGTGGGGCAACAAAAAAGCCCCGCGAGCAAAACTCGTGAGGCTTCCCATCAATCCAAATCACGTGTGACTTCAAGATGATCGTAACATACATTGGGGCGAAAGTCAATGAGATCATTTTGACCGCGCGAGGACGTTTGACAAGAATATTCAAGGGAACGACGGCTTACAAAGTAACGAGGCCCCTGGAATAATTTCCAGGGGCCTCGTTACTTTTGCCGGATAAAGCAGGCTTTATCGTCTCATCCCCTCGCGGGGATTACTGCCTTTCGGACGGAGAGGAAATGGTAACGTTTAAATTCGAATGTCCCTTGGTGACCGTCCCCTCACGGGGATTACTGCCTCAAAGCTCAAACCCTCGCATCCAATTGATCTTAAGCCCTGAAAGGGCGACATTGGTGAGCCCGGAGTTTCAACCCTGGGCAGATCGACTGCCTCTCAGACTTTAGGTACTGGTGTACGTCCTGTGGAATGGTTCGATGTGTGACCGTCCCCTCACGGGGATTACTGCCTCTCGGACGGCGAGAATGGCCCCGCCGGTTGTACTTGCCTCTTATGTGACCGTCCCCTCGCGGGGATTACTGCCTCTCGGACTTTGGATCCTAGTCATACCTGGCTCGTGGGTTGTCCAGTGGGTGACCGTCCCCTTGCGGGGATTGCTGCCTCTCGGAGAATCGAACTTTGCATTGGTTACCAAAAACAACTATGGTAAAGTGTCCGTCCCCTCACGGGGATTACTGCCTCTCGGACGGCGAGAATGGCCCCGCCGGTTGTACTTGCCTCTTATGTGACCGTCCCCTTGCGGGGATTACTGCCTCTCGGAGTGGGGATACACTCCCACCACTAACGTTCCGGCGTCGCTGGTGTCCGTCCCCTTGCGGGGATTACTGCCTCAAAGCTGAATCCTCACAACCAATCGATCTTAAGCCCTAAAAGGGCGATCCAGGTAAGCCCAGGATTTCAACCCTGGGCGGACCATTGCGGGGATTACTGCCTCTCGGAGTTGGCGAAGAAGACAGCGTCTTTTGCCCTCCGTTTGATAAGTGTCCGTCCCCTCGCGGGGATTACTGCCTCTCGGAGTCTAAGCCCAAAAGGGCAAAAGGAGATCTGAAATGGCTACGTTTCCGTCCCCTTGCGGGGATTACTGCCTCTCGGAGGCGGCGGGGACACTGTGTCCCAATTGAAGGTTGTCCAAGGTTTCCGTCCCCTTGCGGGGATTACTGCCTCTCGGACCGCAACCAAGATCCTGTCACTCAGCTGATGGGGTTTATGTGACCGTCCCCTCGCGGAGGGATGAATAAGTCAAATGACTCATTCCGCTTGAACGGAAGAAGTGCGGAATAAGTACGGAATAAGTCATTTTGAGTTTGCTCTCAACCGGAATAAGTCGATTGACTTCTTCCGCTTCCACGCATTTCCACGAAACAGGCCTGTTCCCGGCCAACCTCCGACGGAATAAGTCCCTGAACTCATTCCGTCTAAGCGGAATAAGTGCGGAATGAATCCATTTGAAGACTCTGCCAACCGGAATAAGTCAATCGACTTCTTCCGCTGTCCCTCATTTTTGCGGAATAAGTCATTTTTAGGCTTATCGGCAACGGAATAAGTCAGTTTTGACCCTAAAATTGCCTGTCAGGCCCTCTCTCCGGGCTAAAATAGAAGTACCCCTACTTACTACTCTAACGAAAAGGAGAGAAAACCATGACAGGCTATCCGATTTTATCCCGTTTGGCGGCTTTGTTCAACCGACAGCCGCCCCCGACTCCCCCCTTATCCAATCCTCCGACTCCGCAACCCATTCCGCTGGGTCCACGGCCCAATCTCCATATCTTATGGAAAGAACCCGCCCGGTTGCCTTTGCCCATCGCGCAATCACCGATGGTCCAGAAATATCTGCAATTGTTAGGGCCGTTGGATTGGGAGCACTTTCCCGAACGCGATTTGGAACGCAATTGGGGCCGCCCCACCATCCCACTTACCGCCTTCACCGCCGCGTGTCTCATCAAGCTCCATGAAAACCGCGACACCATGAGCGACTTACGCCGCTTATTGACGGAGATCCCGGAACTGATCTGGCTACTGGGATTTCCGTTAGTCCCGACCGACAAACACCCCTTGGGCTTTGATCCGGAAGCCAGTCTCCCGACCGCCCGCCATCTAGGGTATATGTTGCGAGAAATGCCTAATGCCGTCGCTCAATTTCTGCTGGCCGAAAGTGTGACCTTGATTCGGGATGAATTAGCACGCCAGGGACTGCGCATCGGAGAATGTATCTCGCTCGACACCAAACATATTCTGGCCTGGGTCAAGGAAAACAATCCTAAAGCCTATGTCAAAGAACGCTTCGACAAAACGAAACAACCGGCCGGCGATCCCGATTGTAAGCTGGGCTGCAAACGCCGGCACAATCAACGCTCCGCCAAAGAAGTGGCCCTGGCCAAAACCCCTACCGCCAATCCGCACCCTGCCTCCAATCTCCAGGTAGGAGAATATTATTGGGGCTACGGTTCCGGCGTCGTCGTCACCAAAGTTCCCGAATGGGGAGAAATCGTGTTAGCCGAAATGACCCAAACCTTCGATCAATCCGATATCTCCTACTTTTACCCATTAATGGCCCAAACTGAAGCACGCCTGGGATTCCGTCCACGCTATGGGACGTTCGATGCGGCCTTCGATGCGTGGTACGTTTACGCTCACTTCTATCGAGAAAATGATCCCCAAGCTTTTGCCGCTGTGCCCCTGGTCGAAAAAGGAAAAGTCAAATCGGAATGCCGTAAATTCTCTGCCGATGGCTTACCCTTGTGCCGGGCCGGGTTACCCATGCCCCTCAAACTGATTTATCACGACCGCACTCGTAATCTATTCGAGCACGAACGCGCAAAATATGTGTGCCCTTTGCATTTCCCGCAGAAAACCGATCAACCCTGCCCGGTCCAGCATAAGAAAATGGCGGCCGGCGGCTGTACCACTACCATGGCCTTTAGCGTCGGGGCCCGGCTCCGTTACACCCTCGATCGAGAAAGCCCGCAGTACAAGGAAATCTACAACCAACGCACCGCCGTCGAGCGCATCAACAGCCAAGCCAAAGCCCTCGGCATCGAACGCCCCTACCTGCGTTGCCAAAGATCCATCACCAACCTCAACACTTTCATCTACACGTTGATCAATCTTCGACTCTTTAAGCGCATTAGATTGCGAGAGAAAGAAAACGAATCCTGTTAAAGTGCACCCACAGCGCTTCTTTCAGCGGAATAAGTCATTTGACTTATTCCGCTGAAACAAAATCCCCGCCTTACCTGCACCGGCTTCAACCTCTGGAAGCGGCATAAGTCATTTCACTCCTTCCGCTTAACGGAATAAGTCCTCTCACAAAAGGGGGAGCTGGCGGATTGAGCGGAATAAGTCAATCGATCATTTATTCCCCAGCGGAATAAGTCCGGCATAAGTCAGGACTTATTCATCCCTCCTCGCGAGGATTACTGCCTCTCGGACCGGAATGGAGTGGTGGGTGAATTACCTGGGAACTCAGTGTGACCGTCCCCTCGCGGGGATTACTACCTCTCGGACGTGTGTGATGGACGCAAGAGGAAAATTTCGGTTTGAATGGTGACCGTCCCCTCGCGGGGATTACTGCCTCTCGGACATTGGAATCTGGGCCCCCTCTGGGGGGCGCGGAGAAGAGTGACCGTCCCCTCGCGGGGATTACGATCCAAAAACTGAACCCTCACAGCAAATCGCTCTTAAGCCCTGAAAGGGCGTTATTGGTGAGCCCGGGGTTTCAACCCTGGGCGTCCCCTCGCGGGGATTACTGCCTCTCGGACTTTCTGCCACTGGGTTCTCCAGTTGTTATCTTGCACGTGTGACCGTCCCCTCGCGAGGATTACCGCCTCTCGGACGGAATTTGTGGGGTAGTAAGGTAATATCTCCTGTGGCAGCGTGACCGTCCCCTCGCGGGGATTACTGCCTCTCGGACGATGTGGAAACCGGCGTATACCGATATGGTATTATATAGGTGACCGTCCCCTCACGGGGATTACTGACTCTCAAATTCTACAATCCCCTCCGGTTTTGTCAAAACTTCCATGCCAAAAGAGGCCGGGATTCCATCTCCACGGCCTCTTTTGGGATATTCGCTTCAATTTAAACCCGTTCCGTCACGCCCATGCCCTGGGCGGTCTTATGTCCCGTACCGCAGAAGACGGCATAATCCGCCAGGCAGTTGAGTTGACGCAGCAAACCGGCGTCAAGGAGCTGCGGCCGCAGGATGGTATACTGTACCTGTCCGACGAAGCCGATGGCTTTGCGCTCGCGCCCCAGATCGACCATTTCGGTGGCCAGTTCGTACCGCCCGATGGCGATGTGCGCGGCGACGATATCCAGCAGGGCTACATTGATCTGGAATTCAGTCGGGGCGAAGGCGTTCCAGCGATTCAGCCAGGATTGATAAACCAGCAACGGATCGGGCAACGGGAAGTGCATTTCGCGCGAACGAAAGCTGGTCGGCGAGAGGAATCGCAATCGCAGCGTGGTGTCGGTCCGCGCCTGCTCGACCAGATCGGCATAGAAGCGCTGTCGGATTTCGGGCCCCTGTAGGGGCATTTGTAACGGCCGGCCCAACAGTTCCACCACCGGGGTGCGCGCCATTCCCCGCTCCAGGGCAGGCCAGAGGGTATCGTCCAAAACGTTGAAGCGCAAACGAGCGCCATTCCCATTCCGCCCCACGGGGCTGACAGTGAAAGGCCGCAGGCCTTCATCATCATGAACCTCGTTGGCCAGATTGTAATCCCCCAACGCCAGCCACTGATAAAAGAGCGCATGACAGGCCCGCCCCGGATAAGGCGGCAGGGCAGCCCGTTCGTTTTCTGAAAGCGGAATCGTTAAACTGGTCGGCATGGCTGCCTGCCTATGGAATCTTCAAACCCAAAATGGTCACCAGAGCCACAGCACCTTTGGAATTGGCCAAAGCTACCGCCGTCGTTAAGAGCTCATCGATAAACCACTTGACCTGATCGACGCTCCAACCCGCCCCGGATTTCCAGCTATTCCAATTTCCCAAATCCGTAAGGATCTGTTGCCAGATAGAAGGAGGAAAACAATTCTGCAATCCCATAGCCATCTGGATCAACTCTTGAGAGGTGGTTGCTTTTTGAGGATTCAGGCAGTAGATCTGAACCGCAGCGTCCATAGCCCGCTCTAAATTCGTATCTTTGAAAATCTTCTTTAACGATTTCCCCATTTCTTCGAGAGAAACCGAATTCTGTCGTCGCAAAGCATCTAGCTGTTGTAATTCAAAGTCCGTATACGTACGCAATAAGGCTTCCCGCGCCTCCGGCCGGGTGAGCAATACCGTTCCCAGACGCCCGCGATCCCAAAGCTGATCGAAGGGCGCCAGAGGAATGGAAATCAACCGGTAATCCTCAACTGGGGGTTCCAGAATTTTCCGACGCTGACTCGCCAGCCCGGGCAGGTTATCGACATCGCCCTTGTCCTCAATCTCTTTGCTGACGCATAAATGATAAAGACCGGCAGCCCCATACACATAGGCGGAAAGCGTGGCCAGGGCCCCCATACTGCTGCGCCCCCCCGAAATGCCGATATAAATCTTATTGTCGCCCCGGTGCGCATGGCTCAACACCGAATTGACATGCTGAATAAATTTTATCACGGTCGCTTCATCACTGAAATCGTGCATAAAGGGGGTCGGAGCCGACATCCCCCCCTTATGCAATTCC
This sequence comes from uncultured Anaerolineales bacterium, assembly GCA_964501335.1. Taxonomy (GTDB): domain Bacteria; phylum Chloroflexota; class Anaerolineae; order B4-G1; family SLSP01; genus CAZCTC01. Next base: position 66,413 of record CAZCTC010000038.1, on the reverse strand, counting down.
AAAATATGCACTTTGTCACGCCCCAGCGTATCCTGAACAATTTCAGCCGACCGTTGTACCTGATTCAATCCAGTTGCAATTAAAACGACTTTATCAATGATCACCGGTTCGGTCTGAGCAGCCAAAGCATAGTAAATACCGGTTACCGCGCCGGGAGATCGTCCGATCGGAGATAAAAGAATGTTGGTCATTTTCCTGACTCCTTAGGTTTTTGCTTCAAATTATACCAGCGGGTCATCACCGGGATGCCTCCCACCGTATAATCACGAGCGGAAATCACGACATGTAATCCACTGTTGCGATCGACTTCTACAGGATAATGCAACGCCTGCGGAATGCGCAGTTCAATCCATTCCAGAGAGCTTTCTGAGTTTCGGGTCAGCTCCCCCCATAACAGCAATTGCCGCTCCAGGCTTCCGTCAATATCCGGCGCTACCTGAGTCCAGCCAGTTCCCGTCGGCCGATATTCCGTTTCTTCGGTCAGCACCATCACGTTGTACAATCCATCCGATTGGCGCTGCCAGCGCACTTCCCGGTTTCGACCAAAGGCCCGCCCTTGAGGCCAAAGCACCGGCAAGTCGGCACTCCAGCGGCAGAATTCGCTGCGCTCTAGAGAAGAAACCTGAGCCCACTTCAAACCAGGAGTGAACAAAGTTTGAACCTCTGTTTCCGGCACCGCACTCCGCCGATAAACAAAACCGCGCGTATCATTGGCCATGCAAAACCTCCCTTGCCGATTGGCGGGCGCCCTGCCAGCGTTCAGCCGCCTGAGGTAGATGAATAGCATCCAGGAAATAGACAATCCAGGCGTCCCGTTGGTCTTCAGTCCAGGAACTCCCCGCTATCGCAGCGCCGGTTACCCGCCCGCCTAAAGCCGTCAACGCATTCTCCCGCGAAATTGCCTCCACCCCTCCCCAGTCCATCTGCAGCTCCACACTGCCCAGCCCGCGCGAACGGGCCCCGCCCAAAGGGATCTGGCCGTGAATAAAGCCTTCCAAGGACAACAACAACAATCCCAGTTCGGCGGCAGAAGCGCCATCCAGTACCAACTCAAAACGGAACGGAGTTTTCTCAGGGACCGCCTCAAACGTGTAGAGATGTTTTGCCTGGGCCGTGCCTTTGTCCCGATCCAGGCTGACGCCGTCTCGATGGTCGTATTGGCCGAACCAGGCCATTTCCACGACGGCCAGGTCTTTTACCAATACCCGCGAAGCCAGCCAGGGCGAACCGAAAAGCCGGCAGGCGCAACAACTTTGCTTCAAAAGCTGGGAATCGACATCCCCGCCCTTGGCTTTGATTTCGGATACCTGCTCCTGAGAGATACAGGGATCGACTAACGGATCGCAGGCCAGCAAAGACGGATTCTGGGCATCGATCAAACGGCTCAGCGAACGCAGCAGGGATTCGGTGTAGCCGCGCAGGGCGCCTTTGACGCTGCTCCCGGGAATGACCGGCCGTTTCAACGTATCCTTCACCACCGGCAAATCGTCATTCAATAGATCGTAACTCCGTCCCGCACCAACCCGTAAAGCAGTGCGCGTTATCAACTGACCCCGCAACCGCACCTGCCAGGGTGCCGCCAGTGTCGTCGCCGTTCCGCTCATTGTTCACCCCCGGTTCTTCCTGTGCGCAAAGCCCCTGCATCATTGCGCCGTTGCGTAAAGGTCCGGCTCATGGCCCCTAAAAACCGCTGGGCCAGCAATACCCACGCCTGACGGATCTCTGCGGGAGAAGCCACGTGGACTTCATACGCCAACCGGGCCGCGCGGTGCGCCGCATTCTCGCTTTCACGGTAGAGATCTTCTTCCAGCAGCTTTATCAAAGTGACACCTAAATTCTGGTAACGCCAGCCCTGATCCTCCTTTTCACTGCGGCCAATTTGATAGCGCAGATAATTGGTAACAACCGGAACAGATTCGCTCTCTTCAGCCACCTGTACCAGTTGCGTAAACTGATGCGCCAGCAATCCGGAAGTCTCGACCGCCGCCTCGGCTCCCGGGGCCGTAATCAGCTTGAAAGGCTCCAACTCCTCCAACAACCATTCGATAACATGATCCTCCGCCACCGCCAACTCCTGCTGCAAAGCCAGATCGAAATACATGTCGCCCATCAGCGAGCGGCCTCCTTTTCCGCCGTCCACAAATGAAAAAGTGAACAAGGGATTACGGCGCCGTAGCCGCGTTCCCGATAATGCCCTATCCCCTCCCGGGTAAGCTGATCTAACGCCGCCCGTAACCCGGATAGAGGAACCTCTGGAGGTGCATAATAAAGGAAAAGACTTCCGGCCGCCGAAGCCAGCGCCGTCGGATAGGGCAATCCCGCCACCGTCCACCAGCCGCCCACGATTTCCGGCGTTGTAAAGCGCCGAAGCAATTGCACGCCAGTGGGCAATCCCACATCTCCTGGCTCCAACGTTACAGCTCCGCCCTCCCCCAAAATCGCCGGTGAAAGCAAATCCAGCGTAAAGTAATGTCCCTTTTCTTCAACCTCGGGTTGCCCGCTCAATCGTGCATAAAAGGTCCGCTCAGCCTGAAAAAGGGCCGTCAATTCTTTAATTCGCGATTCCACATCATCCGTCCAGGATTCCTTCGCTACCTCAAGTTTCACCCGCCCCCGCCCACTCGTAACGCCGCGCCCCAGGTGCACAATCTTCGGCAGGGCATCGCGGATTGCTGCTTCATCCTTTTCCTCCACCCAGACACACCCCTGAAAAAGGGCTCCAGCTTCGATCGTTTCCAGTGTGTAAAGCATCTGATCTTCAGCCACTCGCCGGGCCCGATTGATCGCCGTATGGGTATGACGTTCCAGGTTGTGTTTTTCCGGTAATCCCGGGCAATCCCGGTAAGTCTGCCAGATAAAGACCCCTTTCTCCGGCTCAACCCCACCATCACAATGGGGACAACGAGAATCTTCCAAAAACGCCAGGGGTCTTCCCAGCATTTTGAGAGCCTCTAATTGCTCTTCAAAAACCACCTGGCTCACCAGGATATCGAAAACGCCGTGATAGACTTCGTGAAGTTTGGGCGAAGCCGGCGGGAAGCCTCCATGCAATTTACAGCGGCGGGCAGTCAAAGGAAAGGGATACCCGGGATTCTGACCGAACCCGGCCGGATAAGCCGGCTCAAATCGCAGAGCCGCCTCACCTTCGAAAAGCCGCTTAAATTCCTGGTCCGACAATCCCCCCGGAACCGTCGGCAACAAGACTTCCGCCAACGCCCCTCGCAACGCCGATCCCGGCAGGCACCGCTGGGTAAACTGGTATTCACCCAGCCCCAACGTTGAGAGTCCCATATGCAATGCCGTCTGGACCTCAATCTTGAACTTTATCCCTGTTTTTCCCATGCCAGCCTCCCTCCAGCCCGCTCGGCTTCACTGACCGCGCGCCAGCCCTCTTTTTCCCCGATTTCACTCTGCACCTGGATTGTACACCATCCCAAGCCGCCGGTCTTACCCCGCCCTAACGACGTGATAGTCCCTAATCCGGCCTCCACCAACACCAGCTCTTCCAAACTCAGCCGGGCTTCCCACCGTCCGGTAAAAACCAACGGGATACCGGGCAGAAACAATTCTGTCGTGAAAAGCCGCGCATCCTCGGCCACCTGCCGTTGGCGAGAAATGCTGACATTGAACCGCGTCTCCGACAGAGGTGCCTGTTTTGTCTTTAAAGGTGGGATCAACATCAAATCGGTAGGATAAAGCCGGCCGGTGACCCAGGCCGACCCGAAAATCCGGCAACCGACACAGGGCGCTCCCGCTCCATGGCACAAATTCTGGGGATTGGAGCTGTAACAAGAATGCACTCCCAGCAATTGCGCCAGCCGTTCGCATTCATGGCGCAACCGCCCCTTGAGCGTGGTGGCCGGAATAAAGGGCCACCCCTCCCGATCGCGGCGGAAAGGTCGATCGACAAAAGTCGGGGCGCCGTACCCGCCGATATTAACCGGGGTATCAAAGGTAATCTTCAACGTTAAGGCCATCGTCTGAAGTTCGGTCGTCATGGCAACGCCTCCGCTTTTCTATCCGGGACAAAATCGTACAATTCCGCCACATCCCGCAGCGAGGTGGAAAACCCATACCCCGAATCGGGAGCAGCCTTGCGCCAGGGCTCCGGATCCTTGCTTTCCTGCGCCGGAACGATCGCTTCTACCGCCTGTAAAGCCGCCCAATGTTGATCGCTCAACCGACTCCGCTGATAAAGGTAAAATAGCGAGGCCCGCTGGCGGCCTTGCTCCAGCGACCCGGCCAGAGAATGCAGTTGCGAGGTGGGGAATTCGGCCTTAGCCAATCCCGCCAGAGCCTCCAGCAGGCGCTCCAATTCTGGTAAGGTATAAGGCCGGCGATACAACCGCAGCGCCTTCTCCGGCGCCGTCCCCCGGGGAATCAGGGTATAGGGCGGCTGATTGCGCACCGCCATCACATCGTTCCCGTAAACTGCCGAAGACGTGAAAACCTGAAAATCCACGACTGCGCACTGTTCCTTTTTCGCCCGCGGCTTGGCCCCCTTCTTGAGCAGTTCCCGGGCAAAATCACGCATCAACCGTACCGGCATGTGGGTGGGCGCAACAACCACCCCGATCGAAAGAGAGATCGGCTGCCAATCAGCACCCAGATCCTTCTGTTTCGTCTCCCAGAACTCGCTGAACTTTTCCGCAAGATCATAGCTGACCTGCATAGCCGCATGGGCCGGAACAATAAGCATTACATCATCGCCCCCAATCGTGATGATTTCAAACTGCTGAGTAGAACGGGGCAACTTGTTTTTCTCATCATCCAGTTCAATAGGATTAATAAGCTGACGAAGCGGCAGAGATCGGGCCAAAGCATAGGTCACGGCATACCAGGTAGCCTCCTGCAGCGCCTGCGCCGCCATCTGATAAGTCTCACGCTCCTGGATATTCTCCATAAAAGCCCCTACCCTATCGCCATCGGCATAGATAAAGGCCACATAGTTGCGCTTATTGTGATTACGCGGAGTACAGGCTGAAGCAATCACGGAAAGATCTAAAGGGATGGTACCTTTTTCATTTTCTTTGAAATAATTCTCTACTAATCCAGGGAATTTCTGTCCATGAAACTCCCGAAGATATTTATCAAAACGGTCTCGCCAAAGATACCGCAGGCTTTCCTGATTCTTCTTATCACATTCCGGGCAGCGTGCGGATTGAAAGCCATATACAGAAACTATAGTTTCCGCCGGCCGCATCCGGCAGGACTGACACCGCATGGCATGGGAAGGCGTCTCCACAAAGGGCACGCGCAGCTTCTCCTGCTTGCGCCGCCGCAAATCATGCCCCAACAATCGCACCCAGGCTCCAAAACAATTCAACCTCTGGCAACTTTGTTGCTTCCACCGCCGCTGCTCAAATTCGGAAAGTTGGGCCAGATTTTCCGCGGCTACGGCTAAAGTCAGGACCCCATTATTCACATTCTCCGGGATTTCACGATAGACACAGGAAATCGTCGCCACGCCCGTCGCCTCGGGATAAAGCCTTTCCAGAGCCGCTTGAATAGCCAGCGCCCGATCCGCGGCCACCTCATACAGCAACCCGCCACCCCCTACAAAAATCTTCTGAGCAGTACCGTCGATTTCCCGAATCCGGGCTACCGACTCCTCTTCGTTCAAGCGAGTTAACAACGTGCTGGCGCCTCGGATCTCCGGCAACCGCGCCGACTCGAAAACATAGTCCTGCGTGCGGTCGGTATCGGCGGCCAGCAAAGCTCGTTTTTGGATGGTCTCCATAAAATGCCTCCGTCCCTTAATGCTGCCGGCCCGTCGGCCGCGATCCAGAAGCGATCGAATCTTTGGGCACCGCGTGATACCGCATCAATCGCACGGCCCACCCCAAAACCTGTAACATGGCCCCTGGATCGTTAGCATAAGGGGTCAAATGTTTCTTGCAGGCGCTGCGAATGGCCCGGTAATAATCCAGCGTTTGCTGGCTACGCACCACCGCTTTGCCCTCTCCAATGGTCAGATCCAGATATTGGAAGAAATCCTCAGTCCGCCCTCGTTGGCGCAAAAACCCCACACATTTGGCCAGTTCGTTGATATCGGCTTTGCCGTTCAATTCCCAGGCAAGCGCATCGGCCACCTTAAAATCCTGTTCGCTCATCTTATAGGTGCCCATGGTCAATAATTCCCTTCCGGACAATGCCGCTGCGGCGTATAAGTCCACAACTGCATCAGCTCCCGCAATTGCCCGACCAGGATCACAGCATTGGCCGCTTCAAAATAAGGCTTCGGCGTTTTGCCAACCTTCTGAATATCATAATCGGCGTACAGGGTCTGCGGATCTTCCCAGACTTCCAGCCGATTCGGTTTCACCAAAAGAGAACCATAGCAGGCCGGCTTTCCCCCACCCAGTTTGAGCATGAATTTATATTCAGGGTGCAATCCCATGGCGGTCAACAACACGCCCAACTCTGCCGGCTTCAAGTTCTCAAACTGCACCGTAAAGCTCAATTGCGATTCCGGCAACAGAACCTCGACCGGTGTGCTGGCTTCCAGCGCCGTCTGCCCATGCCGGTAGAACTTACGCCCCCGCACATAACCTTTCGCTACATAAGCCCGGGTCTGGGAACGCGGCATAAACAACACCGGCATCCGTACCACCCGCAGCTTTCCCTGATCCGACCGCATCACCGCATCTTCGATCCGCACATGCCCCTCAAATCCCAGGGCCCCAAACATCCGGCAAGCCAGACACAAGGATTCCCGATCCCGACACCCTTCAGCCCCAGTCGGCAATTGACTGGGATCCGCGTGCGTGATTCGCACACACGACCGGGTAACGGATTCCACCACTGTGCGTAACACCCCTTTAAGCGTCGATCCAGGCACACAGAGCTGGCCGTTCTTACGAGTCATCTCCCGCACCAGTGGAGTTTTGCTCTTCTCTTGCATCCGAATACTGCCCGCCGCCACATGCAAAGGGGTAGCCACAATCAATGTCGCTTTGAACTGACCAGACACCGTTCCGGGATGATACTGCTCATGACCTACCGGCCGATCACGGTCGCCGGACCCCAACGGTTCAATCGACACAAAACCATAGGGTTTTTCTATGGGAGGATGACCAGCCATCAAGCACCTCCTGCCAGACGCACCGCCCCGCGCCAGGACGGAATACAGGTTTTCCAAACCGCCTCGATCTGCTCCCCCGGCACCTCCAGCACCCATTCTTCCCAATCGTTTTTCTGGAAAACCAACCCGGCCGGCAATTCAGAGCCCTGATCCTGATTCAAATCCATATACCCAAACGGCGCAGCCGCAGCAGAAACATAGCCGTATTTCCCGGCTTCCATTGCCCCCAGCAACAAGGCCGCCCCCTCTAAATGGCGCGGATCAGCCGGCGGTCGGGTATACTGGAAGGTCAGGCGGTCAAAACTGGCCGTCACATGGCCCAGGCCCCGGCTTTTGCCGAATCCCACCCCGACCCGGCCCAGCTTCAAATCGCGCAACGCCAGCGCCAGCAGTCCCAATTGGGCCACAGTAAAATTGCGCACGGCAATCCGGGTCTGGAAATCGCCCTCCGTGAGAACTTCTATCTGAAAAGGGCCGACCGCCACCGATCCGAAAACCCGATCGATGGCCACGCCGTTGCGTTCTTCCGTATGGACCTTTTTCGGATCCACTGGATAGGCGTCCGCGGTCCGCACCCGCCCGGCCAATACCTGATTACCGAACATCTGGCAGACAAAGCAAGAATGCGCATGGACATACTCGCCGGGTTGATCCTGTTTAAGCCCCGAGAGCTCCGTGCAAGATTCGGGTCTGATCACCGGATTGCAACAAGCCGCCGCCTTGACCGTCCGCACAATCTGCTCACAATGGCTGCGGATCACTCCTTTAAGGCTGGGCCCGGGCAGATAAACCACCGAAACCCCATTTTGCCGGGTCCGCACAAATTCCATATCCGGCCGGGTGGGATCGGCCCCCGTGTCGCCGGCTTTGATCAAAATCGGTCCCTCCGGATGGATCGTCAGCTCCAGGATAGCTTCATTCAACAACCGCTTATGCATGGTTCCCCTCCATCGCCTGCACCTGATTCCGCAAAGAACGCACCCAGGATTGGGCCAGAGCCGCGTCAACGGGCCGGGTTGAAGCGCCGCCCGCCAATCGATTTAACAACTGATCGGCCGGCGTGAAATGCGCCGTCACCTCCTGCAACTCCATCCATCCCAGCCCGCGAGTCGTAAAGCCCCCCACCGCAATCTCCCCCTTCTCCAGGGCCCGGATTCCCAGCCAGATCAGGCCCGACTGCCAGGACTCCGGATTATCCAACCGCAGCTCCAAAGCAAAGGGCGTGCCGGCCGGAACGACTTCATAATCATAAAGCTTGCCGTTGACCGCCGTCCCCTTATCCCGATCGATCGCGACGCCGTCCCGCACCTCAAATTGCCCGGCCCACTGTCCCCGCAACACCGGCGCATCCTGAATCTGCACATGAGAGGCCAGCCCTGACGATCCAAAAGTACGGCACAGCAGGCAGGAGTGCTCCCAGACCGCCTGAGTCAAACCGGCATCATCCTGCACATGCGCCTGCTTCAACTGCCGAAGTCCCCGCGAAGAAATACAACGGCTCTCTTCGTTGGTAGGATCGCAGGCAAATAATCCAGGATCGACTTCCGCCCCCACCATCCCGCGCACCAAGGCTTCCAGATAACTGCGCAGCACCCCTTTCAGGCTGCTGCCGGGGATAAACGGTTCGCCCTGCACATTGCGCAGCACCGGCAAATCGGTGCCTACCGTAGCCGTAGCCCGCCCCGTACCGATCCGTAACCCGGTCAGCGCTACCAACGTCCCCTTCACAGTCAGACAATCCTTTAATTCACCGAACATCTCACCCTCCTTAGCCAGCCGCCTGGCGCAAATCCTGCCAGGCACCGGCGGGCCCCTTGCTGCCGTAAACAAAAGCCCGCTGTAAATAGCCCAGGTAAGACTTCATCAACTCATAACTGATCCGTTTATGCCAGGCCTCGGAAGCCTTACACTCATCTAGCAATAGTTCCAAAACCTGAATTGTCTGGCGAGATACCACCCCTTCGGGATCCTCAATCTGCCAGACCAGTCGTTGCCCGAAATTGTTATGGCACCAGGCTTTCCCAATCCGCTCCCGCCCCATCTGATAACGGATGAAATTGGTCACCACCAGCAAAGATTGGCTTTCCTCCGCTACACTCAACACATTGCTCAGCTGCTTTCTTTCCAATCCTCGGCCCCGCGGGGCGCCATCCAGCAATGCCGCATCGCCGTTGGCCGCCCTGACAATCTCATCCATTTGCCGCCGCATCGCCGCCTGTAAAGCCAGTTCCAGACTAACCGGGGGATTTTCCATGAGCCGACTCCTTTCCTTAACGCTACTCATCCGCAAAATAGATGCTTTCTTGGGTTCCCTATCCCTGCAATAAGATCCCCTTCAGTATAAAAATTTCCACCTCCCTTCACCACAGAGAAACCTCTGAATTTCACTCAGAGAAACCTCTGAATTTTCACCGCCGCTTTCGAGCTGCATCGCGGATCGCCTGCAAATTCAGGATCTCCGCAATCTCATACCGCAGCGGAACCGCATCGGCCACGGGGCGCAGCCGCACCACTGAAGGGAAATAACCGGCCCGCCCGTGCACTTCCGCCAGCAGGGCCACCGCCGCGAAATTCAGGCCGGGCAACACCAGCAACAAGGGGATCGTCTGCCATTCCTCGGGGGAGAGACCGGCCGCTTCAACCAGCTCGACAATCTGCCCGGTAAAAGGTTGTTCGGGATCCAGTTGCACGGGGATAGTGCGCACTTCGTCCACCTTTTCGCCGGTCAGCGCTTCCAATTGAGCCAGTTGAGACGCCGTGAGAGGGTGAGAGTAATTCAGGATCAGCATCAGACCTCCATCCATCGTTTCAGGTCCGGAGGGGAACCTGTGAGCAACGTTGTCAGTATAGTCGTCTGCAATGGTGACTGCCACAGAGAAACCTCCAGAGTTTTTCAGAGGTTTCTCTGATGCATTCGAGGAAATTTTATGTTAGAGTAAACCAGGGACCGAACTTTTCACGCAGGAAGTAATAGGTAAGGTGGGCATCGTCCGGCAGCTCCCAGGCCGCCCGGCACTCGGCCAGAATGGAGGTCTTATGGCTGTCCAACGTCTTGAGCACAATTCCCAGCTGCGCGGCGGCTTCCTGCAGCGTCGGCCCTTGAGCCAGGACGCGCAGCACCTCGCGCTCGCGCGGCTTGAGATGATCCCAGACCGCCTGGCAGCGCATCGTATCGAGCAGAGAGCCCGGAGGCGGCGGCGATTGGGGCCGCGCCAGCGCCTGCAATTGAGGGAAATAGGCGCCGAGCGGCGCCAGGGGCACGGGGATCAATTTCACCCCGGCGTCCGGCGGCGCATGGAGGATCGCGCCGTCGCGGGCGGCTTCCATAAAGGGCCGGGGCGTGTAAAGATGCCAGAGTCGATCGCGATGATCGCCCTGCAACATCAAAGCATTGGTCAACGTCAGCGCCAGAATCCGCGGCCCGCCGGCAATGCAGACATGCAGCCGCCGGCCGATTCGCTTCAGCTCGCCCACCAGATCGCGGGCCAGCACCCAGACGGACTCGGCTTCCTGCGCATCTGAGATCGCATCCAGCGCCCGACCGCGCGATTCCAGAGTCAGTCGGCGATAACTCACCGGCCGTCCGGCGTACCGATCGCCGGCAAAGGCTTCGCTCAACTGTTCCAGCGCCCGCTGCACCCGGGGATCTTCCGGAGAAAGATGGAGGATCAACACAGCCGAAATCGGCTCCCCCTGGGCCAAAAGATAATCCAACGCCCAGGTCGCCACCTGTGCCTGCCCGCCCAATGTGATCAACGCTGTAACAGGATCATCAAAAGGAGTAGTGTATAGCTGTGGCACTTACAAATTATAGAAATTTCAACGAAAATAGTCAAGTCGGCTTCAACTTATTACCTGCCGTCGCCCTGGGTGGACCGCCGCACAGCGGAAAATCCGTCCTGGCCTACAGCCTGACGCGAGCGCTGCGCGAACGCGGCATCCCCCACTACCTGCTGCGCGCCTATCCCCCCGACTACGAAGGCGACTGGTTTCTGACCTCCGAGCCGCAAGACGTGCGCCACCTGCGGATCAAAGGCGCCAGCAGCGAGGCCTGGCTTCCCCGTCTCCGGCGCGACCTGGCCCACCGCCATCTGCCCTTGCTGGTCGATCTGGGCGGACTGCCCACCCTGGAACAGGAAACCCTGCTCGACGACTGCACCCACGCTGTCCTCTTGACGCCCGACGCCGAATCGCATGAAATCTGGGCGCAACGGATGCGCCGCCATGGCCTGATCCTGCTGGGCGATCTGCACAGCGACCTGCCCGGCCTCAACCACCTGGAGACCACCGAACCGCTGGTCCACGGCACCCTGGCCGGATTGGAGCGCGGCCGCCAGGCCGAAGGGCCGGCCTTCGAAGCCCTCATCGAACGACTGGCGCAGCTCTTCACCGACCTGCCCTTCGATCTCTACCGCTGGCACATGGCCCAGGCCCCCGCCGAACTGACCGTGGACCTGGACAAACTGGCCCAGCATTTCGGCGCCGATCCCCGCGCCTGGCATCCCGCAGAGCTGCCCCGCATCCTGGATTACCTACCCGAGCAGCAACCGCTGGCCGTCTACGGCCGCGGTCCCAACTGGCTCTATGCCGCCCTCGCCCGGCACGCCGTCCCGGCGCCCTTCTACCTCTTCAATACCGCCTGGGGCTGGCTGACCGTCCCCGAACTGGCCGATCCGACCGCCGCCTCAGCCGTCTGCACCACCACCCTCACCCTCCTGCCGCAGGGCACCCTTCTGCATTACCAACTGCCGGAAGTCTACATCGACCTGGAAGAAACCCTCCCCCTACCGGCCCCGCCGAAAGTCCAGGGCGGACTGATCATCAGCGGCAAACTCCCCCTCTGGCTCTACGCCGCCCTCGCCCGCTCCGCCCAGGCCGACTGGATCGCCGTCCGCCAACCCCAGCTCAAAGGCGCGGTCGTCATTGTGGGAAAAGATCCTACACCGGGAACCCTCATTCCGCTGGAATAAGGACATTAGCTATGAACAAAAAACAAAAGAACAACTATTACCTTGTCGTTCATGGACGCAAACCCGGCCTTTACCGCCAGTGGTTTGGAGAAGAAGGTGCCGCCGATCAGGTACAGGGAATACCCGAAGCACTTTTCAAAGGGTTTGCCACCTTACAAGAAGCTCGCGCCTGGCTGAACGAAATGGATGAAGTGGATGATTTGCTTGCCGAAATCGACATGTTATTGGGGCCCACCGCAAACCATTTTACAGATCCTCAGACTGAAGCTCTCCAACCGATCGATTATCAAACAGCATTAAATACAAGCAAAGTGGTCATCTTTACAGATGGAGGGTGTGATCCCAACCCTGGTCCAGGAGGCTATGGAGCAGTGTTGCTATTCAAAGATACGCAAGGAATCATCCATCGTCGAGAACTATCCGGTGGTTTCCGGTTAACAACCAATAACCGCATGGAATTGCAGGCTTGTATTGAAGGACTCCGAGCTTTGAAACGAGCATCTCCGGTAACGTTATATAGCGATTCAAAATATGTAGTTGATGCCATGACCTTAGGATGGGCGCAACGTTGGCAGATCAATGGCTGGTATCGCCAGAAAGACAATAAAACCGAAAATATTGATTTGTGGGCGCAACTATTGGAACTATGTAAAACCCATACCGTAGAATTCTGTTGGGTCAAAGGACATGCCGGAATCCCAGAAAACGAACGGTGCGATCAACTATCTACACAAAGCATAAAACAGCCCAACTTACCGCCGGATACAGCCTACGAAGAAGGAAAGACTCAAATTCCAACCCTCCAATTAGAATTTATGCCAAAGGAATAAAAAACCCACAAAGGTATACTACACCGTCCTGTTAAACCGAACCAGAACAACAAAAGTCCCCTGGAATGACATCCAGGGGACTTTTGTTGTAAGAATCGTCCCCTCGCGGGGATTACTGCCTCTCGGACTTGGTACTATGCCAACAAAGTTTACTTTGTGGGTTATGTGTGACCGTCCCCTCGCGGGGATTACTGCCTCTCGGACAGTAAACCCTGGACAGATCGACGTTTCGGGAGATTTGGGTGACCGTCCCCTCGCGGGGATTACTGCCTCTCGGACAATTTTTTTGGAAAGCCCCTGGGAGGGGGCGTAAATTTGTGACCGTCCCCTCGCGGGGATTACTGCCTCTCGGACGCCTGGGGTCCGTCGGTCACCCCGGTCACCATTACCGCGTGACCGTCCCCTCGCGGGGATTACTGCCTCTCGGACAAGTTCAAATGCCCCCCATATAGTGGGAACCTTGGTTATAGTGACCGTCCCCTCGCGGGGATTACTGCCTCTCGGACGATGACTGTGACGCAATTCTTTAGTCTCCCTGTTGAATGTGACCGTCCCCTCGCGGGGATTACTGCCTCTCGGACGTTTGGCGTTGTTAGGGGCTTTCTTTGTGCCCCTACAGTAGTGACCGTCCCCTCGCGGGGATTACTGCCTCTCGGACGGGAGTACCCGTCGGAGTAGCCACCACAGGAGCGGGAGGTGACCGTCCCCTCGCGGGGATTACTGCCTCTCGGACTGCTTTGTATCGTAGTCTTTTCGATGAATGTGAAAAAGTGACCGTCCCCTCGCGGAGGGTAAGAGAAGTGAAATCACTTATTACGCCAAAACGTAACAAGCGCGTAACAAGTCGGATCAGCGCTTCTCAAAAACGTAATAAGTGAATTGACTCATTACGCCTTAGCGTAATAAGTGCGTAACAGGTCATCGGGTAGCACCCTCTGAACGTAATAAGTCCGTTGACTTATTACGCATCTACCCAATTCCCCGTAATAAGTCAGCTTTCCAGGACCACTCGGGCGTAACAAGTAAATTGACTTATTACGCTGCCTGTCAGGGCTTCCCACTTTTGCTAAAATGAAGGTACCACCCATTCCTTTAGCATGAAAGGAGAGAAAACCATGACAGGCCCTTCCATTTTATCCCGATTGGTCACCTTGTTAAGCCCCGTCCCCCCCAAGCCCCAGCCACGGAACCTACTTGAAAACCGGGTCAACCTGCATCTTTTATGGAAAGACCCTACGCTTTTACCGGAGCCCATCGCGCAATCCGCTTTGGCTCGAAAATACCTGGAATTGTTAGGCCCCTTGGATTGGGACCATTTCCCAGAACGCGATCTAATACGCAACTGGGGTCGCACCACGATTCCCTTAGCAGCCTTCACTGCGGCTTGTTTAGTCAAGCTCCATGAGAAACGCGATTCTATGGCCGCCTTACGTCAATTCTTGATTGAGGCTCCAGAACTGATCTGGTTGTTAGGATTTCCCTTGGTTCCGTCAGTTACTCACCCTCTAGGATTTGATCCCGAAGCCAGTTTGCCAACTCAGCGCCATCTGACTTTTCTGTTACGAGAAATGCCCAATTCCGTCGCCCAGTTTCTATTGGCTGAAAGTATCCATCAGTTGCAATCTGAGTTAGCCTCGTTCGGTTTTAAAGTCGGGGAGTGTATCTCGCTCGACACCAAACACATCCTGGCCTGGGTCAAAGAAAACAACCCCAAAGCTTATGTCAAAGAGCGCTTTGACAAGACTCAACAACCCGCCGGCGATCCCGACTGTAAGTTGGGCTGCAAACGCCGTCACAATCAACGTTCGGCCAAGGAAGCCGCCCATTCAGAAACTCCCACTGCTAATCCAAAATCAGCCGCCAATCTCCAATTTGGGGAATATTACTGGGGCTATGGTTCCGGCGTGATTGTCACCAAAGTACCAGAATGGGGAGAAATCGTGTTAGCCGAAATGACCCAAACCTTCGATCACCCCGATGTTTCCTATTTCTTTCCCCTCATGGCTCAGGTCGAAGCACGCCTGGGATTCCGTCCTCGCTGGGGTACCTTTGATGCGGCATTTGACGCATTTTATGTCTATGAATATTTCTATTGCCAAGCCGATCCCGAAGCTTTTGCAGCCGTGCCTTTTAGCGAAAAGGGCAATGCGCAATCGATTCATCGAAAATTTTCACCCGAAGGATTGCCCCTGTGTGCCGCCGGGCTCCCCATGCCTCTCAAATTCGCCTATCGCGATCGGACCAATTGCATTATTGAGTATGAGCGCGGCCGGTATGTTTGCCCGCTGCACCATCCCCAGAAAACCGATCAGCCTTGCCCGATTCAGCACAAAAAAGCCGCCAAAGGTGGATGTACCTCCAGCATGGCTACCAGCATTGGCGCCCGCATCCGGCATACTCTAGATCGAAAAAGTCCCTTTTACAAGAAGATCTACGACCAACGTACCGCCGTGGAACGGATCAACAGCCAGGCTAAAGCACTCGGTATCGAACGCCCCTATCTCCGCAACCAGGAATCGATCACCAACCTCAATACCTTGATCTACACGTTGATCAATTTACGCCTGCTTCAGCGGATAAAATTGCGGATAAGATCCGACGAGGAATGTTAAAGTGCCTTCGCCGAAATTCTGACTGCGTAATAAGTCAGAAAGCTTGTTATTTCTCGGCGTAATGAGTGCGTAACAAGTCAATTTCCAGCGTAATAAGTCCAGTGACTTATTACGCTTTTTCGTAATAAGTCAGCCACTTAGCCGTAATGAGTCCTGACTTCTCCTACCCTCCTCGCGGGGATTACTGCCTCTCGGACATAGCAAGCTTATTATCTGCCGAAAGGTAAATTATGAATGTGACCGTCCCCTCGCGGGGATTACTGCCTCTCGGACGATCCTGACCCTCAATAGGGGTCAGACTGAAATCCATTGTGACCGTCCCCTCGCGGGGATTACTGCCTCTCGGACAGGGGGAATATAATGATCTTCAGTCTCCGTGTCTAAATGTGACCGTCCCCTCGCGGGGATTACTGCCTCTCGGACGTTTTGATTGGGGTTGTTGTCTTTTCCGTTATGGGGACTGGTGACCGTCCCCTCGCGGGGATTACTGCCTCTCGGACTTTGGAGTAAATATAAAGGAGGTGTGAGATGACTGCTCGTGACCGTCCCCTCGCGGGGATTACTGCCTCTCGGACTACCTTGGCGGAGTATATCGAAGCAACTGGAGGGTTTATGTGACCGTCCCCTCGCGGGGATTACTGCCTCTCGGACTGTTGTGATTGCTGCAATAGCAGTACTCATATTGGTACCGTGACCGTCCCCTCGCGGGGATTACTGCCTCTCGGACGAGGGGTTCCGCACCCTTCAGGGTGCGCGAACTTATGTGACCGTCCCCTCGCGGGGATTACTGCCTCTCGGACGGATTTGCATATAATCGCAATCCCTCTGGATACATGTGTGACCGTCCCCTCGCGGGGATTACTGCCTCTCGGACCATAAGCAAAGACCAACGCAAACACCAAGATCATCATCATTGTGACCGTCCCCTCGCGGGGATTACTGCCTCTCGGACTGATAATGGTGCAATGATTGGCCTTACAGTTGATTTAAGTGACCGTCCCCTCGCGGGGATTACTGCCTCTCGGACGTTGCAGATGGAGAAGTTGTCTGGGCTGGCTGGTGGCGTGACGTCCCCTCGCGGGGATTACTGCCTCTCGGACCCAGTCTACCTGTGATCAACACAACTCCTGAAATGCTGAGTGACCGTCCCCTCGCGGGGATTACTGCCTCTCGGACTCCGCAAATCTCAAACTGTTTTATGGAGGTGTATCGTGGGTGACCGTCCCCTCGCGGGGATTACTGCCTCTCGGACGTTGATATTGCCTCACCTATCACAATCGAAATACCCAAAGTGACCGTCCCCTCGCGGGGATTACTGCCTCTCGGACGAGGCTATCGGAAAGGCGAATTCAGAATTCGAAAGCAAGGGTGACCGTCCCCTCGCGGGGATTACTGCCTCTCGGACTTCTCTTTAAACCTTACGGAACACACACTTTCATCCAACGGTGACCGTCCCCTCGCGGGGATTACTGCCTCTCGGACTACAGAGTAAAGGGTGATGTGGTTGATGTGTATTTCCAGTGACCGTCCCCTCGCGGGGATTACTGCCTCTCGGACAACCAATGAAGGGGAAATCTCAATACTCGATTTTATTGTGACCGTCCCCTCGCGGGGATTACTGCCTCTCGGACTTGATAATTGGCTATCATGGCCAAGAAAGGACTCTCTGAAGTGACCGTCCCCTCGCGGGGATTACTGCCTCTCGGACGTATGGAGGTGTGTGATGGACGCAAGAGGCCCCTAAAGGTGACCGTCCCCTCGCGGGGATTACTGCCTCTCGGACGCCCTGGGTACTTTGAGGTAACGTTCTTCGATCAAACTCGTGACCGTCCCCTCGCGGGGATTACTGCCTCTCGGACTCGTTGGGCAAGGACATCCACCTGCTCTGAGGGATGGTATTGTGACCGTCCCCTCGCGGGGATTACTGCCTCTCGGACGTTTGTGTAGTCATTGTGTTCTCTGGTTTGCAGTGGATGTGACCGTCCCCTCGCGGGGATTACTGCCTCTCGGACGAGGTATACTGGTATTTCCTTGGGTGCAACAGCATCCGCGTGACCGTCCCCTCGCGGGGATTACTGCCTCTCGGACTTAATTATACGGATCCTCTTCCCCAACCAGTAGATTTTGTGACCGTCCCCTCGCGGGGATTACTGCCTCTCGGACACTCTGAGGCCTTACAACGATGATTACTACTTATTTTTGTGACCGTCCCCTCGCGGGGATTACTGCCTCTCGGACTCCCTTTTGCCTCACCCCCCACCGGTGGATTTCAAAAAACGAAAAACCCCCACCAGTACGGGTATTTTTACTCATTTTTTCAGCTTTTTTGAGGGCTCGAAAATGGGCCTCAAAACCCTACAAATCCAATATTTTTGCCTCAGCTATC
Organism: uncultured Anaerolineales bacterium; assembly: GCA_964501335.1. Taxonomy (GTDB): domain Bacteria; phylum Chloroflexota; class Anaerolineae; order B4-G1; family SLSP01; genus CAZCTC01. The sequence continues at coordinate 48,531 of CAZCTC010000038.1, read as the reverse complement.
CTACCTTATACTTCCGACTCATTGTATAATGGCCGAGAATTCTGTCAAATGTGCATAGGCTGCGGCCTGTTCCTCATTTTTGCAAATCAACAAGAAGGAACTCATTGAACACAAAGGACAATTCGCTGAATTTGATATACTGCCTGGAAAATCAATCCTGGCGCATCATTCAGATGCTGACACGGATAAACCACTTCCAATTCAAAGCCCGTTGGTCGCACCTTGAAGCGGTCCGTAACTTGCTACCCCATCTGATCGATCCCGAACGCCTGGTCCGTTCTTTTTCGACGCTTTCAGCTGAGGCCGACACGGCCTTGCGGGTGTTGTTAAACGCTGGCGGACAACTGGAATATGCCGGATTTATCAGCCGATTCGGCGAACTCCGTCCTTACCGTCCCTGGCGAGATAAAAACGTTCCGGCCCCCTGGGAACCCCCGCTTTCTCCCACGGAAGAGCTTTTCTATCAGGGCTGGATCTTTCCTCTAAAAGTCGGCTCTCGTTCACTTCGAGTTTTTGTTTTGCCGATGGATTACCATCCTTTTCTGGCTGAAAACCTGAAACCGGCGACACTCCCCGCAGCCCCGGTCGAAACGGCGGCGCCGCCGTTGTTAAAACATCTCTTCGTCTTTCTCAGTTTTCTGCAGCGCAGCGAATCTGTCCCGCTGCACGAACGCTGGCTGCCGTCGGCGGCCCTGGACGAATTGGGACGGTTCTTTTCCTTGCGTTCCGGTACGGCTCCGGATTCGAGTCCTTTACCCCGCAGTGAGTTGCAGGCGCCCTATTTGACCTTTCTCCATTATCTGGCCGAGAGCGCCGGTCTAATCGGGTTATTTTCCGGTCGGCTCAAACCCACGTCGGCGGCCTGGGATTGGGTGACGGTTGATCCCTTTCATCAGTTGCAATCCCTGTGGTCGGCCTGGAGCGCTGAATCGCCGGAGAATCGGGAACGCCGCCGACGATTCCGACAGCCGCCGGCGCGGGAACCTGACCCGCTGGGCCGGACGGCGCAATTACACACCTTCCTGGCCGATCAAACCCCCGGCGCGATCTGGACGTCGGCGATCTGGACCACGCAGGCGCCTGAATTGCTGCGCCCGCTGGCTCCCTATCGGATTTGGGCCGACCTGGATTCTGAGGCCCGGGCCGAATACAGTCTGGTAATGCAGGAAAAGCTGTCCCAGGTTCTATCCGGGCCGCTCTCCTGGCTGGGAGTCGTGGCTCCGCTGGAAGCCAGCTGGATTTTGACGCCGACCGGGGCCGCCCTGCTCGGACGTCCCGACGGTATCGCGCTTCCGGTCCCGCCCCCGGAAACGGTACGAATAACGGCTGATTCCCTGGATGAAACCACCGACTTTTGCCTGAAAATTGTCCCGGCGCAGATCGACGAGCCCTCTCTTGCAGGCTTTCGCCGTCTGGAACTGGAATCGCTGATTGCTCCGCAGCCGAAGACACCGGGTTTTTACCGGCTGAAAGAAGAAGACCTGGCTCGCGCTCTGCAACAAGGCCGCGCTCCCGCCGATCTGACGGCCTTTCTGGAAGCGCTGGCCGGCCCGCTTCCCCCGCTGCTGGTCGAAACCATCTACCGCCAGGCTGAGGCAGTCGAGCGGATCGCGCTTCGCCGGCGCTTGGTCCTGGAAACCGATGACCCGACCCTGTTGCTGGAACTTACCGCTCAACGCCGGATTCGGGAAACGCTCGGAGAAACCCTGTCGGCCCGCCATGTCTGTGTCCGGGCCGACAGGGTTTCCGACCTGCTTCGGCGTTTGAAGGAGCGGGGAATTATCCCCCGCCTGGATGAATCTTTAGAACTTCCGGCAACTTCCGAACCGGAAGATCCCAGGGATCAGGAGGCGATCGTCATCGCTGCGGCGTTGGAATTCTACGCCCGGATGGCTGATGCATTGGGCCGGCCCGTGCCGGCGCCGCACACGTCGGCACGGACATGGCGGGATCGTTTGTCCCCGGCTCAGCAAGAAGCCGCCGATCATTGGATCACGGCTTTGCTTTCAGAACTACACCGCGCGGCTCCCCAGGAAGGCGATGTGCATCTACCGGCACCCACCGGACCGTTGATCGTTCAGCTCGAACAGGAAACCCGGCTCGACGACTGCACCCACGCCGTCCTCCTGACACCCGACGCCGAATCGCATGAAATCTGGGCGCAACAGATGCGGCGCCCTCGCCCGCTCCGCTCAGGCCGACTGGATCGCCTCCGCCAGCCCCAGCTCAAAGGCGCGGTCGTCATCGCGGGAAATAACCCTTCACCAGGACAGATCCTCGAGTTAAACTGAATTCTCCCCAAATGCTAATGCCCAGAAATTTCAGTCTATCTAAGGAGGAAATATGAAATTTCAGAAAAGCATCATAGACTTTCCCATCGTATTTGTGTTTCATGGAAAATCAGCCGCAGGAAAAACAACCTTAATGACAAAACTATCCGAGGAAACCTCTATCACCCGACTGGATATCCTACCTTTTGTGGCACCCATTATTGCAAAACACGGGAACAGTGAAAATTATAACGCCCTTTTCTTAAAAACCCTTTACGATAATTTATTGGAAGAATTTGGAAAAAATGACTATCAATCTATCGAAACCGGGTCCGACATCCCTGACTATGTATTACCCAGACTGTTCGATCTAATAAAACGAAAAACATCAACGGCAGTCTTGATCCACTGTAATGCCACACTCGCTAAAGCCCGTGAAAGAAATCAAACAAGGGCATCCCCTGTTCCTGACTGGATTCTGGTCGAACAAGACAATTCCGAAAAGGAAAAGACTTTTGAGAGCATTTGCAAACTATATGAAGTTCCAATCATTTCTCTGGATTGCAATGCACCCATTGAGCTGGCCTATAAAAGTCTATGTTACAATCTAGACCGGAATCTTTAAGTTCGATTTATAACCCGCCTGGCTATATTTAGAAAAGTCCCGATTGCACCCCTGCAAACAGATTCCCTGGTCGGGTATCAATGTAATAGGCCCCTCATTGATCCAACCTGAAATTCAACGAGATCCAATAAAAACCAGACCTGACATCCTGATGGGAACCGGCTTAGTTGAGGATTTCTCCCCTCAACCGACAACCCTGTAACTACAAAAAGCCCGCCGGCGCGACATCGCGTCCGACGGGCATAATGGCTTAATTCACGCTCAAGTCAGGTTACCCTTAACCAACCAGGACCAAGCTATCGCCTTGGATCGAAAGCCCCTTACCAGAAGATTATTTTCACCCGGCATCCAATCCATGCTATTGCCATCCCGCCATTCCAAATTGATATAAAGTGTTACCCGATGGGGGATTAAACTTACTGCCCGGAAAAAGCTTTTTTACGGAACGGTTATGTAAGCCGTGGTCGTTTGACTGGGTTGGATAACATTTCCATAAATCACTTGATGGATACAGGTATTGACCAACCTTTCGCCACGATGATATTGTACCATCGTGGACGTCCGCACCGCGACGCTACCGGGGGTCCCCCGCGTAACCGTGTAAGGGCCGTCAATTGTGCCGCCCCCGACCAAAGAAAGGGTACAGGTCACCCGGACCCAGGTCACATTGCGGGCATTATCCGTAGTGACACCGTTTCCATTGGCACGCAAACCGTCTCCCGTAATATACAGGCTATTGCTTTTCGACATGGCCGCCAGGACCGTTGCCGTAGTTCCCAGCACTAATAAAATGGCCAGGATTACCGAAAGAGTGATTTTTACCTTCATTACACGCTCCTTCTCAAGATAGTTAAAAAACCTGATTTCGCCCCCATCAGGTAACACTCTCAATCTCACCGGTAAATTTATGATAACAGTAGACCATGAATTAATAGCGCCTGTTTATGCTGTGACAATCAACCCTGAAGGCTGAGCCTGGATGCTATCAACAAAAAAGCAATTACCACCAAAATAACCCCGCAGTAAACCGAAGAGAATACACCGCTGATGTGCCGAAAGGGATAAAAAGAGCTTTTTTCGCTGGTTCTCCGCGGCCACTGCGTCTGCTTACAACATCTTTGATCGGCGGTAAGTTCTGAGTAAATTATGCGCTACGGCCTTATTTCAAAGCCCGATACACCTTAAAAATGCGTTCCCCGTCGATTTCCACCTCTGCTACATCCGAAAACCCGACTTTGTAAAGTAACGTTATCAGTTCCGCATGATAGAGCAGAAAGCTGCATAGCTCGAATCTTTGCGACTGCCCATCCACACTCAAATCGACCGTCCAGATCCTTCGACGGCTGAAGTGATCGCAATTGATTTGCCAGTCCAGACTCACTTTATGCCCGGCCACAATCTTTTCCCCGAGATCCCGGCTCACCCCGTTATCCCTCTGATCCTCCCTGTAAATATCCAGATACAACACACCCCCCGGCTTCAACTTCTTAAAAAACTCGCCCAGAGCGATTTGAATTTCCCAAAGGCCTGGAGTCAAAACCGGGCCAACACCCCATGAATCCATATAAACCAAAGAATTGCCCCGGCATAACAACGCATCGAAAGTGCCGGGGACCTTTTGGCTGAGTTCGCGCCAATCAGAAGAATACGAGGGAATCACTACCTTTTCAACGACCTGTTTCTCCAAAAATCGCCGTACCATAGCGGCGCTGCCGTCGGCATAAGAGACATCCCAACCCCGTTTTTTCAGCTCCAACACCGGGAACCCGATCCCGCCCGCACAATCCAAAACACTTTCTACCTGATAGGAACGTAAAAAACGCTCAAGTCCCTCAAGGTAGGTTTCGTCCCATTGCAACGCTGTAAAAATCTCCAGGAGATCGCCCAAATCCGGGGATCTTGTCGTCATAGGCTCCCTCCCGAAGAAAATTCCGCCCGTCCCCTCGCGGGGATTACTGCCGCTCGGACCGTTGGATGACGGGGAAGAGACCGCCGACTTCGTGAAAAAGTGACCGTCCCCTCGCGGGGATTACTGCCTCTCGGACAAAATTTATTCCGTCGAGGTCGCCCCTAATCAATTTCAGTGACCGTCCCCTCACGGGGATTACTGCCTCTCGGACCTACGCTCATGCCTACGCCCACACTCATGCCCATGGTCAGTGACCGTCCCCTCGCGGGGATTACTGCCTCTCGGACAGGGAGCAGTGGAGATTGTTGACGCCCTTCCAAATCCAAAGTGACCGTCCCCTCGCGGGGATTACTGCCTCTCGGACTCGAGGGGCAGGCGTTGACGGCTTTCGAGGATAGGTTTGAGAGTGACCGTCCCCTCGCGGGGATTACTGCCTCTCGGACGCAATCGACCTACACTTCTGCTCGACCGAACATAAGCGTGACCGTCCCCTCGCGGGGATTACTGCCTCTCGGACACGTGACGTATCGAGACAATGTGCGTGTGCAGGTTAATGTGACCGTCCCCTCGCGGGGATTACTGCCTCTCGGACGAGGAATTTTGTACTTCCTTCTATGATTCTCAGCGTAAGTGACCGTCCCCTCGCGGGGATTACTGCCTCTCATCCCACCGGCAACGGTTACAAACCGGCAACTCTGGCCAGATCCAACAAAGTATCCATCATTTGTTGAAAGTAAGGACACCGCTCATACACCCGATCCGGGCTGAGTTGGGTGAAGAGGGCGCTGCCGTAGGTTACTTTTTTGTAAAGGCTTCTCTGTTTCTCCCGATACAGCCGCTCCAACAACTTTGCCGGCGGTTCATCGAAATTGACCGTCTCCGGCCGGCTGATTTTTCCGGGCAAGGCCCGCCGAACGGAATCCGGGAATAACGCCGGATCGCTGAGCAACCAGGCCTCGACTTCGTGCACGGCAAAGAACATCCGAAAGCGCTCTTCATGGACCCGCCGCTGTAAATCCTCGACCGCCCAGGCATACCGCTCGCGGACCGCGGTCAAATGTTCCGGATAAAACGTAGGGCCATAAAGATCCAGCATCGCAATCACGGCAATGATCTGATCGGATTTGGGTCCGTGCAGGTACATCGGGACTTTTGTGGGCAGATCCTTGATCAATTCCTGCCAGCCTTCAAAACGATCGATCTGGATGCCCACTTTTTGGGTCAGCCGCACATCCAGCCACCGCTTCAAAAAGGTCGGAATCGATTTCTGTTCGGTATACCCTTCGACCAGAAAAACAAACTTCATGCCAACCCCTCCAGGTTACCGCTGCGGAAGAGTTTGCCCAACGTGTATTCTTTGAGCCAGTAATTCAAGGTGGCCGCATCGACAACCTGTAATTGGGTTTTACCTTCTTCCCACTTCACAATGGTAGTCACCGGCGTAACCCCATGGAAGGCATCCAGGAATTCCGCCGAATGCGTGGTAAAAATAACCTGGGTGTGCAGCGCCGCCTCGGCCGCATATTCCGCCACGATCGGCAACATCGCCGGATGCAAGCCGGTTTCCGGCTCGTCGATGGCAATCAAAGCCGGAGGATTGGGATTGGCCAGGATCGCGATGAGAAACAAAAACCGCAACGTGCCGTCCGAAAGATCGGCCGTAGTCTGCTCGCGCTTCAAACTCCGCCAGCGCACCCGCATTTGAATCCGTTGATCGGCGGCCGGCGGGAACAGTAACTCCTCAAAATCCTCCCCAAAAGCGGCCATCAACGCCGAATTTAAATCCTGCTTGAATTCCCGGCTGCCCGTATAGAGCGTATGCAAAACCGCCACCAGATTGCTTCCATCCGCCTCCACCGCCGTTTCATGGCGGGCCAGCGACGGCTGCCGGACAGGAGATTCCGCATGGGTTTGAAAATCATGGTAGATACGCCAGCCCGCCAGCCGGTTTTGATAAGCCGTAATCCAGCGATTGGCGGTAAAAGGTCCGGCGGCCAGCGAAAGGAGCGTCTCCTCCTCCGGGACCGACTCGACCGGCGCCGTCAGCCGGCGGCCCTCCTCGTCATAGACCAAAGCCTGTTGAGGAGTGCGTTCGACCAGCTTCAACGGTTCGGGTTTCTCGCCGGCTGCAACGCCCTCATCATTACCCAACAGTTCATGCTTGATGTAATAAGCGCTGGACATCCCCAACCGCGCCAGCGTCAGCTCGTAAGTTAGACTATCCCGCGCCGGATCCAAAGGCGAAGTCCTCAGCTTGAAAGTCACCTGAGAAATCCGCCCATCCCAGACCACCGGCTCCATCCCCCCCTCCCGTTGGATCTGGCGACCCAACCGCCCCCGGGCAGAAGCCGATAGCAGCTCCAGCACCTTGAGCAGGTTTGACTTGCCGCTGCCGTTAGGCCCGATCACCACATTCAAATCCCCCGGCTTCCAATCCACCTCATATAACGAACGAAAACCCTCAATCTGTAAAGTTGAGATTTTCATCAACACCTCACTGGCCCGAAAAATATCGCCTTCCTTAGCCGGCTTCGCAGCGCTCCCAAAGCATAAAGAGTGTAATGCAAAGCGGGAAGAGAGCAAGCGCCGCACAGTTCAAAAAAGGGCCAGGGCGTCCCCTCGCGGGGATTACTGCCTCTCGGACTGGCAAATTCGATAGGAACGCTATACGAGAGCATATACTAATGACCGTCCCCTTGCGGGGATGACTGCCTCTCGGACGGGCTGGCGGCGGTATTGACCACCTGATCGAATCTGAAAGTGACCGTCCCCTCGCGGGGATTACTGCCTCTCGGACTAAGTGCCACTATGCCAACCTCGCAGGATGCTCTTCTCGTGACCGTCCCCTCGCGGGGATTACTGCCTCTCGGACAACAGACCTATTGGGATGGTGGCCTGCTGGACATAAAGCGTGACCGTCCCCTCGCGGGGATTACTGCCTCTCGGACTCCCTTCAGTGTGATTTCTGGTTTGACGCAAGTGAATAGTGACCGTCCCCTCGCGGGGATTACTGCCTCTCGGACAAACGTTTAAGTGATACCCCGTCTGACAGAGTATCTAAGGTGACCGTCCCCTCGCGGGGATTACTGCCTCTCGGACATTTTTGGCGGGCAGGTGGTTACATTGTCAGAATTCACTGAGTGACCGTCCCCTCACGGGGATTACTGCCTCTCGGACGTGGTTTTGTTTCTGATCGGATCGTTAGGATTCATGGGATTGTGACCATCCCCTCGCGGGGATTACTGCCTCTCGGACTATTTCCAATGTTACACTTGGCACCTGGGGAATACTTTTTGACCGTCCCCTCGCGGGGATTACTACCTCTCGGATCTGCTGCGGAGCACCCTTTCTCTAAAGATTGATGAAAGTGACCGTCCCCTCGCGGGGATTACTGCCTCTCGGACGATTATACGCCCTCAACAAGGACGGAGTTTATTTTCTATGTGACCGTCCCCTCGCGGGGATTACTGCCTCTCGGACGTTGTGCACTGGGTGCACTTGTGCGGCCAGAAATTCCTGTGATCGTCCCCTCGCGGGGATTACTGCCTCTCGGACCAGCGACTATTGCAGCGGGGGTGTTTACCCTGGAACCCGGGTGACCGTCCCCTCGCGGGGATTACTGCCTCTCGGACAAGAAAGGAAGTAGAGACTTTAGGAGTTCAATGCCAGGTGACCGTCCCCTCGCGGGAATTACTGCCTCTCGGACGTTTTTGTGAACCTTACGGTGTTGTGACAATCCATTCGTGACCGTCCCCTCGCGGGGATTACTGCCTCTCGGACTCTGTTACCTATGGAAGTTGCGAATTGTTCCTTCTGAATGTGACCGTCCCCTCGCGGAGATTACTGCTCTCGGACACGTGTAATTGAAGCAACTTCCGAGGAGGTTATCTTTGGGTGACCGTCCCCTCGCGGGGATTACTGCCTCAAAGCTCAATCCCCACAGCAAATCGATCTTAAGCCCTGAAAGGGCGCTCCAAGTAAGCCCAGGGTTTCAACCCTGGGCGGACCCTCGCGGGGATTACTGCCTCTCGGACGTTACGATACACAAGCAAAAGTGTTGTGGAGGATTGCTAAGTGACCGTCCCCTCGCGGGGATTACTGCCTCTCGGACTGTTGAACAGTCGCTGGTGGAAGAGTCCGATCAGGCTCCGTGACCGTCCCCTCGCGGGGATTACTGCCTCTCGGACGCAGACATTCTGGCTGGGAGATGAAGAGCTTAGTTATACGTGACCGTCCCCTTGCGGGGATTACTGCCTCTCGGACCAGTTTCCACCGGACAAGAACAACTTGTGGGAGCCTTAGGTGACCGTCCCCTCGCGGGGATTACTGCCTCTCGGACGCATCCAGGCGATTAAGGATGCAGCTGGGGGTGGAGAATGTGACCGTCCCCTCGCGGGGATTACTGCCTCTCGGACGCTGTTCAGCAGGTCCAGGTGATGGCGTCAAATACTGGTGACCGTCCCCTCGCGGGGATTACTGCCTCTCGGACTAGACCAGGCAAACTCTCTTACAATACAGCCTGCTTATAGTGACCGTCCCCTCGCGGGGATTACTGCCTCTCGGACGAAAATGCGACCTGGCTGGTCTTTTGTCCCGGTAATTCGTGACCGTCCCCTCGCGAGGATTACTGCCTCAAAAATACTACGACCCGACAAAACTGCAAATTCGGGAACTTGGTTGCCCTTTTCCTGGGGTGAAACCCCAGGCTACCTTGAGGGCGCCCCTTCAGGGCTAAGATCCTCGTCCCCTCGCGGGGATTACTGCCTCTCGGACTCACAGAGTCAGTGCAGTAGCATCTAAAAGGTATGGCACGTGACCGTCCCCTCGCGGGGATTACTGCTTCTCGGACTATCTTCAATGCCTGGCGTAAGTATTCCAGGATTATTTAGTGACCATCCTCTTGCGAGGATTACTGCCTCTCGGACCTTTGCACTTGAGGAGATTCCTCGTTCAATAGATAGAATGTAACCGTCCCCTCGCGGGGATTACTGCCTCTCGGACGATGGCTAGTATGGATGAACTTAGGCTATCAATTTGATGGTGACCGTCCCCTCGCGGGGATTACTGCCTCTCGGACTCGGAATCGCGTATGAAATAGTCAAGCTAACAATATGCTGGTGACCGTCCCCTCGCGGGGATTACTGCCTCTCAGACCAGGAAATCAATGCGATTGCTCATGAAATCGACTCGGAAGGTGACCGTCCCCTCGCGGGGATTACTGCCTCTCGGACACTGTGGAAGGATTCACTGAAGGAAGACGAGCGTTCGTCATGTGACCGTCCCCTCGCGGGGATTACTGCCTCTCGGACTCAGCTCATCCGCATCATTATTGAGCGCGGTGATATGAGTGACCGTCCCCTCGCGGGGATTACTGCCTCTCGGACATGAAAGGGTTAAATGGTTTGCTGCTGACTTTGGTTTTGTGACCGTCCCCTCGCGGGGATTGCTGCCTCTCGGACTGCCATGTTTAGGGAGAATCCACAGTCTTTAGATTCTATGTGTGACCGTCCCCTCGCGGGGATTACTGCCTCAAAGCCCAACCCTCATAACAAATCGATCTTAAGCCCTGAAAGGGCGCTCCAAGTGAGCCCAGGGTTTCAACCCTGGGCGGACCCTCGCGGGGATTACTGCCTCTCGAACTAAGATTACTGGATTGGCGGCATGAGGGAGGCAAATTCGTGACCGTCCCCTCGCGGGGATTACTGCCTCTCGGACACGGAGCCCTACGGTGTGGTGACAATTCACGAGCCAGGGTGACCGTCCCCTCGCGGGGATTACTACTTCCCAGACCAAACGTCCGGGGATTCAGCAAGATATGGGTTACTACTACAGTGACCGTCCCCTCGCGGGGATTACTGCCTCAAAGCTGAACCCTCACAGCAAATCGACCTTAAGCCCTGAAAGGGCGTCATTGATGAGCCCGGGGTCCGCAGGCCCTGGGCGGACCTCGCGGGGATTACTGCCTCTCGGACCAGGAGGTGTGTGATGGACGAGCGCGGACAGTTCGGTGTGTGACCGTCCCCTCGCGGGGATTACTGCCTCTCGGACACAACTCCGAAGCCTGAATCCACGCCGCGGCCTACGCCCGTGACCGTCCCCTTGCGGGGATTACTGCCTCTCGGACCCTGGGGGGTTTTGGACGTCCGGGACCCCGCCCGGTGGGCGTGACCGTCCCCTTGCGGGGATTATTGCCTCTCGGACCCACAACTAACGTGCCCGCGTCCCTTACGCTGGAGGGCCCGTGACCGTCCCCTTGCGGGGATTACTGCCCCTCGGAGAATAGTTTCAGTTATTACGCATTGCCTGAAGCCTCCGAATGTGACCGTCCCCTCGCGGGGATTACTGCCTCTCGGACCCACTCTTGCTGGTCGCGATGCTTCTGCTCGCGACATTGTGACCGTCCCCTCGCGGGGATTACTGCCTCTCGGACTCGAAATCCGCGGGGGACAGGGAATGACCGTCGAAGTAAAGTGACCGTCCCCTCGCGGGGATTACTGCCTCAAAGCTGAACCCTCGCCGCAAGTCAATCTTAAGCCCTGAAAGGGCGTCATTGGTGAGCCCAGGGTTTCAACCCTGGGCGGACCCTCGCGGGGATTACTGCCTCTCGGACGATAGAAGTAGCGGCACAGAGAGGTACTGATAGGTTTGAGTGACCGTCCCCTCGGGGGGATTACTGTCTCTCGGACACCTTACAATCCAAATGAGGGAACTGTTGCTTTCCTTGTGACCGTCCCCTCGCGGGGATTACTGCCTCTCGGACAACGTACTTAGGTTGGTGTATCTGGACACCGGAGGATGCGTGACCGTCCCCTCGCGGGGATTACTGCCTCTCGGACTCACTGGGGGGTTTATTACACCTCAGAACCTTATACTGTGTGACCGTCCCCTCGCGGGGATTACTGCCCCACCCGATTTTCTGCAACCACCAAGTTAATTGTATAATAGGCCGATCGCTTGTCAAAATCGAAGGGACGTCGGATACAGACAGAGCCCCCGGGAAATTCCTTCCCGGGGGCTCTTATGATGCCCATGCCGGTTCCGCGAAGTGGCACGGCCCCCGGCCATGCCGGTTGGCTATGTATGCCGGAAAATGCGGCTTGACCTCGCCATGCCACTTGAAGAAAGTGGCATGGCGGGCCTTAAAACACCTGCTCCGGCGGCCAGATGTCCCAGCCCTGCGGGACAGCGTCGGGAACGACGGCTTCGACGATGAGCAGCCGCAGGCGAATCCGTTTGCCCAGGTTGCCGGCCTGATAGGCAATCTCGGAGGTGAGGGTGTCGGCGGCCGCGGCAGTGTCGGTGACGATCCAGAAGCGGCCCTGGCTGATTTCCCAGTAGCGCCGGAATTTGCGGTCGCGCTGGCTTTCGTTTTTGAGGGTGGCCCGTTCGACTTCGATGGAGAGGGTCTGGCCGTCGTAGCGCGCGACGAGGTCCGGCTCATAGCGGCCCAGCTCTCCGACTTCGACCGGATCGGGAAAGCGTTCGACGGTGAAGCCGGCTTTTTCCAGCAGGGCCTGGGTCTCCAGGATGAGGTAGGCGTGCTCGGGCGCTTTATGACGGGACAATAATTCCACGGCGTCCTGGCGGACGGCCTCCTGGCCGAAGAGCAGCCGATAGGCATCCTGGCCGTTGAGGCCGCCTTTGTTCATCTCCTGATCGGTAAGGTGGAGCATGTGGGCCTGCCGGACGTGACCCTGGCGGGTGGGCTTGAGGACGGGGATGATTTTGACCAGCCCCATTTTGTGCAGGCGCTGGACGGCGCGGCCCAGGCTCCCGGGGACATCCGCAAAGTGGAGCTGTTGCGCCAGGCGCCGCATCAGCCGGACCCGCACCGGCTCGCCGGTCTCCCCCAGCGCTTTGACGATCAGCAGGTCGTTGCCGAAGCCCCGCGATTTGACCCACTCCTCGAACCAGCCCGGCCAGAATTCGGGCGGGGCGGCCGGCTGGAAATCTCCGGCTTTGAAGAGCACCTCTTCCGGTCCCGTTTCTCCCTCTGAGAGGGGGCTTTCTTCATTATTAATGTGTGGAATAGGCGCAGGGACCGGCGGCGGGGCAGATTCCAGCCGGGCGATCTGCGCGCTCAGCCGGCGGATCTCGCCCTGGGCATTTTGCAGGGCCTGCTCTTTTTGCGCCAGGGCAAGCTGCAGCTGTTGAATTTCCGGCGCCGGCGGCGGAGCGGGCGCCGGCGTGCCGGGACGGGCGAGCCGGCTGCGGAGACGCTGGGAAATTTGCGCGGCCAGCTGGTCCGGGGAGAGCCCCGCCAGACCGATCGGGCTTTGTTTGGTCAACTGATCGGCCAGCTCGGGGACCAGTTCGCGCGCCAGGCTTTCCAACGCCTGGCGCGCGGTCTGGGCCTCGGCTTCGATGGCCTGGCGGAGCCGCTTTTCCGATTCCAGGAGATCCCGCAGCAGGCCGGTCTGCGGTGTGAAGTCGGGATCAGGGACCATCGGCCCAATCTCCGGGATTGACGGCCGGCGCGGCGGGAGCCTCCGGAGTGATCAGGGCTGGGCTGCTCCCTTCGAGATCGACCGGGCCCTGCAGCCGGGGATTGGCGGCGGCCTGCGCCAGCAACAGACGGGCCTGGCGTAAGGCTTCCAGGGCGGCCCCCTGCGTCTCGGGCGTAGGCTCCCCGACCCACCGGTTGAGGGCAACGGCCGCCTGGAGGTAACCGTCGGCGGTCAATTGCAGGGCGTCGCGCAGAGCAACCAGGCTGGCCGGCGGATAGACCAGGGTGATCTCCTGACTGATGCCGGCGGCCTGATCCAGGGTGCTCTGGCCCTGTTGCGAAAGGGCGTAGACATCGCCGGCGTCGGTCCGCAAAGCGGCGACCAGCCGGGCGTCGAGGGTTTGCAGGGCTTCGAGCCAGCGATGTGCTTCCCGGCGGTAGCTTTCGGTGCGGCGGACGGACGGGGAGTAGATGGGGACGCGGCCGTCCGGGAGAGGCGCGGGAGAGATCTGCCGGCCCAGGGCGTAGGGCCCCAGCAGGCAGCAGAGGCCGCCGAGGATCCCCAGCGGCCAGCGCAACCAGCGGCGCAGCTTACGGCGCGAAAGTCGAATCGTCATAGATCACTTCCTCTTCGGCCAGATCCCATTCGAGGCTTTCGGCCTGGAGGGCGCGAGGCGGAATTTCCCGGCGGTTGATGAGGGTCAAACTTTCCAGGACGAATTCATGGATCCACTCGCCGGAGGGATCTTTCCGGCGTTTGCGGTAACGGCACTGCACCGAGATTTCCATCCCCTGGCGGACCTGGGCATAGAATTGCCGGGCGTTGGCGTTAAAGGCGACGAGCCGGGCCCGGGTTTCGCCCTCCGGTCCCTGGATCCAGAGATCGAATTGCAACAGGGCCGGCTTCTGATCCGGGGGCAGGTTTTCAGGGATGCCGCGTTCGCGCAGCCGGAAGAGCGGCTCGCTGGCGATCCGCCCGATGAAAAGACAGCTGTTATTGGCGGTCATAGCTCCTCCTCTTGAGGGTGGGACTGAAAGGGACTCCCATTTCAGCCTCCCAACACCAGCAGAATGGCGATCAGCCGAAAGGCAATCACCCAGGCGATCAGCCAGCCGGCCGCCAAACCGGAGGCTACGGCGATCAGGAAGGCCCCGAGCCCCAAAAGGGGAAACCGCACACGCAACCAGAGCTTTCGAACCATTTTGCACCTCGCTAAGGGAGTTGCCGGGGCTTGCGCCCTGCCGGCAGGATTTCCGACCCTCCAAACCGAGGGTCGGGGCGACGGCGCTCACGGAAACAATCGACAGACAGCGGCGGCAGAGCGCCCCAAAATCGGTCCGGGCCTTGTTGTCCGGGCGGCGGTCGATGTGGGGGCTGATGAGTGGCGGAGCAATTTTGACAGGCATAATGGGTCAGGCCGGCGTTGCAACCGGCAGGGGCTGACGCCGCAGATCGGGCACGGTGGCCACGACGCAGGTCACCAGGGTGCGGTCCGACAGGCGCGAGCGCAACCGGGAGGGCAGCTTTTCCAGCGGCAGATTGGTGGCGATGGCGGTGGGCAACTCCCAGTTGTAACGGTGATTAAGCAGCTGGAAGAGCTTCTCTTCGGCCCATTCGGTGGCCGATTCGGCGCCCAGGTCGTCGAGCAACAGGAGCGGCGTCATCTTCAGGGTATCGAAGCGTTGGGCATAGGAATCGTCGTTATAGCCGTTGCGGAGTTCGTCCAGCAGATCGGGCGCCGTTAAGAAATGACAGGCGCAGGGCGCGGCATGGGCGATCGCGGCCAGCAGATGGGTTTTGCCCGTTCCGACGGCGCCAGCCAGCAGCAGCCAGCCCTGCGGGCGGGCGGCAAAGTCCCGGGCGGCGGTACAGGCGGCCCGATTGGAGCCCCGGCCCTGAGGCGGCGGCGGTTCGTCGAGGACGGTAAAGCCGGCAAAGGTCTGATGTTGCAGACGCAGCGGCAGCTCGATTTGCCGATCGGGCGGATTGCAGCGGCAACGCACCAGCCGGCCGAATTCGCTGTCTCCCGGTCGGGCCTGATCGGCCGCCCGTACCCACCCCAACCCGTTGCAGGTCCCACAGGTATCCAGGCTCATGAAGACCCTCCTCCGTAGGAATTCAGATAATCCTCCGCCGTGAACTGGTCCAGGTCCACGCTGCAGCCGCGCTCGCCGCGCCCCGAACGGGGTTTGGGTTTGTGTTCCTGGGCATCGCGGCGTTGATTCTCCAGGCTGACCTGGAGGTAGGCCAAAGGATCGCGGAGATCGTCGGGCAGCCGCCCCGCGACGGCAAAGGCGGTGGACAGCACGGTCTCGGCGGTAAAGCGCTTGCACAGTTCTCCCACCCGGGCGTGATCCGCTTTGTCGGGTTTGCGCCGGGGCAGGCCGGCGTCGTCACAACCCAGTCCCAACAGGCGACCGATAAATTGCGCCACAATGGTGATCTGCGTCGGGGCCCGTTTCGCCCGGCGTAGATCGGCCAGGGCCCGCTGTTTCAATTGGGGTAACGGCAGGTCCAGATCCACCGAGCGGAGAGAGTTTCCCTGAGGCGTCCGCTCACCTTCCGATTCACAGAACTCGGAAGGCGGGGGCGCGGCGATTTCGGAGACGGGGGGCAGACTTTGCGCCACGTCGTTCGGCGGAGCGGAGCGTCGCGGACGGGCGACGGCTTCCGGAGCCTGAGAAATCGTCGGGAGGGCGGCGGAATCGGCGGAGCCGGAGACGTCAGTCTCCGTTACTGGTAAGTTAACTGAAAGTCCCGTGCAAATATTGGGATTTACGCCCCGTAAAACCCAATTTTTGCATTTACGCTCCTGGCAATTGGGGGCGTAAATGCAGATATTGGAATTTGCGCTCTGACCGTAAAACCCAATATTGGGTTTTACGCTTTTCCGCTCCGGAGCCGGGGCTGGAGCCTCCAGAAGCGCCTGATCTTCGGGCAACAGGGGATCATCGAGGGCGATTTCGAGGATATAGCCGGTGCGCAGCGTTTTTCCGGTGAGCGGATCGTGAACCGAAGCATAGCGCAGCCGGGGGATGAAGTGGCGCAGCGCGATAACCTGATCGGCGACGTAAGTTTTGTAGCCCTTTTTCTCTTCCGGGCTCTGCAATTGCCGCCAGGGTTTTTCATCCGGGAGCGGTTCGCTTTGCAACAGCGCCAGCACCTGCCGGGCCGTCATGCCGGTGATCTCCGCCAGCCGGCCCGCGGTGATTTCGATATGCTGCAGCGCCGGACCGCGTTTGTCGATTTGCGCGGCCAGATAGCGCAGCGCTTCGACCAGGGCCGCCCGTTCCGGTCCCAGCCGGGGCCGCCAGTGCAGGAAGAAATATTCCGTACAGACGACGACCCGATCAGGGCGCAGGAGCGCATGGGCCGGCTGGTGGAAGACGGGTTGAACGCGCAGATTTTGAGGACCGTGGGTTGAATCAGACATAGGAAGAAACCTCCAATCGAACCGCGCCGACGAAATCCTGTTCCCGCGGGCGGAAGATGGCATTGACCATGCCGGTGGGGCCATGGCGATGCTTGGCCACGATCAGCTCGGTCAAATTGGTGGGCTGGTCCTCGCCGTAGAGGCCCGGCCGATGTAGAAAGATCACCTGATCGGCATCCTGTTCCTGAGAGCCCCCTTCTCGAAGATCCGAGAGCGTCGGCCGCTTGTCCTGGCGTTGTTCCACCGCCCGATTGAGCTGGGCCGCAGCCATGATGGGGACGCCGGTTTCCCGGGCCAGCGCTTTGAGCCCGGCCGTGATGATGCCGATTTCTTCGGTGCGATTCCGCAGGGTCACGCCAGGTTTCACCAGCTGGAGATAATCGACGATGACGAGATCGACGCCTTCGCGCAGGGCCTGCGCCGTGACGGCCGCTCTCAGATGAGAAAGCGGGATGGCGGCGGTATCGTCGATCCAGATAGGAATTCCGGCCAGGCGAGTGAGTCCGTGGGTCAGGCCGGGCCAGTCGGCAGTTTCCAGCGGGCCGGACCGCAACCGGGAGCTGTCGACCCCGGCCTCCCCCGCCAGCAGCCGGCGGATCAACTGGCCCGCATCCATTTCCAGACTGAAGAACAGCACCCGTTTTCCGCTGCGGGCGGCATTGTGGGCGGCGGTCAGCAGGAAGGTGGTCTTGCCGACGCCGGGCCGGGCCGCGACGACCGTCAGATCGCCGGGGAAGAAGCCGCCGATCAGCCGGTCCAGGTCGGCCAGGCCGGTATAGACAGCCGGCGGGATACGCCCTTCCAGAATCGCTTGCAGTTCCGCCTGAACCGCCGGGACCAATTCGGCCAGAGAATGGACCGGGCCGCCGGTACCGAAGCGCCGGATGACATCGGTCACCAGGCTGCCGACCTGATCGAACAGCGCTTCGGGCGGCAAGTCATCCTCCTGGGCCAGTTGCACCAGGCGGCCGGCCAGCGGCAACAGAGCGCGCCGGGCGGCATAATGATGAATGATACGCGCGTAATGTTCGGCATTGATGGCGGTGGGGGTGGCGTTGATAAGGGACACCAGATAGCCGATACGGTTGATCCCCAGCAGCGGATCGGTGCGTTCCATCTGCTCGGCCGGGGAAAGCTGCGGCAGGTTATCCAATCCCCCCGTGCGTTCCAATTCGTTGGCCACCAGCAACAGATCAATTCCGCCATGACGGGCGCAGGTTTGCAGGGCTCGCCAGACCTGCTGATGGCCCAAAAAGTAAAATTCTTCCGCCGCCAGACGCTCCAACAGCGCCGGCGCCTGAGCGGGATCGATAAAGATGGAGCCGATCAACGCCTGTTCGGCACTTTCAGAATAGAGCTTATCCAAATCCACCATTGCGGTTTCCTCCCATCCTGCCCGGCAGGGGTATACTTTTCAAAGCCTGAGATACGGCAATCAACGTCGGGTCCATGGCGGCACCATTTCAGGCCATAAAGGCAACTGGCCCGGCTGAATAGCGCCGGCCTGTTGCACAGCCAGATGACAGCGCTGACAAAGCGCGACCAGATTGGACCGGGCATTGTGGCCCGGATGGCCGTCGATGTGGTGGACCGTCAGGGTATAGCCGGCTTCCGGGGCGTGGGGATGGCCGCACTGTTCGCAGCGCCAGCCCGCCTCGGATTTGATCCGGGCCGCAATCTCATTCCAATCGGCGGAGTAGCCGGAAGGGACGCCGCGCGGCCGACGGCGGTCGTAGTCCTGCCAGGAGCTGGAGCGCCAGATCCGGGGACGGCTGTAATAACGGCGGAAATCGCGCACCTGGCGCAGGGTCCAGCCGGGAGCCACATAATCGTCAGCTTGCATCCAATCGAGCGGCCGGTAAGCCATGGGCCAGGGACAGGCCAGCGGTCGGTCCCGCGAGCCGATCAGCAATTCGGCCCGGGCCGCCGCCTCTTCCGGCGAGTCGGTATAGTTGTAGAGCAAATAGATCCGGATCGCGGCCCAGGGAATGCCGGCGGCCTGGAGATCCCGCAAAGCCCGCTCGACCGCCGGCCACTCTTCGGCCTGATCGCAGGCGAAGCGCCAGTATCGGAGACGGATGTCGCAGCGCTCCAACAACTGCCGGAATCCAGGCGTATAGAGCCGGGCATCGAGCCCCTGGTTGAAATCGATCCGGCGGTAACCGGCGGCGACGAGTTTGCGCAGCGTCCGTTCCTGATGTCCAGGCGAGCAGGCCAGGAAGTTGTTGTCCATGACCAACGGCGCCGGCTGCCAGTCGTCGAGTTCCACCAGCGCGCCTTCCACCCGCCAGACCTGACAGAATGGACAGCGGGCCGGACAGCCGCGGCTGGTCCAGGTCATCCGGGGATTTTCCAACGGGACGGCAGCGCAGGGATGAACGCCGCGCCAGGGCTCGATGCCGGTTTGCTCAGCGATCCAGGCGGCGTTGAATTCCGCCGCCGGCCCTCCGATCTCCACCGGCAATCCCCACCGCTGCGCACGGCCGGCTATTTCCAGCAGAGCCGGCAGATCCCAGGAAAAGAGCGCCGAGAGGTATAGCCGGTCGGCCGCCAGCAACTCCATGTCGCCGGGCCCGGCGGGAGCCTGATAGACCTGCACCCGGCCGCCGTTCTGTTGCAGCCAGGCGGTCAAGCGCACCGTCGCCAGGTTGTAGACCTGCGATCCGTTGACCACCAAAGCGGTAAAAACGCTCTTTTGATGCTCCATCGACTCCCTCTCGTAAAGTCTCCCAGTCCCCTTTCAGGGCAATTTCGATCCCGGCGTTGCGATAATCGGCCGTTTTTCCGACCGGGCCGCTCCGGCCTTCTGGCCGGGTCTGCCGTAACGGCTTCCGCTACGGTTGCCGTTCGGTTGCCGCTACGTCGCCGTTACGTTGCCGCAACGGTGGCCGTAACGGCATTTTCCCTTCACCGTTTTTTCTCTCGCAAAGTCTCGCCCGCCGGCGGATAGAGCGTCATCTTGCCCACCTTCAATTGCGGCGAGAATTGCAGTCGCTGGTCGGTATAGGCCTGTAAACCGTACTCCAGAAAAGCGCGAACAATTTCATCTTTGGAAACCCCCAGCTCAGCGGCAAGGGTGCGAATGCTTTCAATCAATTCGGGCGGCAGATCGCGGACGGCGGTCATGGGGTGTTCGCGTTCCCACTCCCGATTGCGTTTGGCACGGCTGGGCCGGCGGGCCAGCACTTCAGGGATCGCTTCGGCGGGTTCTTCCGGAATGGCCGGCGAGCTGTTCAGTCCGGCAAAAGGATCGCGACGGCTCATCGTTTCACCTCCTCCAAAATACGCCAGACCAGGGCGCCGTATTCTTCGGCCGCCCGGCCGTGGCTTTCGTATTCAAAGATGCTGCGGCCTTCCGCGGCCGCCTCGCGCAGCGCCGTCGCCCGATGGATCGGCTGCAAGACGCTGTCGGCGCCCATACGGTTGACCAGGATGTTGTAGTTGGTGCGGCTCTGTTTGGTCACATCGTCGTAAAAGGTGGGCAGGATGATGCCCCGCCCCTTCCAGCGCCGCTTCTGAGAAAAAGCGGTCAGCGTTTCCACCACTCCCGTTACCCCGTGCAGCGCCAGGAAATCCAGCGCGGCCGGGATCAAAGCCAGGTCGGAAGCCAGCAAGGCAGCTTCCTGCAAGCCCCCCACCGACGGCGCGGTATCGAAGATCACAAAGTCGGGCCGGCCGTTGAAGGGCGCGACAAAGGTCTCGCGGATGACGGAGAAGAGATCCGCCCCTTCGGCATGCAGGACGGTCTGCGCGGTAGCGGTGCGCTTGTCGCCGGGGACAATCCACAGGCGATCCCGGCCCGTCAGGCGGATCACCCGCTTGAGTTCGGTGTGATTGACCAGGGCATTGAAAATCTCGGGGCCCTGATCCACAGCCAGCGCCACGGCCACCTGCCCCTGGGGATCGAGATCGACGACGATGACTTCCTTGCCCTTGAGGGCCAGGCCGTGGGCCAGGTTGACGACGGTGGTGGTCTTGCCGACGCCGCCCTTCTGACTGGCGACGGTAATCACGGTTGGGGTCATGGGGAACTCCTTCTGAATAAGATGCCGAATAATAGCTTTATGGTTTTTAAGGTTTTTAAAACGTGAAACGTAAAACGTGAAACGTAAAACGTGAAACGTAAAACGTGATGGTTGCTCGCAGTGCGGGCCAGTTAAAGCCATGAAGCTTTTGGGCCTGGATTTAATTTCAACTCGATTCATCGTTAAACCTTGAATAGTTTTCATTACGTTTCACGTTTCACGTTTTAGCGACCGGTCTGTTGGCGGTCTGTCGGGTCTGTCATGGCCGATCGCCGGTCTGCTGCGGTCTGTCGGGGTCTGTGGGGTCTGTCGGTCTGCCGGCCAGGGCCTGCAAAAGGGCCGTGATTTTTCTGGCATTGCCGGCCAGCGGATCTTTTTTCAACCAGCCGCGCAACTCCCACTCTTCCGCCAGCCGGCGGGCTGGACTGGGCCCTACCCCCAGTTGCCGCTGGATGTCCGGCAGGGTCAGATAGCCCTGATGTTCATTCAGGGCCCACTCGACCAGCCGTTGCTCCTGCGGATTGAGCGCGCCGGCGGCCGCAGCCGAATTGGAGGTCAGTTCGACCAGCTGATGTTTGTCCAGCCAGAAGGTTTGCAGCGGGCCCCAGCGATCGGTCACGGCGAGGCCGGGGCGGCTGGCCGGAATCCGGGCCGCCTGCGGAATGCCGATGGCGTCGGCGACCTCGGTGCTGCGGACCCGGAAGCCGAAAACGGCGCCCACCTGATCCCGCACCCGACCGACCACCCCCTTGCTGAAATCCTGGGCCGCGAAGACCAGGGTGATGCCGAACTTCCGGCCACGCCAGCCCAGTTCGGCGGCGGCGCCGGCCAGCGCGCCTTTCGGTCCGCCCGCCGCAGTGACCGTGGCGCTGAACTCGTCCAGAATGACCAGCACGCGCGGCAGCGGGGGCCGGCCGGCCGCGACCGCCAGGGCGTTGTACTCCTCCAGCTTTTCGGGATAGCCGGGCAGCTCGCGGTAAGCCGCAGCCCGGGCGTCGCATTCCCCGACGGCCCGCTGAATTAGAGCGAGGGTTTCCTCGGGGCTGTGGGCGATCGGGGCGAGCAGCGCCGGGTGCTTTTCCAGCATGGGGAAGGTCGCCCCGTCGATGTCGGCGATCAGCAGGGCGGAGCCTTCCAGCAAGGCCTGATAACCAAGCAGCCGCAGAAAGGCCGACTTGCCCGAGCCGGTCATCCCGGCGACGAGCAGATGGCCGAGCCGTTCCCAGGGCACGGTCAAGGTCTCACCGGTATGCCGCCGGCCCAGCAGCGCCGCCCCGCGGTGGAAGCCGGGGAATTCGGCCTGTCGCGGCAATTGCGGCGGCGGGGAGAGCAGCACGGCATAGCGCAGGCCGGAGTGATTGCTCAGATAGACCGGCCGCCCGTTGATGGCGGTGGAGAGGTGGTGCAGCAGATCGTCGGCGGTGTAGGCCTCCAGGCGATCGAGCTGTCGCACATCCAGCACCCCGAATAGCCAAGTCAATCCCTGGTCTTGAGTCAGCAGCCAGTGAGTGAAGGCCGGTTCCAGCCCCCGCCGTTGTAGCACCTCGGGGATGCGGCGGCAGATGGCGTTGGCTTCGGCCAGCCGGGAGCGGGCAATAGAAGTAGCGGGCGTGTCGTTCATCGTTCGTTCTCCTCGACGATTTCGCCTTCGACGGCTGTGGTGAGCGCTTTGGGGGTGACTTCATCGAGCCAGGGCCGGACCTGTTCCGGCGGGATGATCTGGACCGTCGGCGCGGTGGCCACGGGAGCCGGGTCGCCCAGCGCGGGCAGCATTCCCGTCAGGCGCGACGGCAGTTGCGGCCGGCGGCGCGCCGCTTCGGCGGGCAGGCCGCGGTGGGTCAGATCAACCGCCTGATCGCGGGCCGTGACCCGATCCTGATATTCCGGCGGGGCCAGCGGCGGCTGGCTGATCTGGCCTTCGACGATCTGGAGGGCCGGGCCGAAGGAGCGGTCCGGATCCAGGATCATCATTCCGCCCTTGCCGTCGGGGATGACCAGGATCTTGGCATCGCCGCGGGGATCGCGGGGCACGGCGCTGATCCGCGGGGCCAGCAATTTCGCCAGCCAGGCCAGGAAACCGAGCAGGGCCACCAGCAGAATCCCGCCGATGCCCCAGGGCGCGTAGGCTTGAAGGCCGTTGACCATCCGTTCCCGTTCCAGCAGCAATTGGGTGCGTTCGGCCGCCGCCGCCTGGGCAGTGGCCGTAGCTTGCAGGGCTTCGACCGTCGCGGTCGCCTGGACCGCCCAGGCGGCCGCGGTCACGGTGGCTTCATGGGCGAAGCGTTGAGCGTTGGCCGTGGCAGTTACGCGCTGCGCCTGAGCCGTAGCGGTGGCATAGGCCTGTCCCGCTTCGACCGTGGTGCGCCAGGCGGCCGCCGTCGCCGTAACCTGCCGGGCTTCGGCCGTGGCGGTCAGAGCCTGGATTTGCCGTTCTTTTTCCGCGCGTTGGGCATCTGCCGTAGCGGTCTGCCGGGCATAGAGCGATTCCAGCGTCAACTGGAGTTCGCGCTGCTGGCGTTCCGTGCGGATCGTCTCCAGGTAGACCTCCACCTGGGCCGATTCGAGCGTGGGCTGCAACGCCGAAGAGGTCACGACCGGCGGCGTGAGATGCAGACGGGCGGATGATGGTGGCAGCGTGTTGCAGACCACCACCAGAGTCAGCGTCCCGCCGACCGTGCCCCAGAACCAGAAGCCCCGGCGATCCATCTTACCAGCCCCACCCTTCCGGGATTTCGACCAGCGCAGCATCGTCCACGTCGGCTTCGAGGTAATAGGCGGAGAGTTGCGGCAACGCCGTCGACCGTACTGGGGCCGGATGTTGCAGGCGTTGTTCCAGCCGACGCAGGCGCCAGACCAGATAGCCGATCACGCCGCCGGCAAGCAATACCACCAGCAGCAGGCTCAAGGCCAGGATCGTCACACCCGTCGTGGCCACGGTCTGCCCGGCGGCGGCGATCTCCGCGGCCCGGGCAGCCTGCGCGGAGGCCCAGGCTTGCAGGCTCAGGGCGACCAGAAGCAGCAATCCAACCAACCAAGCTGCCGCGACCCCGGCCAGCCGCGCGAGGGCCCGGCCCCAACGCACCAGGATGAAAAGGGCTACCATGCTGATACCGATCCATGCCGTTAAGATTACCAATTCAGTTGCCATGCAGGCTCCTTTGGCGCGGCCCCCCTTACTCTTGGGCGACCGTCATTGTGATGGCGGGCATCCGCCGTAGGGCCTGGCCCCGTCAGGGCCGGCGCCGGCGGATGCCCCGCCGCGAGGCTGCGCCAGCAGCCCCGGCGGGCCCAGAGACCGGTCCGCGCCAGAGGCCGGTCCATTCCCGCTCCCGGCCTGGCCCGTCAGGGCCGGCCGGTTCCCTGGAAGTGGTTCAGGCTTCCCATTCCTTCTACTCCTTACCCTGCCTTCCGCAGCGACGGTACAGAAGGCAGGAGAAGATTTAGAAGGGAAGTTCGGAATCGGGGGATGGGTCCGCGAGGCCGGCTTCGGAACTCTCGTGCCCCTCCGCTTCCCCACCCCTGCCGTTGCCGCTATCCGCTCCATCCAGGAAGCGGACCAGATCCGCCGTCACTTCAAAGGCGGCATGCGGTTTGCCGTCGTCCCCCATCCAGATCCGGGGTCCGCCGGTTTCCTTATCCGGCTTTAGCCGGCCTTCTACCAGCACCTTGCTGCCCTTTTTCAAGTATTGATAGGCCGCTTCAGCCTGCTTCCGCCAGCAGCTCACCTGAAACCAGGTCGTCTCCTCGCCGACCGAGCCGTCGGGATTGTTCCAGCGGCGATTGGTCGCCAAACTGAAGGTCGTCACCGCGGCGCCGTCGGGCGCGTAGTGCATTTCGGGCGCCCGCCCCAAATGTCCGATCAAACTAAGCTTCTGATGCATCCTTTCCTCCTGTAGGAATCTGAAGGGGTTGAGATTCCGGATAAGGCTCCGGGTTGTCGGTGAGTCCCATAAGATAATCCATACTGGTATGAAGTGCTCGCGCGATCTTTGCCACCGTGACGGCCCAGACATTGGGTTTCTGGTTGTTCTCCACGCGATAAATGTGGCGAATGGTGAGTTCGCACCGCCGACCCAACCGGTCGGCCGAGATCTTCTGAGCGTGACGCAACTGGCGCATCCGCTCTCCGCGAAAACCGATCGTCGTCTCTTGACTGTCCATGAGTCCTCCCTTTCGTGATTGAGGCAACAAAAAAGGCCGTAACTTTTAATCTCTCGATTAAAAAGTTACGGCCTCGATAAACTGTGTTATACTGTCGTTAGTTATGAGAAGCAGCTAACGTAGTAACACAAAATTGCTATTTGTCTTTAACGGTGACGCTCAAGTTATTAAGATTTTGTCACTGTTAAAGCGGGACCCGTCGCTCCCGCTACGACAAATCGCAACTATAGGAAGAGATGCAACAGTTAATTGAATTCCTAATAGCGATTTGGTTCTTATATGAGCTGCTTCGATTACCAAGCGAAGCAGCTCGTTTTTTTGTGTTAAAGATGCTTCGGCCCATAACGAGTCGAATCTTTCAAGGCTTTCACCTGCTTGCATTATAGCATCCATATTCCGCGGGCGCAACTGTCCGAGTAATAACTGATACGCCAGCCGACATTCCTGAACCTGATGCTGCGGAATCAACCCATCC
This sequence comes from uncultured Anaerolineales bacterium, assembly GCA_964501335.1. Taxonomy (GTDB): domain Bacteria; phylum Chloroflexota; class Anaerolineae; order B4-G1; family SLSP01; genus CAZCTC01. Next base: position 23,186 of record CAZCTC010000038.1, on the reverse strand, counting down.
AGATAAAGCTCCACGGCGCGATCCAGCCGCCCCTTTTTTTGTTCCACCAACCGGGCCAGCTGCGGATTTTCCGTGGCCCATAGAGCTTCCAGCCGTTCTCTCCAGTTTGCCGGTAACCGGCGTTGATATCTCCTCATAAAAGCCTCGATCTGCGGTTCGATCTCCTCGGCTTTCAGCGTGGGCTGATTGCATTCGTGGGTACGTTCAATACGGCTGACATCCCGATAGTAACGGGCCCCACCCCGGGCCGACATGGCCCGAAACCGTTGGCCACAGAAAACGCAAACCAGCAACCCGGAAAGCGGATGGGCCGTGATGGGATTGGTGCCGTCATCGTTGCGATACCGTTGACTGGTCTGCCGGCGGATCTGCTGAGCCCGTTCGAAAAGTTCCTCGTCGATGATCGGCGGATGTTGGCCGGGATACCATTCGCGAGCATCGTCGCGGCGCCGTTTCTGCCCTTCTTCATCGATGCCGTAGTAAGGGATGACTCCGGTATAGAACCGGCGGGTGATGGCAGTGCGGACCGCATCCGCAGAGAAAGGACCGGGCTGCCGACCCGGTTTGCCTTTGGTGCGGAAGGGGATGAGTTTGCCGTTGAGAGCTTGGGTAGAAGTCCGGTTGAGACGTTGAGCGACATCGGCAAAGGAGTAATTGCCCGTAGCGTAGAGTTCAAAAGCCAGTTTGACGGCCTCCGCTTCGATGGGATGAATGATCAATTCATCTTCTCCGGCTTGGTTGGGCTGTCCCACATGGGGACAGTAGCCGGGTCCGTTGGGATCGGCGCAGACGGCACAGGCACCCCGGCAGTAACCCAGAGGAATGGTACCATTCCATTTACCGTTGCGGGCCCGGGCCAGCTTGCCCTTACGGGTCTCCTGGCGCAGGTTGTCGATGTAGATCTCGGCGAGGATGCCCAGGATGGTCAGGGCGATCTTGCCCCAGGGCGTGGTGAAGTCGAGGTTCTCTTTGACCGAGACCAGGGTGACGTGATATTGCTGGAGTTCTTCCAGGGTGGAAAGCAGGCCCTGGAGATGCCGATAGAAACGATCGACTTTATCCACCACAATAATATCGAACTGCTGCTGTCGGGCGTCAGCCAGCAGCCGTTCAAATGAGGGCCGCTCGGAGTCGGCTTTGGCGGAAAAGGCTTCATCCACATAATCGTTGATCAATTGCCAGTTACGGGCCTGAATGAAGGTATGGGTGGCATGGCGCTGGGCGTCGATGCTGTAGCCGTCGGCCTGATCCTTGCAGGAGAAACGTAGATAGGTAACTGCGCGCATAAAAACCTCCATGAATAGAATGGGGGCCAATTTAACGCAGATTGCTCAAGTGGCAAGTACAAGAAGGGAATCAGAGGAAGAAATAAGGAGAGGAAGGAGCCCCAGGGCTCCTTCCTCTTTTTCATGGATGTGAATTAAGGCTGTTTGTACCAACCCTCGGTCGGTTGATGGGTACCGGGTTCCTTGAAGGCGGGGGAGAGTTCCACGAAGGAGGGGAAGACTTCGATACTTTCGATAGTCTGGCCTTCCAGATAGATGCCGGTGAACATGGTGCGATAAAGGGTGTTTTCCTGATCGGGAGTGAGCTGCTGCAGGAAGGTGCCGAAGTTGTGCAGCATGTCGAGGGCGGCCTGGCTATGGGCATAGGTTTCCGGTTCCAGATCAACCAGCGATTGATTCAAGGCTTCCCGGCGTAGAGCAAATTCCGTCGCGGAGATGATGCCGCTGCGCAGGAGATAGGTTTCCGCTTCCAGCCGTTTGGTGAGCGTGATCCGGTCCTGGATCAGTCTGGATTCGCCTTCCTCGTAGAAGAGATAGGCCAGGATGCGATGAATCCAGGCTTCGGGCAGACGGATCTGGCTGACCAGGGTGCGAATCTGGTTTTCGACGGGTTCGCTTTTGACAAGGGCTTGATGGGCATTGCCGTGTTTCTGTTCGCAAAGCCGATCGGCGTAGTAATAATTTTTTCCCGTAGAGAGGATCCGCAACGGGCTGTGGCGGCCGGCGCAGAAGAGCAAACGGGAGAGCGGATAGGCCCGGGCGCGTTTGGCCTCGGAGTCGGAGCGGAGGCCGCGATGTTGACGGCATTCCTGGGCTTTTTCAAAGATTTCGAGCGAGACCAGGCCTTCGTGGTGCTGGCTGGGGACGATGGTACGGGGCTTACGGAACTTGAAGCCGGTTTCGGTCGAGCCGGCATAGGTGACCAGGCCGGCGTAGATGGGATTGGAAACGATGTAGCGGACGGCATCGGCATCGAAGGGGCCGGGTTCGGTCAGGCCGGGGCGACCTTTAGTGCGGAAGCTGACGATTTTCCCTTCCGGGAGCAGGTGCAGGCGATAATTGAGCCGCCGGGCGATATCGGCGAAAGAGCATTCCCCCGTAACATACCATTCAAACATCAGTTGGACGGCGATGGCTTCGATGGGATGAGGGATGCGGAAGGCCTCGCCGCGGCGATCCGGCCCGCCGGCGTAGGGACAGTAGCCGGGCCCGTTAGGATCGGTGCAATCTGAGCAGTTGCCTTTGCAATAGCCGAAACGGTAAGTGGGAGCCAGCTTGCCGTTGACGGCGTCGGTGGCGCGCTTGAGGCGGATTTCCTGGCTGAGGCTATCGGAATAGAACTGGGCCAGGGCGCCGAGGATGTAGAGGACTAGTTTGCCCCAGGGCTTGCGATAGTCGATGCCCTCGCGCAGGGAGATCAGCCGGACGTGGTTGCGTGTCAAGAGATCGACAAATTCCATGAAGGTAGAGAGGTTGCGCGCCAGCCGGTCGATGCGATCGACGACGAGGACCTGCACCCGGCCTTCCTTGATCAGTTGCTTGAGGCGTTGGAAGCCCTGACGGCGCGCCGTGCGACCCGATTGAGCAGGATCGCTGATCAGATCCAGCATGGTCCAGCCCTGGCTTTGAACGTAGCCGAGAACGCGGGCTTCCTGATCTTCCATGCTGTCGCCCTCCTCGACCTGCATCTCGGTGGAGGCGCGGATGTAACCGATGGCATTCAGCGCCTGATCGAGGGGATCGGATGGAGTGCAGTCTTCCAGGAGCTGTTTGACCTGGCTACGCAACTGGGAAACATTGGGCTGGATGTAGGGATGCATTTGCCGGGGCAGGTTTTCATCGGGGTGGTAGAGGATTTTAGTTTTCATGGGAATCCTCCATTTGCTTAGCGGTGACCGGCAAGGGGTGAATCGTAAGTTGGTAGGGGCTGTCGCTCTCAAGGAAAGCCTTATCCCAGCGGCTTTTGGTCCTCAGCCAGAGCAAATCCCGTGGATGGTAGAAGCGGTTGAGGCGGCGGCGACGAATTCGGGGCCAGTAAGTGATGCACTTGCGATAAGAATGAGAATTAGCGCTCATCGGGGGCCTCCAACAAATCAGCAAGCGGATTTTCCTCTACGGAGTTCGGGGTATCCAGAGGAACGATATGCAAGAGGGCACGTAAGAGATGGGCGACGTTAAAACAGAAATTATCAGTATGTTCATCCAGCATTCTTTGCCAAGGGGTTGCCGGCTGTGAAGTAGGGTTATTTACTACCTGTACCATATTATTCTCCTCTTTAGGGGCAACGAAAAAGCGATGAATATTAGATTTTTATCGGGGCTACGAAGTGGAACTGCGATACATCTATTACACGAGGTCAGGGGCGAAAATGTTCACGGAAAAAGGGGGAGTTTTGGAATTTTTAAGAAATTGGTCAGGGAAATTCCAGGGCACAGATGAACCCTTTCCGTAATGCGGCTCCAGTATAGAATATCCGTTCTAGTGTGTCAAGTATGAATTTGGGGATAACCTTCGACATAGGGGAAAAGCGCCCCACTCCATGCCGAAAGTTTTTGCAAAATATGGAATTTATAGCACAATAGGACTATGTCAATCCAACTCCTGGCCGATGAACTTATGTCCCAAGGCTGGATCGCCGAACAACGAGGCAATTATCAAGCCGCCCGCGCCCACTATGAAGAAGTCTTAGCCTGTTACAACGCCGCCCCAAATTCCTCGGAATCCGATCTGGCTCACTGCTGGCAACGCCTGGGAATAGCCCTCTGTCTTTGTCAGCAAGGGGACGCAGCCCATCCTTACCTCCAAAAAGCCCGGGAAGCTCAACGCAACCTTTTCGGCAACGAATCCCTCGACCTGGCTGAAATCCTTTACACCCTGGGAGAACTGCGACTGGATCAAGAAGATTACGACGGATTGGATTTAATCAACCAGGCTTACCTGCTGCGGCTAAAATTGCTGGGTCCTTATCATCCCGTCACACTTGCCACCCAACTACCGAAAATCTGGTTTGAAAGTATATTTGCCCGTCCAGATTATACCTTTGCCCCAATCCAAAATCTCTTAGAACATTGTGAAGGGCACAAAAACAGCGACAATCCAGCCACAGCAGAAATTCTCAACGCATTGGGCAATTCCTGGGGAGACAACTCCTATATCTATGACTATGAAAAAGCACGCCAGGCCTATGAGCGCGCCCTGGACATCAATCGACGGCACAAAGGAGGGGATCACCCCGATACCCTCGACAGCCTCACGCACCTTGCAGTTGCGTTAGTCAACTTAAAAAAGTACACCATCGCACTCCCACTGCTAAAACAATCGTTAATCCTGCATCAACGGCGCTATGGAAAACGAAATTTTCGGATCCCTTACATATTACACCACCTGGGAAAATGCTATAAACAGACAGGTCAACTCAACAAGGCCCTTCGTGTCTACACAGAAAGGCTCATCATTGAAGAACAATTCATTGAAAAACGTCCTCGCGAGTCCTACTCCAGGCCCATAATTTTCATCCTTCGGGAACTCCTTGTTGTATCCAACCGCCTCTCCCGTAAAGGTTACACCGAAGCGACGGTTATAATCCCTTCGCTTCAACACTGCCTAAAAACGCTTGAATTATCTCATACACGCCCAGGCACTTACTTCTGGCAGACCAAAAGAAACACTCCCAGCCCGGAACAAGCGGCTCTGGAATTACACCAATTGGTTATCCAACTCGAAACCCGGTTCCCGAGCCCCCCTTATTCCCTCCTGGAACAATCCATCCTGCACTATTCCAATAAATTAGTGGAAAGCGCTCAGTCCGCCAATAGCGTTCATTCTTACAAAACCCTGGTTCGGCTCAGAAAAGCTCTTCAACTCCAGGAAAAGATCCTGGGCACCCAGGCCATGGAGCACATCCCCTTGCTCAAAGCGATGGCCTTCCTCCGGGAATCTCTCGGACATCCCGAAGCTCGCCTGCCGCTCTACCAGCGGATCGTCGATTTATACCTCACGGTTCCCGGGGCCCCCCTCATCCCAACCTTACAGGCACAGACCGAATTGATCCGGCTCTATGCTCAAAAATACGGAGCGGCAGCGACCGCACCTCTCCGGGAACGCCTGATCCCAACCATCATCGCATCGCTGGGACCGGATGACCCACTTTCACAAAGCATGCAGCAACAGCTACAACGGATTTACGATCCTGAATGAGGCTCGTAAAAAAGATGCCCAAGAAATCCTGGACCCTGTTGCTCCTGATCCTCGCCCTGGGTCTCTTTCAAGGAGAATACCGCCAGCGGCTCTTATCGCTCGCCGACTTTGATTTTGTACACGAAGGAACCACCTTCGATGAGATCATCTTCAAAACCGGGGTGCCGGATCTGTATTTTGGATTCGGACGCAGCTTCTATGCCTATCATCTACAAGACGGCCAGGATATTGTCTTTGATATTTCGGGCCGTTGGGTGAAAGATAGATATACGACCGATATTCCGCAGCTGGACGAAAGCCCCTGGCCGGTAGATCCCCAAACTTTCCTATCTACACCCCCTCCCGAAACAGCCCCGACTCCAGTAGCCGTCAAATCCCAGGCCGAATATTTAGGGACCTCTTTCCGGCCCGTCTCCTATGAGGACCTCTGCGGCGCCTCCAAAGAATTCCTGGAAAATGCCAGCGAACAAGAATTCGTCGAATGGATAGTAGAGAAATATCATCCAACTGATTTGCACAAGTGGACTGACAATTCAGGAGACTTAATTTCCTACGACTGGCATGGTGATTCCGATGGGGGTTCTCTGAAGCTCTTAAAAGGGCGCAGCTATCGGTTAGTTCTTATGTATAGACACCCCCTAAAACTGGGGCAGGTATTGAATGGAATAGGTACCCCGCAATCCGTAGATCGCTCCTATGGAATCGGTGACCGCATTTTCTATTCCTTTGAACTAACTTACCCAGACGAAAAAATTAGCGTATCCGCATCAGGGAATGAACCGCTGAGTATAGCGCAAAGTCCCGGCCGGCTCTGGGTCCCATTGACAAGAGATTTATCGGTCTATACCGTCAGTTGTTATTTCACTCCAGAAGGTTCCCAACAACATGCTTACAAACGGATCCCCTGGCCGGGCATCGATGTACTGGTACCGCTGATTGATCCCCCCGGAGATTTCACCTCGATTCATAAAAAATCAGACCTGACGCATCCCGTCAGACCTGATTCAAAAACGCAAACAGCCCCTTAATCGCGAAAATCGTCGATCAACATCCGCCTCACGACTTCTGCCAACAGCGGTTTGTTCAATTGCAAATAGACCTCTCGAATACGCTCCAACAATTCATCCGTGCCTATGCCGGGAATTCCTCGATCTCCAAACCAGAACCCATCCTTCAAATACAATAGAGCCGTGGCCGGATATCCCTGCCGAAGCATCTCTTCACTGCATGACCTCCAGTTTTCGCTTCCAAAACTCCGTCCCCGCACAATATAGGGCTCGGGATGAAACACTTCCCGCGGCGCCAGCACGCCAATCCCATCTGCTGAGACTTCATACCGCCAGCCTTCCGGGATCGATGCCGGCCGAACTGGAAAACCGTTACCATCCGGACCAAACTGTCGTCCACCTTTTTCTGCCGCAGGATAAATCCCCAGGCGATTTACAATTTTGCTCATCTCCAATAAGGCTAAATATTCCTCCCCTTCGGGAGCACTCCTTAAAAGATACCTCAACTTCCAGGAAATTAGATTTTCAAATGCTTCCAACGTATTCTGCCCCAACAAAAAAGCGCCATCGGAATCCATGGGACAGAACTCCCCGATCGGATAATCCGTCATTTCCAGCTCTGGAGCATGGATCACATAACCGTAATGAACCCCATCTACCCCAAAACACCCTATGGGAAAAAGCTCGGGCGGCGTCTGAGAATACCGACCGGACTCATCATCCAAAATCATGCCCGTCACTTTCCAAAACAAATTCGGCGTTTCATTCAAATCGTGGCCACTGTGCTCATAAAAAACACGAAAAAGCTCTAAAAAAGCCGCCGGAATGGGACAACCAAACTGGCGCTTCATATTTTCTATAGTCAGCCCCATTTGCAACCATTGGAGATACATTTCTTCCTCCTTGTTTTACACCTCATCATATCAGTCCTGTCCAGATATTCAAACGAATATTCTCACCCCATATATCCCGCCCAACGGCAAAATGATCTCATTGACTTCCCCGCCCGTCTGTGCTAGTCTGTAACTGAAGTCCCACGCGAACCGTGGGGCTTTTTTGTTGCCCCACCCATCTTTCCCATCGCGGAGGACCGATGGCGCTCTGGGCAACCTATTGGATCAACGGACTGCTGGCCGGCCTCTACTTCCTGGCCGACCACTGGGCCGCGCTGGGTGGATTGGGCCTTGCTGCTCTCTCCGCCTTCCTCCTCGACCGGCCCCAGGCGAAGCTGGCCGGAGAGCGCACCCTCCGCTATGACCGGGGCACGACGCAGCTTTCCACGCCCACCATTCACCTCGGCGTCCTGCTGCTGGGACTCGCCTGGACCGCCGCCGCGTGGATGACGCCCCCGCCCGTCCCCTACATCGGCCTCGCCATGTGGCTCGCCGCGTTGATTGCGCCCCTCGCCCTGCCATTGGGCCGTCGGCACATTGCCCACCGCCTCCGCTGGTTCATTGGGATCTACACGGCGCTGGTCTTCGGCTTCTGGCTGCTGGTCCGCTTCCCGCTCTCCCCCGATCAGGCCGCCGCCTGGTCCGAACGGCTGCAATCCGCCGGCGCCGGCGAAGCTCTCGAATGGTCGATCCGCGCGCAGTTCATCCCCTACATCGCCGTCCTGCTCTGGGCCGTCTTTCCCCTGACCTATTTCGGCTACCTGGGCCAGCAACTCGCCGTCCAGCGCCGCCTGCTCGTCTCGCCCTGGCAATCCGTCGAAGCCCGCCTGGCTGAACTTCGCGCTCGCGGGGAGGACTGACCATGTTTTCAGATTCAGACTCAACGCAGAGACGCAAAGCAGCAGAGACACAGAGTGAAAATGAGAAAGTTTGGAGGATCGGAAGGTGGAAGATTGGAAGAATCACCGCAGGGGTTGGGAGACTTCCAGCCTTCCAACTTCCATTCTTCCTCTGCGTTTCTCTGCGATCTCTGCGCCTCTGCGTTGAAAATCCCCTGCCACTGATACCCCCCGGAGGCTGCCATGGATAACGACCTCGAAATATTAGACACCGGCCAGGAGCTGGTCATCACGCCCCTCGGGCGGCCCACCGATCAGGTTGCCCTGCTCTGGTTCCACAACCGGGAGACCGAACAGGGCCGCAGTTACGAAGTCTACCGGGCGGTGCGACTCTTTTTGCTCCGCTATCTGCCGCAGGAATCTCGCCAGGACCCCGCTTTCCTGGACAAGATGCGCACGGTGCTGACCGGCCTCTACAACCAGCGCACCGCTCGCTATGATATCGTCCAGCTGCTCGCGGGAATGTGGCGACCCGAGCCCCTGGGCGTGGCGCAGATCTATGGTGTGGTTGGCCTCGGCGCTACGCTCGACGAAGCCCGCCGCCAGGCCCACCTCGGCGCCGCGGCCCTGCTGGGCGCCCTGGCGGTCTTCGAGCAATCGGTCCTGGAGCCGGTCACGCTGCACCAGCTGGAATGGCTGGTCGAGGCTTTCGGGAAAATGCGCCATGTGGCCGTGGTCGTCGGCCACCCCGACGAGCGGATGGCCGCCAAAGGCATGGGCCGCGAAGGTCCGGGCGAACAACCCACAGCCCCATCCCCCGAGCCTGGCGTGACCGGCCAACAGCTGGAGACCTTCCTCCGCGCCATGGCCCGGCAGCAATGGCAATTCGTCGCGCCGATCCTGGCTTCCCCTGTCGCCGCTTCGCAGCTGGCCCGGATGCTCGCGGGGCTGGCCGACGAGGCCTCGGTGATCGCCTCCCTGCAGACCGGCAGCGATGCCGTCAGCGCCGGGATCGCTCTGCCGATCGGGATTTCGACTCAGATGGGCTGGGCGGCGGGCTCCGCCTTTGGCCGCACCCAGGGCGAGACGGCCGGCCACTCGGTCTCCATCTCCGAAGGGACCGCCCATACGGTCGGCCACGCGCACACGGTCGGTCATGCCGTCTCCGACGGCACCGCCGACTCGACCGGGGTGGCGAACTCCAGCGGGACCTCCGTCACGCACACGACCTCGGTTTCCGACGGCACCGGCCATTCCGAAGGTCAGGCCCACACGGAGGGCACCGCCCATTCGGTCGGCTCCTTCAATTCGACCTCCTCCAGCGTCGGGGTGAGCGGCGGCACGGCGGTTTCCCATTCCGTTTCCGATAGCTCCAGTTCCGGCGGTAGCGCCAGCGTGAACGCCAGTTACTCCCAGGGCACCGCCGACTCGCAGAACCTCGCCACCACCTCCGGCCATACCGATTCCGCCGGCGCTTCCACTGGGGTTTCGGAAAACCTGGGCGGCAGCATCGGGGCAAATGTCGGCGTCGGCGTGGGCGGCAATCTGGGCGGGGGCGTGGTTCCCGCGGGCGTCACTGGGCAGGTCAATGCCGGGGGCAGCGCCAGCATCAGTTACGGGGTCGGCGAAAGTTCCACCCAGAGCACCGGCCAGAGCGACAGCACCGGCAGCTCGGTGGGCTCCGGCCATACGGACAGCGCCGGAACGAGCGTGGGGATGAGCTCCTCGCAGAACTGGTCCGCGGGCCACAGTGAGAGTTCCGGCGTGACCCAGTCCAGCGGCTGGTCCTATTCTTCCGGCTCGTCCTCCGGCACCAGCTCGTCGGATACCAACTCGCAGTCCGATACGACCTCGCAGTCGGATTCCACCTCGCACGGGGTTAGCAGTTCAACCTCGATCGGGAATTTCTCCTCGACGACCTATTCCAGCGCGCACACCAACTCGCATTCGGAAACCTATTCCACGGCCGATACCTCCTCCGTGGCCGACACGACCAGCAAGTCGGTCAGCCGGGGGATCTCCACCGCCAGCTCGGAAGGGATCTCGGTGGGCCGCAGCCTGGGTCAGACGCAAGGGGTGGGGCTGGGCCTCGGCGCGGTGCCCAGCTTCGGGCTTTCCCGTTCCTACCAGTGGATGGACGATCAGGCGATTCAACTGACCGCGATCCTGCGGGCCCAGGAAGAGCTGCTGCGCCAGGGCACGCTCGACGGGGCCTATTGGGTGGATTTCTACATTCTGGCGGAGACCGAAGAGGGGCTGGCCGTCGCGGAGACCGCGGTGCGGCAGGCCTTCCAGGGTTCCGGCCCGCTGGTGGTCACTCCGGTCCAGACCCGCCGGCTGCCGCCCGCCGAACAGGAATACATCCGTCGCCACGCCCTGGCTTTCACGCCCAGCACCCGCCCCGAGCTTAAGAAATCGACCTACGAGCCCTACCGCGACGCCACGCTGCTGCTGCCCAAACAACTGGCGGCTTACGTCGCTCCGGCGCTCTTCGAGGAAGGCGCCGCGGTGACCATTCAGGAGCGCATCCCGGCCTTTGCTTTCTACCCCGATATGCCCGGCGAAGTCGTCTGGGCTCATCAGTGGTCCACCGAGTCCGGCCGCCTGACCGAAGCCCAACTGAAATTAACCAAAGATCGCTTCTTCCACACCGCCTTCGCCGCCGATACCGGTTTCGGTAAATCGGTGGCGGCCGAGCGGCTGGTCCTGGAGACCACGCTGGCCTGGAAAACGCAGACAGTGGTGCTGGATTTCGGGGCCGGCTGGCGCAAGCTGGTCCATGCCGCCGGGCTCCAGGACCGGGTGGAAGTCTGGCAATTGCAGCCCGGCGCGGTGGTGCCTTTCCGCTGGAATCCCTGGCAGGTGGGCCGCCGCATCCGCCCCGAGCAACAGCTGCTGGCCACCTGCGAGATCTTCCAATCGGCCGGACGGATGGGCGAGCGGCAGCTGGGCTACATGGTCCGCGCTGCCGAGCGGATGTGGACCGAAGCCGGGGTATTGGTCTGGTCCGACTCCGTGCTGAACCATCCGCAGTGGGGTCGGGTGCAGCCCGACGAATGGGACGATCTGGAAGCCGCCCAGCGGGAATACCACCTGCCGCCGCGGCCCCGGTCCAACAGCCAGGCCCTGCGCGATCTGGAGCCCGCTGAACGGCAGACTGTGGCGGTACATCGTTCCCGGGTCACGGGGCTGCCCCGCTGGCTGGAGCTGCTGCGCGAAATCCTCGACGGCACGCCCGATCCCCGCCGGCCCGGCAAGACCATCGGCGGGATGCGCAGCGGCTCGACCGACTACACCTCGCTGGAAGGCCTGTTGCTCCGGTTACAGGTTTTTTCCATGGGCGAGACGGCCCGGATCTACGCCCCCGGCCAGGATACGGTGGCCGTCGAGGATCTCGGCTTATTGGGTCCGGCAAATGATCGCTGGGGGATTTCGATCCTGGAAGGCGGCGCGGCGATGTCGGAATATCCCAAGGCGGTGATCCTGGGGCTGGTGGCCTGGCATCTCTACAACGACGCCCTGGTCCGCCGCCAGGAACGGATCAACGCGGGGGGCGACGCGCGGATTACGCAGCTGGTCTTCGAGGAGGCCAACAAGGTGCTCACCGGCGTGGACCTGGGCCTTTCTGACGGGCCTTCTTCCGGCGCCACCACTTCGGCCCGTTTCCAGACGATGTGGCGGGACGGCCGGCGTTACGGGATCTTCCTCCATCCCATCGTCCAGTCGCCGGCCGAGCTGCCGCCGGGGATCCTCTCGTCGTGCAACAATCTGGTGATCGGCCAGCTCAAGAACCCGGCTGACCGCGACACCGTCCAGGCGGCTCTGGGGTGGAGCGAAAAGGGCTTCACGGATGAGGACTACAAGCGTTTTATTTCGCGCATGCCCGCCACCATTGCCATCATCAAGCTGGGCTACACCGCCGATCATACCCGCACCGCCCCGATGCTCGCCCGGCCCATCCTGGTCCAGGCTCCCGAGCCTACCGACGCGGAGATCTATCAACTCTATCTCCACAGGAGACGCCCATGAACAAGATGGGAATTTTAACGCAGAGCCGCAGAAAACGCAGAGGAAGAATGGAAGTTGGAAGGCTGGAAGATTCTTACCCGCGAGGCGGGCCAGCCAACCATTTATTTTTAAATTCTCACTCTGCGTCTCTGCTACTTTGCGCCTCTGCGTTGAATCTTTTTCCCCTGGAGGGCTTATGCGTTTGATTATTGCCGGCAGTCTCGCTTCTCCCGCGGTTTATCCATCGCTACTGCGGGCCGGGCACAAGGTGCTGGCCCTGGCCACGACGCCGGCCGCGCTGGAGGCTCAGGTCCGGCTGGAGCAGCCCGACGCCCTGCTGATCGGCGGGGAGTTCGGCGAGAGTCCCGAGGCCCTGGCCACACTGCTGAAAAGACTCGCTCTGCCCACTGCCATCATTGCCCCGGCCGACTGGGAAATGCAGCTGCTGGCGGGCCTCGCCGCGGTCCTGCTGCCGGGCACCTCCTGGCTGGAGGCCGTCGCTGCTCTGCCGGCTACGGCGCCGCAATCAACTCCCCCGGCAGCTCCATTGCCGCCCGTCGCCGGGTCCGCGCCCTTGCGGTTGCTGATTGCCCCGCTGCTGGGCGGGGTCGGCGCGTCGGGACTCACGCTCGCCCTGGCGGCGGCGGGGGCGGAAGCCGGTTTCCGCACGCTGGCCCTGTCGTTCGATCCTTTAGCCTTCACCGCCCGGCTGGGCATCGCCGCAACCGAACACCGCATCCTGCGCTCGGCTCAGGAAGGGCTCTTCATTAACCTGCTCGATCGTCCCGAATGGCCCGCCGCACCCTTCGACTGGCAGATCTGCGACGGCGCCCGACGCTGGACGGAGCTGCCTGCCGCATCGCTGGTCCTGCTGACCCGCCCCACGGGCGAGGGGCGGCTGGCGGCCGTGCGGACTCTGGCCGAATTGAAATCCCGGGCCGTTTCGGTGACTGCCTTGATTCTCAACCAGCCGGGTTCGCTCTCCCTTCAGGAATTCACCCGGCTCTGCACCGCCGATCTGGGCAGCTGCCCGCCGATTTACACCCTGCCTGACGATCCCACGGTCCCGGAGCTGGAGGATCTGCACGGCCATGCTTTGGAATCCATTCTCTACGGCCCGGCGGTCCGGCGATTGGCCCGGCTGCTGGCTCCGACGCTGCCCTGGCCGGCTCTCGATCCGGAGAAAACCCTCCAGCCGCCGGCGCCGGGAAACTTCCGGTTTAAGTTGCCAAGAGTGGAGGTAACTGAATGAACGAGCCTTTGGTAGTCTCATTGCCCGGATTGCTGGGCTTTTTGCCGGACGATCAGAAAGGGGTGCTCGCCGCGCTGGCCGGGCTGGACAACGATGCCCCGCGCACCTTCGACGAAGCCGCGGCCTGGCTGCACCAGGAACGGGAGGCCGTCGAATACCAGACCGCTTTGATCCTGCGGGCCTTGATGCGCCAGATCCTCACGCCCGATCCCACGGCGCTGCGCCTGGCCGGCTCGTTCGTCGCCGAGGGCGTCTCCCAGGATCTGGTCCGCCCGGCCATTCACACGATTCACGCGATCACGCCGGGAATTCGCGCCGCGCAGTTCCCCACCGCCCGCTGGAATTTCCAGGTGGTCAACCTCTGGATCGGCGGCCCGCGCGGCACGACGCTCCAGGCCGGCGTGCGGATCAAAGATCCCCAGGGCGCGCTGCTCAGCGAAGCCGCCACCGCCATTCAAGCCCCCGGCGAAGGGGCCGACCATCTGCAAATCCTGCACTGGGACCGGCTGGATTTCCCTCAGCCCGGCCGTTACATCCTGGAAGTCTGGCTGGGTGCGTTGCCGCTGCATGCCTACACCCTGCCCGTGTATCAATCCGATGGGAGTTTTTAACGCAGAGGCGCAGAGAACGCAGAGGAAGCTTGGAAGTTGGAAGGCTGGAAGATTCCTGTCCCCAGCGATTTCTTCAATCATCCACCTTCCACTCCTCCACTTTTCCTCATTCTCACTCTGCGTCTCTGCAACTCTGCGGCTCTGCGTTAAATCTCTTCGCTTGAAAGGAGCTCGCGATGAAAATTAACCCGCTGGTCATTCTCAGCGTGATTCTCGCCCTGGTAACCCTGGCCTTGATTATCGAATGGGCCACGCTCTATGGCGAGATCGAGGCGCTGCGGACGGAGCTGGAAGCTGTAGCCGGGGCGCGTCCGGCGCCCGGGGCCACGGCGGGTCCCACCACCTCTACTACAGACTGGAAGACTCCCGTGGAAGTCACAATTCTGGGCAACACGGCTATCACCGGGGCGGCTACGATCACCTTCACCGCGCGCGGCAACGGCGTCGCCGATCCCTTGCAGGAAGCGCCCGTGCTGGTCTGCGGCGAAAGCCAGCTGCCCGTCGAGGGGGCCAGTCTGGAAACCGCCCGCCGCGAACTCCTGGATCTGATCACCGCGGGGGAAGCCCAGGCCGTCCTGAAATTCTCCGGGGAGGCTCAGGGCGACTGCACGTTGATCCTCAACCCCGGCCAGGATGAACGCAGCAGCATTGCGCTACACATGGAACTGCCGGTGATCTTCTTACTGCGGGATCAAGAACAAAGCTCCACTGGAAGCATGGAAGTTGGAAGGCTGGAAGTTTATCCCGGCCGACAAGAATTCTTCCACTCTTCCATCTTCCAATCTTCCATACAAGGAGGTAACCCATGAAAATTAACTCCCCCCTGTTGATTATCGGCATCGTTTTAACCCTGTTAGCTGTGAGCGGATTGCTCTTGGCCGGCCGGCTGCTCTATCCCCCGGCCGTCCGCATCCCCGTGGCCCTGGCCGACCTGCCCGCCGGCTCCGTCCTGACCCGCGCGCAGTTCCGGTTGGAGGAATGGAACGGCCTGGAAACCGCCACCTTGAACGCCCTCTACACCGCCGACGATTTTCCCCTGGGCGCCGTCACCCGCGTCGATCTGCCGGCCGGCTCGCCCCTCTACAAAGCCTACGTCGAGACCGCCACCACCGCCGATTTCGTCACCCGGCTCAGCCTGCGGGTCCGCGCGCAGGGCAAAGTCGTCATGGCCGTCCCCGTCCAGCCTGACAGCGGCGGCAACCTGCCCCGCCCCGGCGACGAAATCGACCTGCTCTTTGCGATCGGCACCCTGCAAGCCGACGCCGTGGAAAATCCACCCGAGCCCACCCCGTCCGCGGCCTGGATCGGGCTGCCCGCCGAACGGGAGAGCCAGCCCCTCACGACCTCCCTGCCGCTGCCCCTGGCGACTCTGCTCCTGGAAAACCTGCCCGTGCTGCAAATCGAACAGGAACAGCTCACCACACCGGCTAATTACGACAACGCCGCCCCTGCCGTTACCGCGGGCGACACCCTGCGGATCTACGTCGCCGTGACTCGCGAACAGGCTGAGACCCTGGCCTTCCTGCTGCACACCGGAGAAGCCCGGCTGGTCGTCCATCCCGCCGGCCTGCCCGAGGCCTACCCCGGCGGCGTCACCTGGCACGACTTCGCCGTGCAGTTCTTCGACCATCGCGCCCCGCCGGAGGCCCCGTGAAACCGCCCCTGCGGCTGGTCGTGGGCTTTGTCCACTATGCCGATCTCCAGGCCCTGGAGGCCGGGATCAGCGAGCACAACCGCCAGGGCGACCCGGAATTCCGGATCGTCGGCGCGACCCAGGAGGCCCAGCAGCTCTTCGACGATGCCCTCACCCTGGACGCCGACGCGGCCCTGCTCTGCCCCGAGATCCGCGGCTACCGCGACAGCCTGATCCCCGACCTGCTCGCCCAGGAGAAACCCGTCCCCACGATCGGCCTGACCCTCCCCACCGGCGACGAGGCCCGCCGGATGGAAATCCACGGCGCCCGGGGGAACGTCCTCCGCCCCCTCGATCCCGCCGGCGTGGCCTGGGCCCTGCGGTTGATCGAAACTGCCGTGGCGGCCGTGCAGCGCGAACGCCAGGAAGGGCGGCTGTCAGCCGGAGTGCCCGCCTTGCCCGCCGATCGCCAGGGCAGCTGGCAGGCCAGAATGCTCACCCTCTTCGTCCCCAAAGGCGGCGGCTCGACCCGCACCACCCTGGCGGTCAACCTGGCCGTCGGCCTCTCGCACCGCACCCTGGGCCACCAGCCCACCGCCCTGGTCGATCTGGATATGACCAAGGGCGACTGCCACACCCTGCTGGGCTACACCGTCGATCCCGACAGCGCCCTGCGCCAGGGCCGGCCGCTGCTCGACCGGGGACTCTTCGATCTGGTGCTCAACGTCGTCGCCCAGGGGGAAGCGGCCCTCACCCCCGCCTTGCTGCGCCAGTTCCTGGTCCATTGGGGTGGCGCCGACTCGCAGCTCGATCTGCTGCCGGGGCTGGCCCGCCCCCACCAAAGCGGCGCCCCGGAATTTGCCGACTGGGCCCGGCTCTACGCCCTGGCCCGCCGGCTGCTCCAGGAGATCCGCCGGCTCTACCCCTTTGTGGTAATCGACATCGGCCAGGACTACAACCTGCCGCTGCACCGCGCCGCCCTGGAAGAGGCCGACGAGGTGCTGGTCCCCGTCCCGCCCCTGCAAACCGCCCTGGTCGATACCGCCCACGCCCTGCCGCCACTCAAGGCGACCTTCGGCACGCTCAATAAATTCAAGCTGATCCTCACCGCCTACGATCCGCTCTTTGGGATCAGCGAGAAGGAGATCGTGGATGCCGTCGGCCTGCCCAAGCTGGTCACCATCCCCCACGACGCCCGCACCGCCCATCTCGCGGCCAACACCGCCACGCCCTTCGTCCTCAGCGACCGCGATGGCCCCCTCGGCGCGGCGATCCGTTCCCTGGTGCGGATCTACCTGCCCTACGTGGATGCGGAGGAACCCCGGCACCGCGGCCTGCACCTGAAAAGGCTCCTGGTGCGTGAAACGTAAAGGAAAGGAAACAAAATGACGAATCCCTATCATGATCATCCCTTACGAAGCTATAGCTCTGGTACGCCCGCATGGGAACTGGAAAATATTTCCCCGAACTCTTCGGCGGGTGCTTTTCAACTCGTGGTCGAGGAAGTCCGGCAGCGGATTCAGCGCACGGGGTTGCTCACGACGACGGAGCTGGAAGCCGCCGGGCCGGAAGCCGAAGCCAAAATCCGCACCCTGGCTCTGGAATTGATCGGCCAGCACAACGCCACGGCGGCGGGCCGGGGGCAGCCGCTGCTCCCCGGCGAGCCGGAACCCTGGGCCGCGCAGATCGTCGATGAGATCCTGGGTTGGGGGCCGCTCGCCGATTACATGCGCGATCCCCAGGTGGAAGAAATCCTTTTCAACGACCCGCAGACGGGTTTTGTGATCTACGCCGGCGGCCGCAAGGAGCGGCTGCCTCGCGGCTTCCCCTCGCCCGAGGCGGCTCGCTCCTTTTTCAACCGCAAGATCGAGGCCGGCCACGGCTATCCCGTCAACGACAAAAATCCCCACCAGGATGCCCAGCTGCCCGACGGCTCGCGGCTCTTCGTCGCCGTCCCGCCCGTCGCCGGCACCGCCCTGCTGGTCGATATCCGCCGCTTCCGCCCGGTGGCCCGCACCCTCGCCGATCTGCTCGACCTGGGCACGATCACCCCGCCCTTGCAGGCCTTCCTGGAAGCCGCCATGCAGGCCTACCTCACCACGGTCATCGCCGGCGGGACCGGCACCGGCAAGACCACCTTTCTCCAGGCCCTCTCCTCGGCCTTTCCGCCCGCAGACCGGGTGGTCACCATCGAGGAGACGCCGGAGCTGCAACTGGACCATCTGCCGGATTGGGCCTCCCTGCGGGTCCGCCGGGAGGCCGAGGGGATCCCCGCGATCGGCATGGGGGCTCTGGTCCGCGATGCCCTGCGGATGCGGCCCACGCGGCTGATTTTGGGCGAGGCCCGCGGGGCGGAGATGGTCGATATCCTCACCACCTGCAATACCGGCCACGACGGCACGCTTTTCACCCTGCATGCCAACAGCGTCCGCGAAGCGGTGGAACGGATGCTGACGCTCTATCGCATGGGCCAGGACCTGGCGCCCGACGAAGTGCGCAAAGAGATCGTGATGGCCGTGCGGCTGATCGTGCATCTCAAACGGACCCGCGAGGGAGTGCGCTATGTGGCGGGCGTCGGCGAAATCCGCCGGGTGGAAGGGGCCAACGTCGTGGTTGAGGAGATCTTCGCCTCGCCCGGGGAAGGTCAGCCGGCCCGTTTCACCGGCAACTATCCCGCCTGCCGGAATCATCTGGAGGAACGGGTGGCGGGGTTCAACTTCGCCCGGGAGGTAGTGCAACGATGAAAAATCCAGAAAGATTTCACCGCAGAGCCGCAGAGAGCGCAAAAAAGATCCAGAAAATTCTTTTCTTCTCTGCGTTCTCAGCGTCCTCGGCGGTGAATTTCCCTCTCTAATGGAGGTAAGGATGGACGTTTATACGCTTGCGCTGGCAACTTTGGGCGGGTTGGGTATCGCCAGTATTTTCTATGCGCTGGCGGTGCCGCGGCGGCGGATTCAACGGGCGCAGGCGGCGACGCTGCTGGAAGGGATTCAGGTGCGGCTGGATCACGCGGGGCTGGGAATTCCGGCTTCCCGATTTCTGGGGCAAGGAGCCGCGCTGGGGCTGGCGCTGGGATTGCTCGCTGCGGCCATCGTAGGTACACCGGCGGTTATTTGGCCCTTCCTGGCCGGCGGCTATCTCCTGCGCTGGGCCCACGGGGAAGACCAGCACAACCAGCGGATCAACCGCTATCACCACGATCTGGCCGGAGCGATGGGGATCATCGTCAATGCCTGGCGCAACAATCCCTCGCTGAGCACGGCGCTGGAAAGCGTGGTTGGCTACGGCCCCGGCAGCGGGGAAGGCCCGGAGAAAACCGTCCAACCCGGTTCCGTGGCAGCCGATTTCGACGACCTTCTGCGGGCGCTACGGGCGGGGACGCCACTGCGGGAGGCTCTGCAAACCGTCGCCGACCGCCGTCGCAGTCCGCTCTTCGACGGGCTGGCCACGGCGCTGCTGGTCGCCGAAGAACAGGGCTCGCAGGCCGGCCAGCTGCTCGAACGGCAGGCCGCGATCACCCATCGGCAGGTGGAGATCTTCCACGAAACGATCAGCCGCCAGCAGGCCGCCCGCGGCGAGATCCGCAACGGCAGCTTCGGCCCCTGGGTCATCCTGGGGCTGGTCCGCCTGTTGAGCGCCGCCGGCGCCGGCGGGATGGACATGGCCTTCTTCCAGACGCCGGCCGGCATGCTCGCCGCGATCCTGGCGGCCCTGACCACCGTGGGGATCTATGCGGCGTCGATGCGGCTGGCTTCGCGGGGGCTGTTGCTTCAGCGGGTGGCCACAGAATACAGCAGGGAGAGGGCGGGGTGAGTGGAGGAATGGAGGATTGGAAGGCTGGAAGAGTGGAAGATTGGAAAGATTTCGGCTGCTGGCCCTCACCATCCCCCCGGCCCCCTGCCTCTCCCAAAGACGCAGATGGGAGAGGCAGGGGGAGTCGGTGGCGAGCAATTACGGCAAAGCCCCTTCTCCTCGCGAAGCACCCCACAGAGCAGACAGCTGGCGGCAAACTAAGCTACTTTCCCTATCGTTCATTGGGGGAAGGAGAAGTGGTTGGGGATGAGGATGAGGGCCAACAGCCGGCCTGATTTTTATTTCTGGCTGACAAGGAGCAACCTATGGTTACTTTCACGCTGGTAATCGCCGCGCTGGGCGGTCTGGGGATCGCGCTGATTTTTTACGCGCTGGCCACGCCGCAGGCCGTGATTCGCCATGCCCAGACGGTCGCGCAGGAGGATCGCATCCGGGGAAACGAGTGGCTGACGGGCCCGGCGTATGCGCTGGCGGCCCGCTGGAGCCGGAAAGACGACAGCATTGAGCGACAGCTGCGGGCCGCTAACTGGTTCTGGGCGCCGGGCGAACCGACATCGCCAGATTCCCACGCGCCCTTTCACACCGTACCCGGCTATCGCGCGGCAGTCCTCTATTCCGCCATGGCTTACGGCGCCGGCGGGTTAATCGGCGGCACACCCCTGACCCTGGCGGCCGACCTGCCGATCGGGATCGCTCTGGGGTTAGCTCTGCTGGCCACGGGCCTCGGTTATACCGCCCCCGGCAGCCGGCTCGCCGCCGCGGTCCGCGAACGGCAGCACCGGCTGGTCATCGAGATGGCTTTCCGCCTGCCCGAGCTGGCGGCCATCGTCTCGACCGGCAAATCGCTCCCCCAGGCCTGCCGCACCCTGATCGAACGGCCCGGCGGGCCCTTCATCACCGAGTTGGCGCGCCTGCTGCGAATTTACGACACCACCATGTCCCTCGCCCTGGCCGTCGAAGCCGTCATCGCTCACAATCACTTTCCGCCGCTGACCGAATTCTTCCGGCAGATGCTGCTGGTCGAGCAACAGGGCGGGGCCGTCGGGCCGGCCTTGCAGATCCAGGCCGAGGCGGCGCAGAACACCCTGCAACGCCGGCTGCTGGAACAGGGATTGCAAAACACCGGGGTCATGGAGCTACCCGTCGTCGCCGGTTCGATGGTGGTCACGATGATCCTCATCGGCGGCCCGGCGGTCTATCTGCTGTTGACCTATCTGTAGGTGGAGATTGGAAGATGGAAGAAATGGAAGATTGGAAGCCGGAACCCATCACCCCGGCAAAAGATCATTACGTTTCAGATACGTTTCAGAAAGGAGATTCAACCATGAAACCCAAAACGTTTCACGACCGTGCCGGCGCCTATCTGCCGCCCTTACGCCCCTGGATTCCGGCCATTGAAATCGCCTCGGTCCGGCTGTCGCAGGCGGCCTTGAAACTGCCCGGCCTGCAACGGCTGGCGGCCGATGAACGCGGTCAGAGCGTGACCACGCAGGAGCTGGTGGCCACAGCGATCGGGGTGGCGCTGACACTGCTGGTCCTGGGCGTCATCATCTGGAAAGCGGTGGTCGCCCTGGCCAACAAAACCGCCGCCGACATCGAATCGGCCGGCCAGTGGGGCTCCTGAGATGAACGCCCACCGATTGCTCCAGGACGAAGAGGGCCAGGCCACACTGCTCGCCGCCACCCTGGCCTATGTGCCATTCTTGCTGCTCGTCACTCTGGTGATTTTCGTGGCGATGGCCGGCTTTCGGCAGATCGGCATCGCCTCGCTGGCCCACCTGGCCGCCCGCCAGGCCGGCATCGAAGGTCTCTCCGCCGGAGAGGCAGTGGCCCGGCAACACGGCGCGGCCTGGAATGTCCCCGGCGAGGCGGCCCGGCTGCAAGTCGATCCGGCCCGGCGATCCGTCCAGCTGACCTGGGAGTATGAATGGCAAAGCCAGACTCTCGCCGGACGGATGGTGGGGGCTTTCCAGATCGCGGTTCAGGAGCTTGAACGAAAGGAGCAGTTCTATGCGGGACCACCGGATGGATGGGAGTGACACCATGAAGGGCCGGCTTTGCCACCCCTCATATCCCCCCCGGCCCCCCTTTTCTCCCCTCGGAAGGGGCGAAAAGGGGGGAGTAATAAAGTTTTTTATTTTTTCGCCGCCGCCGCAGACGGCGGCCGCGAAAAAATGTAATCCATTCGGAGCCGGCACCCGGCTACTAAACAATGAACAGGGCCAGAGTACCACAGCCACCTTTCCCTTCGTGGCTTTGTTGCTGGTGCTGCTGTTGACGCTGGCCGTCTTCGTCGTCAAGGTCCGCACGGCGCAGGTCTCGGTCGCGGCAGCGGCCCGGGCCTGCGCCCGCCAGACCGTCGAAACGCTCGATCCGGCCCGCGGAATGGAGCAAGGACGGCAGGTCGGGCTGAACGTGCTCGCAACTCGCCATCTGAATCCCGATCGGGCCGAGGTCCAGGTCATCCCGTTGGGCACCTGGGATCGCCACGGGCAGGTCGAATGCCGGGTTCGCTATACGGTCAATCTACGGGGCATGCCCTTCATGACGCTGGTCTCTCCGAAGCCGGAGATCCAACTGACTGCGGCCTATCGGGTGCAGATCGAACCCTACAAATCACGCTGGGAGGGACCATGACAAACCCCGGATTAACGGCTTCAAAATCTGGAAGAGCGGAAGAATGGAAGGTTGGAAGCCGAAACGCGCACTGCGGCTTGCTCGCACCCGCAGTGACAAAACTTTGCTCGAAAGCTGCCGACGAAACGGGCCAGTCTTTACTCCTGCAAGCCATCCTCTGGGCCTTCATGTTGACGCTTATCATCGGGCTGGTCTACGATCTGGGCGCCGTGGCCGTTGCGCAGGTACAATCCCAGGACGCTGCCGATCTGGCCGTCCAGGAGGCTGCCAAGGCATTAAATGCCGCCGACTTCGGCGCCACGCAAGAAGTTCGTCTCTCGCCGGCGGCCGTGAATCTGGCCCGCGCCCGGCTGGCGGAATATTCCGGCGGGCGAGTCACGCTGATCCACCTGGCCGTCGTCCATCCCGATGCGCGGCACTCGGCCCTCCAGCTCGACGGCGAGGTGCACGTCAAAATGCGTTTTCTGGCCTGGGTCGGCATTCCGGAGATCACCCGGAAAGTTCATGCCCGGGCTGTACCTGCCTTTGGAGTTGAAATGGAGGGAGAATGAAGAGTGGAAGAGTGGAAGACTGGAAGACTGGAAGACTGGAAGACTGGAAGACTGGAAGACTGGAAGACTGGAAAAAGGATAACACGAAATGCGTGATGCGTAACCAGAAAAAAGCATCCAATGGCAAATTACTGTCCATGACGTTGCTGTCTACTGTCTACTTTCTACTTTCTACTGTCTACTAATCTGTTTGAAGGAGAGAAAAATGAGAGGGAATCCATCGTTTAAGGTGTCACCGGAACGGCGGCCGGTATGGAAACGAATTACGCCGACGGGCTGGTTTATCGGGATTTTCGCCCTGGGGATGATCGCGCTATTGGGCTATGCCGGAATGCGCCGGCAGGATCAACAGGGGAGCCCGGTCACCCCGACGCTGGCAGCCACCGCCCAGCCGACCACCATAAGAACCGCAACAGCAGAACCGATCATCACGGCCACGGCGACGATCAGCACGGCGG
>CAZCTC010000037.1:37179-74950 GCA_964501335.1 uncultured Anaerolineales bacterium | reverse complement strand
AAAAGGACTATGTTTTCGCGGGCTTTCTGAAGCCCGCGAAAACATAAACAAAAAAACTTTCTCTCGCCATCCCGCGCGGCGTATCAGGACGAGAAAAGATCATTTGCGGGACGTTACAAGGCCGGGGCCATGCCATAGAGCCCTATTTTCAGGACAGAATTCCACGGCCAAAGATGTTTATGCGGGAGGGATGACCTTGATGTCCCTCGGGTTGACGCTCACGGCCCTCCCATAGATTGTGGTGTGGATCAGTTTTTCGGTGAAGTTGATCAGGATGGTGTGGCCGTTGCGATGCAGGGCGAGCATTCCCTCGGGGAGAGGCTCTGCTATCGGAGCGATGTCGACGGATCTGAGCAGGTAGGAGATCAGGGTGCCGGCCTGTTCCGGAGTAGGATACCAGCCCACATAGAAGACTTTGCCGGTGCCGACGGATCGTTTGGTCAGGGCGGCGCTGGTGTTGAAGGGGCCGTCGCCGTAACTGACGAGGGCGATGGTTTTGGAATCCAGAGGCACCAGCTTTTCGGCCCAGAAGGCGGCATTGTCTTCGTTGAGGCCGGGAATGCCGGAACTGAGGGGATAGCTCACTTCGGGCGGCAGGGCGTGCCAGGCGGCCACATCGACGCCGGCCAGGCTGCGGAATGCGCCCGGCAGCGGTTGGTCGGTGACGATGTTGGTGGGAGTTTTGAAGCCCGAGCGGACCCCCAGCATGACGGTGGCTCCGTGTTCGGCGCAGATCTGGAGCGTGGCGGCCAGTTTTTCGTCGGCCATGAAGGCGGTAGGGGCCAGGATGAGGCGGTAACGGCTCAGGTCGGCATCGGGGGAGACGATATCGACCGGGATGCCGCGGCGGGCCAGGGCCCGGTAGTAGACGAAGAGGTGGCGGTGATAGCCGAAGTCCCGGCGATGGGGCTGCAATTGCAGGGCCCAGAGATCCTGATAGTCGGAAAGGATGGCCACCCGGGCGTCAACCGGTCCGGCGGCTACGGCATCCAGAAGTTGTTTTTCTTTCCCCAAGGCCAGTAAATCCTCATACCCGATATCAGGAGTGGCATCCTGTTTGAGCAGGCCGGAGTGGAACTGTTCCTGGGCATAACGGCAGGCGCGCCAGCGGAAATAGACCACGGCATCGGCGCCGCCGGCAACGGCATGCCAGGTCCAGAGACGGGGCGTGCCGGCGCGGACGCCGACATTATAGCGGCTCCAGTTGACGTGGCCGGCCTGCTGTTCCATCACCCAGAAGGGCTGCTGTTTGAGACCCCGAGTGATGTCATGGCAGAAGCCGGTGACATAAGGATCGCCGGCGTCATAGGCCGGATCGACCGGGCGCGGTTCGTCGGGCAGGTAGAGCGTTTCGGATTGGATTTCGGCATAGCCGGTGGGGTAGGAATCCCAGGTGACCAGATCCAACGGGCGGGCCAGGGCGTGGTAATCGAGGTCGGGGAAGTTGCCCATGAAGTTGGTGGTGATAAATTTACCGGTTTCCGATCCGGCCCGGAGCAGATCTTGCTGGAACTGCTGGTAGGCGAGGACGGAATCGGAAGAGAAGCGGTAGTAATCGACGACGTGGGAGGGATTGGGTTCGGTGATGGCGAGGTAAGGCGGATCGATTTCGCTCCAGGAGGCATAGCCCTGGCTCCAGAAGGCGGTGCCCCAGGCTTCGTTGAGTTTTTCCAGCGTGCCGTAACGTTTTTGCAGCCAGATGCGGAAGGCGGCGGCGCAGTGTTCGCAGTAGCAGCGGGCAGTGTCGTGACAGCCGAATTCGTTGTCGATCTGCCAGCCCATGACATTGGGGTGACGGCCGTAGCGCATGGCCATGGCCCGGACGATGCGTTCGGTGTGGCTGCGGTAGGCGGGGCTGTTGGGGCAGTAGTGACGGCGTGAGCCGAAGCGGCGACGGCGGCCCTGGGCATCGACGGGCAGGATGTCGGGATCGGCTTTGCAGATCCAGGCCGGCGGGGTGGCGGTGGGGGTGCCGAGGACGATCTGGAGGCCCTGGAGGGCGAGGGTGTCGATGGCGAGGTCCAGCCAGGCCCAGGTGAAGCGGCCGGGGGCGGGTTCCATGAGTTGCCAGGCGAATTCGCCGATGCGGACGATGGTGAGGCCGGCCTGCCGCATCATGGCGGCATCCTGGGACCAGCGTTCCTGGGGCCAGTGTTCGGGATAGTAGCAGACGCCGAGTTTCATTGTGTAGTGCTCCTTACGGATATAGTGGTATTTTGGGCATGCCGGCATAACCGGTATGCGAAAACACAGGCTTTTTTCTCTTACCTTTTCCAGGTTAACCACAGAGGTCGTTTTTCTCTGTCTATGCGGTCGACATTGTCAGCGTCCCGCAAACGGCGTTTTCCCGTGAGGAAACGACGCGCTGGATGGGGAGAGAGAGTTTCTTTATTTATTTTTTCGGCGGCTTGAGAAAGCCGCCGAAAAAATGGGCTTTTCTTTTGGGATAATCGTCAGGAGTTCCTAAGGGGTTTTCGCGGGCAGCTCGCTGCCCGCGAAAACCCCTTTTATTTATTTTTTTGCGCAATATTTTTTACGCCAAAAATGTTTTAATTGCTCAGAGATAAGGTCATTCCCTGTCATTCTTTATGATTTTCGGAGTGAGGGTCAGTTTTTGCGGGCCGGGGGCGGCGTCGTACCATTCCAGTTGTTGGGTGAGGGGGCTGTATTCGGTCCAGCCGCTGGTGACGGTGACGGCGACTCCCTGCGGGTAGTGCAGGCGCGGGACGTAGATGACGGTGGGTGCGGCGACGGCGGGGTCGATTTCGATTTCCAGGTCGAAGGCGGCGTCGGCGATTTTGAAGGATTGGTGGGTTGTCACGCCGGCGGCGGCGATGATGTGGGGTCGACAGAAGCCTCGGACGGCCCGCCCGCCGCGGTCGGGGCCGTTGACCGTGTCCCCGCCGGGATTGATGTCGATGGAGTAGATCGAGAGATCTTCCCCGTTCCATTGATCGCCGTGGGCGTTGTCGTTGTCGGCGGTGTAGTTCCATTGGGTGCTGTGGGCCAGGTTGGCGTCGAGAGCGTCGTAGTAAGCGGTGAGAGCCTGTTCGTGGGGGGAGAAGTCGCCGGTGTGATAGGCGGCGTCGTCGTCGAGGTTGTAGGCCAGGCCGAATTCGCCGATGACGGTGGGGGCGTTGTTGAGGTAGCGGCGGGATTCCTCCACGATGTTGCCGATCTGTTGGCCGAAGGCTTCCCGGACTGCGTCGGCCCCTTCGACGGTGGCGTTGTGCACGCCCCAGACGGTGCAGGCTTCGGGGTTGTAGTGGCGGGTGGCGAGCGTCAGCACATCGTACCAGTGACTGGCGTTGACCACGGGGATGTCGCCTTCCCAGTGGAGGGGCTCGGGATCTTCGGGCTCGCCTTCGATGAAGAGCATGGCGTCGGGATCGACGGCGCGCATCGCTTCGGCGTAGTCGCGGGCAAAGGGGACCAGGCAATCTTTGACGAAGGAGACGCCGGCGAAGTAGTCGGCGCGCAGCAGTTGGGGCTGACCGTGAGAATCGACATCCCAGACACCGTGGCGGCGCCAGATATCGGCCTGGGGGTCGCGCCAGGCGCAGAAGCGGTCGGGGTTCAGGATGACGGTGCCGTCGGTGCGCTGCTGCAAGCCGTCCATTTTGACCATGGGGACTTCGCAGGAATAGCCGGCCGGGATGTAGAGCGACTGGAAGCCGGTCAGTTGGGGGGCTTCGAAGAAGACCGGGTAGGGATTGTTCAAATCGGGAATGCCGATATAGCCGGCGCTGGGTTCGTTGAGGCTGTCGTAGCCGAGGACGTGATCGAATTCGCCCAGGCGGGCGGCGACGGCCTGCATGGCGTTGATGAAATGGCGTTGCAGGAAGGGCTGGATGTTCTCGTCGCCGACCTTGCATTCGGGGGCAAAGCGTTTGCCGCCGAAGAAGAGGGCGAAGAGGGTGGAAGCGGCGAGTCGGGGGCGGCTGTTGGGCCAGATCATCGGGCTGTAGGGGAAGGGACTGGTCCAATCGGCGCGGTTGCGGCCCTGTTGGGTGATGGCGGCTTCGGCCATGTCCAGGCGGGAGAGGTCGAAGCCGGCCAGTTCCAGAGTCCAGCCGGGAGCGCCGTCACCGCCGGTCATCCGGCTCCAGTCGTCCTGGTGGGGGTCGATGAAGACGTAGAAGCCGTAGTCGCCGGCTTTTTTCACGACGGCGTGAAGGTAATCCAGGTAGGCTTCATCGTATTCGCCGGGGCCGGCATGTTCGACGGCTTCCCAGGTGGTGAGGAGGCGCAGGAAGTTGAAGCCCCAGTGGCGAAGGCGGTTGTAGTGTTCGTCGGCTTCTTCGAGGGGGAAGGGGCGGCCGATGAAGGAGACGGTGCGATGATCCCCGAAGTCGGTGGGAAGATGGGTGGCGCCGTTGGGTTGGTAGGGGACTTTGTTGCTGCCGCCCAGGTTGACGCCGCGCAGCAGGAGCGTGCGCCCTTGAGCATCGAGGAACCAGTGACCTTGGGTTGGATGTGCCATAAGAGGACCGTCCTTTGTGGAATTGGTTTTCTCCGTGCCGTCATGTGACGGTGCGGGGCAGGTGAATTTTAGCTTCTTTTGGGTGAAATGCTATTTATGTTTATTTGAACCATATCGTGATGATTTCACTATTTAATTTAGTAGACAGTAGAAAGTAGACAGTAGACAGCCTGCGTCGCCGGGGCGGCTCTGGAAAAGGGCCAGGTTTGGGGGCGCAGGGCCCTCACCCCCCGGCCCCCTGCTTCGCACCGCGCGCGGGAGAGGGGGAGTAAGAGCGCGTCAACTGGACGACTCTGGAAAAGGCTATGATTGGGTGCGCATTCTGATGCGCACCCAATCATAAACAAAATAACTCTCTGCCTGCCCGGCGCGGCGTATCTTATGGGGAAGGGACTTGAGGCGGGAGAGGTGATTTTCCAAAGAGGTGCAACGCACTATGGTTTTGCAAGGACAGGCGACTTGTTCCAACGTTGGATCGTTTGAATCGATGGCTGTATGGATAGAAAGTGCGTCGCACCTTAAGACGGGCTATTTTCAGGATAGTGAGGTGGGAGATGATCGGGTATTTTATACGGCGGATAGGGCAGCTGGGATTGGCGGTGTTGGTTTTTATGTCGGTCCTTTATGGGCTTTTGTATTTGACTCTCGGAGGACTTTGGGTCCCACGGTCTTCTCATGAGCGATCTAGAGCCGGTTGTCCAACCTGTGCATATATGTTGAGCTATCTGGGAATGGATAAACCTCCGGAATTGCGTTATTTGGTCTGGCTGCTGGGGGATGACTGGTTGGGCGCCGAATGGATGTATGTGGGCTGGGAGCCTCCGGCCGGCGGGCGTTTTTATGCGGATTTCAATCCTGATGTAGGAGAGCCGGTGTGGGTGAAATGGCATGGCGGGACGGTTGCCGAGGAATGGCGTCTTTTTGCCGACAAAATCTGGGTCAATCCGGTGGGAGAGCCTCCCGACGATGTGGATCGGGGGTATTTGATGGCGACCACTCCGAAGACGATTACGGTGAGGTTGTTTCCCCTTCTTTCTCATACAACTACTCTGTGGACTCCAAAGACTGAATGGGTGATGCGGGATCGGGCTCCCCGGCCGACGGGTACCGGGTGGGTGCCGGTGGGCTGGTTGTTTGGACCGGAGGGATTGCTGGGAGTTTATGCCCGGTTTCACGGCGAACGGCGGGGGCTGTTGCGTCTGGATTTCGGCAAGTCCTGGGCTGTGGCGCAGGGGCGGCCAATCAGGGATTTGTTGCTGGCAAGGGTGGGAAATTCGATTTTGTTGATGGGGGCGGCGGTGCTGCTGGCGCTGCTGGTTGCTTTCCCCGGCGGAATCTATGGGGTGTTGCGGCCGCATTCCCGGTTGAGTTCCGTTTTCAGGTTTTTGCATCTGTTTTTCTCAGCGGCGCCGGTTTTCTGGCTGGCGGTCATGGCCGTGATGGTCTTTTTTGTCGGGATGCGAGCGGCGGGATGGCCCTATCTGCCGGGCGGCAGCGTTTATTCAGTGCGGCCGCCTGTACCTTGTAGCCTGTTAGGATGGTTGCAGTGGGAGCCCGGGAGTCTGGGGGATCGGGCGGTGCATTTGTTGATGCCGATGGTGGTTCTCAGCCTGTTTCCGATGGCAGCCTGGAGCCGTTTGATCGGAGATGAGTTGCGGAAGGCGTTGGGAGCGAATTACAGCCTGGCGGCCCGCGCGAAAGGGCTTCCCGAATGGGCGGTGGTGGGGCGGGCTTTGTGCAGTGGATTGCCGGTGATAGGGTCCGCGGTGGTTTTGCAGATTCCCGGCCTTTTGGGCGGGTTGGTGATGACGGAGGCCGTTTTTTCCTGGCAGGGTGTGGGGCGGGTGTTTTTCGATGCGTTGAATGTAAATGATTGGGCGGTGATGATGGCGCTGTTTTTCGGCCTGGCTGTGTTGACGGCGGTGTTTATCTTGATGGGCGATGGAATCCGGGGGCGGCCCCTTGAAGGGTGAAAAAGAACAGAGATTTCACCATAGAGAGAGAAGAGATTTCACCACAGAGAGAAAAGAGATTTCACCACAGAGTCACAGAGGGCACAGAGAAGAAGGGAGGAGATTTTCTGAAACGTAAAACGTGATGATCTGTCGCTGGGGCGGCTCTGGAAAAGGGCAAAGAAAGTAGACAGTAGACAGTAGACAGCCCATGTCGCGAGGGTGGCTCTGGAAAAAACATGTTTTGGTGCGCCTGGCCCCCTCCCCATCCCTCCCCCGTGTAGTTGTACGGGTGGAGCGCGCATTCAGGAGATTCTTTGTGAAGATGCGCGGCCGGCATGGGGTGAGGGGGAGGGTGTAAGAGGCTGTGTCGCCGGGACGGATCTGGAAAAGGGCTATGTTTGGGTGCGCCTTCTGAGGCGCACCCAAACATAAACAAAACAGCTCTCTTCCATCCCGCGCGGCGCATCTTACGGAGAAAGGGCCGGGTGCGGGGCGCTACAAAGCGAAAAAAGAGATTTCACCGCGGAGCACGCAGAGATCGCAGAGAAGATGGGAGGAGTTTTCTGATTTTTCTTTGTGTCTTTTGTGTCTATTTTCGATCTGTGAGGAGTCTTTTCTGGCCATATTTTCAAGAGAGAAGACCATGAAGGGTGGGCACCCCGAAAAATGAAAATAGACGATTTGTCTGGGTCGGGTACCCACAAGGGGTACCCCTACGGGAGATCGTTTTTGTAGGGGCGACCTTTATGGTCGCCCAGGGGAAGATTTTTTGCACCGCAGGTTTATTTTCAGGATAGTGAGGTGGGAGATGATCGGTTATTTTGGGCGTCAGGTTGCGAAGATGTTGGCGTTTGTCTTCCTGGCTACCGTCGTCATCTATGCCATGGTTTATTTGATTGCAGGTGAGATTCCGGTTTTTAAGGGGCAGGGGCGGGGGGATCCCAGGACTATGGCCGAGTATTTGCGAATCAAGGCTCATTTTGGCCTCGATAAGTCTCTGGGGGGGCGCTATTGGGTCTGGTTGGTGGGCGATGACTGGTTGGGTGCGGAATGGATGTATCTGGGTTGGCGACTACCGGAATCGGGGCGTTTTTATGCGGCGCCGGGTTTTGCCTATGCAAAGCCGGGTTATCCTGTCTGGATCGAGGGCGATTTGACTGAAGGGGCGGCCGGCCGCTATGAAATGGTGCCGCGGCGGATCTGGCTCAGGCCGAGCGGAGATCCCGCTTCGGGCCTTTTCAGCGGAAATTTGCTCACGGTGACGCGGAATATGTTGACCGTCGATCTGATGGGCATTTATTCCGATACCCTGGTCGTTCCTGATGAGGCAACGGAATGGATCGTCAATGATCCTCCCGAACGTCCGACCGGCGATGGGTGGGTGCCGGTGGGCTGGCTTTTCGGTCCTCAGGGATTATTGGGTGAGTATGCCCATTTTCATGGGGAGCGCCGTGGGGTTATCCGTTGGGATTTTGGTTTGTCCTGGACCATCGCTACTGGATTGCCTGTTTCGGATCTCATTGTGAGCCGGCTGGGAAATACGGCTCTTTTGATCGGAACGGCGGTGCTGCTGGCGTTGTTGACGGCTTTTTCCCTGGGAATTTTCGGGGCGCTGCGGCCGCATTCAAAGCCGGCGGGGATCATCAAGATTTTCGGATCTCTTGGGGCGGCGATGCCGGTCTTCTGGCTGGCGCTGCTGGCGGTTTCGGTTTTCAATTCGCTGAAGATAATGCATTATGCTCCGCAAAATCCCGGCGATTGGATAAGTCAGTTGGGGCTGACGGCGCTCATTTTGAGTTTTTCTTATGCGGCTGTCTGGAGTTCTTTGATCGGTCGGACACTGCGGGAGGAGCTGGCCTCAGATTATATCCTGGCGGCGCGGGCAGCGGGGCTTTCCCGTAGGACGGTGATCTTGCATGCTCTGAGGAATGTGATGAAGCCGATCCTGCTTACCCTGCTGGGACAGATCCCCGGTTTTTTCAGCAGCGCCATCCTGGTCGAAACGATTTTTCCCTGGAATGGGGTGGGGTGGCTTTTCTATCTGGCTGTATATAGCACTGATGTTCCAGTGTTGATGGCACTGCTGTTGATTGGGGCCGGGGTGGTGGCGGTGTGTGGATTGATGAGCGATATGTTAAGGTTCGACGGGCGGCCGGTTAAGGAGCCTCGACCTGCGCGGGGGGTATTCCCTTATCAGGCAACTTAAGGCGCTGCGCTGGTAGATCCTGGCCTTATAGCGTCCCGCAAATGGCCCTTTCCCCGTAAAACATGACGCGCTGGAACGGGAGAGAGTTTTTTTATTCATTTTTTCGCGTGCCGCAGACGGCGCGCGAAAAAATGGGCTTTTTCTTTCCCCCTTTTCCGGGTGATTGCTGTTGTAAATGGCTTAAGTTGCTTGATATGGGGGGTATCCCCTTAGCGTTCCGCAAAAGGTTTTTGTTCGGATCGAAGTGACGCGCTGGACAGGCAGAGAGAGTTATTTTTTTTGTCCATAATTTCGGCGGCTTTCTGAAGCCGCCGAAATTATGGACTTTTAATTTATCCTTTTACGCCGCTGCTGGTGATGCTTTCGATGTAGTAGCGTTGGGCGAGGATGAAGACGATCAGGGGCGGCAGGACTGCAATGGCGGCGCCGGCGAGGATGAGGTTGGGGCTGTCGGAGGCGCGGCCGCGCAGCATGTTGAGCGAGAGGGTGAGGACGTGCGACTGGCCGTTGCCGGTGTTGATGACGAGCAGAGGCCAGACGAAGCTGTTCCAGGCGTAGAGGAAGGAGAAGGTGGCCTGGGTGGCGAGGGCGGGCGTGATGGCCGGCAGGAAGATCTGGGTGAGGATCTGCATGCGGGAGGCGCCGTCGATGAAGGCGGCTTCTTCGATTTCGCGGGGGATGGAGAGGAAGAATTGCCGCATCATGAAGGTGCCGTAGGCGGTGAAGAGCCAGGGGATGACCAGGGCGGCGACCTTATCGACCCAGCCGAGCATGACCATGATCTGATAGAGGGGGATGATCAAGACGACGAAGGGGATCATCATGGTGCCGAGATAGAGTTCAAAGAGACGATTGCGGCCGGGGAATCGCAGCCGGGCGAAGGCGTAGCCGCCCATGACCGAGGTGACGAGCTGCCCGGCAACGACCAGGATGGTGACGAGGATGGTGTTGGTGAGGCTGCGGTCCATCCCTTGAAGAGCCATGACGTCGGTGTAGTTGCCGGGATGCCAGGAGAGATTTTCTACCGGCGTACTCAGCCGGACATTTTGCAGGACGGTGACGGTGGGATCGGCCGGATCGACGAAGCGGCCGAGGGCGGTCTGGCCCACTTTGACCATCGGGACGATGGTGCCGTCGACGGTCACATCGAAGAGCGGTTCGTCTTTGCCGTTGACGGAGGCGGTTTGCTGATTGGTGTAACCGCCGGTGGGGACTTCATCCTTGATCGGGCGCTCGAAGGTGGTTGTGAGATCGTCCGGTGCGGCGTAGATGCCGATGCTGATGTTGTCTTCGACCAGGGCGAATTGCCGGCGCTGTCCGGCGTAATCGACGTAGTAGAGCGGCTGGGGTTCATCGTAGCCCGGAACGGTGACGGTCACCGGGTCCCGGGGCATCAGCCGGGGCGGATAGCGGAAGGTATCCTTGGGCAGTTTGAACGAGGTGAAGAGCATGTAGATGAAGGGGAAGAGCATGACCAGGGCGAAGGCGCTGAGGATGAAATAGATCAGGCCGTTGCGGAGCAGGTTGCTTAATTTTTGGGATTTCATGGCGGTTCTCCTAGGCAGGCTCGTCTTTGCCCTGAGCCTGGAATTGCAGCCGGGTGACCAGGAAGATGATGGCAAAGAGGACCCAGGCCGTGGCGGAGGCGTATCCCTGTTTGAACCACTGGAAGCCGTTCTGGTAGAGGTAGAGGACGACGGTCAGGGTGGCGTTGTTGGGGCCGCCGGGCGGATTGGTGGCGATGAAGACCTGTTCAAAGATCTGGAGGGCCTGGATGGTGGTGGTGGTGACCACAAAGAAGGTCGTCGGGGCGAGCAGCGGCAGGGTGATCTTCCAGAAACGGTTCCAGGCATTGGCGCCGTCGACGGTGGCAGCTTCGTAGAGTTCCTGGGAGACGTTCTGCAGGCCGGCCAGGAAGAGGACCGTGTTGAAGCCCATGGTCTGCCAGGCCGACATGATGACGATGGCCAGCATGGCGGTTTTCCCGTCGGAGAGCCAGCGGATTTGCGGATCGACGATCGGCGTGGCGGCGAAGCTGTTGAGCCAGGTGACGGCCATCGTGATGAAATAATTGATATACCCGATGGAGGCGTCGTAGAGCCATTTCCAGATCAGGGCGACGCCGACGACGGCGGCGATGCTGGGGAGGAAGTAGAGGGCGCGGAAGAATTTCATTCCGGGAATCTTGCTGTTGAGGACATTGGCGAGGAAGAGCGCCGGAATGACGCTGAGCGGTACGGCCATCAAGCAGAAGAGCAGCGTGTTGCGCAGTGCCAGCCAGAAGAATTTGTCGCGGGCGCCGACGATGAAGTTTTGACCGAAGAGGTTGAAGCGGCCCAGTTCGTCATAGATCTGGGTGTTGAGCGCTTCGGTGACCGGTTGGTCGATGGATTGCAAGGGACGGACATCGACACTGAAGATGCGCTGGTAGTTTTCCAGTCCGACCCAGTTTTTTGTGCCGAAGGCATCCCAATCGGTGAAGCTGATATAGAAGGAAAAGAGCAGCGGGCCGGCGAAGAAGAGCAGGAAGCCCAGTAAATTGGGCGAAAGGAAGAGGAAGCCGCTGATGCTTTCATTTTGGGCGTTGCTGGCATGGAGCGTCTGAGCGACGGAATCACGGTTGAAGAGCCAGGCGAAGATGCCCATGCCGACGGCGCCGAGGACCAGGGCCAGCTTCGTAAAGCTGTTGACGTTTTGGACGACGGAGATGAGCCAGGGGATGAGTTGAACCAGGATAATAAAAATAATGCCGGAAACGGCCATGATGCCCTGACCGAGGCGCCGGAAGAGCATTTCTTTGCGGTAGTTGTTGGGGTAACGGTCGGCCAGCGTGCCGATCAGGTAGCCGCCGAGCAGGGCGACCAGGGGAATGAGGCCGGCGGCGAAGTGGGCGGCGATGTAGTCGATCACCATGAAGACGCCCAGGCTTTGGAAGGCGGCGAGCAGGCAGGCGACGAAGCCGAGGTAGTTGACAGCCAGGGCGATGGTCCGGCCGACGGCGCGACGTTGAAGCAAAAAGGGAATTGAGACGGCACTGGCAACCGCGCCGATCAGGATGAGGATGCCGGTTACGGGGCGCAACCAGGCGGCGTTGGATTCACTGCGGTCCAGAAAGAGCATGAGGGCAGCCGCCAATCCGGCCAGGGTCAAGAAGCCCTGCCAGATGGGCGCGGCGAAGAGAAAGCGTTCCAGGCGGGCCTTGGCGGTATTGGCGGTTATGGATAAGGGTTTAGATTCTAACCCGGTGGCCATTGAGTGTGCTCCTTGGGTGAAAAATTGGGAGTTCTTTTATTTTTTTTCGCGCGCCCTTTTTCGAGGGCGCGCGAAAAATACGATTTATGTGGTGAGCGTTCCAGCGCCCCGCAAGCGGCTTTTGTTCGGCTCAAAGCGACGCGCTGGATGGTTAGAGAGTTGTTTTTATTTATATTTTCGGCGGCTTCAGAAAGCCGCCGAAAATATGAGCTTTTTTCTCAGCCGAACCGCGCAGGTCGAGAAATTGGGTTATTGAGTTGAAAGGTTTTACTGACCGAAGACTTTGTTGGCTTCGGAGCAGATGCTGGCTTTGAATTCATCGATGGTCATCTGGCCGTTGATCACGGCAGTGACTTTGTCGCCCATGATTTTGTCGTATTCGGGCCAGCTGC
The DNA here is from genome assembly GCA_964501335.1 of uncultured Anaerolineales bacterium. Classification (GTDB taxonomy): domain Bacteria; phylum Chloroflexota; class Anaerolineae; order B4-G1; family SLSP01; genus CAZCTC01. The sequence goes on along the minus strand of CAZCTC010000037.1, from coordinate 62,662 downwards.
CGGCCCAGAGCGGTCCTTCGGCGACCGGTTCTTGCGCCAGACCGTTGAGGAAGGCCTGGTTGTTGGCGGGCGGGGTGAAGGTCAGGAATTTATCCAGGGCATCCTGGCTGACGCGGCTGGGGATGTTGGTGCCGAGGGCGGCCACTTTGCCCTGGGTCTCGGCGGTGGTCAGGGCCTGAACCAGTTTCCAGGCTTCTTCGGGGTGCTGGGTCTTGGCATTGACGACATAGGCGCCCCAGAAGAGCCAGTTGTGCAGGCCGTTGGGGCCGGCGGGCGGTTCGACGACATCCCAGTTGAAATTGGCGCTGCTGCGGGTGCCGGGGGTAGCCCAGCGGCCGTTCTGGAACATGGCGACTTTGCCGGCCATGAAGGGCGGTTCGGAGTCTTCGCCGTAGGGGACGGCGACTTCGGCGGCGTAGATGCTGCGTTCAAATTCGAGCCCCTTGATCGATTCGGGGGTGTCGAGGGCGCAGGCGGTCCGATCGGCGTTGAAGAAGTTGCCGCCGGCGGAGTTGATCCAGAGACCGTAGGGCCCCCACCAGGCGTTTTGGCCGTAGCCGTAGATGTCACTGCCCAGGGCGCGGACCTTTTTGGCCACCAGCATGAAGTTGTCCCAGTTCCATTCGCCTTTTTTGGCCAGTTCCCGAGGATCGGGGGCGCCGGCTTCGTTGATCAGGTCGAGGTTGAGGTAGAGCACGAAGGTGGAGACGTCGCGGGGGAGGCCCCAGAGCGTCGTGCCGGTTTTGTTGGTGGTCGGGTCGAAGGTCAGGTGGTACATCGGGCCGGCGTAGAAATCAGAATCCTGATAACCGGAGGTTTTGCTGGCCATGCTGCGCAGGTCGAGGATCAGACCGCGTTTGGCGAAATCGGCCACATCGGTGCCGGGAATCCAGAAGACATCGGGGGCAGTGCCGGCGCCGATTTCGGTCTTCAGGACATCCTGGTAGCTGGAGCTTTCGCTGCCGCCGGGTTCGTAGACCAGCGTAATGCCGTTCAGCGAGGCATCAATATCTTTGCTGATCGAGTTATAGACATCGATTTCGGACTGATTGTCGGGGCGGGTGCGCCAGCGCAGGGTGATTTCCTCTCCTGAAGCGGCCGGAGCCGTGGTGGCAGGCGCGGCAGTCGGGGCGGTGCAGCCCGACAGAATAAAGGACGCGATCAGCAGCAGGCTGAAAACGGTCATCCAGGGTTTGCGATTCATTCAATAACTCCTTTGTTAGGGTGAAATAAAATAACAGTCGACTTTTTGCGTCCCGCACAAGGTACTTTTCCTGTAAGATACGACGTGCTGGATGGGGGAGAGCGTTTTTATTCTGGATAATTACAATCGGGGGAAGGGCCTCCTTTCAGAGCGGTTGGGTTGAATAACGAATAATAAGATCTGCGGGAAGGCGTTTTTGTTCGGCAGGCTGTCCCGGGTTTTCCAGGGTGCGGATCAATAGACGGACAGCTTCCCGACCAATTTCAAGGGTGTCCTGACGCATCGTGGTCAGCGGTGGATCGAAATAGGAGGCGAGGGGCATATCATCGAAGCCGATGACGGAGATATCTTCGGGGACGCGGCGACCGGCCTGGCGCAGCGCGTGGATGGCGCCGATAGCCATGCGGTCGTTCTGGGCAAAGACGGCGGTGAAGGGGCAGGCCGATTTCAGCAGTCTTTGAATGACGAGGGCTCCGGAGGAGGCCGTCCAGTCTCCTTCGAGGATTAAGGCAGGATTGGGATCGATGCGGGCGGCTTCGAGGGCATCCTGATAGCCGGCGATGCGTTCCCGGGTGCAGTCTTCGGTCTGGGGGCCAGTGATGTTGACGATCTGGCGATGGCCGAGGCTGCGCAGATAGCGGGTAGCGGCGCGGGCAGCCTGACGGTCGTCGAGGGAGACGGAGTTGATGGGTTCGGCCGGATGGGAGCCGATCAGGACGACGGGGAAGTCGGGGGCCAGGCGGGTGTGGCGGGCATCGTTGTAGGGATTGATGATGAGGAGGCCGTCGGCGCGCCGGCTGGAACTCAGCTCGGCGGCGAGCAAGCCAAAGCTGTCGGCGTCGGGGGTGGAGGAGGAGAAGACGAAATAACCGTGCTGGCGAGCTTCGCTTTCGATGCCTTCGATAATGGAGGCAAAGGTGTAGTCGGTCAGGTTGGGGGCCAGGCAGGCCAAGGCGTAAGTGCGGCCGGCGGCGAGGGAGCGGGCGTTGGCGTTGGGGCGGTAATCCAGTTCGGCGATGGCAGCGTTGACCCGGTCGCGGGTTTCGGGGGTGACCTCAGTGCTGTTGTTCAAGACCCGGGAGACTGTCTGATGAGAGACTCCCGCTCGGGCTGCGACATCGCGAATAGTGACACCAGATCTGGGCATGATTTTTCGCCTTTCGAGAATGTGACCGGTCACGTTACCGTTCACATTGTAGGGGATTTTCGATTTTTTGTCAATAGGGAAAATGCAGGGGAAGTAGACAGCAGCAAGTAGACAGTAGACAGCCTGCGCCGCCGGGGCGGCTCTGGAAAAGGGCTATGTTTGGGTGCGCATTCTGATGCGCACAAAAACATCAACAAAAAACTCTCTCTTCCGATCCAGCGCGTTGTGTTTTACGGGGAAAGGGCCATTTGCGGGACGTTACAAGGCCGGGGCCATGTCATAAAGGTCTATTTTCAGGACAGAAGGTCATGCAGGGGGCGGCATCCCGAAGGATGAAAATGGATTGTCCGGCGCGGTTTCCTGGGGCTTTACCCAGGCTACCTTAAGGTCGCCCCCTTGGGGCTGAGAATGCTCGACAAGAAGGCGCCTTCTAATGCGAGGGTGGCAAAAAAAGCCTATGTTTTCGCGGGCTTTCTGAAGCCCGCGAAAACATAAACAAAAAAACTTTCTCTCGCCATCCCGCGCGGCGTATCTTACCGGGCAAGGACTATTTGCGGGACGTTACAAGGCCGGGGGCCATGCCATAAAGGCCTATTTTCAGGACAGGTTAAAGTATAATCGGCTGGTAACGGAAAACACGGAAGAGGTGAAATGGGATGGAGAAGAAGGCGTGGATCTGGGGGGCGATTTTGTTCGGCGGCGGGGGCATTTTGATGGCGGTTTTTGTGGTGTTTGGGCTGAGTTTTTTCCTGGGGGTGAAGCTGGCGCTGCCGGCCGGCCTGATTCCGCCGGCGGTTCCGGTTACGCCGACGGCGGTACGGGTCGGGATGCCGCCGGCCCGGGCGCCGGAAGTCACGCCGACGGCGATGGCTACGCTGTTACCGTCGGCTACGGCGACGGAGACTCCGGCGCCTGCGATTCCGGCTTCGACGCCGACTGTGGATTTGAATGCGACGGCGACTCCTGAGTTTATTTCCACTCCGACACCGGCTTCTCTGGAGAGTGTGAAATCTTACGAATCTCAGGTGACTGTTCAGGCTTACGATTGGGAGAATGCGCTGGTGCCGACGGGAGCCGACGATGCGATTTATCCTTATTCCCGGCTCAATTTCGAGGCGGTGGGAGGGCCGGCGCCCCGGGCGGTCAAGGTGTGGGTGCTGGAAAACGAGTGTGTGCGGGTTTCCGTTATGCCGTCGCTGGGGGGACGGATTTATTCGTGGGAAGATTTGCGGAGCGGGCGCCGGTTGACCTATGCCAATCCGGTGTGGAAGCCGACGCACTGGGGGTATCGTGGCTGGTGGCTGGCGACGGGCGGGGTGGAGTGGGCCTTTCCTGTAGAAGAACATGGCTTGAATGAGGCCCGGCCCTGGCAGAGCGAATGGGTGGCGGGTGAGGGGCGGCGCGGCATCCGGGTCTGGGATACGGAGTCGCAGACGGGGGTGACGGTTGAGGTGACGATGTGGCTGGCGGCGGGGCGTTGCGATTTGACCGTGCAGCCGAGGATTGTCAATGGGACGGGGAAGGCGCAGTCCTTCCAATTTTGGAGCAATATGATGCTCGATCTGTCGGGCCATGGACCGACGTCGGCACTGCATTTTTGGATGCCGACTGCGGAGGTGATCCTCCATTCGACCGGGGATGAGTCATTGCCGGGGCCGGGGACGCGAGTGTCGTGGCCAGTGATCGGGGAGCGGGATTTCAGTCAATACGGCAACTGGCAGCGCTATCTGGGATTTTTTGCTGCGGAAGCGCGGGGGGCGGTCGGGATTTACGATGCGTCGGTAGAACAGGGCGTGGTGCGGGTCTATCCGGCGAGGCAGGCGCGGGGCGTGAAATTCTTCGGATTGGGAGACCTTTCGGCGGATCTTTATACCGACGGGGCGAGCCGCTATGTGGAAATGTGGGGCGGTTATACCCAGACTTTTGGGGATTATGCTTCTCTGTCGGCGGGCGGCGAAGTGAGCTGGGAAGAGCATTGGTATCCGGTGCGAGATTTGGGGCGATTGCGGTGGGCGGATGGGCAGCTGGCTGTGGGGGTGCGAGAGGAAGACGGCGGCTTGCGGCTGGCGGTCGATGCTCCCGGGGCGGTGCAGGCGCATCTGGTTTTGCGTCAGGGCGAGGGAGTGGCGGGAGAATGGGATGTGACGGGGCCTTTTCAGGTGGTGGTGCCGGGGGTGGGCGGTAACTGGACTTTGGAAGTTCAACGCCGCGGACTGGCGCCGGTAGAGATCAAACCTTGAGTGGGGGAATTTTGTTTATTTTTTTCGCGCGCTTTCTGAGCGCGCGAAAAAATTTATCAATAGACAAAGGCACAGAATTGCTTAAAATAAGATAAGCCTTTATTTTATTCATGATAAAGGTTGGGAATTTTCTATAACGTTCAAGGAGCACACACCATGGCCAATGAAGTATCCTCTGTAACCTCGTCGGTGGAGCGCAGCAAAGGGCAATCCTCGCGGGCGCTTTGGGGCGGAATCCTCTTCAGTTTAGCTTTTTCAGCTTTGATTGCCTGGACCGGCGCGCGGTTGACAGTTTTTCCAAAGTTGCCGGATCAGGGCGCTTCGTGGTATTACTGGAAGCTGGCGGAACCGACCTTCTGGAGCCATGCTACGGCCTGGATCCTCTATGTTCTGCATCAGGTTTCCATCTGGGGGCTGATCTACTATGCCCAAACGAAGGTCCGCAAGTATACGGCCGATCTGCATCCGGTGAACAAGATCGCCTTGGGCGTCAATGCGCTGTTTCTGTTTCTGCATCTGTTGCAGACCCAGGTCTGGTACGACGGGCTGGCGCAGGATGTTTCGATCTGGAGTTCGCAGGGATCGGTGGTACTGATGCTGGTGGCGATTCTGCTGATGGAAAACCGGCGCCGCGGGCTCTTTTTCGGCAAACCGGCTCCGATTTCGCAGGAGATCATCGGATTTGTACGGCGTTATCACGGTTATGTTTTTTCATGGGGGGCCATCTATACTTTCTGGTACCATCCGATGGAAAATACCCCCGGCCATCTGGTGGGCTTTTTCTACATGTTCCTGTTGCTGTTGCAGGGCAGCCTGTTTTTTACCCGCATTCACACCAATCGATGGTGGACGCTGGTGCAGGAAGTAACCGTGTTGTTTCATGGAACGATGGTGGCGGTTATTCAGGGGAGCGGGATCTGGCCGATGTTTGCGTTCGGCTTTGCCGGAATTTTCGTGATCACGCAGATGTACGGGGTACCGCTCAAGTCGTGGATGCGTTGGGCGATTCTGGGCATCTTTGTGGGGGCGGTTTTGCTGACTTACAGCCAATTGGGCTGGGGGCGGATCAATGAAGTGATTCGGATCCCTTTGATTGAATATCTGCTGGTTTTTGTGCTGGCCGGACTGGTCTGGCTGGGATTGTGGATTGCACGGCGGTTGGGTGCAATGAAATCTAACGCATAAGAGGCATGACGATGGGCTTTTTAGAGGGCAAAACCGCAGTGATTACCGGCGGAAGTCGGGGCTTGGGGTTGGAGATTGCCCGGGCTTATGTCCGTGAAGGGGCCGCCGTAGTGCTCGGTTCCCGGTCCGCTGAGTCCGTGGCCAAAGCGGTGGAGAGTTTACGTGCAGCCGGCGGCCGGGCGGAAGGTCAGGCCTGCGATGTCGGAAATCTGGAATCGGTGGCGGCTTTGGGGGCATTGGCGGAGAAGGCATTCGGTGGGTTCGATATCTGGGTGAACAATGCGGCCCAGGCAGGGCCTTATGGGCCGGCGGTGGAGATCGATCCTACGACTTTTCAGGCGATAATTCAGACCAACATTTTGGGGACCTATCATGGCGCCATGGTGGCTTTGCGCCATTTTCTACCCAAGCATAAGGGCAAGTTGATCAATATTTTGGGGCGGGGCGATAAAAACCCGACTCCTTATCAGATCCCCTATGCATCCAGCAAGGCCTGGGTCTACAGTTTTACTCAGGCGCTGGCGGGGGAGCATAAAGGTTCCGGGGTGGAGATCATGGGATTCAATCCCGGGATGATGGAAACGGAATTGTTGCTGCGGGCTGAGGTGATCGCAGGGCATGAAGCCAAACTGGCTTCGTTCGGATCGATTGTGCGGATTTTGGGAGTTGCGCCGGAAGTGTCGGCCCGCAAGGCGCTCTGGATGGCGGGTCCGGCAACGGACGGCCGCAATGGGTTGCTGGTACGGGGATCGACTTTCAGTTTTGTGATGCGGTTTGCCCGGGAGGGGCTGCGTCGTTTGATGGGGCGGCCGACGCCTCCGGCCGATGTGAAGATCATTCCGATCCCATCGGCATGGGAGAGGCCGTTGTAATTTGTTCATATTTTCGCGCGCCCCGTAGGGGCGCGCGAAAATATGTTTCTGTTTGCAGGAGGTTGGCGATGAAAGTGGGTATTGTAGGAACGGGGTTGGTGGGGGCGACGGCTGCCTATGCTTTGATCATGCGGGGGTTGGGCAGCGAAATTGTATTGGTCGATGTGAATGTCCGACGGGCCCAGGCTGAGGCCGATGATCTGTTGCATGCCGTGCCTTTTGTCCATCCGTTAGAGGTACGGGCGGGAGGGTACGAAGATCTGGCCGGTTGTCGGGCTATTGTGGTCACGGCCGGGACGGCTCAGAAGCCGGGGGAAAGCCGGTTGCAGTTGATGGGGCGCAATGCCGGGATTGTCCGGTCGGCGATGGAGGGGATTTTCAAATATGCCCCGGAGGCCACGATTGTGATGGTGAGCAATCCGGTGGATATCATGACGCATGTGGCGGTGGCCTATGCCAATAAACAAGGCTTTCCGGCCCAGCGGATTTTTGGATCGGGGACGACGCTGGATACGGCCCGCTTCCGTTCTTTGCTGGGGCGGTATCTGGGGGTGGATGCGCAGCATATCCATGGTTATGTGGTGGGGGAACATGGCGATTCGGAACTGTTGACATGGTCGCTGGCGGCGGTGGGAGGTATCCCGCTGGAGACCTTTGTCAACAATTGCGATATTGTCTGGGGAGAAGAAAAACGCCGGGAGATGGAAACCGAGATTTGCCGGGCTGCGTATCAGATCATCGAGGGAAAGGGTGCGACGTATTACGGCATCGGGGCCGCAATTTCGCGGATTCTGGATGTGGTACTGCACGATCACCGGGCCATTTTAACGGTCTGTGCGCCGCATGAGGAGGTGTTGGGTGTGAAAAACGTGACGCTTTCGTTGCCTTATCTGGTAGGTGCGCAAGGCGTTCTGGATACTTTACCTCTGGACTTGAACGCCGCAGAGACCGAAGCTTTGCGGTCGAGTGCGACGGTCATTCGCAAAGCCATTGATGAATTGGAGGCAGGTGAATGAATCCATTGGAAACGACCGATAGAGTACAGCGTGTGAATCTGGGAAAGACCGACATTCAGATCAGCCCGATGGGAGTCGGCACCTGGGCCTGGGGCGATCATGTCGGGGTCTGGGGATACGGTCGGGGGGAATATTCCGATCGGGATTTGCGCGAGGCCTTTGATGTGGCGTTGGGCGCAGGGATCAATCTCTTTGATACGGCCGAGGTCTACGGCAATGGGCGGTCCGAGAAATTTCTGGGGCAGTTTATCCGGGAGACCAACGCGGCTTCGGTAGTGGTGGCGACCAAATTTTTCCCTTATCCCTGGCGGATGGAGAAAAAGGCGTTGCTGCGGGCGTTGACGGTGAGCCTGCTCCGGTTGGGATTGCCGCAGGCCGATCTTTATCAAATTCACTGGCCCACGCCGTTGATGCGAATTCCAGATTTGATGGAGATGTTGGGGGAAGCGGCCCGGCGCGGCATGGTGCGGGCCGTGGGGGTATCGAATTACAGCGCGGCGCAGATGCAGCTGGCGCAGGAATCGCTGGCGAAATACGGCATCACCCTGGCTTCCAATCAGGTGGAATACAGCCTGTTGCAGCGAGCGCCGGAGAAGAACGGGGTGATGGCCGCCTGTAAGGAGATGGGCGTGACTTTGATTGCCTATAGCCCGCTGGCGATGGGAGTGCTGACCGGGAAGTATACGCCCGAAAATCCATTGTCGGGGATGCGGGGGATGCGTTATAATCGGCAACTGGATGAGTTACAGCCTTTGTTGAATGAGATGAAGGCGATGGGAGAAGCCCACGAAGGCAAGACGACGGCTCAGGTGGCGCTTAACTGGATCATTTGTAAGGGCGGTGTGCCGATCCCGGGGGCCAAGAATGCGCGGCAGGTGTTACAGAATGCCGGGGCCCTGGGATGGCGGTTGACCGAGGCGGAAATCGAGCGTTTGGACGATCTCAGCAGTCGGATTTCAAATTGATGAACGATTGGCGGTCGATTTTTCCTGAAAGCGGCCCCTGGGGAGGCATTCTGAGGGGGCTCTTCTATAGTTATCGTGAACAACACCGCGCCCGGGTTTCCCGGGCGCGGATGGAATTTCCCCTGGAGATCTATCAACATCCCGAGCATGCCGGTTTGCGGCGCGAAGGCGGGCGGAATGCGGCGCTGTTGGTGCACGGTTTTCCAGGTTCGCCCATTGAGATGCGCTGGTTGGCTGATGAATTGCATACGCAGGGGTGGACGGTCGAGGCGCCCTTGTTGCCGGGTTTCGGACCGGAGATTTTGGAATTGGGCGAGCGTCGTTGGGAAGACTGGCAACAGACGGTTACCGGGGCGTTGGAACGGTTGAAACGTGATTATGAGCGGGTGCTGTTGGTGGGGCTTTCGATGGGCGGCGCGTTGTCGGTGCGGGCGGCGGCGGCCTGTCCTCCCGACGGGTTGGTGTTGCTGGCGCCTTTTTCCGGATTGATCCTTCCTTTACGGCAGGCGCTGTATGCGGGGCAGTGGCTGTTCCCGCCGGCGCCGCAGCTTTTGCGTTACTGGGAGTGGCTGGATTTTCCACAGGTGAGGAAAGATGTGGAAAACTTTTTGCCGGGAGTGGAATGGGATAGGCCGGAATTGCGGGCGGCCTTGCGGGAGATGCGTTTTCCGTTGCGGACGCTGGTACAGATCCAGCGGGCGGGGCAGACGGCGGTGCGGGCCGCTCCGCTGGTTCGGACGCCGACGCTGATTGTGCAGGGCAATCTGGATGTGGTGGTTTTGCCGGTGACGACGCGGCGGCTGGCGGCGCGCTTGCCGCAGGTAGAACGTTATCTGGAGGTGACGGCGGCCCATGATTTGTTGTACGTCAACCGTCCTGCCTGGCCGCAGGTAAGGCAGAGCGTGGTGGAGTTTGCAAGGGGCATACAATAGGCCGCAAGGGCGAAGAAGAGATTCCACCACAAAGTTACAGAGATCACAGAGAAGAAGAGAGGAGATTTTCTTTAAATTGCTCTCTTTCAAGGCTTAAGAAGGCGCCTGTCAATGCAATGTGGCGAAAAAAGCCTATGTTTTGGTGCGCATTCTGATGCGCACCAAAACATCAACAAAAAACTCTCTTTCCCTGCTTCGCACCGCGCGTCGTATCTGACCGGGAAAAGATCATTTGCGGGACGTTACAAGGCCGGGGCGGCACCCCGAAGGATGAAAATGGGGTGGCCGGCGCGGTTTCCTGGGGCTTCACCCCAGGCTACCTTGAGGTCGCCCCTTTGGGGCTGAGAATGCTCGACAAGAAGGCGCCTTCTAATGCGAGGGTGGCAAAAAAGGGGAGGGGGGAATTTGCACGCCTTCTGAGGCGTGCAAATTCCCCCAAAAAACAAATTCCCCCTTTTCTCCCATCTGCGTCTTTGGGAGAAAAGGGGGGGTAGGGGGGATATGAGGGCCAGCGCGGCCTATTTTCAGGACAGGATATCCTCCGGGAACATTACTGGAAGAAATTGCGTTCAGCAATATTCCAGAATGGGAGGAAATCCAATGAATAAGTCGAAATGGTGGTTGTTGGTGTTGGCGGTAATTTTGGTGGGGTGTCAGGGGGGGGGGATTAATTCGATTCCTGCCACGCAGACTCCTGTTACTCCAGTTGATAATTCTATCGTAGAATCCTATGCCGTTTATGATGCTGTGATGCAGGAGATGGCTGGCGGAAATCTGGCCCGGATTGTGATTACGGGAGAAACTTCGACCGGGCATGGCGGTTTGGACGGTCAGTCTGCTCCTGAAGCTGCTGATCCTGCGGCCTGGGATGATTATCGGGACCAGAATAAAGAATCTCATACCCTCAATGCCGGGCTCTTTAATGTGGGTGTTCCAGTCGTTTTGATTTCTAACGAAGAGGTGAATGCGATTTTCAGTCAGGAGAGCGAGGACGGCTGGGAACTTTTTTATAAGAAATATCCGGATTCCCAGGGGCTGATGACGCTCTCTGCGGTGGGATTTAATTTTGCTTATACGAGTGCGGTCGTTTATATGGGAAATCAAAGCCATTGGCTGGCCGGTGCCGGGTATATGATCGTGTTGGAAAAGCGGGATGGGAAATGGGTGATTATCGATCAACAGATGATCTGGATCTCATAAGCATCTCAAGCTGCTGCTCTATGAATTCCTGATCTGTATTCAGGTTGATTTTGCACTTTATGCCGGGAAGATTGGAAGAAAGGAAGCCGGAAGGCCTTGTTGTTTTCCGGCTTCCTTTCTTCCGGTATAGGATACATAATCAATCTGGAGAGAGGACTTCGTTTTCAAGGGTAGTTATAGGGGTTAATTAGGGGATATCAGCAAACATAAGGAGGAGAACCTATGTTCATTGTCCATGTTTACGTCAAAGTTAAGCCTGAATTTGTGGAGGCTTTCCGTAAGGCCACTCAGGAAAATGCCCGCCAGAGTGTCCAGGAAGCCGGGATTGCCCGTTTCGATGTGATTCAACAGCAGGACGATCCGACCCGGTTTGTCCTGGTGGAAGTCTATCGGACGCCGGATGATCCGGCCCGGCATAAGGAGATGCCTCATTATGCAGTCTGGCGCGATACGGTGGCGGAAATGATGGCTGAACCGCGGACTTCGATTAAATATAGCAATATTTATCCTGACGATCCGGGCTGGGGATAAGAGGGGACCATGCAGTTTGAATTTGCGACAGCGACGCGGATTATCTTTGGGCCGGGGACGCTGAAAGAGGCCGGTCCATTGGCGGCGGGGTTGGGGCATCGGGCTTTTGTTGTGACGCGGGTAGAGGATAAAAATGCTCAGCGGTTGTTGGATAGGGTACAACAGGCCGGCCTGGAAACAACTCGCTTTACCGTAGAGAGTGAGCCGACGTTGGATCTGGTGCGGGAAGGTACGGCGCGGGCCCGGGCGGCCGGGTGTGACCTGGTGATCGGCTGCGGCGGCGGCAGTGTGTTGGATGCCGGGAAGGCCGTGGCGGCTCTGCTGGCTAACGGCGGCGATCCTCTGGATTACGTCGAAGTGATCGGGCGGGGGGCTCCGTTGAAGCAGCCGGCGGTGCCCTATCTGGCGATCCCAACGACGGCGGGGACGGGGGCCGAGGTGACTCGCAATGCTGTTTTGACGGCGCCGGACCAACAGGTCAAGGTAAGCCTGCGGAGCCCCGGCATGTTGCCGAAGGTCGCTTTGGTCGATCCCGAGCTGACCTATCAACTCCCGCCGGCGGTGACGGCGAGCACAGGGTTGGATGCTTTGACCCAATTGATCGAACCTTATGTTTCGGTGCGGGCCAATGCGATGACTGACGGTTTTTGCCGGGAAGGGTTGCCGCGGGCAGCACGCTCGCTGGTGCGAGCCTATGAGCAGGGCGATGATACGGAAGCCCGTGAAGATATGGCGCTGGCCAGCCTTTTCGGGGGATTGGCGCTGGCCAATGCGGGCCTGGGAGCTGCTCATGGGTTTGCTGCGCCGCTGGGCGGAATGTTTGCGGCTCCTCATGGCGCTTTGTGTGCCTGCTTGCTGCCTTACGTGATGGCGGTCAATATCCGGGCGCTGGAAATGCGGCAGCCGGACAGTCGGGCTCTGCGGCGCTATATCGAGCTGGGGGCTTTGTTGACCGGAGATTTGAAAGCCACGGCCGTGGACGGCGTGCAGTGGGTTTCGGAGGTGGCGGCGACTTTGCAGATTCCGGCGTTGAGCCGTTACGGTTTGACGGCGGCTCAGATTCCCCTGGTTGCAGAAAAGGCGGCCGAGGCCAGCAGTATGAAAGGGAATCCGTTGCCGTTGACGGCGGATGAATTGCAAGAGATCCTCTATCGGGCGTTGTAGGAATTTCTTTTTATATTTTCGGTCGGGATAGAATTTTAAGGAACTTTTCACCATCGCTTAACATCGGGGTAAGGATTGAGCGAAGGTACTAAAGTAAGGAGTTGGACTATGGTGCAGAACAACAGGCCCAAACAGAGCGGGATTTTCAGTGGGGTGCCGAATTGGGTTGTGATCCTGGTCGGCATTCTTTTGTTTTTGACATGTATCGGCTCTTTAATTCTGGCGGCCTGGGTGGGCAGGATGATCTTTATGCCGCCACGAACACCTACCCCGTTGCCCAAGCCGATGGTGATGATGATTCCCCAGGAGGCCGAGGCCGGTACTTTTGTTTCCGTGTTCGGCAAGGGCTGGAAGGCCGGGGACAGTATCGAAGTGTTGCTGGTTGATTTGACTTCAAATCCGCAGCAGGCTATGGATGTCGCCACGGCTACGGTGAAATCAGACGGTTCCTTTTCGACCGCGTTTACTTTCCCGGCGGTTGATTCCTGGGTCGCGTTACCGCAGGTTACCGTACGGGTCATTTCATTGCCGAGCGGGGCTTCAATTGACAGCTCCCTGGCCGTGAAACCGATGAACGTTCCTACCTGGACGCCGACTCTTACGTTGACGCCTTTGCCGCAGGTTACGCCGACTCAGGTTCCGCCGACGGCGACTTCGACCCCGGCTCCGACCGTGCCTTCGGCTACTCCGACCAAACGGCCGTTGCCGACGGCCACCGCCACGCCTCGTTATGGAGTCGCCGGCTGGCGCGGAGAGTATTTCAAGAATGGGGATCTGGCCGATGCTCCGGTGAATATTCGCACCGACGCGACTCTGGATTTCAATTGGGGCGGTGAGGGGCCGATTGCCGGGATGCCGGCCGATCATTTTTCAGTGCGTTGGAGCCGTTCGCTCAGTTTCTCAGAAGGGACCTATCGTTTTTATGCAGTGGCGGACGATGGGGTGCGGGTCTGGATCGACAATCAGCTGATTATCGATCAATGGCGTGAGGCAACGGGTTCGGTCTATGTGGCGGAGCGAAGTTTAGGGGCCGGGACCCACAATTTGCGGGTGGAGTATTTCGAGAATATCGGGAATGCTTCGATTGCGTTTTCCTGGGAGCGGCTGGGTGAATTCCCCCAGTGGCGAGGCGAATATTACAGCAATGTCACCTTCTCTACCGCGCCGTTTTTGGTGCGTAACGATCCGGTGCTGAACTTTGATTGGGGGACGGGGGCACCGGTCAGCGGAATGCCGGCCGATCATTTTGCAGTACGCTGGACCCGGGCCATTTCTTTTGACGGCGGCAGTTACCGTTTCCATGTATGGGTTGACGATGGTGTACGGTTGTATGTGGACGGTCGGTTGTTGATCGATGAATGGAAACCGGGATCGTTGCGGGAATTGACTGTCGATACCAATTTGACGGCGGGCTATCACATTCTGCGTGTCGAGTATTACGAAGTGACGAACAGTGCTGCGATTCAGTTGCGTTGGGATCAAGGGACCAGCTTTGCGGATTGGCGTGGGGAATACTGGGCCAACCGTACGTTGAGCGGTAATTCAACGCTGGTGCGAAACGACAAAGAGGTTAACTTTGATTGGAAAGAGAGTTCGCCTTCGACGTTGTTGCCGGCGGATAATTTCAGCGCTCGCTGGACGCGCAGTTTGACCTTTCAGCCGGGGACCTACCGTTTCCATATGATTATCGATGACGGGGCCCGGTTGTGGATCGACAATCAGCCGATCATTGATGAGTGGCGTGACGGATCTGTTCGGGAGGTGACCCGGGATGTGGCGTTGAGCAATGGAACCCATGCCCTGCGGATGGATTACTATGAGGCGGTGGGGAGCGCTCAGGTGCGGCTCTGGTGGGAAGTGACTACTCCCTCTTATCCTGATTGGAAAGGGGAGTATTTCGGGAACAACAGCCTTTCGGGGACGCCGGCGTTGACCCGGAACGATACGACGATCGATTTCAACTGGGGAACGGGGGCTCCGGCTACCGGGTTGCCGACGGACAATTTCTCGGTGCGGTGGAGTCGGACTCTGGGATTCCAGGCCGGGGTTTATCGGTTCTCGGTGATAGCCGATGACGGGGTGCGGATCTATGTGGATGGGGTTCTGCTCATTTCAGAATGGCACAGCAGTGCGGGAGATCGTACCTACAGCAAGGATGTGTTGATCAATGCGGGGAATCACACGGTGATTGTGGAGTATTACGAAGGGGCCAACAATGCTTTGGCGAAGGCCTGGATGGATCGGGTCGGCGATGTGCCGACGCCGACCTTTACGCCGACGTCCACGCGGGCTCCCACGGCTACTTTTACGCCGACGGCGACCCGGACGGTTACGCCGACGGCGACGGCCACGGCGACGCTTACGCCGACGGTGGGAACTCCTACTTTCACACCGACACCGACGGCAACGGCGACGCCGACGGTGGGCCCTCCTGTGCCGACGGAGACGCCGACCCCGACTCCGACGACGGTGCCGTTACCGTAATTGTTTTCAGGCAGTACCGCAAAAGTAACTCAGCGACAAACCTCACATACTGGAAGAAATGCACCGCCGAGGCGCAGAGAACGCCGAGAGGGCCAAAAGAGGCTTTTTCAGCTTATTCTCTGCGTCTGTTTACAACCTCTTCGATCGGCGGTGAGTTCTGAGTGAATTATGCGGTACTGCGTTTTTTCTCTCCCTTATCCCTTCCCCCCTATCAGGCACCTTAAGGCGCTGTGCCGGTAGCCCCCGGCCTGGTAGCGTCCCGCAAATGGCACTTTCTCCGTAAGGCGCGCCGCGCGGTGCGAAGCAGGGAGAGAGAGTTTTTTAGGGAGGAATAATTTGGCGGCGGCTTTCCAAAAGCCGCCGCCAAATTATATTTTTTGAGGGTTATTTCGGACTGGAAAGTTCGACGTATTCGTCCTTGACCACCGATTCGGGCGGGACGTGGAGCCGTTGCAGCAGGTTGCCGATGAGGGCGGCCTTGCGTTCGGCATCCTGGCGGGACCATGTGCGACTTTTGATCTCCAGGAAGGCGCCCACGCCGGCGGGTTCCAAAATTTGATCGAGGTTGAGGGCGAAATCCGTGCCGCCGTAGCGGATATGATAGCGCCGCCGTTTTTTGGAGATTTCCACAATGCGCTGCGGGACAAAGTATTCTTTGTAGAAGCGGCGGCTGCGGGTGGCGGGGGCATTGAAGCGCGAGCGGGAGAGCAGGACGGAGTTTTCGTATTCGCGTTCTTTGTCCATCGAGGTCAGGGTCAGGCGATAGATGACATCTCGCACTTCGTCAGTTTTGCTGTCCAGAATTTCGTCTTCCCGGTAGCGCAAGCGGCTGTTTTCGGCATCGTCGAAGAGGTAGTAGGTGTCGTATTGCCGGCGGACCGAATCCCGGATAAAGGTGACTTCCGAGAAGCTTTTGAGCTGTTGTTCCAGGGCATCCAGATCGCTGACGTGGACTTTGACCTGGATCTCGAAGGTCTTTTCCTGGGCGATGCCGCCGATGGCGAGCAATTTGCTGAGGATACTTTCTTCCCGCTGCATCAGGAAGAGGTCGATTTTTTGGGCCAGAGCGGAGGCTTCGCCGCGCAGGACTTCCAGATCGAGCGTCAGGAGGCGGCGATCCCGCATCAGCCAGCGGCCGTTGACCATGACATCGCGCACATCCTCATCGTGAGAGGCGTAGACCAGCCGGGAGTAGAGAGCTTCGGAGGTGCGGCGGAAGTAGGGCACATGGCGGACATCGTTCATATTGACGACAATCAGGTCGGCCCGTTTCCCGGCTTCCAGCGAGCCGGTGATATTTTCGATATGCATGGCGCGGGCGCCCATGATCGTCGCCATTTCCAGAGCCTGGCGGGCAGGCAGAGCGGTGGGGTCCATCGTGGAACCTTTGGCCAGCAAGGCGGCCAGCCGCATTTCTTCGAACATATCCAGATCGTTGTTGCTGGCGGCCCCGTCGGTGCCGATCCCCACATTGACGCCCATGGCGAGCATTCTGGCTACCGGCGAAATGCCGCTGGAGAGCTTCAAGTTGCTGCTGGGATTATGGGCCACGCCCACATTGTGTTCCTGCAGGATGCGCATTTCGCTTTCATCCAGGTGAACGCAGTGAGCGGCGGTGGCTTTGGCTTCAAAGAGCCCCAGCTTTTTCAACCAGGGAATGGGACGCATGCCGTATTCGCGGATGTGGTCTTCGATTTCCTGATTGGTTTCAGCGAGGTGGATATGCAGCGGGACATCGAATTCCATGGCCAGCGTGGCGGCGGCTTCGAGCAGTTCGGGCGTGGTGGTGTAGGGGGCGTGCGGCGCGATGCCGGGAATGATCAGGGGGTGGCCCTTCCAGCGGCCGATGAAATCGCGGGTCCAGTCCAGTGCTTCTTCATAGCTGCCGGCGTCGGGGCAGGAGAACTTGAGGATACTTTCGGCACAGACGCCGCGCAGACCGGCCTGGGCGGCGGCATCGGCGACGGCTTCTTCAAAGTAATACATATCCATGAAGGTCGTAGTACCGCCGCGGATCATTTCCGCCGCGGCCAGCTGGGTCCCCAGCCAGGCGAAGCCGGGATTGACGAACTCACGTTCGACGGGCATCATATAGCCCATCAACCAGACATCGAGTCGCAGGTCATCGGCCAATCCACGCAGCAAGGCCATGGGCGTGTGCCCATGGACATTGATCAATCCCGGCATAATGACGGCATTGCCGGCTGCGAATTGTTCGGCAGCCTGATAAGCTGCCAGCAATTCGTTCTGATGACCTACGGCAACGATGGTATCGCCTTTGACGGCGACCGCCCCGGGAGCATAAATATTGAATTGGGAATCCATGGTGATTACAAAATCGGCGGTCAGGAGGAGATCAACATGGGTCATATCGGGTTCGCTCATCGGCTATACTCCTTCCGGATGGTGCCGGCATACTACCTGCCGGGAGGTATTACGTGTATGATAGCATAAGCGTACAGGAAAACAAACTGAGGAAGCAAACAGTAGAAAGTAGACAGTAGACAGCAAAAAGAGCGGAATTTTAGAGGCCGGCTGAAACGTAAAACGTAACAAGAGATTTCAACGCAGAGACGGGGAGAGCGCAGAGAGGCGCAGAGGAAGATCAATTATTTTCTCTGGCTCTGCGTCTCTGCGTTAAAAAATCCCGGGTATTTTCAGGGCCGGAATCAGGATTCCTGCAGGAATTCGCGCAGGTTGTGGCGCACGGCGTAGGCGGCCGCCTCTGCCCGGTTGGTCAGTCCCAGTTTGGAAAGGATGCTGCTGACGTAGTTACGCACCGTTCCTTCTCCCAAAAAGAGCGCTTTGGCAATATCTTTGTTGGTTTTTCCCTCAGCCACCAGTTCCAGGACTTTTAATTCCTGTTCGGTCAGGCCGGAGAAGGCGGCGGCCCATTCCTGCCGGACTGCCTGGCGCAGTCGATCCAGAACCCGTTGGGTGATGGTGGGATCGAGCAGGGCCTCTCCCCGTCCGACGCATTCAATGGCGCGGACCAGATCATCTCCGCCGACCTGTTTGAGTACGTAGCCGGTGGCGCCCGCGCTGATAGCGTCGAAGAGCATTTCATCTTCGGCGTAGGAGGTGAGCATAATGACGTGGATTTTGGGGTAGAGGGTTTTGATATCGTGGCAGGCATCGATACCGTTGCGGCCCGGTAACCGGATGTCCATCAGGACGATGTCGGGCTGTTGCTGGCGGGTTTTTTCCAACGCCTCCTGGGCGGTGGCGGCTTCGTCGACCACGACAAAATCGGGATGGCGGCTCAGTAAAGAGCGCAATCCCAGACGAACGACTTCGTGATCGTCTACAATGAGGATTCGTAATGTCATAGTTATCTCCCTGGTTCAAATCGCTTCGGAGTTTTTGTGTGTAATTATTTTTTGTCTGTGCGGGGGCTTTTTAGCGTCCCGCACAGGGTTTTGCCTGGTAAAAAACGACGCGCCGTGCGAAGCAGGCAGAGGAAATTTTTTATTCATAGTTGGGGCGGCTTTAGAAAGCTACCCAAAATATGAGCTTTTTTCTCGTGTCTTCCGGCCAGGGTTATTCAGGTTAATAAGGTACAGCCAGGTGCAGGGTGAAGCCGGCACTGGGGGCGCTTTCGATGCGCAGGGTGCCGTCGAGCAGGCGAGTGCGTTCCCGGATGTTGCGCAGTCCATAGCCTTTGCTGACCAGCAGAGTTTCCATGCCGACACCGTCGTCGTGAATGGTCAATTCCAGCGCTTCCGGTCCATAGGTCAGATCGACTTTGACGCGGCGAGCGCGGGCGTGACGGGCGGTATTGGTCAGAGTTTCCCGGACGATCTGAAAGATATGGCGGCGGCGTTCCACGGAAATCGGGCGAGGCGGCTCGCCCTGGACCTGCATTTCAGTTTCCAGCAGCGTATTGATATGGAAATCGCGCAGCAGGCGCCGAATTCCGGGTTCCAGCGGTTCGTCGGGCAGATCGCTGCGCAGGTCGAAAATATAGCGGCGGATTTCCTGGATGGTTTGGTTGAGGGTGTCCATGACCCGGCCCAGTTGTGCCTGGGCGCGGGTGGGATCTTCGGGGATCAGTAACTGGATGCCTTCCAGCATCAAGCCGGCGGCATAGATCGATTGGATCGTGCCGTCGTGCAGGTCGCGGCTGATCCGTTCCCGGTCGGCGGCGAGGGTTTGCAATTGCTCCACGCTTTCGATCCAGGTTTCGATCTGCCATTGGATGTAGGTGAGGGTTTTGATCAAGCCGATGACCCAGAGACTGCCCAGGAGGGCCCAGATGAGGGCCGGCGGGATGGGAAAGGTTGAGGTGTTGATCCAGATTGCGGGTGGGAATCCAGCCGCCGGGACGAGAATCAGATTGAAAGCGCCGAAGGTGCCGGTAACGGCTTCGACCAGCCGCAGAGAAATTTGAATGGGCGCCCGGCGTTCGGGGGTGAGCGTCTGGTAGCTCTGCCGGCGCAGTCCGAACGCGGCAAGCAGACCTCCGGGGAAGGCCAACAGATAGCGGGCCACGATTTCGGCGATTGTAGCGGTGGTTTCCAGGTTGGAGAGGGTGAGAATCAAGGCCAGCAGGTAGGGTACCAGCCAGCCGGCCTGAAGGGCGAACAACAGCTTGTCGGCCTGGGGCGAAGGTTCTTCTTCCGGTGGGAGATAGGTTTGAGCGCCGAAGGCGACCAGGAAGGCGTAGCCGCCGGCCAGGATGGCGGTGCGGAGGAAGAGCGGGAGCATTCTGTCGGTCGGAGTGAGGGGGGCCAGGAGATCGTTCCAGGCGACGAGGGCTTCGCAGATGGCAAAAGCGGCCAGCCATCCCAGGCGGCGTGCCAGCAGGACTTGCCGGCTGCGATAGGTGAGCAGGGCAATGGTGAGGCCAAGGATCGTAAAGGTAAGCCCATGAAGGAAATGGCCGAGAACGATGTCAATTGTCATTGTTTCCACGTGAGGAAGTATACCACAC
This sequence comes from uncultured Anaerolineales bacterium, assembly GCA_964501335.1. Lineage (GTDB taxonomy): Bacteria > Chloroflexota > Anaerolineae > B4-G1 > SLSP01 > CAZCTC01. Next base: position 42,789 of record CAZCTC010000037.1, on the reverse strand, counting down.
CTGATAGGCGGTTCAAGAGGCGAGCGACGGGAGGGTTTGACAGGCTTCTCTTTCCCTTTACAATGCGGATGTTTGAATTTTAACCTGATAAAGGCAGCGTTTATGGATCAGAATGCGGATGCGGCCGCTGTGCGCGGCAATCCTTCATTTGTATGGCGTGCCGGGCAGGAACGTCGGCTGGCCCTGGTGCAACATTATGTCCCGTTGAACGGCAAACGGGTTTTGGATATGGGCTGCGGTTTGGGAATGTATACGCATGCTTTCCAGCAATGTGGTGCCCGGGCCGGCGGGGTGGAGGTGGAATATCTGCGGGCGGTGGAAGCCAAAACCCGGGCGGCGTGGGTTTCCCAGTCTGTGGGGGAACATTTGCCTTTTGCCAGCCAGCAGTTCGATGTGGTCTTTTCAAATGAGGTTTTGGAACATGTGACGGACGATCGGGCCTGCGCCCGGGAGATGGTGCGGGTGACGCGGCCCGGCGGCTTCATCGTTTTATTTGTGCCCAATCGGCTCTATCCCTTTGAGACGCATGGGATTTACTGGAAGGGGCAATACTATTTCGGCAATAAACCGCTGGTCAACTGGCTGCCCGATCCCTGGCGAAACCGGCTGGCTCCGCATGTGCGGGCTTATACGGGCGGTGGGCTGCGGCGGCTGTTTGCCGGGCTTCCCGTGAAAGTGAAGTTGCTGACCCAGGTTTATCCCGGGTACGATAAGGTGGCGCTGCGTCGGCCGGCTTTGAGCAAGGTTTTGCGCGGTATCACCTATACATTGGAGCGGACCCCGTTGCGGATCTTCGGACTTTCGCATTTTATGGTGGTGGAAGTGGTACCAACGTAGAATTCCTGGTTTGCTTTTCGTTGGAGCCTGCCGTATAATCACCGCTATCCTTTCCAGGGGGAGCAGTATGCCATTATTTGATCTCGTCTCCCACTTTCAACCCACCGGCGATCAACCTCAGGCCATCGAAAAATTGATCGATGGGCTGAACCGGGGCTATCGTTATCAGGCATTGAAGGGAGCCACGGGTACGGGAAAGACTTTTGCGGTGGCGCAAATCATTGCGCAGGCGCAGCGGCCTACCCTGATCATGGCACATAACAAAACTCTTGCGGCTCAGCTTTATTCCGAGTTCCGAGAGCTTTTCCCGAACAATGCGGTGGAATATTTTGTATCGTATTACGACGCTTATACGCCGGAAAGCTATTTGCCGGCCCAGGATTTGTACATTGAAAAAGAGGCTTCGATCAACGATGAGATCGAGCGGCTGCGGTTGGCGGCCACTTCCGCCATTTTGACCCGGCGCGATACCGTCATTGTGGCCTCGGTTTCGGCGATCTATGCTTTGGGCGATCCGCACGAATGGGGGCGGATGATTTTGCCCCTGGCGGTGGGACAGCCGGTCCGGCGGGAAGCGGTGATGCGCCATCTGGTCTCGATCTATTATGAACGTAACGATATGGACTTTAAGCGAGGGACGTTCCGGGCCCGGGGGGATGTGTTGGAGATCCGTCCGGCGTACAGCGAGACGGCCCATCGCGTGTCGTTCTGGGGCGATGAGATCGAGCGGATCACCGAGATCAATCCGGTCACCGGCGAAGTGATCGACAGTCCGGCGGAGTTGAAGATCTTCCCGGCCAAGCATTATGTGGTGGCTCAGGAGAAGATGGTGCAGGCTCAGCTGGATATCGAAGCCGAGCTGGAAGCGCGGCTGAAAGAGTTGAATCAACAGGGCAAATTGTTGGAGGCGCAGCGGTTGGAGCAGCGGACCCGTTATGATCTGGAGATGATCCGTGAGGTAGGGTACTGTTCCGGCATTGAAAACTATTCCCGGCATATGGATCAGCGGAAGCCGGGAGAACCGCCGTGGACCTTGGTCGACTATTTCCCTGAGGACTTCCTCCTTATTATGGATGAATCTCACATGACGGTGCCGCAGGTGCGTGGAATGTTCAATGGGGATCGTAGCCGAAAGCAAACGCTGGTGGATTACGGTTTTCGCCTTCCTTCGGCGCTGGATAACCGTCCGTTAACCTTTGATGAGTTCGAGTCCCGGATCAATCAGGTGATTTATACGACGGCGACGCCCGGGCCCTATGAGCTGGAACGCAGCCAGCAGATTGTGGAGCAGGTGATTCGCCCGACCGGAATTTTGGATCCTGAGATCATTGTCCGGCCGGTGGAAGGGCAGATCGACGATTTGATTGGCCGGATTCGCGAGCGGGTGGCGGTCGGGCAGCGGGTATTGGTGACGACGTTGACCAAGAAGATGTCGGAGAACCTTTCCGACTATCTTCATGAACTGGGGTTCAAGGTTCAGTACCTGCACAGCGAAGTCCAGACCATCGAACGGGTGGAGATCCTGCGCGAGCTGCGCCTGGGGCAGTATGACGTGCTGGTGGGGATCAATCTGCTGCGCGAGGGGTTGGATCTGCCCGAAGTGAGCCTGGTGGCGATCCTGGATGCAGACAAGGAAGGCTTCCTGCGCAGTGCGACTTCCCTGATCCAGACGATGGGCCGGGCGGCGCGCCATCTTCAGGGGACCGTGGTCATGTATGCCGACCAGATGACGGACTCGATGCGTCAGGCGATCGATGAGACTCAGGCCCGGCGTAAGAAGCAGGAAGAGTATAACAAAGAGCACGGCATCACGCCGACGGCGATTGTGAAGGCTATCCATGATTTGACGGAACGGGTCAAATCGGAAGTGGCCGAAGCGGGCGGCGGAGTGGCGAGCGAAGTGAGTGAGATGAGCGTGGCGCAGCTGGATAAGCTGATCCGGGAGCTGGAAAAAGAGATGCGAGCCTCTGCCGACAACTGGGAGTTTGAGAAGGCGGCCGGCCTGCGCGATAAGATTTTCGAGCTGCGGGGGATTCTGGAAGAGAAGGCGCCTCTGTGGAAACGAGAGAAAAATAGCGGAAATAGTTAAGTTTGGGCGGAATGGAAGGGTGGAAGACGGTCGAATGAACGTTGAAAACGCTCATTCTTCCAGACTTCCAACCTTCCAGGGCTGCTTTTTGTGTTACCGACCATATTTTAATTTTGGGGTTTTTAACTTTACACTCCCTGTAAACCGTGCTATACTGGTAGCGGCTTCCCAGTTTTTAGATCTGCTCCGGGGCGCCAGCTCACCATTTTTCGGCTGTCGAAGCTCCATTAAAGCAGGGAATACTGTGGCAATTACTCCACCACGAGAAATGCAGATACGCCAGTGGGCTGAGGTTCTTCATCAAAGGGGCCTGGCTGACTGGCTTTTGCCGTTCTTCGATCTCATTCGAGCGTGGGGTTTTGTGGGTGGACAACTCCTTTGGGCGATGAGCCCTTTTATTGGTGGACGGACGACTGCGTCTCTGGCCGAATTGTTGGACCGGCCGGAAGAACTGGCGCTGCTCCAGGAATCTCTAGCTTGTTTAACTCCAGAGGAAAAGCGAGGTTCAAAATGAATAATGCAATGGGAGCGGCTCTGGCTATTATCGGTCTCGGGATTATAGTTTTGTTGATCTTTTATGTGATTTTGAAGGCCCAGTCGCGTCCCAATACCTCATCCCGTTCCATTCCTATGTTCAATGCTTTAGGGGAAGAGGTGCGTCGGTCGGCAGAAGAGGGTTCTTTTATCCATGTGGCCGTAGGAAGCGGATCGATCATTGGTGAAGAAGCGTTGATCTCTATCGGAGCCCTGGAGGGATTGCGCGATATGAGCGATCTTTCTGCGGCTTACGACACTCCGCTTACCATTACGGCGGGCGATCCCATCCTTTATTTAATGGCGGATGATTGGATGCGCCGATCCTATGTGAAGCTGGGGAGTGTGGGACGTTATCGTCCGACCCGGGTGCAGTTTACGGCGGCGACTCCCGTTACCTATGCTGCGATGACCGCGCTTTACCTTTACGATAAGAAAGTCGGGTCGAATGTAATGATGGGGGAGTTCGGCCAGGAGGTCAATTTGATTGCTGAGGCGGCCGGTCGGCGAGGTACTTATTCCTCGGGTGGGGTGGCTTCTCCTCCAGCGATGGCCGGGCTTTATCCTTTATTGGGACGCGAACAGCTGGCTCTGGGTGAAGAGCTTTTTGCCGGGGCGGCGGAAGTGACCGGACGGCCGATTTATCGCGCCAGTCTCTGGGCCCAGGATATTTTACGGATTTTGTTGGTTTTTGCGTTGTTTGCGGGTATCTTTCTCGCTCCGTTATGGAAATAAAAGGGCCGTTTTAAAGGAATTTGCCGATGTTTAAACGGTTATTCAGTATGGTGCTTCCGGTCGTGGTAGCCGTCGTGGTCGGCGGTTTTACCCTGTTGGGCGGTTTGCTGTCGATCTCTTATCTTGTACAGCTCAAGACCATTTTTGTGCAATGGGCGATGGTGGTGGGCACCTTTGCTGTTTTGATTGCTTTTTTGCAACTGGTGCGGGTAAATGTTGAACGGACGGCGGCGATGAAGGCGGGCTGGTTTTCCAGTGCGCTGGTGTTGACTGCGGCTATTTTGACCTGTGGTCTGGTCCTCTGGCAGGGGCCGGAAGGCGAATGGACGCAGATGTTGGTCCGGGATTTCTGGGTGCCTGGAGAATCGGCGTTGCTGGCATTGACGGGTGTGACCTTGATTATTTCGGGGATGCGGATGCTGCGGACACGCCGGGATGCTTTTACGCTGGTTTTTCTGGGAGTTGCCCTGATTTTATTGATCGGGATCTATCCTCCGATTTCTTTCCTGAGCGAATTGTCGAGTTGGATTCAACGGGTGCCGGCGATGGCCGGAATGCGAGGTATATTGTTGGGCGTGGCGTTAGGTGTGCTTATGACAGGTTTGCGTATCTTGTTGGGGATCGATCGTCCCCATAGTGATGAGTAAATGATGCCGATATGATTCGCTGCCCAAAGTGTGGTAACGGAAATCCAGATGGAAGTCGGTTTTGTAATGCCTGTGGTACGCAGTTACAGCGTACCACTACTGTGCGTTGCAGCAATTGCGGTTTTTCCAATCCGGTGGGAAGTATCTTTTGCGATAAATGTCATAACCGGTTGGTCCCTCTCGAAGGGATGGTTCCGCAGGCAAAAGAAACGCCCCCGACTCGTGCGGTAGAGGAAACTTCTACCAGTTTGAAGGGCCTTTCGTTGCCTACTCGCCCCAAGGCTAATTTGGGGGGGAGTGAAGGTGCGCCTGATCAGGTTCCGAGCGATGCGCAGGTTCCCGATTGGTTGCAATCGCTCATCGATCAGAATTCCCAGGATGCGTCTTCGGCCGTGAATGAGATACCTGGGGCTGCCCAACCCGCAGAGGAAATGCCGGATTGGCTGCGAGGATTGGATGCCCCGGTTTCATCCCCCATCACCCCGGCGTTTAGCGTGGAATCCAACGAATCAACGGACAACTTGCCGGACTGGCTGCGGGGATTGGATGCGCCGGTTTCGGCGACCCCGGCGGCGCAACCGAGCGTCACCCCGAAGGCGAGCGAACCGGCAGAGGACTTGCCGGACTGGCTGCGGGGACTGGATGCGCCGGTTTCGGCGACTCCGGCAGCGCAACCGAACGTCACCCCGAAGGCGAGCGAACCGGCGGAGGAGTTGCCGGACTGGCTGCGGGGATTGGATGCGCCGGTTTCGGCGACCCCGGCGGCGC
>CAZCTC010000037.1:0-37079 GCA_964501335.1 uncultured Anaerolineales bacterium | reverse complement strand
TGCGGGGGGCCGATGCGCCGATTGCGGCTGCGTCACAACCGGCGGCTCCGGCCGGTGGGGCGGACGAATTGCCGGACTGGCTGCGGGGGGCTGATGCGCCGATTGCGGCTGCGTCACAACCGGCGGCTCCCGCCGGCGGGGGCAATGATATTCCCGATTGGCTGAAAGGCGAGAGCTTTTTGGGTGCTGCGCCTGCTCCGGCGGGTGGCGGGGATGAAATGCCTGACTGGTTGCGTGATGTGCAGCCCGGCGCTTCTGCAGGGGCGGGATCTGAAAAAACAACTGCGCCTGTGACTCCTGCTCGTCCAACGGAGACACCGCCGTCGCAGTCAAAGTCTTCGGCTTTTTCAGAAATGCCGGATTGGCTGCAATCGGATATTATGCCGGCGGGGGGAAGTGAAGCAGGGGAATTCGAGAGTGGGACTCCGGACTGGTTGCGGGATTTGGAGTCCGCCGGGGCAGCCCGGTCGGAAACCGCGGCCGATAGCGGGGGCGCGGGGGAGATTCCCTCCTGGTTGATCGGTCTTGCTCCGGCCGGCGTTACCAGCGGGGGGGGCAAGGAAATCTTTGTTGAATCAGAAGCTGAACCGGAGAAGCCTGCTCCCAAGACTCCACGTTCCGTCAATCCGGCTGATTTGCAGAAACCTGAGAAGTTGAGAGAGGTGTTGGCGCACAACAAGCCGACTACTGCTCCGGCAAAGGCAGCTCCGGCGGAAGAGGTCCCCAGTTGGTTACAGGAACTCAATCAATCCAAGGGGCCGCAACCTGCGGGGGCGGCTGCTCCTAATTTACAACAAGCCGAAGTGCCGGATTGGGTCAAGTCTTTAAAACCGCCTGATGCTACTTCTCCGGCACCGTTGATCGATATTCCGGATACGGCGGCGGATGGGTTGGAACGGGCCAGTATCCCGGAGTGGATCCAGGGGATGCGGCCGACGCAGGCCTCAGCGGCTCAGGATGATTCTGATATTACGCTGTTGGAACGGGCTGCCTTGCGCCGGACAGAGGATCAGGGGCCGTTGGAAGGAATTTCGGGCGTGTTGCTTTCGGACATGCTGGTCGATATGCCCAAAGATTGGCAACCGGTGAAGAATCCTGCTCCGTCTGTGATGATGCTGGAACAGGCAAAACTATGGAAATTCTTGCTGGAACAGCCTCGTGGTGCGGAACGTCCGGTGGCAAAAGTGCGCAGTCGTCCCGGCTGGGGCGATCTGGTGGTGCGGTGGGCGATGTTCCTGGTGTTGGTCGCCGCGATCGTCTTTGCATTTATGATGCCTTCAACCACGTCGGATAAGCCGGCCGTTTCCTGGGCGCAGCAGAAAGGGATCAATTCTCTCTGGAATAAGGTCCAGACGCTGCAGCCGGGGGATCTGGTTGTCGTAGCGGTGGAATATGGGGCGGCCGATGCCGAGGAGATGAATCAGGTCGCGGCACCTTTACTGGATCATTTGCGGGCGCGCCAGGCCCGCCTGGTTACGATCAGCTCGTTGCCTGAGGGCAGTGCGATGGCACGGATGGCTTTGGCGATGGTGAATGTCCCGGTGGTTACGGAGACTGAGCCGCTTTCCGGCACGGCCTGGTTGGCTATGGATCGTTTCCCTGCCGGCAGTGCGGTTGATGCCGGATATATTCCCGGCGAGGTCAATGGGATTTCCTGGTTTATGGGACATAATGAAGCGATTCCGCAGGCGAAGTTGTTGATCGTTCTAGCGGCTCGTCCCAATCGTATCCGGTGGTGGATTGAACAGAATGCCAATGTCGAGGCCGTGAATCTGGTCAAGCCGGAAGGGGTGACGGCACGGCAAGCGCTGCCTTTTGGAGCTGGAATGAGCGCTTCGGCTTTTCCGCAAGTGGCGCCGTATATGGATTTGCGGGGCCAGTCTTTCCAGACGGCCGTGGGTTGGGTCGCGGGAATGAATGGCGCCTGGGATTACGGCATGAAACAAAAATCCAGTGGAGGAACGGTTCCGGTGCCTGCGAATTGGGAGACCCTGCCGTTACGGTTGAATGCGTTAACCTATAGCCATTGGGCGGCTGCCGGATTGTTGTTGCTGGGCATGGTTTATTATCTGATCAAGGGCAGGAAGGGGGCTGGATAACCCGATGGACATCGAATTTATCGGCCTGGTTGTGGGAGCCCTGATAACCCTCTGTATTTTCAGCTATATTTTAGGGGATAACGTACTTTATCGTTGGGCCCTGGCGTTGCTGGTAGGGGTAGGGGCCGGTTACATTTTAGCGATAGCTCTGCGTTATCTGCTTTTTGAATGGATTTTGCCCAACTTCACTTCGGGGAATACCCAAATTATCGGCTATGCGGCGATTCCGTTAGCGTTAGGGGCTTTGTTGTTACTTAAACTCGTTCCTCAGGTTTCGCATCTGGCCAACATTTCGATGGGGTTTCTGGTGGGAGTCGGAACGGGGGTGGCGGTGGCCGGCATTTTGATTGGGACCATGATCCCCCAGATTGGTTTGACGTGGGCCCCGTTTGATCTTTCGGCGGGCGGTGGCGGCGGAATTTTTGCCGAAGGAATTTTTATCTTGATTGGTGTGACGACTGCTTTGTTGGTCTTTTTCAATAACACTCGCTTTTTGCAGCGGGTTGCTACGAATACTCCCATGCAGTGGATCGGTCGGGGCCTTTCGTGGAGCGGTCGGGGATTTGTGATTGTGGCGCTGGCCGCTGCTTATGCCGGCGCGATTACGACAGCTTTGACGTTGATGGTGGAGCGGTTTTGGGCGGTGCAGATTGCCGCAGGCAGGGTTATGGAATTTATCCTGGCCCTGATGGGGAGTTAACGGATGGCAAACGAGCAGCAGATCCTCGAATCTATTTTAGTGGCGGATTGCGGCACGGTTTTCACCAAACTGCTGCTGTTGGAAAAAGTGGAAGATAGTTACCGTTTTGTGGCTCAGGCGGAAACATTAACCACCATCAATCCTCCCTGGAGCGATGTCAGCGTCGGGGTCGTTCATGGCATAGAGGAGTTGGAGCAGATCAGCGGCCGACGGTTGATGTCAGGGGGCGCGTTGATCGTTCCGCAGCAGGGTGCAGAAGGCGTGGACGCTTTTGTCGTGATTTTAACGGCTCCCGAACCGTTGCGGCTGGTTCTGGCCGGGCTGGTGAAAGAAGTGAGTCTGGAAAGTGCCCGTCGGGCAGCGGCTGGAACGTATACGCATGTTGAAGCCGTGTTGTCTCGTGAAGGTACGTTGGAGGCGCCGGAAAATCAGTGGGTCAAAATCGTCCGCGATCTGGTGCCGGATGTGGTTTTTGTGGTTGGGGGAGTGGATGGGGGGGCCAGTCGTCCTGTGATTGAAATGGTGGAAACCATTGCGGTGGCCTGCGCCATGATTCCGGATAAGACCGCCTTCCCGGTAATCCTTTATGCTGGAAACAATCAACTTCATTCCGAGCTGGCCCGGTTACAGAAGAACATCAAAACGCTGATGATTGTAGACAATGTCCACCCTACTGGAGATACCGAGCATTTAGGGCCGGCTCAGGAAGCGTTGGAGAAGCTCTATGTGGAAAAGCGGCTGGCCCAGACGCCCGGGGTAGAAACGCTGATGGCCTGGAGTCGTCTATCGCTGCTGCCGGCTTCCGTTTCATTTGGACGGGTGATTGAATATCTCTGGCATCGGCGGGCCAAAGAACAGGAATTGCAAAAGAATCCCGAACCTGAAGCCGGGACTTTAGGGGTAGATGTCGGTGCGGCCAGCATTACTATTGCGGCGGCTTTTGAAAAGCAACTTTACCTTTCTGTGCACAGCCATAACGGGGCAGCTTATGGGCCGCTTGAGTTGGTTAAGGAGAAAGGCATTGAGGCGATTTTACGGTGGATTCCAGAGGAAGCCGATCCGAATGAGGTGATGTCGTTCCTTTATAATCGAGAATTGCGTTCCTGGACGGTGCCTCAAGATACGCGGGAATTGTGGATCGAACAGGCGGTGATCCGGGAGATGTTGCGGACGGCTATTCGGGTGGCTCAGCCTACGTGGAGTCCGGGTAAGGCGCATGTTATGCCGGGGATGATGCCGCGGCTCAATCCCATTGTGCTTACCGGCGGTGGGGTGGTCAATTTGCCGAAGCACGCCCTGTTGACGGTATTGGATGGATTGGAACCGGTCGGTATTTCCAATATTTATCTGGATGTCAATCGCACGGCGACGGCCCTGGGGGCCATTGCGGGCGTAAATTCTCTGGCGGCGGCCGCGGCGCTGGATGCGGGCGCTTTGGTGCCTTTGGGAACGGTGATTTCACCGATTGGTCAGGCAACTTCGGGTGAGATCATTCTTAAAATGAACATTAATGACGGTAGTTCTGAATATGCGGTCGAGGTTAAAGCCGGGGGGCTGGAAGTGATTTTTATGGAACCCGGAAAGACGGCGACTGTGGAATTAAAGCCTTCCCGGAAGTTTGATGTGGGAATGGGCGGGCCGGGAAAAGGCGGAAAGATTCAGGTGATCGGCGGGCTGGTGGGGCTGGTGGTCGATGGCCGCGGGCGTCCTTTACGCCTGTCCAATGATCCGGATGTGCGTCGGGAAAACCTTCGGCGTTGGTTCTGGGATGTCGGGGTAGGAGTTTAACCGATGAACTTACCTTACAGTGTCATGAGTCCTTTGACGGTGATTCGGGTTATCCGGCGGTTGCCGTGGCGGGGCGACATTCTGGTTCAGGTGGGGGATTCGGTCCAACCGATGCAGGCAGTGGCCCGGACGCCTGAATTGACGAACTTTTACGTTGTCAATGTGGGGCGGGAACTGGGTGTGCCGATCAAACCGACCAAGAGTGAGCAGAATAAAAAGATAACCTGGAAAGCGAAATATCTGAAGATCAAGCAAGAGGATGTGGTCAAGCCGGGAACCGTCATTGCAACCGGGGGCGGCTTTTTAGGTGGAGCTGTTTGTAAATCTCCGATTGACGGGCGAGTTACGCTTTTGTATCAAGGGCGGGTGGTTATTGAACAACCGGTCGAGCAGATGTTATTAAAGGCGCTGGTGCCGGGGACGGTGGTTCAGATGTTGCCGCATGAAGGGGTGGTTATTGAGACCACCGGGGCTTTTGTTGAAGGGGTTTGGGGCAATGGGATGGAAGGCTATGGTCAGTTGAAGATGGTGGTCAAGTCGTCCCGGCATTCCATTCGGCCCAAGCATGTGGATGGTTCGGTACAGGGATATATTGTAGTGGGCGGTGGGCAGTTGGAAGAGGATACACTGACCCAGGCCATCGAATCTCAGGTGGGAGGAATTATTGTCGGGGGTGTGTCGGCTAAATTGTTGCCCCGGCTGGCGGAGATTGATTTTCCGGTGCTGGCGATGTCGGGGATTGGCGATGTGTCCATGTCTGATGCGGTTTTTCAATTGTTGCGTTCTCTGGAAGGGCGGGATGCGGCTGTTTGTGGACGGGTACGAACCCATTGGGGGGCAGAACGACCTTATATAGCCGTTCCCATGCCGGCGCAGCGGGGTTCCGTGGTCGATCCTGGAAAACCGCTGGCGATAGGCGACCGGGTGCGGGCCTTGCGGGCGCCCCATTTAGGGTCCGTCGGTACAGTTGCCGATTTTCCTGACGGTCTGGTGGAACTGGAGACCGGGGCTCGGGTGGCGGGGGCTCTGATTGATTTTGACGGTGATACGGTTTTTGTTCCCTTTGCCAATCTGGAACGTTTGTTGAAGTAAGGATTGCCGGAGCGCAAGGGTACGGGTTTGTAACCGATTTGTTGTCAAGCTGCAACGTGACGGCCGGTTCCCTTTCCTTGTTGCTTTTTCGCAATCGTGGTATATTGTTCTTGGGCTGTTTTATCATTAATGGGCATTTCTGCGCTTTTGGGTGGCGGCATGCTCTAAGGAGGAACCCGGATGTCTGACGACGATCTACGCGATGTTTTTTCAGATTATGATACGGAAGCACCTGAGGAAGACGAGACTTCCAGTGGGGAAGGGAATAATCGTACTTTTATGATTATTGCCGGAGTTATGGCTTTTGTCATCATATGCGCTATTGGTTCTCTGATCGGGTTCTTGGTCTTTGTGCGGCCAAACTTACAACAACAGAGTGTGGACATTGAATTGACCAACACCGCTGTGATGATTGCCATGAATGCTACCGAAACGGTGATGGCGATGCCGCCGACCCCGACTGAAACCCCGACGGAAACGCCCACCCCCACTCCTACGTCTACGCCGGTGATTCCGCCGACCAATACACCGACGGAAACGCCCACGCCGTCGCCTACTTCTTCTGAGACGGCTACAACGCCGCAGGCGACGCGGGCGGTGGGGACTGGACGCAGTACGGCCACGCCTAAAGCGACGGCGACGACGGCTCCTGATACTGCGCCTACGGTTGAGCCCACGCGGCGAGGTCAGGCTACGCCCGCCGGGGAAGCCCGCCCGGCCACGGCTACCCCTGAACCCGGGACTCGCAATACTCCGGTCCCGACTAAAAACGGCAGCGATGCTCCGCCCAAGACCGGGTTGGGAGAAGTTTTGTTGGTGCTGGTGGGCGCGATGTTATTGGGGGTTGTGTTCCTGGCCCGGCGTCTGCGCAAGGCCTGAACGAGAAGGTGCTGATAAAACCACGGAGAGTTCCTTTGGGATCTCTCTGTGGTTTTTTATTTCGGATGGGAGGGGTAGTGTGACCATAGAATCGACATTGCGGGAGAAGATTTTGTTGCGGCTTTGCCAGGTGATCGACCCGGAGACCGGCATTGACGTGGTACGGATGCGGCTGATTGAAGGGTTGGAAGTGGATGAGGCCGGCGGCGTGATCCGTTATATTTTTCGACCTTCATCTCCGCTTTGTCCGTTGGCGGCGGAGCTGGGACGGGAGATCCGCCAGGCGATTGCCGGAATTGCAGGTGTGAACCGCCAGGAGATCCAGGTGCTGGGATATGTGCGGGCGGAGGAATTGACCGCCCAATTGAATGCAGCATAAACGAAGGCGTTTATCCGTTTGTAGGGGGTGAGGTGAAGCATGCCGATTTACGAATATATGTGCCAGGATTGCAAACAGCGTTTTGAATTGCGGCGGTCGATGAGTGCGGCCGATTCTCCTGCCGCCTGTCCGCATTGTGGCGGGGGGCAGACGCAACGGGCTATTTCCCGTTTCTTTACGACTTCGGGGGCGACGGAAGGTTTTTCCTCGGGGTCTTCAGGTTCTTCTTGTGGTTCCTGTGGGGGCGGTTCCTGTGGCTCATGTGGGCACCATCACTGAGTGCGTTGACAGACCGTCAAAAATCGCGTATACTTAAGTAGTTCCACGTTTGTTTTCATTTCAAGGAGGGCATATGCCACCAGCTGCTCGACTTACCGATATGCATACCTGTCCTATGGTTAACGGGACGGTTCCTCATGTTGGTGGTCCGATCATTGGCCCTGGCGCCCCTACCGTTTTAATCGGCGGGATGCCGGCAGCCGTGATGGGAGATAATTGCGTATGCGTCGGCCCGCCCGACAGCATCATCAAAGGGTCGGCGACGGTGTTGATCGGTGGAAAGCCGGCGGCCCGGATGGGAGACAATACGGCTCACGGCGGTGTGATTGTAGCCGGTTGTCCCACGGTGATGATTGGCGGTTGACGATTTTTCCAGTCATAAAAAAACGCCCTACAAAGTAGGGCGTTTTTTTATGGAAATGATCTAAAGATCGCGGTTGGAGAAGTTCCAGACGACCAGGATCAGCAGAATGAGGGTGTAGACGGCGGCGTAGATTATCATGGCTGTACTGGGGACTGAAACCGAAGAGAAGGGCGAGACGCCCAGGGCATCGATGAGCATGGAGCGCATTTCGTAGGCGGCGCGTTTCCAGAGGGCCTCGCTGGGGATCAAGAGGCTGGAGACGATGCCGATTTTGACGGCCACATCGCTTCTTAAAATTGCTCCGATCTGTTCGATCCAGCCGCCGATGAAGGCGATGCCGTAAGCGGCAAAGACCAGAACCCCGTTAGTCAGGGTGGAAAAGCGCGTGCCGCCCAGCAGGGTCAGGTTGAGCAGGAAGGCGATGTTCAGCCACATGATGGCCAGACCGATCGGGATATTGGGAGGGGCATATCCGGTGATGACATAGATGATTGCCAGAATTCCTCCCGCCATGAAGAGCAGATAGAGTGTGAGCATGGCCATGAATCCCAACCATTTGCCGAGGACGATTTCCCAGCGCCGTACCGGTTTGGAGAGCAATGTGTGAATCGTGCCGGAGGCGATTTCTCCAGAGAGGGTATCGACCGAGGTAAGGACGGTCATCATGATAGTCAGAAAGTTCACGACATAGAGGCCGGCCTGGGCGAGAATATTGTAGTTAGGATTGGCCACGACTTTGATGGTGGCGTCGGCGTGAGCCAGGAGATCCTGGCGGATGTAATAGGTGCCGATGCCGTAGACCACCAGAAAGACTATTCCTAAAAGCAGCGCTACGATGAGGATTTTTCGGCGTGCCGCTTCGTGAAAGGTTAAACGGGCGATAACCAGCGTTGCTGATGACATTACAGGCCTCCGTCGGTTCCGACAATCTGAATAAAGAGATCTTCCAGGGAGATCTTCTGGGGAGTCAGGGCATACACATCGACTTTCTGCTCGACGAGGTAGCGGTTGACGGCGGGGAGATCGGCTTCACCCGCCAGGGTGAGGGTGAGATGGTCGCCGTCAATGCGGATATTGGAACTCCATTGTTGCAGGCCGGGCAGGATCGCGGTCCAGCCGGCGGGGGCATGGGCGCGGATGGAGACGGTCAGTTCGCCGGCGACCAGGCTTTGCAGCTCGGCCGTGCGGATAACTTCGCCGTGTTTGATGAAGGCGACGCGGTCGCAGGTGATTTCGACTTCACTGAGCAGGTGGGAATTGAGGAAGACGGCGGCGCCGCGGTCGCGCAAGGAGCGGATGATGTCGCGTACCAGACGGCGGCCGACCGGGTCGAGGCCGGAGGTCGGTTCATCGAGGAAGACCAGATCCGGTTCGTTGAGCAGCGCCTGGGCCAGGCCGATGCGCTGGAGCATTCCTTTGGAGAAGGTGCGGAGTTTCTGGTCGGCATGGGGGGTGAGGGCGACCAGTTCGAGCAGTTCGGGAATGCGTTTGCGGGCGACCGACTGCGGCAGGCGATAGAGATCGGCGTGCAACTGAAGGAATTCCCGGGCTTTGAGCCAGTCGTGGAAGCGGAAGTGTTCGGGAAGGAAGCCGACTTTTTCACGGCCTTTCGGATCGCCGATGGGGTGACCGAAGAGTAAGCCTTCGCCGCTGGTGGGTTGCACCAGGCCGAGCAACATTTTCAACGAGGTGGTTTTGCCGGCGCCGTTGGGGCCTAGAAAACCAAAGACCTCACCCCGTTGTACGGTGAGGGTCAGATCGGCGACGGCCACTTTTTCATCAAACAGTTTGCGGAGATGGCGCACTTCCAACGCTGGAACGGATGCGGTCAAATCGAGTTCTCCTTTCGTTTCCAGAAATACATTTTTCGCGCGCCTTTTTCAAGGCGCGCGAAAAATGTAAGAGAGTTTTGTTTTATTGCAGGGTGGCTGCGATTTGCAGGAATTCTTCGGCCGACAGATCGCCGGAGAGAGAGTATAAGATGCCGTTCTTGATCCACATCAGTTCGGCGTAGTGGAATCCCTCTTCTGTGGATTGAAGCAGCGTGCCTTCGACTCCATCCACCATGACCGTCTGGCGGTCCACGGCGCTGAGCAGCGGCAACGGAATGACTAACGTGCTGGACCAGTCAATGTTCCGGCTGAATTCTTCAGCTTCTTGTTCCGTCATCCCCAGCAATTGCAGATAGACCTTCCCCAGCGCAACGATGTCAAGGTTGGAGTTGCTGTTGACGGCCGGCGCGCGCATTTGCATGAAGGAAACGGTATTGATTTCCTGAGTTTCGGGGTCTACAAAATTGTGGCTGACTTCCACCATGGTGGGGATTTCAGCAGTGATTTCGGCCCCGTTAAGGTCGTCCGTGAGTTCGATTTCGGTGTATCCCAGTTCTTGAAGGATGCCGCGAAGGCGGGGAACGTCGAGCTGAGCCTTGATTTCGCGGCCGGGATTGACCCAGAATTTTTGATCCGCCCAGTCCGTGGGGACCCGCAACGGGAAGCCGGCTTCGGCGCGGGCGCCGTCCAGACTTACTTCGTGGGATTCACCTTGAGAAGTTTCCTGAACTGCTTCGCCGAACATAGCTTTCAGTTCGGGCGAAACGTTGTTGATTTGTTCTTCATTCGGCATATTTTCCGGATTGAACGGGACAAAGGTAATCTTTTCCAGGCGGAAGAGATCGAGGAAGCGATCGGCCATGATTCGCATCGGGGGGAAGGTGAAGGTAATGGTGAGGACCAGGGCCAGGGTGACGAGCCCCCATACGGGGCGATAACGTCGAGCAAAAATTTTCTGTAACATACCGGACTCCTTTTTTGAATTGAGATAGGTGTCAAAGCGGGCGCGGGCGACGGCCGGCGGCAGCGGATGACTTCCCGGAGGAGGAGCCAGAGTTTCCATCTGGAATTTGATCCGGGAATTCCGGGCTGAGAGGGCGGTCGCACGGGCCATGCAGGTGGGGCAGCCTTCCAGATGTGCCTGCACCCGCGACTTCTCTGTGGGTGAGAGTGCTGCATCGGTATAGGCTTGCAGTTCTCCGTCGTTAAGATGTTTCATCGTATTCCCTCCTGTGCGCGATACCGCCGTTCGAATTCTTTTTCAGCGCGGGCCAGCAACGTCCCGATTGAACCAGGAGCCAGGTTCAAAGCTGCGGCAATTTCAGCGTAGGACAATCCGCTGTGGCGTAAGATGAGCAGTTGGGCGGTGCGGGTATTCATTTGGGAGAGCACCTGCCGGACGCGACTCTGTTCTTCGCGGCGTTCGACTTCGCTGGCGGGATCGAGGGGGACAGTCCGTTGCAACGTCAGGATCTCGGCTGCTTCCTCGTACCGCCGGCGCCGTTGGGCTGAGCGCAGAGCATTTAACCCGGTATTGGTGGCTACCCGGTAGAGCCAGCTGGCCAGTTGCTGGTTCTCCTGGGGGTGATGTTCATGAAGTCGGGAAAATACTTCGAGCGCCAGATCTTCGGCTTCGTCCCAGTCGCCGACGATTTGATAGAGGGTGCGGCAGACCCAGGACCAGTGTGTTGTGAACGCTGTTTCAAACGGATCGTTGGTTTCGGTTTCCATCCGCCGTTTTGTCACTGTTGGATTATCGAACGTAATTGCCATTTTGAACCGGCCTCCACAGTATAAACACCGGCCGGTTCTTAAATGTGACAGATTCGTCAACAGTAAAAAGTATACCGTAGACAGGGGAGAATGGAAGAGGGGAAGAATGGAAGAACGGAAGGTGGAAGAATGGAAGAAATGGAAGAACGGAAGCTGGAAGTGTGGAAGTAAAAACCGATGTTTTGGCGCACTTTCTGAAGTGCGCCAAAACATCAATCCATACCTCTCTCTGTCTATCCGGCGCGTCGCTTTTTGCCGGGAAAGCACCCGTTGCGGGATACTAAAAGCTGATTAATTCAAGCTAACAACAAATCAGCTGGAGGCGCTGGAATAGCGTTGCAGACCGATGCGGAAAATTGTGGTGGCGCCGGCCAGGAAGAGCAGGGCCATGCCCAGACTGCCGGCGATCATCGTAGGGGGCAGTTCGCCGGTCAGGGCCTGGGCCGGGATGGTGGTCATCAGGCCGACGGGGATGATCCAGGTGAGTACCATCCGTAGCCAGCCGGGATAGAGTCCGACGGGATAGCGGGCCATCTGGAAGATTCCGCTGAAGATCCAGGTGAAAAGGAAGCCCGGGCTCCAGAAGACCAGGCCGGCAAAGGCCAGCAGGATGGAATAGAGGATCAGGAGTGCGGAGAAGAGTGTGGCGATGAAGGCGAGCAGGTTGAAGGGCGTCAGGCCGTGGCCCAGTTGGGTTACGGCTGTGATCAGAACGCCCAGCCCGAAGGTGAGATCGATCAGGGCGAGGGGCTGCCAGTAACGAAAGCTGGCCAGGAACTGGACGTCGATGGGGCGGAGCAGGGTGAAGTCGAAGCGGCCGGACCAGACTTCGCCGTCCATGCCGGCCAGGGCGTCGAGACTGGGGCCGATGAAGAGATTGTGCAGCGCGTCGAGGGTGAGGTAGATGCCGAGCAGGGCCAGGGTGGCCGGGAAGGACCAGCCGTTGAGCGTTTGGACCTGGCTGAAGAGGACGACGAGCCCCAGTACGCCGGCCCCCAGGTTGAGGGTGGCGTTGAGCAGGCTGATCCAGAAGTTGGCGCGGTAGGCCACGCTGTTCTGGACGGCAGCGGAGATGAAGCACCGGATCAATCTAAGATAGGTCATTGTTAGCCTCCGACGGCGGAATACTGGCGGACGCCGGCGCGCCAGATGAGACTGTAGAGCAGAACGGCGATGCTCAGCCAGCCGGCCTGGAAAGCAAAGCCGGTCAGCAGAGCCGGCCCGCTGAGCTGGCCGGTGAGCACTTCCACGGGGAAGCCGACCATGTAGCGGAAAGGCAAAATTCCGGCCGCGTTTTGAAGCAGGCCGGGAAGCAGGATGACGGGGGCAACCTGACCGCCGAGGAGGAAGATAAGGGTATCCTGCAGGGAGAGCAGGGCGTCGGCGCGGGTGGCCCAGAAGGCCAGCAGGGCCAGCCAGTATCCCCAGAAGAAGCGCAGGGCCCAGGCCATCAAGAGGGCCGGCAGGAAGAGGAGTGCATTCATAGGAGTGATGTGGAATTCCGGCCGGAGCAGGAGCGCCAGCACGAGGGTCACCGGGATGACGAAGATCATGTAGACGACTTTGCCGGCGATCTCGCTGGCCAGGGTGCTGTAGATGGGGGAGATGGGACGGAGCAACTGGCTGTTCATGCCGCCGCTGCGGATGATATCGCCGACGGTCCAGTTGGTTTGGGCATAGGTGAGCTGGTTGACCAGGATGAGAATGAGGTAGTAAGCCACGAATTCGCCGCGGGTCAGCCCTCCAACGGTGGTGCTGCCGGCGGCAGTGGACCAGACGAAGAGGTAGATCAACGGCGGGATCATCCAGCCGAAGGCCAGCAGAAAGAAGAAGCTGCGGTATTGCAGCCAGGAGGCCCAACTGCTTTTGATCAAAGCCCAGCCGCCGCGCGGGTTCATGCCATCCCTCCTTGCTGGTAGATCTGGTCGATTACAGCTTCGATCGGCGGGTCTTCGACGGTCAGATCGACGACGGGGAGGGTGTTGAGCAGGTGGGCCGTGAGGGCCGGGGTGGCATCCCGGTCGACCCGCAGGGTGATGTGGTCGCTTTCCTGTTCGACCAGATCGACGCCTTCGGGGAGCGGAAAGTGGTTTAGGTCGTTGTTCAGGCCGAGCCGCACCAGTTTGAAGGGGGCGAGGCGTTGGGCCAGGCCTTGAAGTTCGCCGTCGTAAAGCAGCCGGCCGTTGTGGATCAGGATGACGCGGGGGCAGAGAGCGGTCACGTCGGCCATGTAGTGGCTGGTGAGGATCACGGTGACGTTGCTGCGCTGGTTATATTCGGCCAGGAAGCGGCGCAGGCGGGCCTGCATCGAGACATCCAGGCCGAGGGTGGGTTCGTCGAGGAAGAGGACCTGGGGGCGGTGGAGCAGGCCGGCGACCAGTTCGCATTTCATCCGTTCGCCCAGGGAGAAGTTGCGGACGGGTTTGGTGAGCAGCTCTTCCATTTCCAGCAGGGCGACCAGTTCATCGAGGGTGCGGCGAAATTCGGCGGGCGGCAGGTGGTAGATTTCACCGAGGACGCGGAAGCTGTCCATGGGGGGGATATCCCAGAGCATCTGGCTTTTGTTGCCGAGAACCATGCTGATGCGTCGGAGGTATTCGGGGCGGCGTTCCCAGGGGCGATAGCCCATGACCCGGGCTTCGCCGGCGGTGGGATGGAGCAGGCCGGCGAGCATTTTGAGGGTGGTGGTTTTGCCGGCGCCGTTGGGTCCGATGAAGCCGACCATTTCGCCGGCGGGGATGGTGAAGCTGATGTCGCAGACGGCTTCGACGTTGCGGGTGGTGCGATGGATGAGGCTGCGAAGGGCGGCGCCGAGGCCTTCTTCGCGTTCGGATACCTGATAGGTTTTGGTCAGGTTTTGGACGACGATTTGCGGTGAGTTCACGGTTTGAATCCTCCTTGGAGTATCTATTGTTTATTTTACAACCCTGGTGGGCAAATGGAGGGTTACAGTTCTAAAACGTGAAATGTTTATTTTTCGACCTGTGCGGTTAGCATGGAAAAAGGTAGAAAAAAGCCTATGTTGTGGCGCGCTTTCTGAAGCGCGCCACAACATAAACAAAAAAGTCTCTTTCTCCTTCGTGCCCCGCTCTGCGGGGCACGAAGGAGGGATAAAGTGCATTTCGGTAGTTTGATTGGTAAATGTTTGACCTGTAGAGAATTCTCCCCTATAATTAAAGGGCCATGTTGGCAATTCCCCCATAATTAAATAACAGCCTCCGACCTGTTTGCTCCCTCCGGGAGGACTCAGGCGATAAGGTGTAGAGAGCAATTTCTGCGCCCGCTGTTTGGCAAAGGAGGCAGACCTTTCGTTGGAAAGGTCTGCCTCCTTTGTTTTGTTTCTAAAGCTTGCTACGCCTCCCCGGCGTAGATGGCCCTAAAAAAGAACGGTCGCTAAATCATCTTAGAGAAGGAGCGCACGATGTGGATTATTCGAGTTGACATGGGCACGCGGACCTATAAGTTGGAGGATGTTCCCGAAGCGTATCGCCATCTGGGCGGGCGCGGGCTCACTTCGACCATCATTTACGATGAGGTCGATCCTCAATGTCATCCTCTGGGTCCTAACAATAAGCTGGTCATTGCGCCCGGGATTTTGACCGGTACAACGGCTCCTACCTCATCGCGCCTTTCCGTGGGAGGAAAGTCTCCGCTGACGGGTGGCATCAAGGAAGCCAATGCCGGGACCAGTTTCGCGCCGGCGATGGCGAAGATGCGGATCAAGGCGTTGATTCTGGAAGGCCAGCCGGCGGAGCGGGGTGACTATTGCATGATGCGGCTCTTTATGAAGGACGGGGTGCCGGCGATTGAGTTCTTCCCGGCGCAGGAGTATGTGGGCCGCAATCTGTACGATTCTTATCCGGAAGTCTATGCCCGGTTCGGCAATCGGGTGCATGTGGCGGGGATTGGGGTGGCCGGGGAATTTGGTTACGGCAATTCGGGGATTGTCTTCCCCGACATGCACCGCCGGCCGAGCCGCTATTCCGGACGCGGCGGCCTGGGCGCCGTGATGGGCAGCAAGGGGCTGAAGTTCATCGTGCTGGATGCCGAAGGGGCGCCGGGTGTGGAATATGCGAATCAGGAGCGCTTCAAGGTCGGGGCGAAGCAGATGATGGAAGCGCTGCGGGAGCATGCCATCACCAAGCCGCAGGGCGGGTTGAACAGTTATGGGACGGCCATCCTGGTCAATATCCTCAATGAAGCGGGCGGGCTGCCGACAAACAGTTTCCGCACCGGCCGTTTTGCGGGGGCGCCCAAGATTGCCGGTGAGGCTATCTTTGAGACGAACAAGCAGCGGATGGGCAAGGATGTTTACAATCATGCCTGTAGCCCGGGTTGTGTGATTCAGTGTTCGAATACGCTCTACGATGCCCAGGGCGGCGAGATCGCTTCCTGTATCGAATATGAATCGGACTGGGCGTTGGGTGCCAACTGCGGCATCGACGACCTGGATGCCATCGGTAAGATGGTGACCCTTTGTAACGGCTATGGATTGGATACCATCGAAACCGGCGTGGCGTTGGGCGTGGCGCTGGATTCGGGCGTGGCGAAGTTCGGCGATGTCGAAGCGGTGATGAATTTGATCCATGAGATGGGCAAGGGGACGCCGATGGGCCGCATTTTGGGCGGCGGGACGGGGTTCACGGCCAAGGCTTTCGGCAATCCGCGGGTTCCGGCCGTTAAGGGGCAGGGGATGCCGGCTTACGAGCCGCGGGCCGTCAAAGGGATCGGGGTCACGTATGCGACGACGCCGATGGGGGCCGATCACACGGCCGGTTATACCATCTGCCCGGAAATCCTGAGCGTGGGCGGCAAGTCTGATCCGCTGGAATCGGTCGATACGAAGGCCGATCTGAGCCGGGCTTTCCAGGAGACGACGGCTTTTATCGATTCGATCGGCCATTGTCTCTTTATCGCCTTTGCGATCCTGGACATTCCTTCCGGCTATGCGGGTATGGTCGAGGAAGTCAATGGGGTCTATGGGCTGGAGCTCAAGAATGAGGATGTGTTGAAGATTGGGGCCGAGATCCTGAAGAAAGAGCGGGCTTTCAATGTGGCGGCCGGACTTACGGCGCATGACGATCGGTTGCCTGAGTTTATGAAGAATGAGGCGCTGCCCCCGCACAATGTGAAGGCAGATCTGCCCGATTCGACGTTCGATCGGGTTTTCGGGGAAATGTAATTTTGCAGTTAATATTTCGCGCGCCCCCCTAAAGGGGGCGCGCGAAATATTGAGGATTCAGGGAGGCGTTGAATGCGGGTATGGGTGAAGTTGTTTGCAACGCTGCGTCAGTATGCGCCGGCGGGAACGGGGATTGGCGTCCCGTTCGAGGTACAGTTGCCGGAGTCGAGTTCCATCGCCGATCTGGTGGCGGCGTTGCGGCTCCCCGCGCACGAAGTCAAGGTGGTTTTTGTGGCCGGGCGGATCTGCCCGGAAGAGCACATTTTGACCGCCGATGCTGAGGTGGGGATTTTCCCGCCGATAGGAGGAGGGTAAGGGCAACGATGGTACAGGTTGAAGTCTGGCTTTATGGTCCACTGGCCCGTTATCACGATCCGGAGAATGCCATAGCTGCTCAGGTTCAGGTGGAGTTGCCGGAGGACAGCCGATTGCAGGATCTGCTGGCCTGGTTGAAGCTGCCGACCGGGGAGCGGGGCATCACTTTTATCAATGGCAATTTGAGCGCCATGCCGGGAATCCAACCCGATCTGGAATGTCTGTTGATGGATGGGGATCGCATAGCGTTTTTCCATTTGAAGAGCATGTGGCCGTTTCAATATCGGGATGGGGCGGCGATGGCGCCGGAGCTGGCGGAGCGGCTCAAGCGTAAAACGTAAAGTGTAATGATCTGTTGTCTGGGCATCATGTTCAGGTGGGATTTCAATAAAAGTATGTAAAAAGGGAGAGGGGGGTAGAGCGTGGCGCGGAGGCGGCTCTGGAAAAAGGTCATGTTTTGGTGCGCCTTCTGAGGCGCACCAAAACATAAACAAAAAATTCTCTTTCCCTGCTTCGCACCGCGCGGCGTATTTTAAGGGGAAGGGCCTTGTGCGGGGGATTTTCCAAAGAGGTGCAACGCACTCTGATCTTGCCAGGCCAGGCGGCTTGCCTTCAGATTGGGTACCCACAAGGGGTACCCCTACGGGAGATTGTCTGTGTAGGGGCGACCTTTATGGTCGCCCGTGGGGGCACGGCGGGCCTATTTTCAGGACAGAAGGTCATGCGGGGGGCGGCACCCCGAAGGATGAAAATTCAGCGGAAGTAGACAGCGGCAAGTAGACAGTAGACAGCCTGCGCCGCCGGGGCGGCTCTGGAAAAGGCTATGTTTTTGTGCGCATTCTGATGCGCACAAAAACATCAACAAAAAAACTTTCTCTCGCCATCCAGCGCGGCGTATCTTACGGGGCAAGGACTATTTGCGGGACGTTACAAGGCTGGCCTATTTTCAGGACAGATGAAATAAAGAAACCGGCGAGCTGTTGAATGAACGGCTCGCCGGTTTTTTTATAAGGAGAGAGAAGTTTTTCAGGCCGGCGATGGGGGGCGCGGGTAGATCAGGGAGGTGATGCCGATAATTTTGCCACCCTGGTCTATTAATGGAATGTTACGCCATTCGCAGATGAGCAATTTGCCGTCGCGGGTGTTGTTTTCATGGGTGTTGCGGGTTTCTTCGTGTACGTCCAGCAGATCCATCCAGGTCTGGGTGGCCTGTTTGCGTTCGGGTTTGGGTACAATCAATTCGAAAGCGCGGTGCCCCAGGGCTTCTTCTTGAGAGTACCCGAAGAGGGTGGCGGCGCCGGCGTTCCAGGTGGTGATCAGGAGATCTTTATCGCATTCAATCACGGCTACCGGCATTTGCTGGATGTAGAGGGCGAGCCGCTGTTCCAATTGGGCGAGGGTTTCTTTTTGCAGATCGACCTTTTCGGTCTGTTCGGCGAGCCGGGCATCGAGTTTCTTCAGGCGGTGGTCGCTGGCAATGGCAAGGGCGGCCTGACTGCCGATCATCTGGAGGAATTCAATCCATTCGTAATCCGGCTTGAGGGGGGTGGGATGGAAGATTTGCAGAACCCCGTAGATTTCTTCCTGGACCATAAGGGGGACGCCGTAATAAGCGCCGCAATCTTCGGGCAGCAGGGGATTGTAGTGGGTATGGCTGTCGGGGACATTGTCGATGCGGGCCAGAGTGCGGGCTTTGATGACTAATTCCGCGCAGCTCTTGTCGGGGCCCCAGCGGAAGGTCTTTTTGTCGTCAAAGGAGCCGCCGATGTGGATGATCCGCTGGAGGTAGTCGGTTTGGGGATCGCGGACGAAGATGTTGGCGGCTTCGAGTTTGAGTTCGGCCATCAGGTTTTGGAGGATGAAGTTCAGGGTGGTGGTGAGGTCGGTGGTGGACATGATCATCGTGTCGATGGTGCGGAGCATGGTGAGGCGCAGCATCTGGCGTTCGTCGGCGCTGCGGGCGGAGCGGAGATTTTCCGCCATGGTGAGCATGGCGTTGCCGAGGAGGTCGTCACGGGATTGGGGGGTGAGTTTGACTTCCAGCCGGCCGCGACCGAGGAGGGAGGCGGCGTGGGCGACTTCATTGAAATGGGCCCCGGTGGCTTCGGCGGTCTGTTCGGCTTCGTGAAGGGCGGCGATGAGGGAGTCAACGGCGGCGGCGGTCTGTCCAATTTCATCCTGGGAGCGGATTTCAGGTGAATGGGCGGTGATCTGAAGGGTGCGGGCGGGGTTTCCCTGAGCCAGGGAGCTCATCTGGCCGAGCAGGGCCGGCATGTCGACGGCGGCGATTTGTTGCGTGGCGCCCATCAATCGGCGAAGCGGGGAGACGATGCTGTTCCAGGCGAAGACCATCAGGATAATTACAAGGGCCAGAACGACCAGGATGAGAATGTTTAACTGGCGCTGGATATCAGCGATCTGGTTTTGGATTTGAGAGGCGGTTTGGGGGAGCGTATTTTTTAAGTCGGCTGATAGAGCTGCAATGTCGAGATTCATGGTGGATTCTTGCCTGGTCAGCGTCGATCTGGCATCGCTCAGGGCCAGGGTGTTGTCATGGAATTTCTGGAAATCCTGATAGAGATTGCGGAGCATTGTGCGAAGAACTCCGCAGTTTTGCATTTGGGTCTGGTTTTTGTTCTGGCGTTCCAGGTCGGTGATGGCCGCGTGGGCCTGTTGGTAGCCTTTGTCGATCGATTCGAGATGGCTTTCGTTTTCGTCCAGGCGGTAGGCGGCGATGTTGTAACGCATCATCTGGACCGACTTCTGGATATCGATCAGGGCCTGGAGCCGATTGGCGGGGGCGTCGGTGGAGAGGTTGATGCTCAGGGCATTGATCCGGTTGTCGATGATCCGTTCGGTGACCGGGAAATTTTCCGATTCGAGTTGTTGCTGTTCCCGGGTGAGGCGCACGACGGTATCGAAGGTCTTTTTGTAGTTGGTTATATCTTGTTCAACCGAGCTTTTGTCCGGAGCAGTATCCTGGTGGTTTTCCAGTTGTGAAAAGCTGTCGGTTAACTGTTTTTGTAACTGGTTGAGGCTGACCTCGTAATTTTTTTGATCGGCCAGAGCGCCGGAAGCGAGATAGCGGGTGGCGTAATGTTGGGTCAGATGGGCCTGGGTGTCGATGGCTGCGACCGAGTTTTCTTGGGTGAGCAACTGGCCGGTCGATTCTGCATAGATGTTTTTAAGACTGGTGAGTTGGATAAAGGTTTGCCAACCTATAAAGCTTAGCAGTAAGAGGGTAACGAAGTATCCGGCAAGAACTTTGGCTCCGACTCCGCGACGCAGATAGTTTAACATCAGACCGCTCCTTGGTGATTTTGGAGTTTGTTGGTTTCCTGGCTCGACCACCGGAATCAAATTATGGCGAGTGGGGGAAAGTTATGGCCTTTTGGGAGTGCCTGTCCTAGAGTATCACAAATTCGTGAGCTGGCAAGGGGAAGGGAAGGGGGTTTGGCTCATTTTGACAACTCAGTATACAATATTCAATGTTACGGTTTGGCGAATTTTGCGTTTTCCCCTGGGATATTGGACTCTGGAAAGCTGGAAGAGGAGGGATAATGTATTGTCCTAAGTGCAACGATCCGTCTTTTTCTCCTGGAGGGCCTTGTGCCCAATGTGGTTTCAGTGCAGATGTAGCAGAGCTGGAAACCCTTTCGCATCTCAATTTCCTGTTGCTGGAAGCCTCTCAATGGACTGAGATCCCCTTTAATATTCGTGAGTCTTTGCTCAAACGTTACCAGTTGCGCCGGGAGACCGTGGAAATCCGGCTGGGATTGCGGGCGATGCCTTTGGATGCAGAGACTGCCCGGGCTTTGCAGTTGGAGCGGGGGCAGTTGGAAATCTTCAGCGAGGTGTTGCCGGGTTGGGCGAGACGCGGGTGGATTACCGGGCTAATACAGGCCGGACTGGAAGCGGAAACCGGGGGGCGGTTGGAGTGGTTGACGGCTCGGTTGGCGGATACGCCGGCAGGTGAAGTTGAATTGACCGCTTTGGAGCGAGCCCGTTTTCTTTACAGCAAGATCGAGGAACTGCACTCATTCGGAGAACTGGCCAATGAAGAGGCTTATCTTTCGGCTGCTGCCGATTTTGGAGCAGCGATCCGGCGGTTGGAAGTCAAGGTGTGGGGACAATCTGAAGCTCCGGTAGCGCCGGAAGTTTCGGCAGGCCCAGAGGTGCCGGAAGCGGCAGTTGAGATGGTGTTAGCGGAAAATCTTGCTACGCCGGTGGCGTCGGAAGCTGCGGCGGAGCCTGCGACATCTGAAGCTTCAACGGTACCGTCCCGACCGGCTTCGAAGATTACCGCGGAACGGCTGCAACAGATTTATGCGCCGGCGGCTCTTGTTTCAACTCCAGCTTCTCGCCCTGTTTCGACTCCGGTTCCTACGCCGGCTATCCCGCCTCGAAAACCGTTTTCGTGGGATCGCGTCTGGGAAGTTTTGCTGTCCGAGCAGACCCTGCGAGTGTTGCTTTTTATGGGGGTGATGTTGTTGTTTGGAGCGGGGGTCTCCCTGGTAGTGTGGAACTGGGGGCTTTTCCCGCCGCTGGTCCAGGTCGGTCTTATCGGATTGATTACCGCGATTTTTTATGCGTTGGGATGGTATGTGCGTTCTCAGTTGCATCTGGAAAGTTCGGGGATTGCGCTGAGTGCCGTGGCCTCTTTGCTGGTTCCCCTCGATTTCTATGCAGTTTTTCTTTTTGGTAAATTCCCGGGTTCGATGTGGGATGAAGTCTGGCTGATGGCATCGGCAGTTTGTTTGTTTGTCTATCTGGCGACCACGTTGTTGATGAATTTTGAGTTTTTCGGTTATCTGGTGGTGCTGGCGGCCGGCAGTTTGCTGGCGGCTATCGTTCAGGTATCAGGTTTACCGGGCGATATCCGTTGGGCGGCACTGACCGGGCTGGCGTTGGGGCTGGTGCTGCTCAGCGAGCTGTTCCGGGGACGGTGGGGGCGGTTGAGCCTGTTGTCGACTCCTTTTTCGCACATGGCGCTGGCTATTCCTACCGTTATTTTGCCGTTGGCGTTGGGTTGGCGGTTGATTGGCTTTAACTCATCGTTGGTTTTCTCCGGATCGCTGGTGGTCGCCTGGTGGTTGGGCGGTTTGGTCTACCTGTGGGGAGCCCGGCGTTATCGCGTTCAGATGGGGGCTGTAGTCCCGGCTGCGGTCTTCCCGATTGCGATGAGTTTGACTCAGTGGGTGCTTTTCTCGGAATTCGGTATCAGCTATTCCTGGTATGCGTTGGGTTGGGCTTTGCTGGCGCCGGTCTATTTTATTCTGGGAAAGTATTTGTTGGGGTCGAATGCCGATCCCGTGCAGCGAGGGGATGCTTTGATTGTGATTGGGGTGGGGACGTTGTTAATGGTGGCGGCTGCGGGCGGGGCCCTGACTTCCAATGTGACCGTGGCGGTTGTCTATCCGTTGCTGGCGGCGACGATCTTGTTGCCGGTCCTTTTCTGGCAGCTCCCCTGGTTGTTGCTGGTGGGCAGCGGTTTCCTTTTGTTCGGGATGATGGGGGGGATGACCGTTGCCGGTTTCTCTATCGCGCAACTGGGATGGGGCGGGCTGGCGCTGGTCGTTTTGCATCTGGCGGCTGCGGGGATCATTCAGCTGGTAGGGAAATTGCGATATGCGGTGCCGCTTTATTGGGGCGCATGGGGAACCGCTTTGTTGACGATGATCTTGCCGCTGGTGGACTGGAACCGGGGTATTTTGACCTGTGTCGGGGCCGGTTGGATTGTCGCCAATCTCTGGCTGGCGGTTGTGATCCATCTCAACCAAAAGGAGATGTTCTTTTCCGACTTTAGTGTCTGGAGAAATCGGGTTGGGATTTCGCTTCAGGGCGCGGCGGCGGTATCTCTGTTAGGGTGGCTCTGGCTGTTTGAGTCGAACTTTACCTCTGCTTTGTCGGCCTGGAGTGTGGGATATATCCTGCTGGCATGGGTTCTTCTGTTGACGAGTTGGCGGCTCAGTAAGTTGAACCGGGAATATCGACGGCCCTGGGAGATGGTGGCTCATCTGGCGATGGGGATCGGTCTGACGTGGGGAGTTTTCTCTTTTCAAGGGCCAGGGGTGGCGGCGGCGTTGATAGGGGCTTCCATTTTTTATTTTGTGGGAGCGTTTTTGTTGGAGAGCCAGCTGTTGCTGGCGCCGGGCGCTTTTCTGTTGCCTGTGGGGCTGTTGGCGGTCGAGATCTGGCTGGATGTGCCGGGGGGCTGGTGGCCTGTCCTTCCGGCTTTGGTTGTGCCGCTTTATGTAGGGGCCGGTAGTTTGCTGGAATGGCGTCGGTGGGCAACCCCTTCATTTTTAGGGCCGCTCTACATTTCGATGCAGATTATCGCCGGCTTGAATCTGTACGTCATTGCGGCGTGGGCGTTGATTTTTTATTCCAGGGATATGGTGATGCTGGTTTCGGCGTTGACCCTGGGGAATATCGCGCTGGCCTTTATTGGTTATGCCTGGTTGCGTCGTAATAAGCTTTATAGTTTTGCGGCTGCCGGGTTTGGTGTTCTGGCTCTGTGTTTCCTGGCGGGGCAGATCAGCTCCGGCTGGGGGGATTGGGCTTTCTGGCTGGCGGGGTTTGTGATGATCGGACTGCTGGTTGAGCGGAGCCTCTGGTGGATTGAAAAACGGGGGCTTAATTCTGAGGTCCGGAAGCTTTATGATTGGGCTTTAGTGAGCGGCGAGTGTGTGCTTTCAGGGGTGGTGATTGTGGCGGCCATGGCCTCCTGGACCTGGGAGCCTCATCTTCCGCTGTTATCGAACCTGGGGATCCTGGCTTTGCTGATGATGGTTATCTTTTATGCCCTTTCGGCTGCCTGCCTGCGGTTGGAAGTGTTCGTCTGGCTGGCGGCCGTCGTGATCATCCTGCCCTGGACCTGGGTGGCCAACCGGATCGGCTATCTGCCGCATGCGGTTTGGTTTGTTCGTTACAGTCCGGCCTGGACGGTGCTGGCATTTGGGGAACTGGTCATTGGTATAGGCGGGGCCTGGATCTGGCGGCCGGCCTGGTGGAACCGACCTTTACGTTTGCTTGCCTATCTGGGGCTGCCCGTGGTGTTGGTCTGTAGTCTGTGGAATGAGGTAACCGGCAGTCTGTCCCTGGGGCTCGGCGTGGCGGCCTATTCGCTGGCGGTAGCGGCCGATCGACGGTTCAAAAAAGACCCTGTGGCTGCCGCCTCGGGGCGGTTCCTCTATCTGGTGCTGGGAATTTTGCCGCTGTGGGCCTGTTATTTATTGTTCTGGATTTACCCGCAAGCGCCTCAGGCTTATTACGGGTTGCTGGTGTTGAGTTTCTCCTTGCCGATGCTGGTGAGCGGCTGGTTCTTTTCCCGCCGGGAGCCGAATTATCGCTGGCCGTTGTATTGTTTTGCGGCGGTGACGGCGGTGTTGGGGACCGCATTTAGCTTCCCTGACTCTGGGTTGTTGAGTCTGGCGTTGATCTGGGACACGGCGTTGCTGGCGTTGTGCGTGGTGTTGTTCCAGGAGTCGATCTGGATCTATCCGATGGCGGTTACGCTGGCGATGGGAATAGCTGCGGCTGGAATGGGCTCGGGATCGCCGTTCGAGCTGTACGGGTGGATTTTAATTGCCCTGGGCGGGAGCTATCTGGCGGCCGGGCGAGTGGTGGGGGGGATTCCCTGGAGCGAGAAGTGGGCCTGGCTTAAAACGACGGCTACGCCTCTCTGGGTGGTGGCTTTCTTCCTGATCACCGTGGGACTTTTTCCTTCCAGTTTCAGTCGTTTCGGCGCCCTGGTCGGGTATGGGGGGGCGGCCGTTTTCTATCTGGTGGGGGCACTCTGGTGGGAACAGCCGATGGTGTTGGGGCTGGCTGCCGGGGCGGGATTTGTTCCTTACTGGGTGATGGTGCTGCAATTGGGCGTCAAGCCGGTGAATTATGGGGTGGCGCTCTGGCCGGTGATTTTGTTCTATCTGGCGGCTGCCTGGTTGTTGGATCGGTTTGCCGGCATTTTGCCGGACAAAAAGTTCAATAAGCCCTGGGAGGCGTTCCCCTGGTGGCGGCCGCTGGCATGGTGGGGGGCGCTGGGGGAACGGCTGTTCCGCTGGTGGGCCGGCCCTTTGTATTTTTGGGCCAGCGGGGCGGCTTTTGTCAGTGTGTTGGTCGTTCCCAATGATCGGTTGCGGTTTTGTATTTTGGGATGGGGAACGGCGGCCGTGTACGGCTGGATGGCCTATCATTTCCGGCTGCGGGGCTGGCTGCTGGCGGCTCTGGGGATGGCTGAACTGGCTTTTATTGCCGGCGTGCGCTGGATCAAGCCGGATATCAGCACCGGGGAGTTGTTGTTGATCTGTGAGTTGTTGATGTGGTTGACGGCTTTGGTGGGATGGCTGATCGAGCTGGGATTGCGCGAAGGTTCGCCGGTTTCCGGACGATGGGCGCAGGGATGGTCCCGGCCGTTCTATGCTTTTGTGGGGGGGAATCTGTTGCTGGCGCAAGGGGCTACTTTTTTCCCGATGGTGGCGGAAAGCGCTCCGCTCTCGCTTTCTCATGCCTTGTTGCTGGCGGTTCTGGCTACGCTGTGGATCTCGCCTGTGCTGGCTTATGTCCCGCCGGCGTTTTTGGGGGTGGCCGTGTGGCAGTATCTGGTCCGGGGCAAATTTGCCGGGGAGAATTGGCCCTGGGCGTTGGCGGTTTTGACGGTGGTGTGCGGCGCGAGCGGCTATGGGTTGCGGTATGTGCAGCAGCGCGGGGTGCGGTTGCCGCCCTGGATGCAGATTTGGGAAAAGCCTTTGGCCCGTTACGGCGTCGGTTTTTCGGGATTGGCGATGTTGCTGGCGCTCACCCTGGGAGCCGGCGGTTTGGGATTACTGGTGCTGGTTTTGTTTGGACAGCCGATATCCTCTTCTGATGTCGCCCTATATCAGTCTCAAGTGGAGATGTGGATCTCGGTGCTGGCGTTGTTGGGGCTTTTCTATTTGATCGCTTCGCTTGCCAGTCGCCGGCGTTGGTGGGGGTACGGCGCTTTGCTGTTGCTGTTGAGTTCCTGGGGATTGCAGTGGTTGATGGTGTGGGACTGGCGCGAGGTGCAGCTTTATGCTTTGCCGACCGGGCTTTATCTGTTGGGGATCGGGTATCTGGAGTGGAGTTCGGGAAGTCGGTCGCTGGCCCGCTGGGTCGATCGGGCGGCGATGGTGTTGATGTTGGGGTCGGTTTTCTGGCAGTCGATGGTGGGAGATTATCGCTGGGTTTACTCCGGGTTGATGGTGATTGAGAGCGTGGCGTTTGTGATTTGGGGCAGCGGGCGACGGTTACGACGTTTCCTCTATGCGGGGGTGGCGGGGGTGTTGATTGCCGTTGCCGGTCAGGCCGTTGATCCGTTGCTTTCGGGGAATCTGGTTTTCTATCTGGTGATTGGGTTGTTGTTGATCGGGTTGGCGATTTTGATCGAGCCCCGGCTGAAGCAGATCCAGACGCTTTCGCAGGATGTGCGGGAACGGTTGGAGAGCTGGGAATAGAGCGGAAGAGTGGAAGAGTGGAAGAGTGGAAGAGGGTTCTTTTCTATCTGGCCCCTGGGATAAGTTGGGGTATAGTAGGGGCGGTCCAATCTAAAACGTGAAACGTAATGATTTCTCAGCTGGGGGCAACGATCAGGCGATGTCTCGATAAGATCATGTAAAAAGAGGGCGTCGCCGGGGCGGATCTGGAAAAGGCCAAAGAAAGTAGACAGCGGCAGGTAGACAGTAGACAGCCCGTGTCGCCGGGGCGGCTCTGGAAAAGGACTATGTTTTGGTGCGCAGGCCCTCTCCCTAATCCCTCCCCCCTGTGGTTGTGAAGGCGCAATGCGCTTCCAGGAGATTCGTGGCGAAGATGCGCTGCCGGCATCGGAGTGAGGGGGAGGGACTTCAGAGTGCGTTGCCGGGGCGGCTCTGGAAAAGGCCATGTTTTTGTGCGCATTCGGATGCGCGCAAAAACATCAACAAAAAACTTTCTCTTCCGATCCAGCGCGTCGTGTTTTACGGGGAAAGGGCCATTTGCGGGACGTTACAAGGCTCGGCCCTTACCATAGGGGTCTATTTTCAGGACCGTTTATGCGGGGTAATGCCCCGGATTATAGTTTTCAGCGGGTGAGGTGAAATGGGTGCAATTAAGGTTTTGCTGGCCGATGACCACGTGATTGTTCGGGCGGGATTGCGCAATGCGTTAGCCAGTTTGCCCGAGTTGGATATCGTCGGGGAAGTGGGCAATGGCCGCGAACTCATGCAGGCAATGGAATCGCTGCATCCGGATTTTCTGGTGGTGGATGTCAATATGCCGGAATTCGATCCGGTGACGGCGGTTCGGTCGATCCGCAAAGAGCATCCTAAACTTAAGATTCTGGTCGTCAGCGCTTATGACGATCAGGCCTATGTGGTGGGATTGCTGGCGGCCGGCGTGGATGGATATCATCTGAAGGATCAGCCGCTGGCGGATTTGCAGCTGGCCGTGCGGCGTATTTTGGGCGGCGAACGGTGGATTTCCGGGCCGTTGGTGAACCGTTTGGTGAATCCGCATATGACAGTCACGTCGGTTCCTCCCGTGTCTCTGACGCCACGCCAGCGGGAACTGTTGCACTTTTTGACGTTGGGATACGACAACCGCCGGATGGCGCAGGAGATGGATCTCAGTGTGAAGACGGTGGAGAACCATCTGACCGCGCTCTACCGGGCGATTGGGGTGGAGAGCCGGCTGGAAGCGCACAATTATGCGATGCATCATCCCGAAGTGTTGGGGGCGCCCGGCCATGAGGTGGCGCAGGCCCGTACGGAGAACCGGGCGGTGCAGCAGTTGAATGTGCTGTTGGTGGACGACAATGCCCGGTATCGGACTCAATTGGGAAAGTTGATCGGAAAAGCCTGGCCGGCGGCGTTGCTGTATGAGGCGGAGGATGCGGCGGAGGCGTTGCGGTTGGCGGGAAAGGTGCAGCCGCAGCTGGCTTTTATCGATGTGGTTTTGCCGGAAGAGGACGGCATTCAGTGTACGCGGCGGTTGAAGGCGATTTCGGCGGTGACGCGGGTGATTTTGATCAGCGCTTATCCGGATCGGGAGTTCCGGCGGTTGGGGTTGATGGCGGGGGCGGTGGCTTTTTTGGATAAGAAGGATTTGGATGGGCCCTGTGTGCGGCAGGTGGTGGAGGATGCGTTGGGTTGCCGGGCCAGTTGAGAAAACTTATATTTTGCGCCCGGCCCCCCCGCTCTCGCGGGGGGGCCGGGCGCAAAATATTTCTTTAATTTTATGGTTCAATTAATAGAAGGATAGGGACTGGGGATTTCGATCAGCAGCTGGAGGCCGCCGGTGGGGGCGGCGCTGACTTGCAGGGTGCCGTTCAGCAGGGAGACCCGCTCGCTGATTCCCACCAGCCCGAAATGTTTCTGTTCAGTGAGGGTAGCCAGATCGATCGGTTCGGCCATACCCTGGCCGTTGTCGGCCAGGCAGACAATCAGGCTGGCGTTGGCGCTGCGCTCGAGAGTGAGGGTGACTTCGGTCGCTCCTGAATGTTTGCGGATATTGTTCAGGCCTTCCTGGACGATGCGGAAGACGGAAAGCTCGATCGGTTCCGGCAGCCGGCCCAGCGCGGGATCGATCTTCAGGGCGACGGAGATGTTGTTTTGTTCACTCCATTGGCTCAGGAGGGAGCGGATGGCGGCCGAGAGGCCGTGGTTGTCGATGGTGGGCGGGCGGAGGTCGCTGCAAATCTGGCGCAACCCGCCGATCACTTCCCGGATGCCCAGCCGGATTTTGCTCAGTTCCTCGCGTTGCGATTCCCCGGCGGTTTCGTTTTCGGCTTCTTCCAGCTGATAGTTATAGCTCAACAGATCCTGGATGATTTGATCGTGCAATTCGCGGGCCAGGGCTTTGCGTTCGGCTTCGCGTTCGGTAATCAATCGGCGGCTGGCTTCCTGTAAGGCCAGGTTCAGGCCGTCGAGGGCTTCTACCTGTTTGTGCAGCCGTTCGATCAGTTCCCGGTTCAGGGAGTCCTGGGCGGCGAGGTTTTGGCGGAGTTCGGATTGGGAGCGGCGGAGTTCTTCGGCCTGTTGCTGGGCCTCATGGTAGTTCTCAAAGGCCCAGATGACAGGGGTGATTTTGGTCTGGCGGGTGGAGCCGACGATGAGTTCGACGATTTCGCGCGGGGTCGATTCGGCGGTGTGGCGGAGCGCGACCTGCCGGCCCTGGTAGAGGACCAGGATGCGATGGGTGACGGCGAAGAGTTGTTTCAGATCGTCGCTGCTGATGATGACGGCCACGCCGCCGGCGGCCAGTTCCTGGAGCCGCTGGATCAGGGTTTGCTGGCGGGCAAAGGTGAGGGCGCCCAGGACATCGTCGATCAGGAGCAGGCGACAGGGACGGCTGAGGGCGCGGGCCAGGGCGACCAGCTGGCGTTGTTCATTCGTGAGGTTGAAGGTGCGTTCTTTGATCAGTTCGGGGGAGAGGTCAAAGGCGGCCAGAAGCTCTCCGGTGGCCTTGATCATCTGTTTTTCGTTGGGCAGGATTTTTAAGCCGGCGGGCCCGGCCCGCAGTTCCCGTCCGAGGAAGACATTTTCCTGGACGGTGAGGTTATCGGCCATGTGGGGATGCTGGTAAACCGTTTCGATGCCCAGGCGCAGCGGTTCGGCGGCATTTTTAAAGAGGATGGGCTGGCCGGCGAAAGAGATTTCGCCGCCGGTAGGGAGACAGACGCCGCTGAGGAGTTGAAAAAGGGTGGATTTCCCGGAGCCGCGTTGACCGACAACGCCCAGGATTTCGCCGGGGGCGAGGGTGAAGGTGACGCCTGAAAGTGCCGAAACGGTGCCGAAGGAGCGGGAGAGGTTATTGACCTGGAGAAGTTCCATTTTACGTTGATCCCCCAACCCAGGGATAGTTTTTGCTTTTCGCGCGCCCCCAGGGGCGCGCGAAAAGCAAACCTCAGACAAAGGTAATTTTACTTTCCGCGGCTGCGGGTGGCCACGTCGAAGACCACGGCGGCGACGAGCACGGCACCGCGGACGATGTACTGGTAGGCGATATCGATATTCATCAGGTTCATACCACTGGTCAGAGACATATAGACCAGGGCGCCGATGAGTGAGCCCATGATGCTGCCGACGCCGCCGGCGGCGGAGACCCCGCCGATGTAGGCCGAGGCGATGGCGTCCATTTCAAAGAGCGAACCGGCGGTGGTGGTGGCCGATTGCAGGCGGGAGGCGAAGAGAATCCCGGAAAGCGCGGTCAGGGTGCCCATCGAAGCGAAGACGATGTAGGTGATCCGTTTGACGCTGATACCGCTCAATTCGGCGGCTTCGGGGTTACCGCCGACGGCGTAGATATGGCGACCGAGGACGGTCTGGGTGGTCATAAATTGATAGACGGCGACCACCAGCAGCACGATGACCAGGGTCCAGGAGATGCCGTTGTAGCCGGAGAGCACCACAGTGATCAGAGCGATCAGGGCCGAAATGAAGACCAGTTTGAGGATGAAGATATTGAAGGGCAGGACCTCGAAGTTGTAGGCCATTTTCTTGTTGCGGCTGTTGATGTCGCTGATGATGAAGGCGATGATGGTAATGACGCCCAGGATCAGGGTCAGTTTGTGGGCTGAAGCGAGTTGGGCGAGCAGCGTCGGCATAGTATCCAATACTTCCGGGGAAGGCTTCGGGAAGGGCAGGTCGGGCACGTAGCCGTTGCCGATCGCATTGAAGATGGGATCGGGGATGATGATGGTGCCGGTGGCGGCGGTCGAGAGCAACAGCGCGCCGCGGTAGATCAGCCAGCCGGCCAGGGAGGCCACGAAGGCGGGGATTTTCAGCTGGGCCACCGGGAAAGCGGTGATCATGCCGGCGATGGCGCCCAGTAACAGGACCATAGGGATGACGACGAAAACCGGCAGTTTCCAGGAAACCATGGAGATCGCGGCGACGGCGCCGAGGAAGCCCGCCAGATAACCGACGGAGAGGTCGATGTGGCGGATGACGATGACCAGCGTCATGCCGACAGCCAGGACGGCGATATAGCCGGTCTGGTTGAGCAGGTTGCTGATGTTGCGGGATGAGATGAAGGAGAAGTTGGGAGTTGCGAAGGTGAAGATGGTCATGATGACGAAGAGGGCGATGTACATCCCGTATTGACGAATGTTTTGCTTGATAACTTTTTGTAAGTCTTGAATAAACATGGTGAGCCCCTTCAATTTGTCGCCAGATGCATGATTTTTTCCTGCGTCGCTTCCGCGATCGGCATTTCGCCGGTAATCCGTCCGGTAGAGACAATGTAGATCCGATCACTCATTCCCAATACTTCGGGCAATTCCGAGGAGATCATAATGATGCTCATGCCTTCGGCCACGAGACGGTTCATGATCGTATAAATTTCATATTTGGCACCGACATCGATCCCACGGGTGGGTTCATCGAGGATCAGGATGTCGGGTTTGACGAACAGCCATTTTCCCAGGCAGACTTTTTGCTGGTTGCCACCGCTGAGGTTGCCGACGGTTTGTTCAATGCTGGGCGTTTTGATGTTCAGCGAGGTGCGATATTCATTGGCTACCTGGATTTCGGCGTTGTTGTCGATCACATTGTTTTTAGCCAGGGCTCTTAAATTGGCGAGGGTGATGTTCTGGCGCACATCCTGGATCAAAATAAGGCCGTTGCCTTTGCGATCTTCCGTAACATAAGCCAGTCCCGATTCAATCGCTTCCTGCGGGTCTCTGCAAATCCGCCGTTTGCCTTTGATGAATACTTCACCCTGAGTTTGATAGCCGAGGGGGTTGCCGAAGATGCTCAAGGCCAGTTCCGTCCGTCCCGAGCCCATCAATCCGGCGAAGCCGATAATTTCACCGCGCTTGAGGTTGAAATTGACATCCTTGAGCACGGTGCGGCCGAGGCCGGGGGAGTAAGCGCTCCAGTTCCGTACGTCCAGCACAATCTCATCGGAGATCTTATGGGTGCGCCCGGGATAGATATTGGTGATTTCGCGCCCCACCATGTGTTTGATCAACGTTTGTTCAGACACTTCGCCTTTGCGAGCATCCAGGGTACAGATCGTCTGGCCGTCGCGCAAGACCGTGACCGTGTCGGCAATGCTGATGACTTCCTTGAGCTTGTGCGAGATCAAAATACAGGTCACGCCATGGGATTTCAGTTCTTGTAACAGGACCAGCAGGTTCTTGCTGTCGTCTTCGTTCAGCGCGGCCGTGGGTTCGTCAAGGATCAACAATTTGACATCCTGGCTCAGCGCTTTGGCGATTTCGATCAACTGTTGTTTCCCAACGCCCAGGTCTTTGACTTTGGTGTCGGGATTGACATTCAATTTGACCTTTTGGAGCATTTCGTTGGCTCTGCGGATCGTTTCATTCCAGTCGACTGTAAAACCGTTGGAACTGATTTCATGGCCTACGAAGATGTTTTCGTAGACGGTCAGTTCAGGAATCAGGGCCAGTTCCTGGTAGATGATGGCGATGCCGACTTTTTCACTGTCGTTGATGTGATGGAACTGTTGAATATGGCCGTTGAAAAGGATATCGCCGGTGTAGGTGCCATAGGGATGGACCCCGCTCAAGACTTTCATCAATGTGGATTTTCCGGCACCGTTTTCTCCGACCAGACAGTGGATTTCTCCGGGCATAACGCGAAAGCTGACATTGTTGAGGGCTTTCACGCCGGGGAATTCCTTGACAATGTTTCTCATCTCTAATATGGGAGCGTCCATACCGCCTCCGGCTTAAAAAGCTGCTGTTTCAGGTACAGGAATAGTGATGGAGTCTATCCATCACTATTCCCGTTTACTACTTAAAAAATCTTTGGGATGAGATTACGGCAGGTTCTGGAAGTCTTCGGCTTTGTAGTAGCCGGAGTCGATCAGAGCGGCCTTGACATTGGCTTTATCGACGGTGACCACCGGGGACTGAATGGCGGGCACATCGATCTTGCCGTTGTTGTAAGAGCCCTTGGCGGCCGGGGCTTTGCCTTCGAGCAGGGCGATGGCGGCGTTGATGGCGTCGCTGACCAGGGTGCGGACATCCTTGAAGACGGTCATGGACTGCTTGCTGTCGATGATGTACTGCACGGAAGCCTTTTCGGCGTCCTGACCGGTGACGAAGTAGCTCTTGACGTCCTTGTCGGCGGCAAAGGCATCGGCGATCGCGCGGGCGGTGCCGTCGTTGGGGGCCAGGATGAAGACGTTGCCCTTGTCGGCGGTGCCGGCGGCGGTCAGATTGGCTTCCGCCAGGTTCTTGGCGGTGTTGAAGTCCCAGTTCGTGGAGATCTGGCCGATAATCTTGGACATTTCTTCGCGGGTCAGGGTGGCCTTGTCCTTCAGGGCGATGGCTTCGGCGGAGTTCTTGACCACGAAGGTGCCGTCGGCGATTTTGGGCTGCAGGACGCCCCAGGCGCCTTCGAAGAAGATGAAGGCATTGTTGTCGGAGGCGGCGCCGGCGTAGAGGTAGAGGGGATTGCCGGTGCCCTTGGCGTTGTCGACCAGGTACTGGGCCTGCTGAGCGCCGACCGCGATGCTGTCGAAGGTCACATAGTAATCGACGGCGGCGGTGTCGCGGATCAGGCGGTCATAGGAGATGACCTTGACTCCGGCGGCGCGGGCGGCATCGGCGGCCGCAGCGGCGGCAGTGCCGTCCTGCGGGCAGATGATGATGACTTTGACGCCTTTGGTGATCAGGGCTTCGACATTTTCCTTTTCCTTGGCCGGGTTACCCTGGCTGAAGAGGATTTCGACATCGTAGCCGGCGGCCGTGAAGGCTTCGCGGAAGCGGGTCTCATCCTGGATCCAGCGGGGTTCGTCCTTGGTGGGGAGCACGACGCCGACGGACAGTTTGCCGCCTTCGACGGGGGCCACAGCGCCGCCGCCCAGGTTCTGGAAGTCTTCGGCCTTGTAGTAGCCGGAGTCGATCAGAGCGGCCTGGACGTTGGCTTTATCGACGGTGACCACCGGGGACTGAATGGCGGGCACATCGATCTTGCCGTTGTTGTAAGAGCCCTTGGCGGCCGGGGCTTTGCCTTCGAGCAGGGCGATGGCGGCGTTGATGGCGTCGCTGACCAGGGTGCGGACATCCTTGAAGACGGTCATGGACTGCTTGCTGTCGATGATGTACTGCACGGAAGCCTTTTCGGCGTCCTGACCGGTGACGAAGTAGCTCTTGACGTCCTTGTCGGCGGCAAAGGCATCGGCGATCGCGCGGGCGGTGCCGTCGTTGGGGGCCAGGATGAAGACGTTGCCCTTGTCGGCGGTGCCGGCGGCGGTCAGATTGGCTTCCGCCAGGTTCTTGGCGGTGTTGAAGTCCCAGTTCGTGGAGATCTGGCCGATAATCTTGGACATTTCTTCGCGGGTCAGGGTGGCCTTGTCCTTCAGGGCGATGGCTTCGGCGGAGTTCTTGACCACGAAGGTGCCGTCGGCGATTTTGGGCTGCAGGACGCCCCAGGCGCCTTCGAAGAAGATGAAGGCATTGTTGTCGGAGGCGGCGCCGGCGTAGAGGTAGAGGGGATTGCCGGTGCCCTTGGCGTTGTCGACCAGGTACTGGGCCTG
The DNA here is from genome assembly GCA_964501335.1 of uncultured Anaerolineales bacterium. Lineage (GTDB taxonomy): Bacteria > Chloroflexota > Anaerolineae > B4-G1 > SLSP01 > CAZCTC01. The sequence goes on along the minus strand of CAZCTC010000037.1, from coordinate 2,892 downwards.
CTGAGCGCCGACCGCGATGCTGTCGAAGGTCACATAGTAATCGACGGCGGCGGTGTCGCGGATCAGGCGGTCATAGGAGATGACCTTGACTCCGGCGGCGCGGGCGGCATCGGCGGCCGCAGCGGCGGCAGTGCCGTCCTGCGGGCAGATGATGATGACTTTGACGCCTTTGGTGATCAGGGCTTCGACATTTTCCTTTTCCTTGGCCGGGTTACCCTGGCTGAAGAGGATTTCGACATCGTAGCCGGCGGCCGTGAAGGCTTCGCGGAAACGGGTCTCATCCTGAATCCAGCGGGGCTCATCCTTGGTGGGGAGCACGACACCGACGGACAATTTATTGGCGGGGGCAGTGGTGGGGGTCGTAACTCCGCCGGTGCAGGCGGAAAGAAGGGTGGCGATGACAACCAAGAGGCTGATCAAAGCCAGGGGCAGATTCTTCTTAAACATCGAGTCCTCCTTACTGAAATTAACTTAGATTTGATAAACGAAACAGCAGCAGTTTGGGGAAAGCAATTTCTGTATTTTTACGAAGACCTCCTTCGAGCTGGTATCAACACCCCATGTGATGGTTGTCCAGATGGTTTTTTGGGACCGCCAATCCATCACGCTGTCGTGAGTTTCAACGTCTTAATAAAACCATAGAATCAGGGTTGGTACCAGCTTTTTTCCCCTGTTTTCACCGGGGATTTTCCCTTAAAGGGATTAGGGGGTTTCCCCTAATTAAAAAGGCAGGAGGTGCAACGATTGGAAGGACTCGATGGAAATGTTTTGCGCTAAAGTTTTAAAGGCAGTAGCACAAAAGCAATTCACCTGTTTTCAAAGACGGCATTCCAGGGTCTGGTTTTAACGCCCCGCAAACGGCTTTTGCCGGGTTTGAACCGACGCGCTGGATGGAGAGAGAGTTTTTTGTTTATGTTTTGGCGCACTTTTTGAAGTGCGCCAAAACATAGGCTTTTTTCTCTCGTGTTTTCCGGGCTGACCGTACCGGTTGTGTTTTTAATGTCCCGCAAACGGCTGGGGTTCGGCTCGAAGCGCCGCGCCGGATGGTGGGAGAGAATGTGTTTAAAGCGTTACGGTACGTTCTGGAATTCGGAAGCGTTGTAGTAACCGGAATCCATCAGGGCGGCTTTGACGTTCTCGCGATCGACGCTGACCACCGGGGACTGAATGGCGGGGACATCGATCTTGCCGTTGTTGTAGGAGCCCTTGGCGTTGGGGGCCTTGCCCTCGATCAGGGCGATGGCGGCGTTGATGGCGTCGTCGACCAGGGTGCGGACATCCTTGAAGACCGTCATCGACTGCTTGCCGTCGATGATGTACTGGACGGTGGCTTTGACCGCGTCCTGCCCGGTGATGACGTAGCTCTTGACATCCGTATCGGCGGAGAAGGCATCGGAGATGGCGCGGGAGGTGTCGTCATTGGGGGCCAGGATGAAGACGTTGCCCTTGTCGGCGGCGCCGGCGGCGGTCAGGTGGGATTCGGCCAGGTTCTTGGCGGTGTTGACGTCCCAACCGGTATCGATCTGGCCGATGATCCCGGCCATTTCTTCGCGGGTCAGGGTGGCTTTATCCTGCAGGGCGATGGCTTCGGCGGAGTTCTTGATCACGAAGGTGCCGTCGACGATTTTGGGCTGCAGGACACCCCAGGCGCCTTCGAAGAAGATGAAGGCGTTGTTGTCGGAGGCGGCGCCGGCGTAGATGTAGAGGGGATTGCCCTTGCCGGTGGCATGATCGACCAGGTACTGGGCCTGCGCGGCTCCGACGGCGATGCTGTCGAAGGTCACATAGTAATCGACGGAGGCGGTGTCGCGGATGAGGCGGTCGTAGGAGATGACCTTGACTCCAGCGGCGTGCGCGGCGTCAGCGGCGGCGGCGGCAGCAGAACCGTCGGTGGGGCAGATGATGAGGACTTTGATGTTGTTGGTGAGCAAGGCCTCGACATTTTCCTTTTCCTTGGCGGAGGAACCCTGGCTGAAGAGGATTTCTACGTCATAGCCGGCCTTGGTGAAGGCTTCGCGGAAGCGGGCTTCGTCCTGCAACCAGCGGGACTGATCCTTGGTGGGGAGCACGACGCCGATGGCCAGTTTTTCGGCCTGGGCGGTGGGGGCGGCGGTGCCGGTGCAGGCCGAGAGCAGGGTGGCCAGGACGAGCAAGAGGCTGATCAAAGCCAGGGACAGATTCTTCTTAAACATCGCATTCTCCTTGAATTGAAAACTTAGACTGAAATTGAATCAGGGTCGAGAAAAGAATCAGTGAGAAGTTCGTGGTCAAGTTGTTGTTACTTAATTTTCCAGGCATCCTCCTTCAGTCTCTTTTGAAAATTTCAATATGATGGTTAAACCGTCTGTAACTGGGAGCGTTCCCATCATTTTCAGGAGTTCTTATGCGTTAATGAAACCACAAAAAATATATGGATGCGAGCGTTTTTTTCTTGTTTTTCAGGGGGGATTCTCCCTGAAGGGGATAGGGGGAATCCCCTAGGGGGAAATGAATTAAAATATGACATTTGTCATCCGTGGAGAATCAATTGCCTGTTGGGGGAGCCGGGCTAAAATAGGCGGGAGCATGAAACGTAATTTGTGGGCCGGCTCCCTCCCCAACCCTCCCCCCTGCGGGGGTACGGGTGAAGCGCGCTTTTGGGGAGATTTCTGGTGAAGATGCACCCCCGGCATCGAGGTGAGGGGGAGTAAGAGAGCGGCGTCGGGATGGTTCTGGAAAGGGCTATGTTTTCGTGCGGCCCTCACCCCCCGGCCCCCTCTCCCATGTTTTGTTGTTAAGCAGCGACGCGATTCGAGAGGATGCGTTTTGGGGGATAACCCCGAGCGATGCGGGAGGGAGAGGGGGAGTAAGAGAGCGGCGTCGGGATGGTTCTGGAAAGGGCTATGTTTTCGT
>CAZCTC010000036.1:0-76907 GCA_964501335.1 uncultured Anaerolineales bacterium | reverse complement strand
ACTTTTCTTTTGTCCTTATTGAGTCCGCCCGACATTGTCGGGCGGACTTTTTGTTTGCTACTTGACTCAAGCCCAGGACGTGTTAAACTAGAGTCTGTTGCAACTAAAAAGGGAGGCCGCCTTGTGAAAAAAAGGGGAAATCTGAGAGAGAAAGTAGGCATAACGCTGGCTCTGTTAGGCATTTTGTCGTTAACGGGATGTCAGGGGTGGATGGAAGGTCAGATGGCGAAGGCAGCTACGGTTCCTTTGGAACAATCTACAGCGGTTGTAACGGCTACCCCCATGCCGACACCTTTACCTGTTCCCACTTTTACTCCAATGCCAACACCTTTGCCTCCTACTCCTATGGCTACGCCAACTCCTTCGGTTTGTCCTTTTCTTCGTGGTGTGACTGAACGTGGTTCTTTTGTGAGTAAGACCGGTGAGACGGTTCATTATCGCATTCATTTGCCTCCTTGTTATGATCGTTATACCGATCGGCGCTTCCCCGTATTGTATTTGTTGCATGGTTGGCCGATGAATGAGTCTCATTGGTTCGATTTGGGAGCCGATGTTCTGGCTGATGATTGGATGAGCCGTGGATTAGTAGGGCCCTTTATTCTGGTGATGCCTGGGATGGGGTCAGACGGGTTATATGTGCGATCCAGTGGCGGCACGGGGTCTTTTGAGTCGATTTTAGTGGATGAGTTGATGCCATTGCTTGAATCCGAGTATCCAATCTGGCAAGATCCTGCGGGACGGGCGATTGGAGGTATTTCTCGGGGAGGCGTGTGGTCTTTAGAAATAGGTTTGCATCATCCGGAATTATTTGGAATTGTGGGTGGGCATAGTCCTGCCCTGGCTTTGAATAATCCTATTGCCGGGTATGATCCTTTCTTTTTGGCGAAGAGTGGTGCTGTAGGTCAACGTATTTATCTTGATGCCGGTAATCGTGATTGGGCTCGCGGAGGAGCTATTCAGATACGGGATGTATTGATCGATGCTAAGGCTGATGTGACTTATCAGGTTCACGAAGGTGATCATCTTGATCCTTTATGGAGTAATGCGCTTCCAGATTATCTACGCTTTTATACGGCCAAGTGGCCTGCGCAGGTAGAACTTTTGCCTGAGAGTGAGCATGCGGAAGCCAATTATCGGCAAACAATTCCCTAATTGGCATAATTAAAAAATCGGGAGCTTTTTATGGCTCCCGATTTTTTTTATTCCTGACCCCATAAACGTAATAAGGCCGCCAGGTCATAGGGTGGAATTTTGTCTTGCTGTTCTGCCAGTAAATTGAGCGATTCTAAGGTCCATTTAATGGTGGATTGAGCTTCTTTGCCATCCAGGGTGAGCAGCGCTTGCCAGAGTAATGACAGGAGCACTGCTACGGTATCGAAGGTTGGATAACCGGCTGGGATGCGTGAAGGGACTGTCAGGTTGATATTGGTTTGACGAGCCGGGTAAAGGGTAGGACTGGTCGTAATGGCTACTGTTGGAATGTTGCGTTCGCGTGCGACACCCAACATGTGGCCGATCTCCAAATCGGGGTCTAATCCCAGAGCCAGGGCAACAATGAGATCTTTGGACTGAATATCCCTCAATAACAGGGCAATTTGAGTGGCTTCAGCATGAATGGTGTAGGCTTTCAATCCAGCCAGGTTTAGATAAGTGGCCCAAAGGCTGGCCAATCCGTACCCTTCGTTTTTACTGATAATGAAGATGGTTTCTGCTTTGTGCAACAACTCTGCTACTGCGGCAATTTGCTCCGCTTCGGCTTTGAGTGCCAGTACCCGATCGCTTGTTTCATCGGTTAAGCGGGCAATTTTTCCGGCCAAATCTTCTACTTCGGGGTTTTCTCTTTGATAACGAAGTGCCAGTTCCTGATTGACATAGTGTTTGATTTCTCGGGAGAGTTCTCGATACCCTGAATACCCCAGGTCTTGAGAAAATCGCACCACTGTGGCTGGATCCACATTAACCCGTCGAGCCAGTTCTGTAGCTGTGAGAAAACCTGCATCGAGGGTATTTTCCAAAATGAAATCAGCCAGAATCCGAAATCTGGGGGAGAGTTCTTCGTATTTCTCTTGGATCCGTTGGCGAAACATGAGCAGCCTCCTGTTTTTACTATAATTCTGCAATGTTGGTGCTGTAAGACAAATTATTCTAAATATTGTCTTGGTATCTAGATGATAATATTTTCTCTGCTCTGTGTCAACGGAATTTAAAAACGGTTACCGTTTTGTTCCTTTTCTGTTACGTTTTGGAAATATTATTTTGTTGTTTTTTTGAATTTAAATGCTTTTAATAAATGAAGCGGGGAAGTCAAAAGGGCAAGGAATTAGCAAGCGAAGGGGCAATTATGGACGAGAATGTCGGAGGGATAATAGTATAACTATACCTGGAAGTAGTAAACTTGCGACAATAAGTAGCCAGGCGGAGAGGTCCCGCAGGGTAATCCATATCTCTGTCAAAAGAGGAGATGGCGTATTAACATTGGGATTGAGTTGGTTTTCCAGCCACCCGCGCCATTGTTGTTCTAAAGCTGGAAGGTCCATGTTGTAAGTGTGTTGAACTCCGGCGGAGCAATCCAGGCCTTCCGTGTAGGTTTGTACCAATTGATTTAGTGTGCCCCATCCATAAGTCTGGCGCAGATAATTTACCATACTACGGCTTTCGGCGTAAGCCAGACGGGCTTCTTCTGCGTCAAGAGAGAAGGGGGAACAAAGGTCCATGAAATGGGTAAGCGTTGCCTGTTCATGATGGCGTTTGAGCAATAGATCATAATTTTCAGGTTCCGGTAATCGTTGTTCAAACTGGGAGGCCAGGCCTTCGTTGAGCCAGGTTGGAAGGTTGTCGTAAGCGGCTGCTCCAATTTTGGAATAAAGAATATAATGGGTCAATTCATGGGGAATGTCACGTTCCATTTGTAATATGGCTTGCGCGGTTGAGGTGGATGGAATTGCCAGCAAAATGACTCCAATTTCGGGTTGAGCTTCTCCTCCTATCCAGTCTTTTCCTCCCAGCCGTAGTGCTGATTGCAGGTCAGTAAGGGATGGGTAGATGTAGAGCGTGGTGGGTTCCATCGAAGAGGTGTTTAAGGTGGCCTGGATTTCATTTAAAGCGTTATTCGCGATTTCCAGGGCATTGGCCATAGTTTCATCACTGCCGGATATCCAGCGTAAGATAATTAAACCTTCCCGTTTTTCTTTCCAGCGGTAACGGTTATCTTCGTATGTGAAGGTGGTTTCCGGGGTACGCAATGTCTCTCCAGATGCCGTTTTATATTCCCAGTAGTAGGTGACGGGTTCAAAGGGTTCAAGTGGTGATTCACGCAGATCCCGGCTGTAAATAGCTACTCTGTTTTGTAAGGACCGGGCGTATACCCGAATAGGCAGACTGGTTGTATGTAGGAATAGATTGGCTTCGGGCATCCAGGTTCCGTCAGGGAGCTGTAATGTAATGGTAAGTGATTGTCCAAAGGTGTAGGTATGTTGAGACTCGGGGGGGAGTGTTTGACCCAAAAGGAATGGGGCTGGAATGAGCCCTATCAGGAATAATCCCAGCCCTATTTCTATCATGATTTGCAATATGCGATGTGAAAGCTTGAAATGAAAACCACCGGTTTTTTGGGGGGAAGTGGCTATCATTGAAGACGCTTTCATAAGAAGCTCCTATTAGAGATCGTTGCCTTCATCGTCGTCGTCATCGTCGTCGTCGTCCAGCGAGATGTCAGCGTTTACGTCTTCATCTATCAGATCAAAATCTTCATCCAGATCTTCTGGGGATTCTTCTTCATCAGCCTGCCAGAAAGAAGTTTTTGCTTTTGGCCGACCCGGGCGGGCGGGAGATGGGAAAAGGCTGCTACTTTCGCCATGATAGAATTCCAGTTCCTGTAGGGCATCTAGAGCTGCTTCTTTGAGGATTTCATTGTCGGAGCTGGCATATTTTTCTAATGTACGACGTGCTGCATCGCCGCCGATCTGCCCTAAAGCCCAAATGGCGGCTTCCTGAACTTCAGGATCAACGTCATCTACCAGTTCAATCAGTTCTCGAATGGCTTCTTTGATTTCCAGCTCGCCACAAGCCCGGGCTGCTTCATAACGCATGTTAGGATTGGAATTGTGAAGTTCCTGCCGAACGATATCTCCCCAGCGGCGGCGGTCGGCGCTGCGTCCCATGGCAAAGACGGCACTGATTCTTAAGGGTTCTTCCCCTTCAGCATAGGATTCTTCAATCATTCGCGGAACTTCGCTCAGGCTGGCATAAGCCAGGGATTCTAATGCTCTCCGTCGTACTTCAAGATTTTCTCCCCGGCGGTAGAAGGCCTGAATCAGAGCCTGGCAGGCAACCTCAAAGGGGCGGGAACGAATTTTTTCCAATTCTCCCAGCAGGATAAAGCGGGCCAGAGTTTGGGCGGCTGCAATGCGTACCTGGAGATCGGTGTCGGTGAGCAAATGACGGGTAAGTGGAGTGACCAGTCTTACGTCTTCATCTTCCCATAATCCTTCGATGGCTGTGGCGCGTATTTCCGGGTCTGGATCATTGAGCGCAAGCCGAAAAAGAAAGGCAAAATCCATCTCATAGTCAGCTTCTGCTATTTCTACCAGTTCGTGGATCAGTTTCTGACGTATGGGGTCCGGCAGACGTGACCAGATCAGTTCTAAACGTTCCTGATCTTCCAGAGATAGGCCAGAAAGGTAGTGTAGATCTATATTTTCTGGAACCTGTTGATTTTGTTCCAGAGCATTCCACATACGATTTATTGATTTTGTATCTTCCATGATTGTTGGCCTTAATTTCCTTGATTATTCAATGCAACGGTGAATCAATCCAGGCTTTGGCTTATCGTATTATATCGGAGATATCAAATATGGTGACGACTACGAAAATTCCCAAGAGGATTAACAGGGCGACTTGATGAATTTTCGCTTCGACGCTGGGAGTCAATCGATGACCACGGATTTTTTCGATAATGATGAACAGGATTCGGCCGCCATCCAGGGCTGGAATGGGGAGAAAGTTAAAAACGCCCAGGGCAATGCTGATGATAATCAACAGGCTGAAATAAGGATAGAGAGAGTTTTGGGTAATACTTTCCTGGAGGGATTGAGAGGCCACATTACTTATTCCCACTACGCCCATGGGACGTGCGGTCTCCAGCGGAAGTTGTCCCTGAATTAAAGCGATAGGTGCCCAGAGGGTACCTCCAATTACCAGCCCGAAGTACTGGCTCCCTTTAACGAATGCTTCCGGAAAAGGAAATTGTTTTAGCGAGCCTGGAGGCAAGGTTGTAACGAGCTCAACGCCGATCTTTTCGTCGGTGGCCGGGGTGAGGGTTACAGTCAAGGGCGCTTTTTCATGCTCTATTTCTAAAGTGAGGGCCTCCCCTGCGTGGGCTTCAAGCAGTACCATCGCACTATTGCTGTCAAATATTTTTTCGCCGTTGATTTTGAGGATCACATCTCGATTCTGTATCCCGGCCCTGGCAGCTGGAGAATCGACGGTTACGTTTTGAATCATGACCCGGGTGGCGATGTTGGAGAGCTGGATTCCTATCGCTCCCTCTCCGGCCGGCGGATTGGAGCGCGGCACCACGGTCACATTGAGAGAGGTTCCATTGCGATTCAATTCAATATTGACGTTTTCATCGAGGTGTTTTTGAACGATGGGACTTATTTCATCCACGGAAGAAATGGCAATATCGTTGACTTTTAGAATGATATCTCCCGATTGGATTCCCGCGGCCATTCCAGGCGAATTGGGGACGACTTTAGTGATGAAGGGTTGGGTATTTTGAACATTAGGCACCCCTGTCATATACATAACGATGGCGACTATCCAGGCTGTCAAAATGTTCATCAAGGGGCCGCCGGCGAAAATCAGGAAGCGCTGCCCCGGGGATTTGGTCTCCAGACTGTGACGGCGGATTTCAGCGATTTTGGCCAGACTCTCGGCGGTCGGCATGGCTTCGGTTTTGGATGCAGGTGCGGGATTGTCGGGAGCTGGGGATGAGGGTGCGGCCTCGACCTGGGCCATGGCTTCTTGATATTGCTCGCCTTCCAGGAGGACAAAGGCGCCGAAGGGAATCCAATTTAAGGTAAATTCAGTTTCGCGCCATTTAAAGAGCCGTACGATTCGGGGGGGGATGCCAATCCCAAATTCATGTGCCCATACTCCCATGAGTTTCGCCATGAAAAAGTGTCCCAGTTCATGTAAAACAAGCAGGGGAACCAATGCTAACAGGAATGCGATGATCAGGCCGGCAGGGCCGTTGAAGTATTGTAAGGGTAAATTCATTTTTTCTCTCCTTGTGCTATCGGTCAAATTATACTCGATAAAAAAAGGGGTGTCCAGGGCGGTGAAAGCGGTTGCAATCTCGCTTGTTTTTCGGCAAGCTTGGAGTTATACTGCGGATGGAGGCGAATATGCATATTCGTAAAGCTGGTTTGTTCCTGGCTTTGGTGATCCTGTTGAGTCCCGTGAGCCCTTTGCAGGCCCAGGGTGGTCCTTTGGTTCTGGCTTTTTATTATGCCCGTTGGGATGCCAACACCTGGTCTTTGCCTTTGCCCGATTCTCCTGTTCAGCCCTATTCTTCGGATGATCCTACGGTGATTGAACTTCATGTAGTGCAGGCTAAGCGGGCTGGTCTCGATGCGTTGATTCAATTCTGGCAAGGGGCGGAACGGGATGGAAATCCTTCCGAAAGTAATTTCATCACCTTGCTGGAGAAATCAGGGCATTATCAGATGAAGGCTGCGGTCGCTGTGGATGTTTATTCTCCTCTGTTGCCCACAGTAGATAAGTTGACGGCCTCTCTGGGGGAGTTACGGGATCGGCATGCTCGAAATTCGGCTTATTTGCAGACAGCCGGGAAGCCGGTGATTTTCTTTCTGGGACAGGCGCGCTATTCGGCTGATAGCTGGAATACTATCCGCCAGCAGATCGATCCGCAGCACACTATGATTTGGATTGCTGAGGCCAGTGGGGTGGAATATCTCCAGGCTTTCGATGGGTTTTATTACTATAACATCAATAAGGCGCAGGACCCGACCAGCCTGGAAATGGAAGTCGGGGGAGCGGTTCGTACCTGGAGTGCTCAGCAGGGACGGTTCCGTTATTGGGTCGGAACTGTTTCTCCGGGTTACAATGACCGTGTTCTGCATCCAGAGGCTCCTCTGGTGCGGGAACGGGATCAGGGAAATTATTATGACGCTTTATGGCATGAGGTGGTGCGCAGCAGTCCGGATTGGATTCTGATCAACAGTTTTAACGGTTGGACTGAGGGTTCACAGATTGAGCCTTCTCAGTTGACCAGCGATACCTATTTAAATCAAACTGCTTATCTGGTGGGGACTTTTCGCAGTTTACCGCCGCGGCCGACTCCTACTTTTACACCTCAGCCGCCCACAGCGACGCCGACGCCCACGCTTACTTTAACGCCGACTCCGATCCCACCTACTGTTGTTTCTCCGTTGCCGACGGCGACGCCGGAACCTCCTACCCCTTTGCCGCCCGAGCCGACTTTGACTCCTTCTGAAACGCCCTTTCGATTGCCGACTCCTACGCCGCCGGTGGCGGTGACTTTGGTAGGAGTTGGAACCGGGAACTTGCCGGCTGATAATATTTATACCCCGATTCAGACCGGCATTGCTTTGGCTTCTCCTACACCCACTTATTCGCCTTTTTTGCCGGTGGAATCTGTGCCGCCTGAGTCTCGCTTTTGCAGCGGGAGTTTGTTTCCTTTGGGATTGGGGTTCTTGGGCTGGATGCTTTTTAGAGTTCGAACGCGATGAGCTTAGGGGCATAGACAACAAAATCGGGCCGGCGTGCGGCCCGATTTTTGTTTGTTAGAGATGGGGCGTGGATAAGAGATCCCTTTACCCGAAAATGATCTCTTCCAGCAACTTGCTGTCTTCCGGCGTCACATCGGGGAAACGTAGCCCGCTTTTGACCTCGGCGCCCAACTCTTTGAATTCATAGCCGCCCATGCTGAGGTTGACATCCCGGGCGCCCGTCATGGCCTGGAAGAAACCCCAATAAGAGCTATGGGACCAGTTAGTATCGACTACCTGGATCTTGCCGCCTTTCAAGTAGATGACGTCAGCGAATCCTTTTTGACGCAGATCGGGAGCCATGATGATGATCCGTTTGTTCGTCAAAATGAACTGCCATTGATAGTATTGCAGCAAGTCATCCACGGATTTGGCGATTGTAACCAGCGCCAACAGGACGAAGACGGCTGCCAGAAATTGGTTTGAATTGTAGTCGGTACATAATCTCCATCTCTCTTGCAGGCGGGCCTGCTCTTCCGGAGTCGGCGGCATCGGTGTAGGCGTCGGCGGTAACGGTGTAGGGGTCGGCAGCAGCTCCGCGCCGGCCACTACGGGCGTTGGTGTGCACTGGCTACTGACGGCACAATCTACCGGAGCCGAGACCGCACAGGCACTGGCGGCCATTCCCCCGAAAATAATCCAGATGATTCCTGCGATGACTCCCACAACCGCCGAAGCGATGATGACATAGAATGGAACTTTACGTCGATAGTCTGCCATCATAATCTTCATTTGCACTTTCTCATCCTTGAGATAGTGCGGCATGGGCAGAACTGCCTCTCGGATCATGCTGATAAAGCTGTTCCAGGGCCTGCGCAGGGAAGGGAACTTCCGTTCCTTCACTGGATGGGACTGTTGGTTGGAACTGGATTCGGTGCTCACGGCGCCGGGATAGTCAGGACCTGTCCTACCTGAATATTTTCGGTGGCCAGGTTGTTAGCCTGCTGGATTGCTGCGACTGATACGCCATAGCGTTTGGAAAGGCTGTAGAGTGTGTCTCCCGCTACGACCGTGTGTTTCGTTGCTCCTCCAGGTTGCACGGATTGAATCCCTGGATTGGCGGCGCCGGCATCGGGAGTGACCACGATGGGGCTGACCGGGTTTTCCGTAGCGACGGGGGCAGCGGTGGGGGCCACGCCGCGCGGGGCGGTGGCTTCATTCCAGTTTTCCTGAACGATGTTTTGAATGGCCTGAACATCTTGTGAGCTATTGGCATCTTCCAATTGCATGCGAATCCAGGAAGGCAGGAACCAGACGACCAGCAGACCGACTGCCAGGAAGGTGAGGACCGCGCCCAGGAAATAGGAGATCAGTTTCCCCAGGTTTTGGGCCAGCAAGTCGCGCTTGAAGACCAGCCAGAGTGCCCAAAGACCCGCCAATATTACCAGAGCCAGTGGCAGTAGTGCGATAAGATCCACCATGAGATTCCTCCTTGCAAGCGATAGAATGTGAGAGTTTTACCTCAGGGGTGGACATTCCCCTTCAGGTAAGAAACTTAGCGGATCGACAAAGCCGGTTTGGGCTTTGTCGTACACTGCATAATGTACGGCTGGCGTGCTCGAGTTGAGGCCGCCAATCGCTCCGATTGGTTGTCCTGCGGTGACTGGGCCGGGCTCTGCCACGTAGGAGCGCAGTCCAATAAGCCAGACCGTCCATTCTGCATTTTCAATCTGGATGGCCAGGTTGCCCTGAGCATCGGTATAACGGGTGAGATTCCCTTGCATGGGGGCCAGGACGAGCGCCGGCTGCGCTGCTCCCAGATCGGATCCTGGAATCACGCCGCACTTCGGTTCGGTGGCAGCGGATGGGGGAACGATCAGCGGATTGAGCGAGGGACGGAGCCCGGGATCCCCGCCTAAATGAGGTGCTACCAGACAGGGACCGGTTTCGGGTTCCTGGCAGCGGGGGCGGGGAGTAGCCTCGGGTGCAGGGGGATCGGTGTTAATGTCCGTTTGTTGGGCCCAGATCCGATCGGCGGCTTCCTGAAGCAAAAGCCCGGGGGCCAACAAAAATGATGGACCGGTTTCACGTTTCTGGCCTGCCAGTTGGGCCTGGATGGCCAGATGAACCGGCCAGGCTCCCAAAGCCTTCAGGCGATATTGCCGCCCCTGGATATCGGTCAGAACCATGTTTTGATGGGCAGCATCATAACCATTCATGACATAGCCGGAGCTGTCCGCGGTTAAACGGGTGCGCGGGCCGGCATTGTAATACAAATAACACTGTTTGATCAGCGCCGGATCACTGGTGGTATAGTGGATCTCAGGGCAATATTCCTTGAATATACGCGCCCCGTCTTGTAACTGATGAGCCACTTCAAAGGGAGATATGGGACCTGGGGGATAACAGGGCACCTGGCCTGTTTTAACCGCGGTATAGAAGCCCATAATCCCTTCGCAGTTGTCCGGGTTTTTCGCCTGCAACCCTCCTTCCTTGTACCATAAAACCAGCGGTACGACCGGTGGAATATCCTCTACATAGGCAGTCAAATCGGAAAAACTGGCCCATAGCAAAACTTGTTGCTGTTGTTCGGGCAGCAACGAATAACGAGCGCTCCAGAATGCCTCACTGCCGACGCCGATGAAAAGCGGCAATCCGAGGAACAACAAGATATCCCCAACGCCTTTAAACAGGTACGACAACAGTTGGCGCCCCTCGATTTTAAACAGGGGGACTAAATAAATCTGGAACCACTCTTTAAACCAGGGAGGGAGGATTCCTGAAAGTATTTCCATTCTGACCATCATTATAAACGCCCTTTTTGAATAGATCAAGTGCAGGCAAAGCGGGGCGCGGCATCATTTTGACTTGAATCCTTATCACCTGTACGGCTAGTCCGAAAAACAAGAGAAAGAAAAGCTCATTTTGTCGGCGGCTTTCTGATGCTGCCGACAAAATGAATAAAAATAACTTTTCTCTGTTTATCTGACCTGCTACGCAGGCGGCGCGCGAAAATATGAAAATACCATCGCTTGCTTCCCCTGCTCCCTGTGGTATAGTTATGCCTACTTTCGACGGGGGAGGCAACTATGTTGAAAAACCGCACCTGTGGAGAATTGCGAGCGGAACATGAGGGCCAGGAAGTCACGCTGGCCGGGTGGGTCAACCGGCGGCGGGATCATGGCGGATTGATTTTTATCGTCCTGCGCGACCGCTGGGGACTGACCCAGGTTGTCGCCAGCCCGGATGCGGCGCCGGAGGCCCATGCGGTCGCCGATCAGGTGCGCAGTGAGTTTGTGGTGCAGGTACGCGGAATTGTGCGCCGCCGGCCGATCGATCAGGTCAATCCCGATTGGGCCAGCGGTGAGATCGAAGTCGAGGCCCACTCGATCAAGATTCTTAATACGTCGCGTACAACTCCCTTCTATATTTATGAGGATTCTCCGGTAGATGAGGCGCTTCGCCTGCGCTACCGTTATCTGGACCTGCGGCGGGCGCGGATGCAGCGTAATATCATTTTGCGCCACCATGTGGTGAAATTCATCCGCGATTATCTGGAGAAGTTGGGTTTCCTGGAAATCGAGACGCCGATCCTTTTCAAATCGACGCCCGAGGGTGCCCGTGACTATCTTGTTCCCAGCCGGGTTCATCCTGGCGATTTCTATGCGCTGCCCCAGTCGCCGCAGCAGTTGAAGCAGCTGTTGATGGTGGCCGGCTACGAGCGTTATTTCCAGATTGCTCGCTGTTTCCGCGATGAAGATCTGCGCGGGGATCGCCAGCCTGAGTTCACGCAGCTCGATATGGAAATGTCCTTTGTGGAACGCGATGATCTGTTGGAGATTGTGGAAGGGCTCTTTACGGAGATGATCCCGGCCGTGACGCCCGGCAAACGTGTGCTTTCGCCGTTCCCCCGCCTTTCGTACCGTGAGACGATCGAGCGCTACGGGGTCGATAAGCCCGATCTGCGCTTTGGCATGGAATTGCAGGAGCTGACTCCCTTGCTGAGCGGCAGCAGCTTTGCGGTCTTCCAGCAGGCGGCAGCCGGCGGCGGACGGATCAAGGGGATTGTGGCGCCGGGCTGTGCGGAATATACGCGCCGGCAGCTCGACGAATTGACCGAGATTGCCAAGGGGCAGGGGGCCAAGGGCCTGGTGACGCTGGCATTCCTGCCGGGCGAGGTGAAGGGGCCGGCGGTGAAATTCCTCACGCCGGATGAATTGAAAGCCATTGCCGGGCAGATGGGCGCGCACGATGGCGATCTGGTCTGTATCGTTGCCGATCAGCCTAAGGTGGTGGGTCCGGCGCTTTCGGCGCTGCGTTTGACCTTCCGGGATCGGCTGAAGCTGGCCGATCCGAATTTGATGGCCTTCGGCTGGGTGCTGGATTTCCCGATGTACGAGTGGAACGCCGAGGAAGAACGCTGGGATGCGGCGCATCATCCCTTTACGATGCCCCGGCCCAATACTTATGAAGAGATGATGAAAGATCCGTTGGCGGTGCTTTCCGATGCTTACGATCTGGTTTGCAACGGTTATGAACTGGCTTCCGGCTCGATCCGTATCCACGATCCTGAGATCCAGATGGCGATTTTCAAGGTGCTGGGATATCCCGAGGAAGAGATCCGGGCGCGCTTCGGTCACATGCTGGACGCCTTCTCTTACGGCGCTCCGCCGCACGGCGGGATGGCTCCCGGGATCGACCGGCTGGTGATGCTGCTCTCTGATGAGACCAGCATCCGTGAGGTGATTGCGTTCCCTAAGACCACCCAGGCGGCGGATTTGATGGCGGATGCGCCTTCGCCCGCTTCCGAACGGCAGTTAAGAGATTTGCACATTCGTATCGTCGAATAGACGGAGGCAGTGTTGAAGATGGAATTAGCCCGGCGGCCGCTTTGGCTGCCGGGTCTCTTTTGCGATGTGGTAGACATTGAAGGAGTGGGAATGATTCCTGAGTTTCCCAATTTTAAAGCCATAGAATTGCAGGACCGCGACCTGTTCCAGGAATATCTGACTCGTTATCCGCCGGAAATTTCCGAGCTGAGTTTTACCAATCTTTTTATCTGGCGTAAATCAGGCGGCCTTAACTGGTCGATTTACCGGGATTGGCTGTTGTTACAGAGCCAGGATGCCGGGGGGATTTATTTTTATCCTCCGATTGGGCCTGCTCCGCGTCAGGAAGTGGTGCGTTTTTTGTTGGATTGGATGCGCACTCAGCCGGAGATTGCCGTACCGCGCATTGAACGGGCCGAACGGGCTTTGGCCGATGAATTTGACGGGGCGGCGGATCTGACGATTGAGCCTACCCGCGATCAATTCGATTATATTTATCGCAGCGAAGACCTTATCAAGCTGGCCGGCCGTAAGTATCACCGCAAGCGCAACCATTTGAAGCACTTTATGGAAGCTTATCCCGATTTTATCTACACGGCATTGACGCCCGAGCATATGGAGGCCTGTCGAGCTGTGGCCCGCCAGTGGTATTGTATGAACCGCTGCGAGGACGATATGGATTTGCTGGGCGAGCTGGAAGCGGTGGAGTCGGCTCTGGAGAATTTTGCCGAACTCCAGCTTTCGGGCGGCGTGATTTACCTGCGGGGGGAAATTGTGGCGTTCACGGTGGGGGAAAAGATCAACCCGACGACGGCCGTGATCCATATTGAGAAGGCCGATCCCGATATTCAGGGGCTTTATGCGATGGTCAATCAGCGCTTTTGCGAGCAATGCTGGGGCGAGGTGGAGTTTATCAACCGGGAACAGGATTTGGGGGATCCCGGGCTGCGTCAGGCCAAGGAGTCTTATTATCCTGAGCGGCTGGTGGAAAAATTCCGGATCACAGTTCCATAGATTTTTGTGCCTTTCTCGCTTGCTTCAGGCGTACGGAAAGTTTTTCAATCTCGGCAATTAGCCTGGAAAACAGGAGAAAGAAAAACGCAATACCGCATAATTCACTCAGATTTCACCGCAAAGGCGCCGAGGGCGCAGAGAAAAAAGCTTGTGTTTTTGCGCGCATTCTTATGCGCGCAAAAACACCACCAAAAAACTCTTCTTCCCATCCAGCGCGTCGCATCGGGCCGGGAAGGGATCATTTGCGGGACGCTACAATGCCTCTCACGGTTATAAAAAATAAGCAAAATAAGGAACAGGTGATATGAAAGAAGAATCCCCAACCGCCCCGGAAGGGTTGCTTTCTGGATTGCTGGAATCGGCACACTGTTTTCAATGTCGGCGCTGCTGTATTTTTTATCCTGATGAACAGGGGGCCGCTCCCCGCTTTACCGACACTTCTCACGCTCAACTGTTACAAGATTTTCCCCACCTTGATTTGCATTTCCATCCGCATGGGGCTCTCTGGCAGATCGAAGGGTTGCCGATTCCCGGTGATCCGGCCGGGCGGGTCGTCTGCCCTTTTTATGATTTGACGACGGCCCGTTGTGCGATTTATGCATCCCGTCCTTTTGATTGCATTGTCTGGCCTTTTTATCTGTTGCGCCGTGACGGTGAGGTTTCGGCGGCTTTCTCGACCTTTTGTGAGCCGGTGACGGCGCTGCCCCGGACCCGGTTGTTGGAGCTGCTCCAGGGGCCTTTAGGCCGTTATCTGGTCGAAGAGGTGCGGCGCTGGCCGGATTTGATTGTGGAAGATCGCGATGAGGGACGGACGTTGCTTGCCCTTTCTGATCTGCCCGGCGATAAGGGTGTTTTTTGATGGGCAGTGCGCGGGCCGGGCTGGGCCGCCGGGGGGAACTGCTGGCGGGGGCGGCTTTGGTGCGCCGGGGCTATCAGATTGTGGATCGGAACTGGCGTTGCTCCGAAGGTGAAGCCGATCTGGTGGCGCTGCGGAATGAGGAATGGTTCTTCATTGAAGTACGGACGCGCCGGGGCGATGTGGGGGGCTCTCCAGAAGAATCGTTGATGCCGCGTAAGCGGGCCCGGATGGAAACGGTGGCCCGGCGTTATTTAGGGGAAATGGCGGTGCCGGGCGATCCGGTCTGGCATTTGAGTCTGATGGCTGTGGCTCTGGATCGCGGCGGTCGGCCGTTGCGGATGACTTTTTATGTGGATCTGGAAGGCGAGCGCGAGGAGTTTTCTTTTCCAGAAGGTGAGGAGGCAGGATGGAACGACTGATTCCGGTCGTGGCGATTGTCGGCCCGACGGCGGTGGGTAAGACGACTCTGGGCGTCGCTTTGAGCGAGCGTCTGGGCGGCGAGATCATCTCGGCGGATTCCCGGCAGGTCTATCGGCGGATGGATATCGGTACGGCCAAGGCTTTGCCGGAGGAGTTGTCCCGGGCACCGCATCATCTGATCGATGTGGTGGAGCCGGATGAGCCCTTTGGCCTGGCCGACTTTCTGCGATTGGCCCGAGAGGCCGTGTTGGAGATTGCCGGACGGGGGCGCTTGCCGTTGCTGGTGGGGGGCACCGGGCAGTATGTTAAAGCTTTGTTGGAAGGCTGGCAGGTTCCCGAAGTGCCGCCCGATCCCGATCTGCGGGCCGAATTGGAGCGCCAGGGGCAGGCCGATCCGGATGCGTTGTGGGGGCGATTGATGGCGTTGGATCCGGATGCGGCGGAGTTTGTCGATCGACCGAATTTGCGCCGGGTGATCCGGGCGCTGGAAGTTTGTTTGAAGAGTGGGCAGCCCTTTTCCGTGTTGCGGCGCAGCGTACCTCCGCCCTATCGGGTAATGCGTCTGGGCCTGACGATGCCGCGGGCGGAACTTTATGCCCGGGCGGATGCGCGGGTGCGGGCGATGGTGGCGGCGGGGTTGCTCGATGAAATTGCACGTCTGCGCGAGGCAGGTTATGCCTGGGAGTTGCCCTCTCTTTCGGGGTTGGGTTATATCCAGTTTCGCCCTTATTTTGAGGGGAAGGGGACGCTGGAGCAGGCCGTCGAGCGGACGCAACTGGATACCCATGATTTTATTCGTCGACAATATACCTGGTTCCGCCCGGCCGACCCGCAAATCCGCTGGCTGGAGGCGGGGGCGGTCGATCTTGAATCTTTGGTCGATGAGCTGCGCGAGGGGATGACGGAGAGGCTGGAATAATTTATATTTTTCGCGCGCCTTTGGCGCGCGAAAAATATTCTCGGGACTTTTAGCACTCTCGCCTTGAGAGTGCTTGACAAAAGATTTAGGCCATGGTATTATAAACGCAGTTAGCACTCAGGTGATGAGAGTGCTAAAATTTACTAACTACCAAGCATACGGAGGTTAGGATGACCATCAAGATTCGTCCTCTCGGTGACCGTGTCGTGGTGGAACCGGTGGAAGAAGGGGAAACCAAATTCGCCGGGGGCATGCTCGTTTTGCCCGATACCGCAAAAGAAAAGCCCCAGCAGGGCACGATTGTCGCCGTCGGTCCTGGCGCCCGCGATGAGGATGGGAAGCGCATCGCTATGGAAGTTAAAGTCGGTGATCTGGTGATCTACGCCAAGTATGCCGGCACCACCTTCAAGAGTCGCGACGGGAAAGAAATGCTGATCCTGCGCGAGAGCGATATCCTCGGCATCGTCGAGGAATAAGCCGGCCCTCTCTTTTAATTTCCAATTTCAACTGTTCCAGGAGGAACTATGGCGAAGCAGTTGTTGTTCGGTTCTGAAGCACGCGCTGCGCTGAAGCGCGGTATGGATGTTTTGGCGGAAGCTGTTGTTACCACCCTCGGTCCTAAGGGCCGCAATGTGGGTTTGGATAAGAAATGGGGCGCTCCCACCATCACGCACGACGGCGTGACCGTGGCTAAGGAAATCGAGCTGCAGGACCCCTTTGAAAATATGGGTGCCCAGCTGCTCAAGGAAGCTGCCACCAAGACCAATGACATCGCCGGCGACGGCACCACCACCGCTACCCTGCTGGCTCATGTCCTGATCCAGGAAGGTATGAAAAACCTCGCCTCCGGCGCCAACCCGATGCTGCTGAAGCGCGGTATCCTGGTCGCCGCCGAGAAGATCGCCGAGGCCATCAAGGCCAGCGCGGTTGAAGTTACCACCAAAGACGACATCGCCAATGTGGCCGCTATTTCGGCCCAGGACCGCGAAATCGGCGAACTGATCGCCGAGGTCATGGACAAAGTCGGCAAAGACGGCGTGGTCACTGTGGAAGAGTCCAAGGGTCTGGCCTTCGAGACCGAGTACGTGGAAGGTATGCAGTTCGATCGCGGTTACATCAGCTCCTACTTCATTACCAATTCCGACACGATGGAAGCCGTCATCGAGGATCCCTATATCCTGATTTACGACAAGAAAATCTCCGCGGCTCAGGACATGGTCCCGATCCTGGAGAAGATGATGCAGCGCGGCGCCCGCAATATCGTCATCATCGCTGAGGATGTCGACGGCGAGGCCCTGGCCACCCTGGTGGTCAACAAGCTGCGCGGTCTGTTGAATTGTCTGGCCATCAAGGCCCCTGGCTTCGGCGATCGCCGGAAGGCCATGCTGCAGGACATCGCTGTCCTGACCGGTGGCCACGTCATCACCGAAGAAGAAGGCCGCAAACTGGAAAGCGCCACCCTGGAAGACCTGGGCCGCGCCGACAAAGTGATCGCCTCCAAGGAAGAGACCACCGTGGTCAACGGCCATGGCGATGAGAACCTGATCAAGGGCCGGATCGATCAGATCAAGAACGAAATCGAGCACTCCACCTCCGATTACGATCGCGAGAAGTTGCAGGAGCGCATGGCCAAGCTGGTCGGTGGGGTCGCCATCATCCGTGTCGGCGCCGCCACGGAGACCGAACTGAAGGAAAAGAAGCACCGCGTCGAGGATGCCCTGAGCGCCACTCGCGCCGCCGTTGAGGAAGGGATCGTGCCCGGTGGTGGTGTGGCCCTGATCAATGCGCTGCCCGTGTTGGACAACGTCAAGATGGACTATCCCGACGAACAGACCGGTGTGGTGATCCTGCGCAAGGCGTTGGAAATGCCGATCCGCAAGATCTCCGAGAATGCCGGGATGGACGGCGCCGTGATTCTGGCGGACATCCGCCGGAAGCAGGCTGAGCTGAACAACAATCACATCGGCTACAATGTGGTGAGCGGCGAGTTCGTCGATATGCTGAAGGTCGGCATCATCGATCCCGCCAAAGTCACCCGCGGCGCTCTGCTGAATGCCGCTTCCGTGGCCGGGATGGTTCTGAGCACCGAAGCCCTCATTACCGACATTCCTGAGAAGGAAAAGCCGATGCCGGGCGGTGGCCCTGGCGGCGGCGGGATGGACTTCTAAGTTAGATTATCAGATGAAAAAAGCGCGCACTCCATGAGTGCGCGCTTTTTTTATTTTTGTGGTCAGGATAGAAGAAAAGGTTCAGGTTTTCGCGCGCCTTCTGAGGCGCGCGAAAACCTGAACTGATGATTAACACTTCTGTCACACTTTGTGCTTATAATTTGAGTGTTGGGAGATGCATCATATTCGTTCATAGAAAGGAACTGTGATGAAGCTGATACGCGGCAGCCTTAAGTTCAGTGTCTGGATGGCCATGCTGGCCTTCTTATTGGTCCTGGTTCCCGTCGTGGGAGCCTGGAGCGGGACGGGACACTTCCCCGGCGAGTCGATCGGTTATACCGACGGCACGCATCTTCACCCCTATACGGTAGCCCCTAATTACCGGCAGGCCTCCGGGCGCCTTGATTTTTCCAGCTCGATGATCCATTTCGACGATACGGCCGATCTCTATGTCAATTTTGCTTTCGATACGACCGGCAAAACAGTCTATCTGGTCTATACAACGGACGGCAGCAATCCTACCAAGACCAACGGGACGGCGGTGACGGCTACTTTCTCCAGATACAGCGATCCCAACCGGATCTGGGTGGCGAGCGTGCCGCCGCAGCCTTACGGTACCACGGTCAAATACATTTTCTATATCAGCAACGGCACATTGGCGACCAGTTCTGGCCGCGTTTCCGGCACGGTCGCCGATCGCAACGCCAGTCAGTATGAGACTTCCTGGACCGAATCGGACGGCGCTTACTTCGAGTATGCGATCCGGCCGATCTATTATGTCGATAAAGATGCGACCGGCACCGGAACCGGGCTTTCCTGGCAGAATGCCTATACTTCTCTGACGACGGCTATAGCTTATCATACCGGGACCGATGAGGAGATCTGGGTGGCGGAGGGGGTCTACTATCCAGAAGGGGATGGCCGGAATGCCACTTTCAGGATTGAGGATGTGGATGGTTTTTTGCTTTACGGCGGGTTTGCCGGGAACGAGACCCGGTTGGACCAACGTGATTGGGTGGCCCATCCGACGATTCTTAGTGGGGATGTCGAGAGAAATGACATTAACACAGACGGCAATTTCATTAATGAAACCTGGAACGATATTGTGGGCGGCAATGCCTATAACATTTTTTCTCTAAGGGCGTATTCATCCAGTATTGGTCCGACTACGGTCATCGACGGCTTTACGCTGACAGGGGGACAGGCAGATGGGGGATATTGGCAGGATCGGGGTGGGGGCCTTTATTGCTATTCTGCTGGTCCGGTCTGTGGCCCTACGATTTCTCATGTAGTTTTCAGCGGCAATCAGGCTACTAATGGAGGTGGCCTCGCTACTGATTACGGGATAACGGACGGAGCTGTCTTGAGCCCCTATTTGAAGGATGTTGTTTTTACCGGCAACCGATCTACTGAGGGGGGCGGTGGGCTGATCAATAATGCGGTTCGATCTATCAGTTATCTCCGGATGGATAATGTAACCTTTCTCAACAATATGGCCGGAGGGACTGGGGGGGGAGCCCTTCTGGTGGGTACCGGAGATGGTAATCCGGTATTGAACAACGTGGTTTTCAGTGGAAATCAGGCCAACGAGGGTGGGGGATTGGGAATTCTTGCCTATGCTGCCTGGACTGCTGCCTATCCGGTGTTGACCAATCTGACGTTCAGTGGAAATCGGGCCGCGGTAAATGGCGGCGCTATGGTGCTTTACGGCAATGGTTATTGGGGTAGCCAGCCGGCATTGCAAAACAGTATTTTGTGGGGGAATACGGCCGGGGGGGCGGGGGCGCAGATTTACACTTACAATTTTAATGCCACTTACCCGGTGATCAGTTACAGTACGATTGAGGGAGGCTGTCCGGACCTGGCGAGTTGTGGATCTGGGATGCTTTATACCGATCCCTTATTTATTATGCCGATTACCGCCACGGCGGCTCCTACAACAAGCGGCAATTATCGTTTGCGTTTAACGTCGCCTGCGATCGATTCCGGTGACAATAACGTTGTGCCGGCGGGGACAGATCGGGATGGCTGGGCCCGCAAAGTCGATATGCCGGCTGCCGATACCGGCAACGGCACGGCTCCGCTGGTGGATCGGGGAGCCTACGAAGCCCATGTTTTCTATGTCGACAGGGATGCGACCGGCACTCCCGACGGCCTTTCCTGGAGCACCGCTTATACCAATGTGCAGGAGGCGCTGGCCTGGACCCATGCGCATGTCTCTTCGACTTATGAGATCTGGGTGGCTGAGGGAACTTATTATCCCGATGAGGGCGCGGGGCATGTGAACAATGCCTTGACGGAGACTTTCCGGATCAATCGGAACAATGTGCAACTTTACGGCGGTTTTGCCGCCACCGAGACGCAGCGTTCCGAGCGCAACTGGACGGCGCATCCGACCATCCTCAGCGGGGATATCGATAAAAACGGGCTGGCGACCAACAATGCCTATCATGTGTTTTATCTGGACGGGGTGACGAACGGCCTGATTACCGGGACCACGGTGATCGACGGCTTTACCGTTACCGGAGGCAATGCGGCCGGCACGGCTCCGAACGATTCGGGCGGGGGGATCTACTGCGCCGGCAACGGCAGCGGCAAAGCGTGCAGTCCGACCCTTGCCAATCTGACGATCAGTGGAAACCGGGCTGCTTCCTACGGCGGCGGCCTTTACAACAACGGCAGCTCCGGCACCAGCAGTCCGCAGTTGACCCATGTGATCTTCAGCGGCAATCAGAGCGCCAGCAGCGGCGGTGGGATGTATAACGACGGCGGAAACGGGGTCAGCAGCCCGATATTGACCCATGTGATCTTCCGCGGCAATCAGGCGGCTTATGGCGGCGGGCTGGACAACTATGGCTATCAGGGGAGCAGCAGCCCGGTGTTGATCAACGTACTCTTCAGCGGTAACTACGGCAGCTCCAGCGGCGGTGGAATTTACAACAACGGCTATTCCGGCAGCGTGACGCCGCGCTTGCTCAATGTCACCTTTGCCGGCAACCGGGCCGGCCAGGGCGGCGCGATTCATAATTATGGGTCCGGCAGTGTGGCCACTGCGGTTAACACGATCTTTTGGGGCGACAGCGCCACGACGGGGGCGGAAATTTACAACAACAATGGTACGGCTGCGCTGAGTTCTTCGGTGCTTCAGGGAAGCTGTCCTTCCGGAACGACCTGCGGTACCGGGATGCGGTATAGCGATCCGAAGTTCGCCACGCCGATTATTGCCACGGCGGCTCCTACCACGACCGGCGATTATCGTTTGCAGATGGTTTCGCCGGCGATCGATGCCGGAAACAGTCTCAGCGTTACCATGATGACTGATCTGGACGGCAATGTCCGGATTGTCGGTGACAGCGTCGATGCGGGAGCGTACGAATCACCCTATCTGCTGTTGAATCTTAATTTCAGCGGTATGGGAATCGGCAATGTGACCAGCAATCCGGCCGGGATCAATTGTGGAATCACCTGTACTTATGGTTTCTTGCCCGGTACTGTGGTCACCCTGACTGCGACACCGCTGATCAGTTCGACCTTTAGCGGGTGGAGCGGCGATTTGAGCGGTACCGGCAATCCCCAGGTGTTCACAATGACGACAGCTAAAGCCGTCACGGCCTCGTTTGCGATCAACACCTACACCATCACGCCGACGGCCGGGGCGAACGGTTCGCTCAGTCCGGCCGTGCCGACGGTGGTGAATTACGGCAGCACGATTTCCTTCACGATCAGCCCGAGCACGGGTTATCACATTGTGGATGTGTGGGTGGACGGCAGCACGGTGGGGGCGGTGAGCGCCTACACCTTTACCAACGTCACGGCGAACCATACGATCACGGCTGCGTTTGCGATCAACATTTATACGATCACGCCGACGGCCGGGGCGAACGGTTCGATCAGTCCCAGCACGCCGCAGACGGTGAATCACGGCGGCAGTGCGGTCTTTACGATCAGTCCGAGTACCGGTTATCACATTGTGGATGTGCGGGTGGACGGCAGCACGGTCGGGGCGGTGAGCGCCTATACTTTCACTAACGTCACGGCGAACCACACCATTACGGCTGCGTTTGCGATCAACACTTATACCATCATGCCGACGGCCGGGACGAACGGCTCGATCAGTCCCAGCACGCCGCAGACGGTGAATCACGGCGGCAGTGCGGTCTTTACGATCAGCCCCAGCACCGGTTATCACATCGTGGATGTGCGGGTGGACGGCAGTACGGTGGGGGCGGTGAGCGCCTACACCTTTACCAACGTCACGGCGAACCATACGATCACGGCTGCGTTTGCGATCAACATTTATACGATCACGCCGACGGCCGGGGCGAACGGTTCGATCAGTCCCAGCACGCCGCAGACGGTGAATCACGGCGGCAGTGCGGTCTTTACGATCAGCCCCAGCACCGGTTATCACATCGTGGATGTGCGGGTGGACGGCAGTACGGTGGGGGCGGTGAACGCCTACACCTTTACCAACGTTATGGCGAACCATACGATCACGGCTGCGTTTGCGATGAACCTCTATACGCTGACGGTGACGCTGACGGGCGAGGGGACGGGGCTGGTGACCAGTCTGCCGGCCGGCGTGAACTGTTCCAGCGGCACCTGTCAGGCGACCTTTACGGCGGGGACGGTGGTGACGTTGAGCGCGACGACGACCAGGACCGTTTCCTTCGGCGGCTGGAGCGGGGCGGTCACGGCGGCGGTGCCGGTCGTGACGGTGACGATGGATGGGCCGAAGGCGGTCACGGCGACCTTCCGCACCTATCGAGTCTATCTGCCGGCTGTCATGCGGAAAGGTTAAAAAATAGCCAGAGATTTTTAACTCGGAGCAGCAGAGACGCAGAGAAAATTTATTTTTCTCTGCGTCTCTTTGCGATCTCCCCGCCTCACAGCGTTAAAGCTGTCTTGAAAATAGGGCCATTGTCCAAAAATCTCCCCAAGGGCGGCCACATCGGGCCGCCCCTATGCGAACACCACCAATGTAGGGCGCTCCTGCATGGGCACCCTCTAACCCAAAAATCCATTTTCATCTTTCGGGGTGCCGCCCCCGGCATGGCCTTCTGTCTTGAAAATAGCCGGGATTTTTATCCATTGTTGGGCGTTGGTGTCAGGGTGGGTTCGGTGGGGGCGGCTGGGACGACTGGGAGATTTTCGCAGGGGCCCTTAAAGATCGCATGATTTTCTTTTTCAGGATCGAGATGGAGCCAAATCGGATCGGTAGGATGATCCGTCCTTGATTCTTTGATGGAGGCTTCTGTGCTGCCGTCGATTTGATACCAATGGTCTGTGGTGACCTGATAGACTTCTACATAGGTCCATCCATACAGTTCTGCGGTCGGGGTGGCGGCATAGGTCGGCCGGGGATATAAGTCAAAATAAGGTTGACGGAGGGAAGTGATCATTTCCAGGCTGCATACGTTTGGTTTGGGGCCTTTGCGGGTATAGATTCCCTCAGGAGTATAGTAAGCGCGAGTGCCGCATCCTTGTGAATCGTAAGCGACGGCATTCACGTGGAGGCTTGAATCTTCCGGTGGGTTCCAGAGGATGGATGCTCCATCAGCGGGGTTGTCATCGATAGCGATGGTGGTGGTGAGATTGGTGTTCATATCGATAAAAATGAATTCGTAGCGGTCGGCATTTGCCGGCGCGGATTGCCAGCTAAGTGTTACCGGTTCCCCGGCGGTCAGGACGAAATTGCCGGCATCGGCCATGTGATAGTTTTCTAGCGCGAGGATACCGACCGGGGTTGGATCACATTCGGATGAAGAAGGTCGGGGAGTGGGAGTGTCGTTGGGGTAAGGCGTGTGGGTGGGAAATGAAGATGAAGAGAGTTCGGGGGTGGAATTTGTTGCTGGTGGTGAGGCGGTGCAGGCGTTTAACAGCAGAAAGGTAGTTGTGGCGAATAACAGGGTTTGCATAAAGCGGTTCATCAGAAATCCTCCTTAGATGGCTCAATAAATTGCCGGGAATGGAGTTTAGGACGTTTTTTCTCTGATGAAGTTCCGGAAGGATTTTTGTTTAATTTATCGCGCGCCGGAGACGGCGCGCGATAAATTATTTTTTGAGGGGGTGTTTAAGGTTTGACGGCGCGGCGGCCGCGTTCGGTCAGCATCCACATTCCGCTGCTGTGGGTGTCGCAGCCGGATTTGAGTTCGCAGTGTCCACAGCCCGACTCACAGTTATCCATTTTTTTTAAGTATCCCTGCCGGACCAGTTGATCCGTCATCTGGCGGATCAATCCCTCGGAGACGCCCAGCGTTGCGGCGAGCGAGTCGGGTGTCTGGATACCCCCACGATCTAATTGAGCCAGTAATTGTATTAACATTGATAGCCTCTATTTTTGTTGTTGCGTCACCCAGGGTGTTTTTTGAAAGAAAAGCCCATTTTTTCGGCGGTTTTCTGAAGCCGCCGAAAAAATGATTAAAAAATCTCTTTCTACCCATTCAGCGTGTCGCTTCGAGCCGAACTAAAGCTTTTTGCGGGACGTTAAAATACTAATCGCAAGAGAATTTTTATAAAAAAAGACTTCCGATTTGATAGATAAGCATTCCGATTCCCAGGGAGAGCCCCAGGAAGAGCGTCACACTCAGCAAGGCCCAGCGCCAGGATTTGGTTTCCTGTTTGATGGCGGCGACGGTGCCGATACAGGGAATGAAGAGCATTTGAATCACCAGGAAGGCCAGGGCTGCCGGCGGAGTGAGGATGGTCGGCAGGACGTTGGCATAGTCGCCGTAGAGGACTCCCAGCGTGGCGATGGTGTTTTCTTTGGCGATGAAGCTGGTGATCAATGAAACCAACAGCGGCCAGGGCAGACCGATCAGATTACCCAGCGGTTCCAGGGTGTGTCCGAAGGCGGCGAGGTAGCTGGTATCGACGTTTCCGTTGGGGAAATAGGAGAGCGCCCAGAGTGCGATGGAGGCTCCCAGGATGACGGTGCCGGCTTTGCTCAGGAATGCCAGGGTGTTGCGCCAGACGTAGAGTCCGATGGTTCGCAGGTTAGGCTGATGGTAGAGCGGCAGCTCCATCACAAAGGCGACGGTTTCGCCCTTGAAGAAGAAATGGTGGAAGAAGATGCCCAGCCCGACCAGCAGGAGCAGGTTCATCATGACGAGGGCCCAGGCGATCCAGCCGGCGTTGGCGCCGAAGAAGACCGGGACCAGCAGGGCGACCACGGCCATGCGCGCGGTGCAGGGGATCAACGGGGTCAGCATCAGGGTGAAGAAGCGGGCCCGGCGGGATTCGATGATCCGTGTGCCCATGATTCCCGGTACATTGCAGCCGAAGCCCAGCAACAACGGCAGGAAGCTTTTGCCGTGTAATCCCATCATGTGCATGATTCGGTCCATCAGATAGGCGATGCGGGCCATATAGCCGGTGTCTTCGAGCAGGGCCAGGGCGGTGAAGAAGATTACCAGGATAGGCAAAAAGGTGACGACCAGTCCGGCGCCGCCGATCAAACCGTCGGCCAGGAGGGCGGTGAACCAGGTGGGTGTGGTCAGCGTGGCATGAATCCAGCCGGAGAGGGCATAGATTTGCGCTTCCAGGAAATCCTGGATAGGGGTGCCCAGGCTATAGGTGAGGGTGAAGAGTGTGCCGAGGATGCCGGCCAGGAAGATCAGGCCCCAGACGGGATGGGTGAGGACGCGGTCCAGCCGGGCGGTGATGCCCAGCCGCCCGACGCGAGGCTGGACGACGGCGGCGCGGACCATGCGAGCAACCCATTCATAGCGGGCGCCGGCGATATCCAGAATGGCATCTTCATGTTGATAGAGGATGGCGTGGACCTTTTCCCAGATTTCGGGGGGAAGGTCGGCCTGCAACATGGCGGCGATTTCTTCGTCGCCCTCCAGCAGTTTGAGCGTGGCCCAATCTGCGGGGTAGGGTTCGGGGACGTAGGGAACGATCAGCGTCATCAGTTCGGCCAGGACCATTTGATGGGCCGGCAGGATGGTAGGGCGGCGCGGCTCGTAGGTCAATTCGTCGTTGATGAGGCGGTTGACGGTCTCGACCATTTCGCGGACGCCGGAGCCGCGAGCGGCGGCCATGGGGACGACCGGGATGCCCAGGGCGGCCGAGAGTACCTGGGGCTCGATCTGGATGCCTTCGCGCTCGGCGACATCGATCATATTGAGGGCCAGGACGACGGGAGCCGGCAGGAGCAACAGTTCGGAGAGCAGGTAGAGGCTGCGTTCCAGGGTGGCGGCATCGACGACGGCCACGACGACATCGGGGCGCTCGCGGATGATGAAGTCGCGGGCAATACGTTCTTCTTCTGAATTGGCAGTCAGGCTGTAGGCGCCGGGCAGGTCGACCAGGGAGTAGCGGGCTTCACCATAGGCGAAGATGCCGGTTTTTTGTTCGACGGTTTTGCCGGCCCAGTTGCCGACATGCTGGTTGAGGCCGGTGAGGAGGTTGAAGATGGTCGATTTGCCGACATTGGGCTGACCGGCCAGGGCGATCACCCGGGTCCGTTCTCCGATCTGGGGGATGGAATCCTGCAGCGGGGCGGGGGTGACGATGACGCGGGAAGCTTCACCGCGGCCCAGGGCGACCTGGGCGCCGCGCAGGGAGACGATGATGGGGCCGTGGCCGTCGTTGCGGGTGATGGTGACGGCTGCGCCGGGGGTGAAGCCCAGTGCGGCCAGACGGGCTACGAGGCCGTGTTCGCCTTCGAGTCGCCGTACCATGCCGATTTTCCCTGGTTCGAGTCCGATCAAGGGGATCATGTTGTATTACCTCCGGTTAAACCGCTTTATTTCTATGTGAATGGGGATCGTTTTAGCGTCCCGCAAATGGCTTTTGCCCGGTAAGAAGCGCCGCGCTGGATAGAGAGAGAAATTTTTATTTATGTTTTCGCGGGCTCTTTGTTTCTCGTTTTTTAGCATCCATTGTTTTATCCCTGTGGGCGGCATTTTAGCGTCCCGCAAATGGCTTTTGCCCGGTAAGAAGCGCCGCGCTGGATAGAGAGAAATTTTTATTTATGTTTTCGCGGGCTTTTTTTCTCCCATTTTTCGCACCAACTGTTTTATTCATGCGGGCGGTATTTTTGCGTCCCGCTGAAGGTGTCTTCCTGGTAAGAAGCGCTGCGCGGGCTGGAAGAGAATTTTTTTCACTCGTTTTCCAGGTTACCCGCACAGGTTGAGAATTTTTTATTGTGATAGTTCCTCCCGGCGGGGGGGGATGGGATCACCGTGGGGGCAGTTTTCCGGGTTGCCCAGGAGCCGGGCGAGCCGTTCCGTCACTTCCTGGGGGGCGGCATGTTCCAGCTGGCCGGCGATTTCGTGAACGCTGTCGGCGGGGAAGTCCAACAGGTCGGTCAGGAACCGTTCCCAAAGGCGGTGGCGCCGGACCAGATCCATGCCGATGCGTTCCCCGTCGGGGGTCAGGGTGACGCCGCGGTAGGGCTGATAGGTCACCAACCCTTGAGTGGTGAGCTTTTGGACCATTTCATGGATGGAGATCGGTGAGTAGCCAAAATAGAGTTGCAACTGTGAAAGTGGGAGGGCTGTGTCGGTATCATGGCGCAACCGAAAGATAGCCCCGAGATATTCTTCAAAATGATCGCTGACCACGCTGGCCTCCTGCCCTGTTTCGGTTTAAATATAAAATTATAAGGCGTGCCTAATGATTATAAATCAGTTAGGTTATTTGTAAAGGGTTTTGGGGAAAATATAAACCTTCATTTTTAAAAAAGCCTATAAAATAGATGGGTATGTTTAAAAATACGAAATGTGGAATAAGGTCGTTGGGGGGATTGGTCATGTTGCTGATCCCGTTGATGGTGGGGTGGGGGATCTATCGAATTTCGCCGGGAATTCTGGTGGCTCTGCTTGCCGAATTGGGATGGTTGCGGTTGCTGGTGCTTTTCAGTGTCAATGTAGGGATTTTTGTTTTGATGGTGATACGCTGGCAATTGGTTCTCCAGATGCAGGGGTATGCGATTCCACTGGGTTTTCTTTTGGGGTGTCGGTTGGCCGGTTTTGGGTTGAATTATTTCACACCCGGGCCGCCGGTCATGGGAGATCCCTTTCAAATTTACCTTTTGAATCGTTTACAGTTGATTCCGCTGGAAGAAGTGATCGCTGCGACGGCTTTTGACCGTTTGATCGAGCTGATTTGTAATGTTTCTGTGCTGACGCTGGGGCTGTTGGGGATTCTGCTCTATGGTTCTGCCGGAGGGGTGTCGGTCAAAGGGTTTTGGTTGGCGCTTTTTCTGTTGATTCTGCCGGTGGGATATCTCGGATTGCTTTTTAAGGGCTATTTTCCCCTTTCAACCCTGCTGAATTCTTTCCCTGAGGGCGGGGAGCGGGGGGTCCGGGTGCGTTCTCTGGTACAGGGAACGGAATCCCGGCTGGTCGAGTTTTGCCGTTCTTCTCCCTGGCGGGTGGGAATTACATTGGCCTTTTCTGGGGTTGTGTGGGTGGCGATGGGCGTGGAATACTGGCTGGCACTTTTTTTTTGGGGAATCTATCTCGATTGGGGACATACTTTTGGGGCCTTGATTTTGACTCGTTCTATTTTTATGTTGCCGTTTTCTCCCGGATGGGGAACTTTGGAGCTAGGGCAGTTAATGGCGATCGATTGGTTGGGGAAACTGGCAACGGTGGGGCTGGGCCTGAGCTTTTGGATGCGGCTTCGGGATAGTCTGTTGGGGATGGGTGGTCTGATCTGGAGCCAGCTGGTTTTGCGCTGGAGGGAGTGAGATGGAAGAATCGATGGTTGCTTGTCGGGTTTGCGCTCGATTGCCTGTTGAAAACAGTGTTTTTAGATTGTGCCTTTATTCTTCTGCTGGAGATTTGAAAGAGCATCTGGCGATGATCCTGGGCGAGGTCGCTGGAAGAAGTGGTGTTCTGGTGCGAGTGCATTCTGAATGTTTTACCGGGGATGTGTTGGGATCGCGCCGGTGTGATTGTGGAGAGCAACTGCATCGTTCGTTACAGCTGATTGCTGCGGCGGGGCTGGGCATTTTGATTTACCTGCGGCAGGAGGGCCGGGGGATCGGGCTGGCGGAGAAGTTGCGTGCTTATAATTTGCAGGACCAGGGGTATGACACGGTGGATGCCAATCTGGTGTTGGGGCATCCCGCGGATGGTCGGGATTATACGGTGGCGGCGTGCATTTTGCGGGATCTGGGGGTGTCTTCGATCCGGTTATTGACCAACAATCCGGGCAAGATGGAGGATTTGCAGGCCTTGGGTATTGAGATTGTCGAGCGGGTGCCGTTGGATTGTATGGTCACGCCGGAGAATCTGGTGTACTTGAAAACGAAGGTGGAACGGATGCATCACTGGATCAAGGTGGAGCGGCACCCTGAAGGATGAAAATTCAGCGGAAGTAGACAGCGGCAAGTAGACAGTAGACAGCCCGTGTCGCCGGGGCGGCTCTGGAAAAGGGACATGTTTTGGCGTTTAGCCCTCACCCCTGCCCCTCTCCCTAGTTTTGTTGTTAAGCAGCGACGCGATTCAGGAAAAGGCCTATGTTTTCGGCGGCTTTCCGAAGCCGCCGAAAACATAAACAAAAAAACTCTCTCTTCCGATCCAGCGCGTCGTTTTTTACGGGGAAAGGGCCATTTGCGGGACGCGGCAAGGCCGGGGCCATGCCATAGAGGTCTATTTTCAGGACAGAAGGGGAGAAAAGGATTTTATTGATGGGAAACGGGAAGTCTTTGGATTTGTATTTCACGGGGCCGCGGCAGGTAGAGGTGCGAGAGGTATCGGTGCCGCCGCCCGGTATCGGGCAGGTCGTGGTGAAAACGGTCTGTTCTGCAATCAGTGCGGGGACTGAGATGTTGATTTACCGTGGGGAGGCTCCCACCTTGATGGCCGCCGACACTCAAATTTCTGCGCTGGCTGGAACCCTGGCCTATCCTCTGGCTTACGGTTATGCTTTGGTGGGGCAGGTTGTGGAGATTGGGGCGCAGGTCGATCCGGTTTGGTTAGGGCAGTCTGTCTTTGTTTATCATCCGCATGCCGGCCTTTTTGTGACCGGGGTGGCATCGTTGCTGCCGGTACCGGAGGATGTGCCGCTGGAAGAGGCGACTTTTCTGGCCAACATGGAGACGGCGCTTACTTTGCTTCTGGATGGGGCGCCGCTGACCGGCGAGCAGATTGCTGTCTTTGGGCAGGGGATTGTCGGTTTGTTGACGACGGCTTTGTTGGCGTGGCAGCCTTTTTCCAGTCTGGTGGTGCTGGATCGTTATTCTCGTCGGCGGGAAGCGGCTCTGGCCCTGGGGGCTCAGGCGGCCTTTGATCCCACGTTGCCGGAGGTCGAGGCGGCGGTGCGGGTGGCTTTGCAGGGGGCGGGAAGTGCGGCCGATGCGGATCTGACCTATGAGTTATCGGGGATGCCGGCGGCCCTGGATCAGGCCCTCGCTGTGACCGGTTTTGCCGGGCGGGTGGTGCTGGGGTCGTGGTATGGGGGGCGGCGGGCAGCTGTGGATCTGGGGGGAGCTTTTCATCGCAGCCGTATCCGGTTGCTTACCAGTCAGGTGAGTACGCTGGCGCCGGAGCTGACCGGACGTTGGAGCCGGGCGCGCCGTTGGGAGGTGGCGTGGACGCTGCTGGCGCGGTTAAGGCCGGCTTTTTTGATTTCCCATCGTTTTCCGATCACGCAGGCGGCGGAGGCTTATCGATTGCTGGATGAAGCGCCCGGGGAGACTTTGCAACTGCTTTTTTCTTATTGATTTATATTTTCGTGTGCCTTGAGGGGGCGCGCGAAAATATAAATTTTTTAATCTGAGTGGAGAGGAAATGATGTATCAGATTGGTTTACGGAAGTCGTTTATTGCGCGGCATTTTTTGATCGGCGGGGAGTGGGGGGCTGAAAATCGGCTGCATGCCCATGCCTATCAGGTTGAAGTGCGGTTGGAAGGGGTGGATCTGGATGAGCATGGCTATCTGGTCGATTTGACCAGAGTAGAACATGCGATGCTCCTTTTGATCGGGCATTATTCCAATCAGGTGCTGAATGAGCTTCCTGAATTTTTGGATCTCAATCCCAGTATGGAGCATCTGGCGCGATTTTTTTGTCTGGCTATGATCGAAGCCTTGCGTCCGATTTCTTTTCGGACGATCACCGTGCAATTGTGGGAGAACTCTGAAGCGTGGGCATCTTACCATCAGGAGTTGAGCCGTGAAGATCGGGTTGGTTATCTATGACGGTCTGGAGAGTGTATCGGGGGGGTATCTTTACGATCGGCAGCTGGTCTCTTATCTGCGGGCGCAAGGCGATGAGGTGGAGATTTTCAGCCTGCCGGGACGCGATTACCCCCGTCATCTGAAAGATAATTTTACGGCTTCTACGCGGGAGATTTTTCAGCGTTCTGATATCGAGGTGTGGATTCAGGATGAGTTGAGTCACCCCTCATTGCTGGCGGTCAATCGAGAGTTGCAGGCTACCGGCGTGCCGTTGATTGCTTTGGTCCATCATTTGCGTTCCTGCGAGCCGCATCCATGGGGGCTGCGGTTGTTCTATCGTTTTGTGGAACGGCTCTATTTGCGACAGATGACCGGGTGTATTTATAACAGCAAGGCCACGCGGCGGGCGGTGAGTCGGGCCGCCGGCCGGCGAATCCAGGGTCCGATTGCCTATCCGGGGCGAGATGCCGATGGGGCGAAGGTCATGCCGGATGAGATCGCTGCCCGGGCCCAGGTGAATTGTCCGCTTCGGATGATTTTTCTGGGCAATCTGATCCCCCGGAAGGGGGTGGCAGATCTGATCGAGGCTATGGGGTCGATTCCTCCCTGGATGGAGCTTAATCTGGTCGGATCGATGGATCTGGATCCGGGCTATGTGGCGTTTTTGAAAAAGCTGGCAGAGCGGGAGGAGGTGGAAGATATGATCTTCTTTCGGGGGCGGTTGGACGGGCGGGCGCTGACTTACCATCTGCGCCGGAGCCAGTTGTTGGTGATGCCTTCTTATTATGAGGGGTTTGGGTTGGCCTACCTGGAGGGTATGGGGTGGGGATTGCCGGCTATCGGGACGACGGCCGGAGGGGCGGATGAGTTGATCAAACCGGGGGACAATGGGTATTTGATCATGCCTGGGGATATCGATCGGTTGGGCGGTTATATTTTGTCGTTGGCGTTGGAGCGGGAATTTTTAGTGGAGTTGAGCCTGGGGGCCTGTAAAAGTTATGCGAAGCATCCTACCTGGGAAGAATCGTTCAGAAAGGTGCGGAAGTTTCTGGCGAGGGTTTAATTTGGCGTATTTTTGCGCGCATCCGAATGCGCGCAAAAATACGGGCTTTTTTCCGCTTTTTGGGGTTAACCGTACAGTTCGTTAATTTTACATTTGCGCGCCGATTCCATCGGCGCGCAAATGTAAAATCTTTTAAAACCGGGGATCACGCTTTGGTGGTCGGCCGGGGCTGAACCGCCATCACGGCGATTTTTTTCAAGGCCACAATCAAGGGCGGCTCCGGTTGGGCAAAGGCCAGCGGCAGGCTGCGCCGCATGGCATTGGCCTGGGCCGGATCAAAGGGCAGATCGCCGGCAATGGAAATATGCAGGGCCCGTTCGACGGCCTCGATGGGCGGACGGGGGCCGGCATTGGCTCCATTGAGGACCACCAGCATTTTGTCCTGCATGTCTTGCAGCGTCTGATAGGTGCCCAGGATGGATTGCAGGCCGGGTGGATCGTCGGCCCCGATGACCAGGATGCGGTGCGAGGCCTCCAGCACTTTCAGGGCGATGGGATTGAGGACCGGCGGCATATCGACGATGATAAAGCGGGCCAGGGAGCGCAGCGAGTTCAGCGTATTATCCAATTGTTCTTCCGAGAACCAGCCGCCGCGGACCGGGGCCGTGGGAGCGGCGAGTAATTTCAGGCCGGAGGGGTGTTGCAGCAGCAGATCCTCGGTTTTGAGGTCGGGTTTTTGCAGCAAGAGTCCCCAATGTCGATCGGGGCGGAGGCCCAGGTAGAGAGCGCAATGGCCGCCGCGCGGTGAAAGATCGAAGAGCACGGTTTCGGTGCCGCGGCGTAACATGGCGGCCATGTTGACGGCCAGGGTGGTCACGCCGGTTCCGCCCCGCATGCTCAGCAGGCTGATGATCAGCCCTTTGCCGGGGGGTGGGGTGGGCGCCCGATTGGTCAGGGCCGTTACCTTTTCCAACAGGTCATCGATGCTGGCAGGTTTGGTCATATACTCATCGGCGCCGGCTTCGAGGGAAGCCAGACGATCGACCGGCTGGCCGCGGGCCGTCAGGATGATAATGCCGGCATTGGCGGTGCGGGCATCGGCGCGGAGTTTCCGCACAACCTCGTACCCGTTCATTTTGGGCATCATCACATCGGCGATGATCACATCGGGTTGTTGGGCGAAGGCTTTTTCAACACCGTCCTGGCCGTCGTTACTGGTAATGACTTCATGTCCGCCGCGACTGCGTAAAAGTGTTTCCAGCAAACGGATCATATCGAGATTGTCGTCGATGATTAGAATTCGGGCCATACTTACCTCCTGAGACTCTATCCGGCTTATTTAGTTGCTTTTTGTCCGATGGCGCCAATGTAAGCTTTATTCAAGACCGCGGCGCCTCCCTGGAATGTGACCGAGGGATCGATTGCAGAGCGAACGGTGACGTTCAGCATGGTTACAAAGGTTTCACTTTGCAGCGTCATAAAAGAAATCGGGTCAAATTTGCCGGTATGGCGGACAAAGCCGGTGAGTTCGTAAAAAGGGAAGGTCACAAAAATAGGGACCAGCGGGATCAATTTGTAATTGCCATAGAGCTGATCCCGGCGCAGGCCGTCTTCCTGGTTGAGCGTCAGGAAAAATTCGAGTTTGGATTTCATAAACATGGCGGAAGGATAGTTCCCCAGAATTTCTGCCGGTTTACCGATCGAAGAAAGATAGACTTCTTCGATGGTGAGATAAGAGACATTGCCGTCGTAAATAATATCAGCCAGCAGCCGTTTTTGAGTGTCATAGACGGCGGAAATTCGGAAGCCGGAATAGAAGAATTCGGCCGCGACACGTCCACTTCGAGGTGCTTTGTCCATGATTTGCTCCTGAATTTTTAATTACACAGCCGGGCCAGGGCCGGCAGCAGATACTCTTGAGCGACGACTTCCCAGCTCATGCGCCGGCTGACCTGCTGTCCCTGATCGAGCAACTGTTGGGCCTGGTGTTCCGTGCGGGGCAGAGCGGCAAAGATTGTCCGGGCGACGGCGCTGCTGTTGGTGATTTCCAGCGCATCGCGCGTTTCCTGCCCGATTTTGAGCGCTTCCCAGGGAGAACGGATAGGGATGGTGGACGGCGGTGTGGTGTAATCGGCAATGATCAGGTTGGGGAAGTTTTCCAGTCCGGCCTGATGGGCGGCCTGTTCCGCGAATCCTACACAGCCGCAGATGTTACTGACCACACAGAGGGCTCCGAACCCCAACGGCTCTACCTGGGCGATGCCGAAGGGTTCATAGACCGATTGACCGAATTCCAGATCGGCGCCGCGGCGCAGATCTTTGAAGCTCATATCGGGGGGCATTTTCATTCCGCAGTGAGCCTGATCCCAGCCATACTGGTTGATGAGGACGATTTTGATGGCCTGGGAATGGGCGTTAAAGGCTTCGATGGCGGCGTACATAGGGATTTCCAGCCAGACCAGATCGCCGTTGTCGGTGCGATGGACGATGGGCCAGCCATATTCCTGTTCCCAGCGCATCACGTCGGCGGGCAGCCGGCCGGTGGGAGCGCTGGTGGAGAGCATATAGTGGACGGCGGTTTTGCCTTCAGCGGCCAGCAGGGGATCGAGATGTTCGAGCACGCGCAGGTCGCGCCAGAGTCCTTTGCTGACGACGAGGCGGGTGACATGGCTGAAGATATAGTCGGGGCGATACCCCAGCAGATTCTGGCAATAGTGCTGCAGGCGTCCTTTAGAGGTGTGGCGTTCTTCTATGGTGACCGGTTCTGAGGGGATTCCGTTGTAGGCCAGTTCGATCGGCGTGGTTTCAAAGCCGCCGCCGAGGAAGCGTAGTTCTTCGACCACCCAATCGCCGACGGCCAGCGTCAGATCGAGCCGGGGGGCCTGTTTGATGAGGGCATGTTTGAAGAAATCGTTGCGGTCGCCGAAAACCTGATCCAGGTTGAGTTTGTTCTGGCGGGCGAGGCGCAGGGCGTTGTAGAAGCGGGTGTCGTGGCCGGCGTGATCTTCGACCAGGATGCGGGCGGTGGCCATTTCATGGGCATAGAAGACCAGATGCCATTCCATTCCGCTCTGGATTTGAGCGGTGAGCGCCAGCGGAATTCCCATCCATTCGTGCGCGATGATGAAGCGAGCGCCCGTGGTTTCGCCGGCCAGCAGGGTCAAGGCGGCGAAGGCGGGGCGGGCCGCTTTGACCGTCAAATCGAATTCATCGAGGACTTCATACCGTTCAGGGCGGATGTGATAGTGTTCCCAGAGTTCGTATTTAAAGGCATTGGTCTCTTCTGCCCGGGCGTGGCGGGCATCGACCAGCAGGATTTCGTGTTCTACATTTCCCAGGAAACGGCGACCGTAGAGCAGCCGTACCTGAAAGAGGGCCTCAATGGCCTGCAAACTGGATGAGATTACCTGCCAGTCGCTCTCGTTTTCTATGGATTCGGGAGGGGTATTGATGTTGTGCCAGGAGGAGTAGTGAATGGTCAATCGATTGCGAGGATCGGTCAGGCGGGACATTTCGGTGGCGCTGTTGACATCCATGGGGCCGATCAACAGCGTGCGCCGAACGGCGGCATTGTAAGCCGGGGCGGCGAGCAATCCGTCAAGGACTGCGCCGATACCACCAACTTTAAAACCGGCTTCGTGGGTAGCATGGACAACGAATTCAAAATCAAAGGCAGGATTGACCATGGATCGATCTCCTTGTATTGCTTATGCGTCTGGCAGCCTGGCGGCCGATTTAAAGACAGTCGAATCAAACTATCTCAAGTATAAGCGGTTTTGAAAATTTTACATGTTTCCAACACTCTGTGAGCTGGATCACTGCGAGGGGGCGGAAAATGAATATAATGAAGTTATCCTCAGTTTCATGGAGGCAGGCCATGCTCATTCCCTGGGTCTTTTTCTTGAAGGAAGATCAGCAATTGTTGGTGGAGAGTTTTACCCGACGATGGGTCGTGCGCGGGCCCCGGGTGTATGTTGCTTCCCCCTTTGAGCGGGTGAAGTTGCGAAAGGGGATGACCCTGGGACCGATCGATTATCTGCATGTGCGCAATTTTTTGACGGGTGAGGTGCGGTGTGTGCGGGGGCCGCAGATGTTTTTTCCTACTGAAAGCGAAGAAATTTTAGGACGTTTTACAGCTTCGCCTTTGAAGGCCAATCAATATCTCAAAATTTTGGATGAACGCACCGGGGTGATTCGGGTGGAGCGGGGGGAGGGAAGTGTCTATCTGGAACCCACCGAAAAAGCGTTGGGGGCCATCAGTGACGGCGTTAATGTCGATGAGAATACGGCGGTGTTGGTGCGAGACCTGGAGACCGGTCAGCTGGATTTGATCACCGCGCCGCAGGTATTCATGCCGGCGGCGACCCAGGAGATTGTAGAAGTGCGGCACCGTATTCGGTTGGAAGATCATGAGACGTTGGTGATCAAAGATCAGTCGGGGAAGTATATTTTCAGGCGGGGGCGCGATACCGAGCGTTCATTTTTCCTGGCTCCCTATTCCGATCTGGTGGAATTTTTCTGGTCCACGGGGATCCATAAGGAGAAACGGACCTTGCGGATCAGTCGGCTGGATGAGCGGCCGAAGTTTATGTGGTATGAGTTTGAAGCGCGGACTCAGGATAATGTGGAGCTGGTGTTGGGCATTACCTTTTTCTGGCAGATTGTGGATGTGGAGCGGATGATCCGTTCGACCGACGACACGCCGGGGGATATCTGTTCGCATGCCCGCAGCGCCATTATCCAGTCGGTTTCACAAGTCAGTCTGGAACAGTTTTTGTCGGAATTCAACCGGGTGGTGCGGGGGGCGGTATTGGAATCCGATACGGTTTTTTATACCGAGCGGGGGGTAAAGCTGCATGCGGTAGAGGTTCGTTCGATAGCCTGTAAAGACGCCGCGACTCAAATGATCCTGCAAGAGATCATTCGAGAGACTACCGATCGACTCAATCAACTGCAAAAGCAGGCCAGCGAGAATGAAGTCAAAGTGCGGCAGATTGAGGGAGAGATCGAGGCCGAGAAGATGCGCCAGCAATTGCTGGCGGCGCGGCGGGAAAATGTCCAGGCGGCGGCGCAGATGGAAGGGGAAGGAGAAGGCGTCCGGGTACGGGCGTTCTTTGAAGGCCTGGGAAGTGAGTTCGGCAGCGTGGAAAAACTGGGGATTTTCAATTTGTTGCGCAAGCAGGAAGCGTTGGAGAAACTCAGTCAGGGGACGGCGCAACTATATTTCACGCCGGAGGATGTGGATTTGAGCATCGAGACCCGACGGGTGGTCAACAGCAGTAATTAAATGGAGTAGGGCGATTTCTATAGTTCGCGCGCACTTGCTTTGCAAGCGCGCGCGAACTGCTTTGTGATAATGGCTGTTTTTAAGCGGGATTGATAGCCAATCCGTTGTTACGGATCACCTCGGAGAACCAGTACCCACTTTGTTTAATCGTACGAGCCAGATTGGCATAATCGATATGGATCAATCCGAAGCGCATCTGGTAGCCCAGATTCCATTCGAAATTATCGAGCAGGGACCAGACCAGATAGCCGAGGATTGGAATTCCCTCTGCCACGGCGCGATGGACCTGTACCAGGTGACTTTGCAGGTAATTGATCCGGGGTTGATCGAGAACCTGTCCGTCGGGCGTGAGCCGATCGCGGACCGGGACTCCATTTTCTGTAACAAAAAGGGTTTTGGGTTGATAGTCATGCCAGATGCGACTGAGGAGTTCATAAATTCCATGGGGATAGATTTCCCACATGGGAGAATAATCATTTCCTAACGGGCTGACCGGATAGGCCTGTAAAAAAGGAACCCGCCAGTCATGGCGAATGACGGCCCGGGTATAGTAGTTAACGCCCACAAAATCCAAAGGGGCTGAAATGCGGGCGAGATCGTGGGTGCGGATGACGGAAGTGAAAAAGAGGCCAAAACGGCGCACCACATCTTCCGGATAGTAACCTCTGAGCAGGGGGTCCAGGAGTAAGCGATTACCGACGCCGTCATAGCGTTCGGCGGCCAGGAGATCGGGTTCTTTGGAACTGGCTGGATGGACCGGGCTGAGATTCAGCGCAATCCCGATTTTGGTGGGGCGCGATGTCGTGTCGCGCAAAGCTTCCACGGCGAGGCCGTGAGAGAGCAGCAAGTGATGGACAGATTGGAAAGCCGCGAAGGGGTTACGCCAGCCGGGGGCGTGATCTCCTAGCAGGTGCCCTACCATAGCCGTGACAAACGGTTCATTGTGGGTGATCCATAAATTGATCCGATCCCCGAATTTTTTACCGAGGACGGCGGCATATTCTCCGAAGGCTTCGGCCGTTTCGCGGCGCGGCCAGCCCCCTTTCTTTTGCAGGGCCAGGGGAAGGTCATAATGAAAGAGCGTGGGGATAGGTTCGATGCCTTGCGCCAGCAACGCATCGATCAACCGGTCGTAGAAATCGAGACCGCAGGGATTGACTTTCCCCCGGCCTTCCGGAATGATACGGGACCAGGAAATGGAGAAGCGATAGGCTTTCAGGCCCATGCTGGCCATCAACCGGACATCATCGGCCCAGCGGTGGTAGTGGTCAACGGCGATGTCGCCGTTTTGTCCCTGATGCGTTCTTCCCGGTTTGCGACAGAATTCATCCCAAATCGACGGCCCTTTGCCGTCTTCGTTCCAGGCCCCTTCGATTTGATAAGCTGAAGCTGCGGTTCCCCATAAAAAGCCGGCCGGAAAACGTAAAGTTAAGTTTTGTTCCATAGTATTAACTCCATCAACCTGCACTACGGGTCTTTTTTTGTTGTTGCAATTCGTAGATATTCCCGTCCAATCCTCGATATACGACGTACTGAGCAAATCCTTTTTCCCAAACATAGGCTACCGGTCGGCCGGTAGCCAGGGCGCTCCGGGCTTCTTTTCCAATGGCATGATGATGCCATTGATCTTTTCCGATCCAGAGTTCGTGAATCTGGCGGTCGGCGCCACAGTAGACGATGTGTTGAGACTCGTCGTGCACCCAGACATAGCCGGTCGGATCGCTGCTGGCTTCGGGAGCCTGGGTTCGCGAGCTTAACGGCAGGTAAGTCCAGAGTCCTTCATGGCAACGCAAGGTATGAATCTGGTGATCGGCGCTGCGAAAGAGTAGATAGAAGGCGTTTTCCCAGGGGACCAGATAATTTCCGGGATCCCCGGCTGCAAAGGGCAGATGCAACCATTGTCCGATGATTTGATAATCCCAGCCATTGGCCTGCCGCCGCAGCTCATGCAGGCGGTTATCCATGCCCCGGTAGAAGACATGTTCCGTACCGGGGGTGGACCAATAGGAGGCGATGGGATTGCCGATGCTCAGCGGGGCGTTGCAATGTTGTCCGAGCGCATAATGATGCCAGGTTCCCTGGGTGGAATAGAGTTGATGGATCTGGTAATCGGCGCTGCGATAGATCAGATTGATCTCTCCGGCCCCATCACGGTAACCGGTTAAGTTGCTTTCCGGCGGTGGGATGGCCGGCAAAGCGATGGTCTGGCGATTCCACTGGCCATTTTCAAAGCTGATCTGTTGTAACTGGCGGCGAGGGTCGAAATAGAAGGCCGACATCGTTCCGGGAATGGCGCAGAGTTCCATGGCGGCCGGCGGGGCGTTAAGGAGGGGGGTGAGCGGACGGTGATTCCAGGCATTTTTCTTGTACCACAGTTCATGGAGCTGATAGTCCATGGCGCGATAGAGCACATGACGCGAACCTTCCGCCTCCCAGGCATAGGCCAGGATTTGACTGGCGGCAAGGGGAGCTTTGAGTGGATGCGTTAATGCAGAGCAGGTCCAGACATTCACGGGCATGGTTATTATCCTTCCAACCTTCGAGCAGCCGATTGGCAGATGATAACCGGAACTGTCAGAAAGTCAATCCGGCAAAAGGGGGACTGCACTGCAATTTGGTTAATCGAAGGGCCGGGGGAGCTAGCGGATCGCCATCGAAATTCCAACCCTTTTAACCAACTCCAACAAGAGCCTCAACCTGCTCCGGCGATTAGAAGCCGGCTTTCCTGTTAGTATAGAATGTGAAGATGCCAATAACGACTCAAATTTCTATTTTCCAGGGAAACGGTTGTTGAATAAGGTGACGAGCCTTATACTCCCTGGCTTTTATTTCCGGCAGCGGTCTTAAAAGTTGAAGCAAGCGTCCTGAGCATCCTTTGTCCGAGGGTCAACCCGAAGAACGCTTGCGGAGGCAGTCTTCGGGATTGGTAGCTCAGGGTGTCTCCGCGGGCCGCCGGAAAGATCAGCAAAAACTCTTCAGCAAGGAGGGAGAAATGATTCGCATATTACTGGTCGAGTCAGTACGTTTGACGGGAAATGTGATGGCTTCCGTGCTGGAGGACGAGCCCGACCTTCAGATTGTAGCCGTAGCAACGACCCTGGATGAGGCGACTTTATATTTGACCCGGTGTGATTTGATCCTGGTCAACTTTGATTTTCCTTATGAGGGGGCGATGAAACTGATTCAGTTAGCTAAAACGCAAACTCGTGCGCCACAGGTGATCGTGGTGGGGCTTGCTCATTCTGAAGCGGAGATTTTACCCTGTATTGAAGCCGGAGCGGCCGGTTATGTGCTGAAGGATGATTCGGTTGAGGATATGGTGCGGGCGATTCGCGCGGCCGCGCGCGGAGAGGCCGTGATTTCTCCGGAGATGGCGGCCGTTTTGATGTCCCGACTCCGGCAACTGGCGCATCATAATATAGACAGCCGGTTGGGAATGGGGCGATTGGGGGATTTGACGCCGCGAGAGCGGGAGATTTTACGGTTGATTGGCCAGCGATGTAATAATCAAGAGATTGCCAGCCGGTTGGTGATCGAAGTTGGGACGGTAAAAAATCACGTTCACAATATTCTGGATAAGCTCAATGTCAACAATCGGCGTGAAGCAGCGGCGTTTTTAAATCAGTTGTGGGTGCGGGAACATCTGGCGATCGGTGCCGGGTTCCATTAAAAAGAGAGGTGAGGAAAAGAGGCTAAGGATGAATTATTTTACTGGTTTAGTTTAAACAGGCCCCGTAAAAACGGGGTCTGTTTTATGGGAGTGGGTTATTCCATTTGATGCAGGTAGGCTTCATATCCTCGAAGCCGGGCGGCGGCTTTTCCCTCAGGTTGCCAGAAGGTACACCAGCGCAACCAGCGCATTGTCCATAAAATACGGGTTGGCGGGTGAAGTTTTTTATCTTTTCCTAAAACTATCCCGGTAATTTCCGGTTCCTGCCCTGCGCGATAAATTCGCCAGCCTTTGCGGGGCTGGATTTGATAACCGGCGTTTCGCAGGATGATCTCGACGGCCCCTTTGAAGTTGGCTGGGATCTCCGCTTGATTCCAGGAGAAGGTGAGGTCGTCTCCATAGCGCGTGT
This sequence comes from uncultured Anaerolineales bacterium, assembly GCA_964501335.1. Lineage (GTDB taxonomy): Bacteria > Chloroflexota > Anaerolineae > B4-G1 > SLSP01 > CAZCTC01. Next base: position 35,439 of record CAZCTC010000036.1, on the reverse strand, counting down.
AACATCCCCCGGAACGCCCGGCCAATTGAGTCAGGGCTTCATCCATTTTCCAATTGATCAGATTACTGAGCAGGGGACTGGTCGGTGCTCCCTGGGGCAGGTGATGGTTGTAGGTGCAAAGCCGCATCAGGATGTTTAAAGCGGCTCCATTCCAGCCTTGCTCGCGGAAGTATGTACGAACCCGTTCGTCGGAGGTAGATTCAAAGAAGTCTTGCAGGTCGGTGAGAAGAACGACCTCCTGACCTGAGTGGGTACGTGCATTTTCTACGACTGAGCTTTTCGAAGTAAAGGCGGTGGCCGCAGAGTGAAGGGGGCATGTTTCCAGATAATTGTGCAGGAGTCGGCGTTGCAGGGTTTTCAGTTCAGGCGAGGGGGCCAGAATCCGGCGTTCCCGACCATCTCGTTTGGCGATTGTGAAGGTGCGGTAATAATAGCGCCGCCCCAGCCGGACTTTTTCCAGCCGGTAGGCCGGGAGTCCCAGAATGAAGGCCAGTTTTTCAAGACCTTTGTCGGGGATCCGGCGTGGTTGGAACAACCTTTGCAGAAATCCGGGAAGCCGAATGCTGAGCATGGTGGATTCGATCAGGATTTCGGTTTGTCGTCCCGGTTCAGCAGGCCCTGCAAGCCGGGAATGATCAACACATTGCCTTCTTTCGAGGCCAGGGCGGCCAGGGCTTCCAGTTCCTGGAGTCGCAGGATATTGGGGTTTTCGTCCAGGAGCTTGGCGGTGTTGGCCCGGGCGCGGGCGGCTGCGGTTTCATGGCGGGCGGCGACCAGTTCGGCGCGGCCTTTCAAATCGGCTTCGACTTCATACAGGAAGACATTGCGAACGACGCCGGGCAGGATGATATCTTTGACGCCTACACGATTGAGGGAGAGTCCGTATTTTTGGACCCGGGGAGCGACCTCTTCAAAGAGGCGGGCGGAAAGGCTGTCGCGATCTTTGAGTAATTCTTCCAGCTGGCGGCCGCTGATGGCTTCGCGCAGGCTGAGTTGGAGATCCTGGTAGAGCTGGGAGTAGTAATTTTCTACGGTGTGAATGGCCTGGATGGGGTCGGCGACTCGATATTGGGCAATCAAGGTGACGCGGATACCGATTTTGTCGCTGGTCAGGATTTCCTGTCCTTCGATGGTCTGGCTGGTTTCGCGCATATCCACTTTGTGAACAGAGCGATTTTGCCAGGGCCACAGGACATACCGCCCCGGTTCCAACAATTTGACGAACCGACCGTTTTGATAGAGCAATCCCCGTTCATATTCCCAAATGCGAATGATTTCCCGTCCCAGCATCGTAGACTCCTTGTTCCCAGACATTGGAAAAACGCGGCGGGAGCCGCGGAATTGACCTGCCCAAAAGATTATCTCGACAGCGCCGAAGGCGGGATGACAATTGATGAACGGGCGCGGGAAGATTCGCGAATCTTCCTTCTGCCCATTCAGGTATCCTCGTCATCGCAAGGCCGTCGGGACCGGGGCCAGAGGCCCGGAGATGAATCTTTTGGGGGAAAAGATAGTGTGATGACGCAGTCATCACACTATCAAAAATGTCCCCAGGTGCGGTACGCTCGGGCCGATGGGGGAGCGCCGCTGGACATGGGAGTATTATAGCATGGGAGGAGCCGGTGGCAAAAAAGCTTTTGCCGGGGGGCGCTCTTTATCCGTAATTGATGGTGTAGCCTACACCGCGGACGGTACTGATGGTGTCGGTACGATGGGTGGCGGCCTGGATCCGCTGGCGGATATGGTAGATGTGATAGCGAATAAGGTCGCGCGCTTCCCAGGGATCGCTTTCGTAGCCCTGAATTTCGCGGACCAATTCTTGCGGCGAGACGACGCGCGGGGATTCGTTGATCAGGTAGGCTAAAAGGTTGAATTCGGTTGGACTCAGTTCCAGCAGATGCCCATCGCAGGTGATGAGATGGCGCATCATATCCACGATCAAGATGCCGCGTTGAAGAAAGCGAGAGGGATCTTCTTTGGGTTCCGTCGTGGGGAGGGGGGCGGGGGCCGGCGATATTTCGGGGATGGGGGGTGTGGCGGAAAGGTTCGGGCGTATGACTGTGGAACGGATTTCTTCCAGGCTGTTGGTAAGATTGCGTTCAAGCTGGGAGAGCAGCTCGCGTTGGCGGATTTCCCGGTGGCGTTTTAATAAGCCGGTGCGGATGCTTTCGCGGAGTTCCACCGTTTTACAGGGTTTGAAGAGGTAATCGTGGGCCCCTTGTCGCAGGGCTTCGACCGCCGTTTCAAGGGAGGCGTATCCGGTGAGGACGATGATGGCAGTATCGGGAGAGCGGCGGCGGATTTCATTGAGAACTTCCATCCCGCTGATGTTTCCCAGGCGCAGATCCAACAGGGCCAGATCGAATTCATCCGCCGCGATTTTGCTGAGGGCTTCTTCTCCGCTTGCGGCCGAGACGACCTGATGCCCGTCGTTACGCAGGACTTTTTCTAAAAAGAAGCGGATATGGGGCTCATCGTCAACGATGATAATTTTTGCCGCCGGGATTTTGTCCATTTTGTATTTCTCCGACATCGCTGCAAGGTTTAGGTTTATATTATCCGGCAGATTCAACGGGTAACCAGATGGTAAAGGCGCTGCCCTGTCCCAACTGGCTTGTTGCGGTGATTTCTCCGTGATGTGCCTGAATAATACCATAACTGATCGAGAGTCCCAACCCTGAGCCATGGTCTTTGGTGGTGAAAAACGGTTCAAAAAGATGGGGGAGCACATCGGGGGGGATGCCTTTGCCGGTGTCGCGGAAAATGATGCAGACGGCGGGAATGGGAGCTTCGTAACCCCGGGCCAATAGTTGGATTTGGGTGGAGATCGAGAGCGTTCCGCCTTCCGGCATGGCATCGATAGCATTGAGCAAAAGATTGAGGAAGACCTGTTTGAGATGGTTGGCGTTGGCCAGCAAGGTGGGAAGGTCGGAGCCCCAGTTTTTTTCAACAATGATCTGGCTGTGTTGGAGTTGTTTGCCGGCAAGGGCCAGGACGTTTTCCAGCAAAGCATGGAGGTCGAGGGGGAGTTTTTCTTCGCGGGTGGGGCGGTAGAAATCCCGCATACGCCGTACGATGACCGAGATCCGTTCGATTTCCTCCGCGGCGATGTTGAGGTAATTTTGCATTTCGTTGTGGAAGTAGGCGTTCGGCGGGGGGAGCGACGCCAGTTCTTCTTCGGCCAGCGTGAGGCAGCCCTGGACTGATTGCAAGGGATTGTTGATTTCGTGGGCGATGGAAGCGACCAGGCGTCCCAGTGCGGCCATTTTTTCTGTCTGGATGAGATGAAACTGCGCCTGTTCTCGTTCACGCAGCAGGGTTTTCAATTCGGCGTAGAGTTGAGCGTTTTCCAGGGCTACGGTGAGGGTGGAGGCGACGGCCTGCAAGATGTGTAGATCGTTTTGGGTATAAGCCTGGGGATCCGCGTGGGTAACGCTCAGGATGCCCCGGCATTGATCCTGGATCATCAAGGGAGCGAACATGACTGTGTGGGGATCATAGTTTAACAGCGGTTGGATGAGCGGGAATAACGGGCGTTCCTGCAGATTCGGGATCAGAACCGCCTGATGTTGGTTCGCAACCCAGTTTGTAAGCTCCTGGTGGGACGGCAGGTGCCAGCTTATAAACTGTTGCTGCAGTTTGCTTTGGATCAGTCCCTGGACCAGATTCAGTTCGTTGGTTTGGGGATCAGGGTGGAGCAGGTTGGCGCTTTGCGCTTTGAACAGGCGTTGGACTTGAGTGAGGGCGACGTTGATGACGGCGGTGAAATCCAGGTTGGAGGTGAGGGCCAGGTTGATTTCGTTGAGCTGCTCCAGCTCGGCGGCGCGGGCGCGGGTAGCGCTGTAGAGGCTGGCGTTTTCCATGGCTACGGCGACGATGCCGGCGCCGGCTTCCAGCAGACTGAGATCTTCGGGGCTGAATTCGCCTTCCCGTTTATTGACGATTTCGATGACGCCTACGATATGTCCACGGGGGCGTTTGATAGGAGCACAGATCATGGAATGGGTGGTGTGCCCTGAGATAAGATCGATGGCCCGGTAGAACCGGGGATCCTGCAGGGCATGGCGAATCCGAATGGATTGGCCATGTTCTATCACCCAGCCGGCCACGCCGATGCCGGGGGCCAGCCGCTGCCCCTGGAGCAGATCGGCCTGGTTTTTCAAGGTATAACGGAAGACCAGTTCCCGGGTGAGGGGATCTTGCAAGAGAATGGAACCTTCCAGGGCATTGAGGGCCTGGCAGGTTTGTTCCAGAATGTGTTGTAAGACGGTGTCGGGCTCCAGGGAGGAGACTGCGGCGGCGCTGATGGCATTAAGGGCGGCCAGGCGGGCCGATTGCTGGCAGCTCTGGCGATAGAGGCGGGCGTTGCGGATGGCCTGACCGGCGTTGCTGGCTGCAATTTGGGCCAGGGTTTGTTCTTCTTCAGTAAAGGGGCGATCTCCTTTCCGTCCTCCCAGGATTAATATGCCGGTCAGAAATTCGTTGCTCCAGATGGGGACCACCAGAGTTTGGTTTTCCCAGGGGATGGGGGAGGAGAGTTTATGGAGATGGGGGAGGAGTGTGGAGGTGGAAAAGGCCTGGTGGCAGTTGTTGTGGATGAGGTGTTCGATAAATTCATGGAAAGGTTGGAGCTCGTCGATGGGCAGCGGTGAGGGGCCGTTTTCCTGTTCTGGATAGATCCAGTGACCTTCCAGGGTTAAAATGGCTCCCACCTCGCTGTTTTGATATTGAATGAAGATTCCCTGGGGGGTGTTTAAGGCCTGGGCTATGCGTTGCAGGGTAATTTCGGTGGCTTTTTCTGGATCGAGGGTGGTGCCCAGCGCCTGTCCGAATTCGCTGAGGAGCTGGAGCTGTTTTTTCTGGCGGGCAGTTTGATAGAGTTGGGCATTGTGCATGGCCATTCCAATTTGCTGGCCGATCGCGCTGAGCAGGATCTCATCTTCGCCTGTAGTGGGGTGAGCGGTGTAACTGGCGAGATGCAGTAAGCCTAACAATTGTCCCCGGGTGGTGAGGGGGATGCAGATGTGGGATTGTAAAGGCGCCAGGAGTTGAAGTTTTTCTGCTGTGCAATCGCAGCTGGTGGTGACCGTGAAGCTGGTTGAACTGGTAGGGTTGGATTGCAATCTGAGAAAATAGCGGCAGGTGCTTTCCTGGTGAGCGGCCAGGATTTTTTCCGGAGCGACGCCTCGAGCGGCTGCGAGTTGAGGTTGCGGGCCGGCGAGTACAATCCAGGCGCAGTCGGCATGGAACATCGGTTGGATGGTGTCCAGGACGGCATCGAAGAGCCGATCGAGATCGAGATCGGCGGCGGCCGCCGCCGCGACTGCGTACAGCGTGGCCTGTTCATCGGCATAGCGGCGCAGCCGGAGTTCGGCGTTTTTGCGTTCGGTGATGTCGGTAAGCACGGCCATCATGCCATAGGGATTACCTTCCGTATTGAGAAGCGGGGCGATGGAGACGCTGATTTCCAGGCGGGTTCCATTGCGATGGGTCAGGGGCATTTCGATGCCGGAAAAGAGTTCGCCGGTGAAGGCCCGTTTTTGAATTTGCCATGCCTGGGGCAGGGATTCCTGGGGGATAAAGGGAGGCTTTTGATGCAAGACTTCCGTGGCTTTCCACCCGAAGATCCGTTCCGCGGCGGGATTCCAGAGGGTGATCTCTTGTTGCAGGTCGATGGTAATGATGGCCAGGGGGGAAGCCTGAATTAAGGTTTCCAGGGTCTGGGACGTTTTTTTGAGGCCTTCTTCAGCGATGACTCGGGCCGTTATATCACGGATCATCATGGAGAAGAAGAGCTTTTCCCCCGTTTTCCAGGCCGCCAGAGAATTTTCGACCGGGATTTCGCGTCCCTCTTTGTGCAGGCCCCAGCCGGGGGCCGTGTTGACGCGTCCCTGCGATAAGCCGCCGGCTGCGCGGGCCTTGTGCAGCAGTTGGATTTGGGGTTGGCGCAGCCGTTCTGGAATCAGTAGGGAAAAGGAGCGGCCGAGAATTTCGGCAGCTGGATAGCCAAAAAGATTTTCGGCGGCAGGATTCCAGAAGACGATCAGCCCTTCTTCGTCGGTGGTGATGATAGCGTCCGTGGAATTTTCGGCCAGAGAGCGGAAAATGTTTTCCGCTTCCGGTGGATTAGTTTTTAGGTAATTCGACAAAAAAGATACTTCCCCCTTCCGGGTTGTTTTCGACCCATACACGACCTCCGTGGAGTTCGGTGATCCGTTTTACAATGGCCAATCCCAGACCACTGCCTTTGACTCCATGGCGGTCGGCACGGGTAAAGCGATCGAAGATAAAGGATTTGTCCTGGTCGGCAATGCCGTTGCCCCAGTCTTTAACGTAGACACAATAACTTTCGGGCTTCTGCTGAAGTCCGACTTCAATGGAACGGCCGACCGGGGAATATTTTGCGGCGTTGCTTAACAGATTGATGAAGACCTGTTCGATCAAAGGATGGGTGGGGATGAACAGGGGGTGGATTTCCTGGTAGTAGAGCTGGATTTGTTTACGTTCCAGGAACGGTTGGATTTCCTGGCCGGCTTTCATGAGAATATTTTCCAGGTTTTGGGTTATGCGGGGCAGGTCGGTCACATTTTCCAGCCGGGCGTAGAGGGTGGCGTTTTCGATCATTTCAATGAGGCGGATGACGCTGCTTTTGATGGCGAGGGCGGCTTTTTGTTCATCGGGATTGGTGGGAGATTCCAACAGGAGATCGGCGAATCCATCAATGACGGACAGGGGATTGAGGAGATCGTGCCGCAGGATATCGATGAAGAGTTCCTTGAGCTGATTGGTGGCTTCGAGTTTATGGGTGTAGTCTTCCAGTTGGTGGTTGGTGGCATGGAGTTTCTGGGCGGTTTCGGAGAGCGCGTGCTCCGCATGTTTGTGGCTGGAGATATCGCGGATCGTTTCAATGGCGCCGATTTTTTGTCCTTGCGTGTTGTAGAGTGGGGCAGCTTTGATCCAGAGATAGAGCCCGCCGGGGCGCAGCTTTTCAAAATGAGCTTCAGCCGTCAGCGTTTGGTTTTCTTGATGGAAGAGGGGATAGAGTTTTTCAAATTCGGGATCCGGGTTCAAGGCCAGGTTGACCAGCAATGGCCGGGGATAGCCGTAAAAGGGGACGGCGTATTCATAATCGTTGTGATATAAGATGTTATCGGCTTTGATCCCGGTAAGTTCTTCCATGGCGTGATTCCAGATGACGATGCGGCCTTTCATATCGATGGCCAGAGTGGCGTCCGGCAGGAAGCTGATGATATCTTTCAGGCGGTGTTCGGAATCGCGCTGGGCTTCCTGGGCACTGACCCGGGTAGCAGCTTCAAGCATCAGGGCAATCAGGCCGGCAAGGGAGTGGGCAAAGCCGTAATCTCGTTTGAGATCTTTGCCGGGCGTGGTCCAGTGGAGGCTGAGGCCGCCGATCATCTGGCCTTCCAGTCGGATCTGGACGTTGAGGGAGGCAAGCATGTCGGGGGCGGCCCATCCGGCCCGGATGAGTTCGGTGCTCAAGGCGTCTTGCTGAGTGACCAGGGTGTGGCTGGTGATGAGCTGTTGATAATAGTTTTCGATGGCGGTACGGGGAATTTTCGGCAGTTCCTGATGGCATTGCCGGCGGGAATCGTAACAGTTCAGGATTTCGATGGCATCCGGTTCGTCCAGAGGCTGACGCCAGATCAGCACGCGGGAGCAGTTCAGGGCCTGAGCACTGATTTCGCTCATTTTTTGCAGCATGGAGGTGAGTTCTTTTGCCGACTGTAAATGCAGGTCGGTTAGTTCGGCCAGTGCGGTTTGTTGGGCGATTTGATGTTGCAGACTTTCCTCAGCGGCCAGTTCTCTTTGTTTGCGCTGGGTGATATCTTTGGCCAGTCCGGCAATGCGATAGACCCGATTGGCCTGGTCCATGATCGGGAAGGCACGGATGAAGATCCAGCGGATTTCTCCATCGGCGCGGCGGATACGGTATTCGAATCCCTGTTGATCGCCGGCATTGAAGGTAAAGCGGAGTTGTTCCCGGTCGTCAGGATGGATACTTTCCCACCAAAGGTCCAGATGTTCATGGAAATATTCCACCGAGTAACCCCAGATGGTTTCAAAGGCCGGGCTGATGTAGAGCATCTTCTGGGTGACGACATCGCGAATCCAGAAGACTTCCTGGATGTTTTCGGTGATCTGGCGGAACTTTTCTTCACTTTCCCGCAGTTTGAGTTCGATTTGTTTTTCTTCCGTGATGTCCTGGAGAATCCCGCCGGCCATGTAACCCCGACTGGTTTCAATTTTGAAGACCCGGGACTGGAGAATTCGAAGTTCTCCGGTTGGAAGTTTGAAATTTCTTTCGCTGGTATGGTTGAGAAATTTGGCCTCACCGGTGTGGTAGAACTCCTTTAACCGTTGGCGTATATCTTCAATTTCCTCATCCTGTGTGCCCAGATATTGTTGAATATCCCAGATGGTGTAGGTCAGCGCGGCCTGTCGGGAGAGGCCGCTGATTTTTTCCATGCTGGGATTCCATTCCAGCACCATCCCTTTTTCATCCGTGTAGGTGATGCCGCTGGGCGATTGCTGGATGAAATTGCGGAGTTTTTCTTCATTGTCTTTGAAGGCGGTTTCAGCCTGATAACGTTGTAAGGCCAGGGCATAGAGCATGCCCAGCCGTTTGATCAAGGCCATATCTTGAGCGGTGTAGTCCCGTTCGGCATTGATCAGGACCAGCTGGCCCATGCGGGTGGTGTCCAGGTCAATCGGGACCGACAGCAGGCGGTCGATGGCCGGATGGCTGGGAGGTAGTTTCAGGGATGGAATTTCAGTGGCGGGATGGTTGCTGAGTACGGGTTGGGGATGGTCCAGAATCCAGCGCCAGGCGGGCGACGGGGTGTTGCGGGTGGACCGGATACAATGGGGCGTTTCGGGCAGCGTGGTATAGGCATAGGTTGTCAGTTCCTGGCTTCCCGGATGGAGATAGCCGGTCATGGCGGTGGTACTGGTGGTGAGCCGGCAGACGCAGCTCAGGATCTTTTCGGATAGCAGGTCGGGTGAGGGGTTGCTGAGCAGCAAGGGACCCAGATCGGCGATGGCGGCATTGGCGGCGGCTTCCCGGGCCAGGTTTTCAGAAAGTTTTTTCTGGTGGGTGATATCGGACGCCATGGCGATCACTCCCGGGAATTGTTCTTCGTTAATTGCTCCCATGCGGATCCGATACCACCGACGGCCGTCATTTTCGTCGTAGGTTTGAACTTCAAATTCGTGGGTCTCTTTGGATGTCAGCGCCTGTTCCAGGCTGGTTTGGATCAGTGTGTGATATTCCGGCGGCACGTAGGTGTAGATCGACTGATCGATGAGTCCCTGGGTGGTGCGTCCCGGGAAGACTCGATTGACAAAGGTGATTTTTCCCTCCGGGCTAAGTTTCAGGATGAAATCGGGGGCATTTTCGGTGATGGCGCGCAGCCGGGCTTCGCGTTCGCGCAGGGATTGCAGGGTTTTGCGGTGTTCGGTGAGATCAAATCCAAAGATGGCCACGCGAGTGATGCACCCGTCGGCGTCGGGCAGCGGGTTGACATAGCTTTCCAGGTAGACTTCATTGTTGAAGTCTTCGAACCGCAGGGAACGGTGGGATTCGATGGCTTCCCGCATTTTTTGCCGGCGATACCGGGCAACGGCAGGCGGCAATCGGTCGAAGACATTGGAGCCTATCAGCTCCGCTTCGCTGCCATTCAATCTCTGACAGGTTTTTTCGTTGGCGACCAGAATTTTTCCTTCAGTATCACAGATGAAGATCACCTGGTTGATGCCGTCAAAGAGGGCGCGGAAGGTCTTTTCACTGGCGCGGAGCGTTTGTTCCGCCCGGATTTGTTCGGTGATATCTTCGACCATGACGACCAGGGCTTCGATTTTGTCGGCCGCGTCAAAGATGGGGGCGGCATGCAGGACGATCTGGATGGTGCCGCCCAGTGTTTCGAGGGTGGTGCGATAGTTGTAGAGGGGGTGGTTTTGTGCCAGGGTTTGGGTCAGGATCTGGCGCAGGCTGCCCACCAGTTGCGGGCGATGGTCGGGGCCGGGGGGCAGGCGCAGCACGGTTTCGGCGTGGATGTTGGTGAAGGTGATGTTGCCCTGGGGGTCCAGCAGGAGCATTCCGATGGGGCTGGTTTCCATGATGCGCGCGACCAGGTCCCGTTCCCGCCGCAGGGCTTCCAGGGTTTGATTGAGGTTGGTGATATCGTGGATGATGCCGACGACGCCTTCGACCTGATTTCGACAATCGCGTAGCGGCGAGAGGGTGATTTGATACTGGCGGGAACTCTGTCCATTGGGAATGGCCCATTCGTAACTCCGCGTGGCACCGGCCAGGGCGCGGTTATAGGCTTCCTGATGCGGGGTGAGCGGTTGTTGGGGGAAGATTTCTTCCAGGGTGTGACCGAGGGCCCGGGCGGGGTTGAGTTGGAAATGTTCTTCGAATGGACCATAGATGCCGGTGAACCGACGACGGTGGTCGAGGGTGAAAACGACATCCCCTAGCGAGGCCACCAGGGTGCGGAAGCGTTCTTCACTGGCCCGGAGCTGTTCTTCGGTCTTTTTACGTTCGGTGATGTCGTAAAGTGATCCCAGATAGCCGGCAAATTCGCCTTCCAGGTCGTTGAAGGGATAAGCAATGTTTACCATCCAGTGGTATTCTCCGTCACGGTGGCGGAGCCGATGTTCAAATTCGAAGGGTTGACGGGTATGGTACGCCTGGAGGTAGCTTTCCAGATATCTTTTTTGTTCGGCGGGATGGAGCGTTTCCAGCCAGCCGTCTCCCCATTGTTGATCCAGGGGGACGCCGGTGAAGTCCAGCCAGGCCCGGTTGAAGTAGTTGCATTTGGCGTCCAGTCCGGAGCGCCAGATCGGGGTGGGGAAGTTTTCCAGCAGCGAAAGGTGGAAATCGCGGGAATGGGTCAGGGCTTCGGTGGCCCGTTTCCGCAGGGTGATGTCGCGGAGGGTGATGATGAAGCCGGCGACGGCCGGATCTTGCATCTGGTTCTGGATAACACCTTCCAGGGTCTGAATCGTGCCGTTTTCTCGTTGGATGCGTAATTCGATGACCTGGCGCAGGGAGCGCACCTGATGCAAGGTGGTAAGGGCCTGGCGGAATTTGGCCTGATCTTCCGGAAGGATCAAGGGGTAGATTTCGGTGTTCAGCAGGGTTTCGGGGGCATAGCCCAGCAGGGTTTGGATGGAAGGTGTCAGGTATTGGATTTTGCCTTGCGGGTCGAGGATCAAGATGGTATCCGAGATGTTTTCCAGCAGGGCCCGGAATCGTCGTTCGCGGTGGTAGAGGGCCGTTTCGGCTTTTTGGCGTTCGATGGCATAGCGGATGGCTTTATTGAGCAGGGTGGGGGTGATGTCGTTTTTGTCGAGATAATCCTGCGCCCCCTTGCTTACCGCCTCCAGGGCCAGATTTTCGTCGGAGAGGCCGGTCAGGACAAGCAGGGGGATTTTGGGGGCCGCTTCGTGCATTTTGTTGAAGGTTTCCAATCCCTGGCTGTCGGGCAGTGAGAGGTCTAACAGGATGACATCGACCGGCTGCCCGGTCAGGGTGTTGATTCCGGCCGTCAGGGTGGTTACCCAGGTGATTTTATAAGTTTGATTTAGAGATTGAGGGTCGGTTAACTGCTCCCGGAAGAGGCGAGCATCGCCGGGATTGTCTTCGATCAACAGCAGATTGATTGGCCGACGGTCCATGATGGTTCCTTAGAGTTCCTTGAATTTATATGGTTTAACCCTCGAAGCGGGTTAACTATATAAATTTTCGTTAACAGCCTTAGTGCGATGGAAGTTGTACGATGGTGAGCCAGAAATCACGAATGGCCTGGACGACGGCAATGAATTCTTCCAGGCCAAAGGGTTTGGTGATAAAGCAATTGGCCTGGAGTTGATAGCTTTTGAGGATGTCTTTTTCAGATTGAGAGGTGGTGAGGATGATAATCGGGATGGTCCGAAACAGGGAATCGGTACGGATCTCAGCCAGAACTTCCAGTCCGTTTTTCTTGGGCAGGTTCAGATCCAACAGGATGAGATCGGGGCGAGGGGCATTGATGTAGTTCTGTCGATGATAGAGGAAGTCGATGGCGGATTGACCATCTTCTACCACATGGAGATGGGTGGGTATTTTTGCTTCTTTGAAGACTTCGCGGGTGAGCTGGATATCGCCAGGGTTATCTTCGACCAGCAAAATTTCGATAGGAGCGTCGTTCCATATGGTTTCCATAACAGTTTATTCCTTGTGGTGTTCCATGTTAAGTGGAAGGGTGAAATAGAATGTAGAACCCTGACCGGGTTGAGATTCTACCCAGATGTGACCGCCATGACGTTCGACGATTTTTTTGCAGATGGCCAGGCCGATGCCGGTGCCGGGATATTCCTGCCGGCTGTTCAGGCGTTGGAAAAGGGTGAAGAGCCGGTAGATCGATTGGGTGGGAATGCCGATTCCGTTGTCATGAACGGCAAAGCGCCATTCGTTGGTTTCCTGGTGGGCGCTGATGTGGATATGGGGCGGGGTGGTGCTGTGGAATTTGATGGCATTGCCGATGAGATTTTGGAAGAGTTGTTGGATCTGTAACGGATCGGCATAGAGTGTGGGCAACGGTTCGCGGGTCAGTTGGACCTGGTTTTCTTCAATGGCCAGATCGAGGTTGGCCAGTGCCTGATCGAGGGTTTTTTCCAGGTCTACCCGGGTGAAGGGATTGCCGCGGGTCTGGACCCGGGAATAGGCCAGCAGGTCCTGGATCATTTTTTGCATTCTGCGGGCCCCGTCTACTGCATGGGTGATAAATTCCAGGCCTTCGGTATCCAGGCGATCTTTGTAACGGCGTTCCAGTAGCTGGACGTAGTTGCTGACCATGCGCAGGGGTTCCTGGAGGTCGTGGGATGCGATGTAGGCGAACTGTTCGAGATCGGCATTGGAGCGGGCCAGTTCGTGAGCCTGACGGGCCAGGGTTTCTTCGGCCAGTTTGCGCCCCGTGGTGTCATTGAGGACGATCAGATGCAGGCCGGGGGCGATATTGGCGACGGCGTGATATTCGACCCAGGCCTGGCTGTTGTCCTGGCGGCGCAAGCGATATTCTCCGGTGGCTTCTCCTTTTTTCATCAAGAGTTCCCACAACATGTGGGCCGAAGGGGAGAGATCGGAGACGATGAATTCCTGGAGGGCATGATCCAGCAGGGCGGCATGGGAATAGCCGGTGAGTTTACAGGCGGCAGGATTGACTTCGATCAGGCGGCCCTGATTGTCCAGCAGCAGGATGGCATCGAGGGCATTGTCGAAGATGGCCTGCATGCGGTGCTGGCTGGCTTTGAGATCGGCTTCGGTCTGGCGGCGGCGCTTGTGATCTACGGCGCTGTCGGTGATGTCGTCGATGGTGCGAATCCAACCGGCGTGGTGGCCGGCTGAATTCAGAAACGGGGTGTCGCTGATGCGGTAGAGTGAGGTTGCCCCGGCGGCATTTTGAAATTCTATTTCGGTATGTCGTTTTTGGTCCGGGGATTCCGGGAGGGGGATCCGCAGCGGCAGGTCAGCCAGTTTGCGCCCCTGTAGTTCCGCGATGGCGGTGTGGAAAAGGATTTCGGTGTAGCGATTGCTGTAGATGATAAGGCCTTGAGTGTCGGCGGCGAGGACGGCCTGGTTGATGGCGTCGAGTAGATGGGCCGGGAGGATATTTTCTGGGATGGGGGGTGGCAGGCAGTCGGAATCTGGCTGGCTGTTTTCCTGTTCGGAATGTGACCGGCTGTGTATGTCCCGCATTTCTTTTGCAGGTGGAGACTGAGCGTGGATGGTTTCTTTTTCCGATGGTATCATTTGATTTGCTTTTTATCGGAACTACGGCTGGTAAATCAACTCAATTTTACTTAGATATGCTGCTTTTGCAATGGTGGAACGAGGGTTTGCCAGCTGTGCGGTTAGCTTTTTTAGCGTCCCGCAACCGGTACTTTAATTGGCGTCCCGCAGGAGGTTTTGTTCGGCTTGATGCGATGCGCTGGATGGGGGGAGAGGAGGGCGCCCACGCCGGGGCGCCCCTACATGGGTGGCGTGTTTGTAGGGGCGGCCCGATGTGGCCGCCCGCGAGGAAATTTTTCTCAGCCGCCGCTGCCGTCCAGTTCGGAAAGCTCACCGGTGACGGTGAAGATGACGCGCTCGCAGATGTTGGTGACGCGGTCGGCGGCCCGTTCCAGGTTGTGCGCTACCCACAGCAGGTAGTTGATCGGTTCGATCAGCTGGGGATCGGCGATGATGTGGGCAATGAGGGTGCGGTAGGTTTGCAGATAGAGATCGTCCACTTCATCGTCTTCGCTGTGAATGGCTCGGGCGAGCAATTCATCGCGGCGGATGAAGGCATCCAGGGAGCGGTGGAGCATGTGGCTGCTTTTTTCGGCCATCTGTTGGACCAGGGGGAGCGGTTGCGGTAGAGGCCCCGGCCCCAGCATCAGGCTGATCCGGGCGATGCCTTTGGCATAGTCGCCGATCCGTTCCAGCTCGGTGGTGATTTCGAGGACGGCGGCCAGGGTGCGGAGATCGCCGGCAAGGGGTTGTTGGGTGGCGATCAGGGCCAGGCAGTTGCCTTCAATGGCGAAGCGTTTTTCGTTGATCAGGTGATCCTGGGCGATCAGCTGTTCGGCCCCGTCGGTATCGCGGTCCCGCAAAATCTGGACGGATTCGATCAGGGCGTTTTCGACCATGCTGCCCAGGGCTAAAACGTCATCCTGTATTTCTTGCATTTCACGGTCAAAGGTTTGTCGCATGATGATCTCCTTATTTAAGAAGTAGACAGTAGCAAGTAGACAGTAGACAGGTAGATCTCAAATGGGTGGAAAATCTGTCATCTGCTGAATCCTGTTTACTAATCTTTTGCATGCAGTAAAACTTAAATGATGTTACATGGCCTGTAATTTCAGTCCGGTCCAGGCCAGACGCTCTTCGCGGTCGGGATCGTTTTGTACGCGGCAGTCGGTATTGAAGAGCATGGTGGCCCGTTCTTTCAAGGTGTAGGCCGGCCAGAAGGGTAGATCCGGGTGGTTGGGATTGCCGCTGCGGGCAAAGGCGATCCAGGCGGCGCTCATTTTTTCGGCGAGAGGATAGCACTCGGGCCGGCGGCCGGTCATGGAGGGCGTGACGTTGATGTGGTTGAAGACGAAGGGAATTTCCAGAGCGTGGTGGGATTTGAGCCGGCCGTTCAGGTAGGGGGATTCCCAGCCGAAGAGGTACATGTAGACCGGGGCGGAGCCGGCGGCCGCTTTCCGTTCGGCGATGCGGATTGAACCGATCCGTATTGCCCAATCGGTGACGACGGCGCAGAAAATTTCATGGGGGGCGGCCTGGGGACGGGTGTAGCGATAGGTTTGCAGGACGCGCGGTCCGGCTTCCGGCCCGAGTACTGCCCGGGAAGAAATTTCCAGGGCGATTTGGCCCGGCCAGCGAGGGCCGCCGAAGGTGCCGAGCAGCGGCACTTTGCCCAGAAAGAGGTTCATTTCGTCTTTGGTGGTGCCGATGAGCAGGGGGATGTGGGCGGAGATGGCCGGCGCGATAGGATCGAAGGGGCGGTGCGGCAGCAGGGTGCCGTCGACGACGGGTTTGAGCATGAAGAAGCCGTCTCGGCGGGCGGCGGCGGCCTGGGCGGCGAGCAGGCGCTCGACCGGCGCCTGCTGGATTTCAGCCATCCGTTGCGGGTTGAGGTTGATGCGGTTGAGCAGTTGGCGGGCCGTGGCGGTGGCGGCCTCGCGGTCGTGCATGTAGAGGCCGGGGCCGCTTTGAATGACGGCTTTGTGAAAGAGTCCCTGTGCGGCCGGCATGGCCAGCAGGACGCTGATTTTTGCGCCGCCGCCCGATTCACCAAAGAGGGTCACGTTGTGCGGATCGCCGCCGAAGAGGGCGATATTGTCGCGTACCCATTCGAGGGCGAGGATCAGGTCGAGCATGCCCACGTTCCCGGACGCGGCGAATTCCTCCCCCGCCAGGTCGCCGAGGTGCAGGTAGCCCAGAGGGCCCAGCCGATGGTTTACCGTCACGACGACGACGTCGCCTTTGCGGACCAGGGCGTCGCCGGCATAGAGTTTCCCGGAGCCGGAGCCGACGAAGAAAGCGCCGCCGTGAATCCAGACCATGACGGGACGATGACCGCCGTCGTTGAGCCCCGCCGTCCAGACATTCAAATAAAGGCAGTTTTCGTTCTGGGGCGGGGTTTCATCGCGGTCGAAAACGGCGGAGATTTCCGGCGTCATATTGAGAACCGGTCCGCCGGGTTGGGGGCAACTGGGCCCATAGCTTAAGGCGTCGCGCACCTCTGTCCAGGGAGCGGCCGGGACCGGCGGTTTGAACCGCCCTGCGCCGGAGGTCGGGCCGCCGTAGGGGATGCCTTTGAAGCTGTAGACGCTCTGATCCAGAGCGCCACGGATTTTGCCGTTGCGGATTTCAACGATGGGGTCAGCCATAAGCAACCTCCTTTACCGACCGAAAAGCACCTGTTCCCGTTGATAAAGACGGATCGCGCCGACGGTGAGGGCAATGCCTGCGATCAGGGTGACGACGGCGGCGGTCCAGCTATGGAGCGGGTCGGGGATCTCGCCGCGCATGACCTGGTTGATGAGCAATTGCTGGCCGAAGGTCGGAATCAACATCATCCAGAGCTGGATTTTGAGCGGCATAAAGGCCAGGATCATACCGGGCAGGGCCGGAATCAAGGGCAGGTAGGAGAGATAATTCTGGGCCTCTTTGAAGCTGCGCGTGAAGGTGGCGATGATGATCTGGAGCGAGGCGGCCAGCAGGATCATGGGCAGCGAGATGAGCAGGATTTCTCCAAAGGCTGCGGCATTGAGGCTGATTTTGACGTGGAAAGATTCGGTGGGCAGGCGGTTGAGCATGATGTAGAAGGCAATCAGCGTTTCCAGAATTGATATCAGGGTGAAGAAGGAGGTGGCCCCCAGTTTGCCGAGCACCAGTTCACTGCGGCGGACCGGGTTGATCAGCAAGGGTTCCAGAGAGCCGCGTTCGCGTTCGCCGGCCGTGGTATCGATGGCGAGGTACATGCCGCCGATGAAGACCGAGAAGATGATGAAGTAGGGCATGATGTTGAGGAACATGGCGGCCTGGCTTTGGGGGGTGGCGACATCGGCTTCTTCGATGGCCAGGGCCTGGGTGATGCCGGGATCGATGCCGCGAACCAGCAGCCGTTGGGCGCTGATCTGCTGGCTGTAGCCTTTGAGCAATTGTTGGGCCCGGCGGATGGCGACATCGGAAGATTGCCGGGAATTATCGAGGATCAGCCGCACGGTGGCGGGCCGGCCGGCGGTGAAGTCTTCCACATAATCCGGGGGAATGATCAAGATGACATCGTAATCCCCGGCGCGGACGGCGGCTTCGGGATCGGCCGGGGCCGGCAGGATGGTGGTGTTGTTTTGCGAAAGGTATTGTACCAGGATAGGGGCATTTTCCGCGCCGACGATGGGCAACTGGAGCGGTTTTTCATACTGGGTGGTGGCGGTCTGGCCGATGATGGTGAAGAGCAGCGCCATCAGCAGCGGGCCGAGCAGCGGGTAGAAGAGGGCTCCCAGCAGCGTGCGCCGATCGCGCAGGTTGTCGATGACTTCTTTGCTGCAGACAATCCAGATCCGTTCGATCATCGTTCCAGGCCCTCCTCCGAGCCGATAATGCGGACAAAGGCATCTTCCAGGGTTTCCTGCCCGGTGAGTTTGCGGAGTTCCTCGGAAGAGCCGCCGGCGGCGACCTGGCCGTGGGCGATGATGACGATGTGATCGCAGAGGGCGGAGACTTCCTGCATGATGTGGCTGGAGAAGAGGATCGTTTTGCCCTCGTCGCGCAGCCGACGGATCAGCGTGCGCATATTGCGGGTGCTCATGACATCGAGGCCGTTGGTCGGTTCGTCGAGGAGGACATTCTGCGGGCTGTGGATCAGGGCGCGGGCAATGGCGACCTTGAGCCGTTCCCCATGAGAGAAGCCTTCTGTGCGACGGTCGGCGATCGAATCCATTTCCAGGAGTTTGATCATCTGGTCGATGGCCTGTTCGAGGGCCGCGCCTTTGAGTCCATGCAGGCGCCCGTAGTAGCGAATGTTTTCGCGGGTGGTCAGCCGGGGATAGAGGCCGGTGCTGTCGGGCAGGGCGCCGAGCCGTTCCTGGGCGGCGCGGGGAGCTTTCAGTACATCGATGCCGTCGATGGTGACCAGGCCCTGGTCGGGTTGGAGCACGGTGTAGAGGATGCGCAGGGTGGTGGTTTTGCCGGCACCGTTGGGGCCGAGCAGTCCAGTGATTTGACCGTCAGGGGCGGAGAAGGAGACCCCCTGAAGGGCCTGAACGGAGCCGAATTTTTTGTGAAGATCGTGAACTTCAATCATCCTGGCCTCCCGGGTTATGGATTGGATCCAGCGAAGTTGAGGAAGAAGGGGGGCGGCTGGATTTGAGCGACGCAGCCGGTATCCAGCGCAGCGAAATCTCCGGCGGCGACGAAATCGGTGATCAAGAGCGGCATGCAGCCGCGCATGGCGACGCCGTGGCCCTGACCGGGGGCGACCAGGGAAAGGCCGTGGGTCAGGCCGGCGGCAACCTGGGCCGCGTTGACGGGCGGGGTGACGGGGTCGGCTTCGCCGGAGAGGAGCAGGGTGGGGATATCGCTGTGGATCGGTTCTTTGAAGTCGGCTGAAACCGGATTGACGGGCCAATCCCGGCAGAGTTCTACCAGTTTATGGACGTAATCGCCGAGATAGGTCGCTTTTTCTGCCGGATAGTCGCCTTTGAAGTTGCCTTTTTCATCGAAAAGGAAGGGGACATCTTCGGCACAGACAACCGAGTAGTTCATGCCCTGGCTGATCGAGCCCTGCAATTCCTGGCCGGCGATGAGGGAGAGGGCGGCCAGGCGGCTGTAGTCGCCGGTTTCTTGGGCGGAGTGCAGGAGCAGCGGGAGCAGGGCGGTGGTTTCCGGGCTGTAGCTGAAGAGGCGGAGCGCTCCGGCCAGGGTGTCGCGGGTGAAGCGGACTTCGGTAGGGGCGCCGCTGGTGGGATGGGTGACCGTTACGGTGATGGGGTGTTGATCCAGCTCTTCCTGCATACTTTTCAGGGTGCCGGGGAGGTCGGGGAAGGCGGCGTTGCAATCGGTCTGAGCGGCGCACCGGGCGAAGACTTTATCCAGGGCTCGCTGGGCGTCGCTGGAGACGGTGCTGCCGAGGGCCTCATCCTGGGGGACGACGCCGTCGAGGATGGCAGTGCGGACGTTTTGCGGATAGCGGATCATGTAGGTCTGGGCCACGCGGGTGCCGTAGGAGATGCCGTAGAGGTTCAGCTGCGGGTAGCCCAGGGCCTGGCGCACGGCTTCCAGATCTTCAACGGCGGCGGCGGTGGTGTAGAAATTGGGGTTGCCGGGCAGGGCGGCGTAGCAGTTGGTGATAGCGTTTTTGGCCGTTTCGCTGTCGTCGCCGGCTTCCAGATCTATATCGGGGCAGTCGAGCGGGTTGGATTTGCCGGTGCCGCGTTGATCGACCAACAGAATATCGCGTTTTTGGTTGATGCGGCTGAAGGCTGTATAGAGCCGAAGGTAATCCTGAGTGGCGGATTCACCGGGGCCGCCGGTGATGAAGACCAGCGGGTCGCCGGCGGCATCTTTGGAGATGGCGGGCACGACGGCGACGTAGAGCTGGATCTTTGCTCCGTCGGGGTGGGCGCGATCTTCGGGAACTTCCAGGGTGCCGCAGCTGGCCGGGATGCGATTGGCGATGCCGGGTGCGGAGAGATGACAGGGGCCGAGTTCCAGAGTCGGTCCCATCGGTGCGGTGGGGGTGGGGGTGCAGCCGAAAAGGAGTGCCAGCAGGATCAGACCTGCGGCGAAGCGGAATCGAGTGAATCGCATGGGATCTCCTATGGTTAGAATTTTAGTTTGATCCGATCTTACGTCCAATTGGGGAAAAGTGCAAGAAGAAGTAGACAGTAGCAAGAAGAAGTAGACAGTAGCAAGTAGACAGTAGACAGCAAGAAAAGGTCCATGTTTTCGCGTGCCGTCTGCGGCACGCGAAAACATGAACAAAAAATTCTCTTCTTCCATCACGCGCGACGTTTCTTACGGGAAAAACGACCTATGCAGGACGTTAAAAAGGTTAAGCAACCCAAGTTGCTACCTTTAAAAGACGTGCTTTCTATTTAAGCTTTTTTGTATGCAAAGGTTTAGTAGAAAGTAGACGGTAGACAGTAGACAGCGGATTTCCAGTCCATTTGAGCCGGTAAGGCGAAGATTTTTGCTGTCTACTGTCTACTTGCTGCTGTCTACTTTTAGACGGCATGCAGCGGATCTTGAATCATGGGCTGGATTTATCGAGGTAGCAACTTGGGTTAATTACTTTTCAGACTTCAGATTCCAGAAGGCGATCTCGTTGTTCCAGCTGGTGACAATTTGTTGGCCGTCGGGGGCGTAGGCGAAGGTGTAGATCCATTTGCCGCCGTTGAGGGTTTTTTCCTGGCTCCAGTCGGAGGTGTTCCAGAGGCTAATTGCGTATTGATCGTTGACGCTGCTTTTGGTGTCGGAGAGGCTGGAACTCTCGGCGGGTTCCAGCCAGAGCCAACCCATGGCCAGAACGGCGAGCTGATTTCCATTGGGAGAGAGCATGACGTTGTTGATTATGGTACTGCTTTTCGAGTCATGGGTAAGTTCCACGGCGAGCAGATTCTGGTTGTCGCTGAGGCGGAGGGCCTGGATTTTGTTTTCAGTCCAGGCGATGAGGATTGAACCATCTCGCGTGTAGATCAATTTGCCGGTACTGCCCATCAGATCCAGTTTAACCGTTCGCTGCAAGCTTCCGTCGGCCGTGTTGTGGAAATCCAGTTGGCCGTCGAAGTAGCGGACTGCCAGGGTCCGGCCGTCGGGGGAAACGGCTGTTGCGACGGGGGCGTATTCGGAAGTGGCGGCGGTCCAGAGGAGTTTGGCATCGCCGGCGAGAGAATACCAGCGGACGGTGCCGTCTGCGGCTGTTGTTGCCAGAGAGCGGCCGTCGGGCGAGAAATCAAAGTCATAGAGGTAATCGGTAGGGTCTGTGATTTCCCGGATGAGGGTGCCGTCGTCGACGCGGCGCAACTGTAAGGTGTTGGAGATGGCGACGTAGAGTCCGAGGGTCTGTCCGTCGGGGCTGAATTTCAGCCCGCCGATAATAAATTGGGGATCGAGTTCATCGATACACCAGAGGCCGCGACCGGTAGCGGTATCGCGCAGGGAGATGCCCTGGCCGGCGACGGCGAGCGTTTTGCCGTCGGGGGCGTAGGCGATCTGGCGGGCGTGGACGGAGCCGCCGCGGCCCCAGACGGGACATTCGCTGCGGACTTCTTCCGGGATGATGGGCTGACGGGCGTCGGGTTGCGGCCCGACATAACAGGCAGCGAGAAGGAGGACGAGGCAGAGATAAAACGTAAAACGTGAAACGTAAAACGTAAAACGTGAAACGGGTAAGGGGAATGCGGGTGAAGGTTGGAGCGGGGACATGTTATTTCCTTTCGCTTTCGACCTGTGCGGTTAGCCCGGAAAACACGGGAAAGAACAGGCCATTTTTCGGCGGCTTTCTGAAGCCGCCGAAAAATGAATAAAAAATAATTCTCTCTTCCCATCCAGCGCGTCGCTTTTTAACAAATAAAGGCCTTTTGCGGTACTGCTTTAAATTTTTTCTTTAGGAGCGACCGGGAGGGCGATGAAGAGCGTGGTGCCCTGGCCTTCCAGGCTTTCGGCCCAGATGCGGCCCTGGTGGGCCTGGACGATATGGCGGGCGATGGAGAGACCGAGGCCAGTTCCTTCGCCGGAGCGGGCGCGGTCGGCTTTGTAGAAACGTTCGAAGATGCGGGGCAGCGCTTCGGAGGGGATACCGATGCCGGTGTCGCGGACCGTGATGATGATTTCGCCGCCGCTTTGGCGGGCGGAGACGATGATCTGGCCGCCCTTGGGGGTGAATTTGATGGAGTTGTGAACCAGGTTGGTGATCACCTGAGCGATGCGGCTCTTATCGACCAGAACCGGCGGCAGATCGTCGGGCAGATCCAGCGAGAGCGTGATACCGGCGCGCTCGGCCTGGGGGCGCAGCCGTTCCGTGGGCGGGGCGACGAAGTCCATGACGGCGGTGGGCTGGAATTGGAGGGGGGCCTTGCCCGATTCGATGCGGCTCAGTTCGAGGAGTTCCTCGACGAGTTGAGTCATGGCATCGATTTCCGTTTCCATCTTGGTGAGGAAGTTGCGGGCGGCGGGTGGATCGGCCAGGGCGCCTTCGCGGAGGGTATCGGCCAGGGCTTTGATCGAGGCCAGCGGCGTGCGCAATTCGTGAGAGACATTGCTGACGAAATCGCGGCGCACCGTTTGCAGCCGGCGCATCGGGGTGAGATCCTGGAGGATGATGAGGCAGCCTTCCAGGTCGGCGGTGCGCAGCGGCGTGATGATGACTTGCAGGAAGCGGGGGGTGAGGTTGATTTCCAGCGTGGCGATCTGTTCTTCGCCGCGTTCATGGCAATGGCGCCAGAGTTCGATCAGCTGATAATCGCGGACCGTTTGGGCGAAAGAGAAGCCGACCGTCATGTCGCGCAGGTTGAGGATCACGGCGGCGGCGGGATTGATCATGCGGACGCGGCCGTCCTTATCGGTAATGAGGACGCCGTCGGCCATATGGTCGAGGATCGCGCTGAGGCGGTCGCGTTCGCCGGAGAGCGCAGCGAGTTTTTCATGGAGCTGTTCGGCCATCTGGTTGAAGGTTCGGGTGAGCAGCCCGATTTCGTCGCGGGTGGTAGGCAGGATGTGGGCGGTCATATCGCCGTCGGCCATGCGTTGGGTCACTTCGGTAAGGCGGCGGAGGGGGCGGGCGGTGCGTTCGGCGATGAGGACGGCGAGGAGGATACTGAGCAGGGTGGCCACGACCAGGGCAAGGAGGAGGGTGCGGCGGAGCTGATTGGTATTCTGCTCGACTTCGCGTAGCGAAAGGCCGGCCCGGACGATGCCCAGGGGAGTTTGCCCTTCTTTGACGGCTACGGCAATGTACATCATCCGCTCGTCCGTGGTGCTGCTGTAACGGCTGTTTTCACCTTCGCCGTTTTCCAGGGCGTTTTTGACTTCAGGGCGGCTGAGGTGGTTATCCATGGTTTGCCAATCCACCTCGGAATCGCCCAGGACGGCACCGTAAGGGGCGATAACCGTGACGCGGGCATTAAGACGACGGCCGTATTCCTGCACCAGCGGGTTGATTTCCTCGGCCGTCTTCCCGGCCAGGAGTTCCGGTTTGAAGGCGTCGGCGAGCAGGATGGCTTCGGCATGAAGTTTGTCGCGCAGGTTGGTGCTATAGGTGTTGCCGACCAGGATCGAAAGGTAAATCATCAAGCCGGTCATCAAGGCGATGATCAGGGCCACATAGGGAACGGCGATACGCCAGCGAATGGACGGGGACATAATTCCTCCGAATGTATTTAACCCTCAAAGCGATAACCGATGCTGCGGACGGTGACGATACGGGTCGGCACGGTGGGATCGGGTTCGATCTTTTCGCGTAGCCAGCGGATGTGTACGTCGACCGTGCGGGTGTTTCCTACATAATCCCAGCCCCAGACCCGTTCCAGGATCAGTTCACGCGAGAGAACGGCGCCGTGGTTGTGGGCCAGAAAGAGCAGCAGGTCGTATTCTTTGGGTTTCAGGTGTAAGATTTCCGAGCCGCGGCGGACTTCCCGCCGGCTCAGGTCGAGGGTCAGATCGTCGAAGATGAGCCGATCTTCGCGGGGCGGGACCTCCGCGTTGACCGCTTCGGGAGCGGATTCGTGCAGCATGCGCATGCGGCGGAGCATGGCTTTGACCCGGGCGAGCAGTTCGCGCATGCTGAAGGGTTTGATGATATAGTCGTCGGCGCCGACTTCCAATCCTACCACCCGGTCGATCTCTTCGGTGCGGGCGGTGACCATAATGATGGGGCAGTTCATCTCCTGGCGCAGAATGCGGCAGATCTCGAATCCGTCCAGGCCGGGCAACATGACATCCAACAAAATCAGGTCGGGCCGCTCACGCCGGGCCAGTTCCAGGGCGGACGGTCCGTCGGCGGCGGTTTTGACAAGATAGCCCTGGTGGGTCAGGTTATATTCCAGTGTTTCCCGCAGGATGGGTTCATCTTCGACCACCAGGATTTTTTCAGCCATGCTTACCAGCGTTCGTAGTGGACCAGGGATTCAAGCGGTTTGCGGTTCTTTTCGACGCGGTGATCGGCGGGATAGCCGAGGGGAGTAAAGGTGATGGGTTCTACGCCTTCGGGCAGGCCGAGGATTTCCCGGGCAGCGGTGGGGTTGAAGGCGCCGATCCAGCAGGTGCCGAGGCCCTGGGCGGTGGCGGCGAGGACCAGGTGGTCCATGACGATGGCGACATCGACATCGGTGTAGTTTCTGCCGTCGATTTTGCGGACCCAGCCCTGGGCAGGAACGGCGCAGAGGGCCAGGACGATGGGGGCCTGGGTGAACCAGCTGGGGCTGTAGATCCGTTTCAGTTCGTCCTGGCGGCCGGCGGTGTGGATGACGATGATCTGGAAGGGTTGGAAGTTGACGGCGGTGGGGGCGAGGCGGGCGGCGTCGAGGACGCGGTGGAGCTTTCCTTCTTCGACGGGGTCGGGGGTGTAGGCTCGCACGCTGTAACGTTGTTCGATTACTTCAAAGAACTCCATGGTGTTCTCCTGATGAGTGAAATTGGTTGTGTTGTGTATTGTCGGTTGTGATTATACCATTTTTCGCCCGCCTCAGAAGGCGGGCGAAAAATGGTTTTTACGGGGGGTGTTTTTGCGTCCCGCAGAGGGCATTTGTTCGGTTTGAAGCGACGCGCGGGAGGGGGGGAGAGTTATTTTTTTATAATTTGGCGGGCTTCAGAAAGCCCGCCAAATTATGTTTTTTCAGAGAGAGAGGGCGGGCGAAAAATGGTTTTACGGGGGGTGTTTTTGCGTCCCGCAGAGGGCATTTGTTCGGTTTGAAGCGACGCGCGGGAGGGGGGGAGAGTTATTTTTTTATAATTTGGCGGGCTTCAGAAAGCCCGCCAAATTATGTTTTTTCAGAGAGAGAGGGCGGGCGAAAAATGGTTTTACGGGGGTGTTTTTGCGTCCTGCAAAGGGCTTTTGTTCGGTTTGAAGCGACGCGCGGGAGGGGGGGAGAGTTTTTTTATTTATATTTTCGGCGGCTTCAGAAAGCCGCCGAAAATATGGATTTTTTCAGAGCCCGCCAAATTATGTTTTTTTCAGAGAGAGAGGGCGGGTGAAAAATGGGTTGCTATCGTCGTTGATCCAGGTAGCGTTTCAGTTCGGCGGCTTTGGGGGCGAGTTCCGGGACGCCGCTGTCTTCCATGTCTTCGATCATATAGCCGATCTGGGCGACGACAAAGCTGCCTTTTTCAAACCAGGGGTCGGGCAGCAGGGCGAATTGCCGCAGAAGGACGTCGACGAGGTTTTCAAAAAGCGGGGCGGCTTCCTGGATCTGGTATTCGCCGGCGTTGTAGGTTGAGAGGAGCAGGTGCCTCCAGCGTAGTTCGGCAGCTTCGTCGAATTCTGCGCTCTTCTGGCTGACGAGTGAGCGCAGGAAGGCGGTCTGGAATTCGGCCAGGAAGGCTTCATGGTTGCCTTGATGGGTTCCCTGCCAGGCCCGGGCAAAGCGGGAGCTGCCGGGGCCGTCTTCTTCGTGAAGTTGGGGGAGTTGGGGACCTTCGGGGATAAAGCGGGTCAGGCCGAACCAGTGGGCGTAGAGTTGAGGCGGATATTCAACCAGGGCCGGGCCCATGGCTCCGCTTAAGGCAAGCTGGCTGTATTGTGTGACGGATGTGGGTTCGTCTTCAACAAAGCCCTGGCCGTATTCATAACGGCGGACGACGGCTTCCTGGGGATGGAGGTAGAACCAGAAGCCCTTGTGATGGTCGCCTCCTTTGACGCTGGCATGGTGCCAGCCGATGATGGGGACGATGGCGTAAAAGCCGCGGAATCCGCCTTGAATGGGATAGCGAAAGAGGTCGAGGATGGCTTCTTCTTTGGGAATGTCGCGCAGAACGACGGCGTTCGATAACATTTCCGGCCTCCTTAAAGCAAGCGTGCATTTGACCAATACCGCCAGAGAATCAGATTTTACTACAAAAATTTTATAGGGGGCGGCATTCTGGAGGATGAAAAAGAGATTTCAACGCAGAGACGGGGAGATCGCAGAGAGACGCAGAGGAAGATTTATTTTTTCTGGCTCTGCGTCTCTGCTTCTTTGCGGCTCTGCGTTAAAAATTCCGGCTATTTTCAGGACAGAAGGCCATGCCGGGGGTGGCTCCCCGAAAGAGGAAAATAGATTGTCGGGCGCTGCCTGTTGGCCCTCATCCTCCCCCTGACCCCCTCCTTCCCCCAACGAACACGCGGGAACGGGGATCCGGTTTCCGCATGACGACTGCTCTGTGGGGGAAGGAGGGGGAAGAGAGCGTCGCCAGGGCGGCTCTGGAAAAGGCTATGTTTTTGCGCGCATTCTGATGCGCGCAAAAACATAAACAAAAAAACTCTCTTCCCCTGCTTCGCACCGCGCGTCGTTTCTGGCCGGAAAAAGATCATTTGCGGGATGCTAAAAGGCTATAGAGCCCTATTTTCAGGACAGAAGGCCATGCGGGGGGCGGCACCCCGAAAGAGGAAAATGGACGATTTGTCAGATTGGGTACCCACAAGGGGTACCCCTACGGGAGATCGTTTGTGTAGGGGCGAGGTTTTCTCGCCCGATGCAGGTATCCATGTATTGATTCTGAAGGTAATTACCCGGTGGGGGATGCTTTTCCGTTGGGGAAGGTTGATTTGGGGATGGGCCGGGCGGGGTAACCCCGCCCCTCCATTGGGGGTGTTCGGGTAGGGGCGACCTTTATGGTCGCCCATGGGGGGCACGGCGCGCCTATTTTCAGGACAGGTTATGTAGAATCACGAGCGCGTTTTCTCTCTTGCCAAACGGCCGGCTTTCTGGTATGATCGACCGGGTTTGGTTAAACAATGGATGCAATGACGAGGTATCGGGATTTCAAGCTGCTGGTGTGGTTCCGGGCCGGGCAGATAACCGGCACGGAAGACGATTTTCCATTTGATATTTTTTGTGTTGAGGTTTCAGGCTCCGCCGTTTATCGGCGGAGCTTTTTTTTTGCTTCGAAAGGAGATCAGGGAGATGAATGCTTTCAGTGATAAGTTGGCGGCGGCGGTGGAGCGTAACGGTTCTTTGCTCTGTCTGGGGCTGGATCCGGAGCGTGTGCCGGTGGATCAACTGGTGCCCTGGGGCAGGGCATTGATGGAGCAGACGGCCGATCTGGTCTGCTGTTATAAGCCGAACAGTGCTTTCTATGAGCAATATGGCCCGGCGGGGATGGCAGCTTTGCAGGAGACGATGGCGGCGGTTCCGGCGGGGATTCCGGTGATTCTCGATGTCAAACGGGGGGACATTGGGAATACGGCGACGGCTTATGCCCGGGCGGCTTTTGAGGTGTTGAAGGCGGATGCGGTGACGTTGAGTCCTTATCTGGGACGTGACAGTGTGAGGCCCTTCCTTTCTTATCCGGGCAAGGCGGTTTTTTTGCTGGCGCAGACTTCAAATCCTTCTGCGGCAGAGATCCAGAATCTGGGGATCGAGCCTTTTTATCAGCAAGTGGTGCGGGCCGGATTGGAGTGGGGGGAGGCAGGGCAGGTGGGGTTTGTGGTCGGAGCGACGCAGCTGGAGGCCCTGGCGGCTGTCCGCCGGCTGGCTCCCGACCGCTGGTTGCTGGCGCCGGGGGTGGGAGCGCAGGGTGGAGATCTGGGGGCGGCTCTGGCGGCCGGGTTGGATGTGGAGGGTGGGCGGATGATTGTGCCGGTCTCGCGGGCGGTGCTGGGGGCGGCCGATCCCAGGGCGGCGGCGGCGGCCCTACGGATGGAGATCCAGTCGGCGCGGGCGGTGTTGCCGGTACGGCCCGCGGCCGGGTTGGAGTTGATCCGCGGGCTTTTTGAGGCGGGATGCGTGCGTTTTGGTCAATTCACGCTGGCTTCCGGGGCGCTTTCGCCGATCTACATCGATCTGCGGCGGGCGATTTCGGTCCCGTCGCTTTTTCGGAAAATTGCAGTGGCTTATGCGGAAAGGCTGCGGCGGCTGGAGTTCGAGTGTCTTGCGGCGGTCCCTTATGCGGCACTGCCGGCGGCCACGGCGGCGGCGTTGATTTTGAATGCTCCTTTGATTTATCCTCGCAAAGAGGTGAAGGCGCATGGCACGGGACAGGCGATTGAGGGGATTTTTAAACCGGGTCAGCGGGCGGTTCTGATTGAAGATGTGATCACCAGCGGGGGAAGCATTGCGACGGCGCTGCAACCTTTACGCGAGGCCGGACTGCGGGTTGAGGATGTGGTGGTGCTGGTGGATCGTGAGCAGGGCGGGGCGGCGGCGATGGCGGCCCAGGGTTGCCGGGTGCAGTCGGTGTTGACGATGGGGCAGATCCTCGACGGTTTGCAGTCATTGGGATTGGTGGAGCCGGGGAAACTGGCGGAGGTGCGGGCTTATCTGACGGAGGGACGGTAGGCTGGAAGATTTGGAAGGTGGAAGGCTGGAAGATTGGAAGGCTGGAAGATTGGAAGGCCGGAAGATTGGAAGTCTGGAAAAAACTGATGGTATTTTCGGCGGCCTTCTGAGGCCGCCGAAAATACAAATAGAAAATTTTCTTTTCCTGCTGCGCACCGCGCGGCGTAGCTTACCAGAAAGATGTCCTTTGCGGGGTGTTACCATACCCTGTCCTGATAGGAGGGATTGATGGGAGATTTAAGCTGTGAATTGTTGGGGGTACGGTTGCGCAATCCATTGGTGCTGGCTTCCGGGATCTGGGGCACCAGCGCGGCGTTGTTGCAGCGTGCCGCGCAATCGGGGGCGGGCGCGGTGACGGCCAAGAGTTGCGGTCTGGCGGCGCGTCCGGGCCATCCCAATCCGGTGGCTGTCGATTGGGGGCATGGGGTGCTCAATGCGGTAGGGTTGAGCAATCCGGGGGCTGTGGAGGAGGTCCATATGCTGTCGGAGGCGCGGGCCTTGCTGGTACCGTTGGCTACACCGTTGATTGCCAGCATTTTCGGGGGGACGGTGGCCGAGTTTGCCGAGGTGGCCCGGATTGTGACGGCGGCCCGGCCGGATTGGATTGAGGTCAATATCTCCTGTCCCAATGTGAGCGATGAGTTCGGAACGCCCTTTGCCGGCGATGTGGAGAGCGCGGCGGCGGTCACGGCGGCGGTGCGGGCGGCGACGGCGCTGCCCATTGCGGTTAAGCTGGCGCCCAATGTCCCTTCGATTGCGCGGATTGCGCAGGCGGTGGTGACGGCCGGGGCGGATGCCATCACGGCGGTCAATACCATGCCGGGGATGGCGATCGATGTGGAGGCGGGGCGGCCGGTGCTTGCCAATCGGGTCGGGGGGATTTCGGGGCCGGCGCTCAAGCCGATTGCGTTGCGAGCGGTTTATGAGATCTCGCGGGCCGTGCGCGTTCCGGTGATCGGTACGGGCGGGGTGATGACCGGGCGCGATGCGGCTGAGATGTTGCTGGCCGGGGCGACGGCGGTGGGGGTTGGGACGGCGGTCTGGTATCGCGGCCCGGGGGTTTTGGAGGCGATTTTGCAGGAGCTGGCGGCATTGGGATGAGAAGAGAGTTCACCACAGAGGCGCAGAGAGCACAGAGAAGAGGAAGAGCGGGGATTTTCTGAAACGTAAAACGTAAAACGTGAAGTGTCGCCGGGGCGGCTCTGGAAAAGGCCAAAGAAAGTAGACAGCAGCAAGTAGACAGCAGACAGCCTGCGTTGCCGGGGCGGTTCTGGAAAAGCCTATGTTTTCGGCGCGCCGGCCCTCACCCCTGCCCCTCTCCCTTGTTTTGTTGTTAAGTAGCGACGCGATTCGAGAGGAAACGTGGCCGGGTATCGTCGCGAGCGATGCGGGAGGGAGAGGGGGAAGAGCGTGTCGCCGGGGCGGCTCTGGAAAAGGCCAAAGAAAGTAGACAGCAGCAAGTAGACAGCAGACAGCCTGCGTTGCCGGGGCGGTTCTGGAAAAGCCTATGTTTTCGGCGCGCCGGCCCTCACCCCTGCCCCTCTCCCTTGTTTTGTTGTTAAGTAGCGACGCGATTCGAGAGGAAACGTGGCCGGGTATCGCCGCGAGCGACGCGGGAGGGAGAGGGGGAAGAGCGTGTCACCGGGGCGGTTCTGGAAAAGCCTATGTTTTCGGCGGCTTTCTGAAGCCGCCGAAAACATAAAGAAAAAAACTCTCTCCCCCCAGCCAGCGCGGTGCATCTTACGGGGAAGGCCTCATTTGCGGGTGGGGAGGATTTTTCAAGAGGTGCAACGCATTATGTTTTTGCAAGGACAGGGGGACTTGCTCCAACATTGGACCATTTGAATCGACGGTTCTATGGGTAGAAAGTGCGTCGCACCTTAGCGCGGGCTATTTTCAAGACAGACAGTAAGGAGAATTATGCACGAAGTTTATACCATTACCGAAATACGGTGGGAAAATGAGCGGACCCGGACGTTGGTCTGTGATCGTCCTTTGCCGGCGGAGCCCGGCCAGTTTGTGATGTTGTGGCTGCCGGGTGTCGATGAGCGGCCGTTCAGTATAGCGGGGGCCGATCCCTTGAGCCTGACCGTGGCGGCGGTGGGGCCGTTCAGCCGGGCGCTGCATGAACTCAAGGCCGGCGATCGGGTGTGGGTGCGGGGGCCGTTGGGGCAGGGGTTTCGGTTGCAGGGACGTCGGGTGTTGCTGGCGGGCGGGGGATATGGGATGGCGCCGCTGGGCTTTCTGGCGCGGACGGCATTGGCAGCGGGGCTGAACGTTGAAGTGTGCCTGGGGGCGAAGAGTGGGGGGGAATTGTTGGGCGAGCGGGAGCTGGCGCTGCGGGGGATTCCGTTTCGCGTAGTGACAGAGGATGGGAGCCGTGGGGTGACCGGGCGCATTACGGAGATTACGGCAGCGGCCATTGAGTCGCGGCGGCCGGATTGTGTTTATGCCTGCGGCCCGGCGGGGATGCTGGCGGCGTTGGAGGAACAATGTGTGCGGTATGGTTTGCCCTATCAGTTTTCCTGGGAGGCGGTGATGCGCTGTGGCATGGGGTTGTGTGGGCGGTGTGAGACGCATCGGCCCGGCTGGCTGGCCTGTCTGGATGGGCCGGTAGAGACCCGGTTGTAGAAGGGTGCGTTCCGCGTAAGGCTTTTGTTCGGCTCGAATCGACGCGCCGGGCGAAGCAGGCCGAGAGAGTTTTTATTTGTATTTTTGCGCGCAAAAATACAGGCTGTTTTCTTCACCTGGTCGGTTGTTTGCGGGTCTGCTTAACGGTCGATTTTTATATCCCGCAACAAGGGTTCTTTTTTGACTAATAATGGATGAGGGATATACTTTTTGTGTTACTTTATGTTGCAAGGGGCGGGAGATGGTCGACGAAAAAAAGAAAATCCGGGTGCGTTATGTGGATCAATTGCCTGCTTTGATTACGGCTGAGGATTATGCCACAGCATCGGAGGTTAAGAAGGTGCGGGTGCAGATCCGGGTGACGGAGGAGGGATTGGAGATTCTGAGCGACAGCCCCTATCCTTTGTTGTTGGACGAGTTGCTGGCACAGGCCGGCCTGACTGAGGCGGAGTTGATGTTATGCGGGTAGATTCACCAACGTTGCGTCGGTTGATCCCGGCGTTGGGCGAGTTTTTGCTGTCGGTGCGGGACGGCAAACCTCAG
This sequence comes from uncultured Anaerolineales bacterium, assembly GCA_964501335.1. Lineage (GTDB taxonomy): Bacteria > Chloroflexota > Anaerolineae > B4-G1 > SLSP01 > CAZCTC01. The sequence continues at coordinate 3,735 of CAZCTC010000036.1, read as the reverse complement.
GCGGAGCGGTTCCTGGGGGTCGAACAGCGGGCGCTGGAAGAGCTGTATGCCCGTCCTGATCCGCGGTTGATCGAGGCGGTGCGGCAGTGTCTGGAGGTCTTTCTGGTCGATCTGGAAATGGACCCTTCCCGTTGGGGGGTGTTGAAGGTTCCGGTGGAGGTGTTGGGGCTGGCCTGGGCGGCGATGAATGTGACCGTTTTGGGGCAGCAGGAATCGACCCGGGAGGTGGTGGCGTCGACGCGGGCTTTGGTACAGAGCTTGCCGCCGGTGCAGGATCGGACGACGGCATTGATCTATCATGCGATTTTACGGGATGTGGTCCGGCGGAGTGGGCCAGGGATGCTGGCCCCATCTAAGGAGATTGTGCCTTTATTGTTGGACCTCAGTCCGATTTCGGCCTGGGAGTCGCTGGATTTTTATTTGCCGCCGGCGCTGGAGCCGCTGGCCGTTGAATGGCTGCCGGGTTGGAAATCCACGGTCAAGGTGGATCCGGAGCAGGCGGTTGGATGGCAGCGGTTGACGGTGGCTTTGTTGAAAGATGCGGTGCTGGCGCGGTGGATTCGTCAGCGATGGCTGGCGCTGTCGGAAACCCGGATTGCCTGTCGCAATCTGGGATTGATGCTGGAGGGGCTGCGGCGAAGCGAGGTTGCGGCCGATTTCCTTTTCCAGTTTTACGAGAGCTACTGTCATTTTTGCGGTGAGATGCGCGTAGATGCGTGGGGAAAGGCTCAGCGGGTCTGGCCTTTGCTGGAGATGACGGAGAAGTTTTTGCGGGTGCCGGGCGGGGGGCCGGAGGCTTTGCAGGCGGCGCGGATTGGGAATGATTATTTCTTGAAGTTTCGTCCTTTAGTGGCGTTGATCATCGCCGGGGGCGGGGTGCCGGCGAATTACAATCTATTAAGCGCGGAATTTGTGCTGGCCTTGCAGGCGATTTTGCCCTATGTGACCGAACAGGGGAAGCGCCGAATTGAATTCGGGGCGATCCAGTTTGAGGGAGGGAACGATCATGGCGTTACAGCCGGATGAGGCCTTGACGTTGCTGCTGCATTCGTGGGTTTTTTCTTTGGGGGTGCCTCCTACCGCGGCGATTTCCGCTTACTGGCTGCGCGGGGTCGGCGCGGTGGGGTGTTGTGCTCCGCTGAGTGTGGTGCAGGATTTGGGGGTGCTGGTGGCTCAGCCTCGCGATCGGTTGATCATTGCCCGGCCGGCCTATCTTACGGAGAGTTCCCGGAATCAAGACTATCTGGATTGGCTCAAGCATTTGCAGGATGATCCGCAGCTGCGTAAATTGTGCCGGATGGGGCTTTCGGATGCCCTGGTGGGGGTGGTGCTGGCGCGGTTGTTGGAGGGGGTGGCTTTTTCGGGGCCCTTTAAGGAGTTGAACCCTCCTTATTCGGAGGAATTTATCGGAAAGCTGGCCGAACGGTTGGAGTCCGGCGATCCGACTCAGCTCTGGCAGTCCATGTCGGCTATGGATCGACAGCGGCTGTCGGCTGTGTTGCCTGAGTCGGCGCGATCGCAGATCGAGGCGAATTTGCGGCAGCTGGATGTCGAGGCGTTGCGTTTTTTGCACGGTTACGATTTCCGGTGGAACGGGGCGCCGGACCTGCGGGCGTTGCTGGATCTTTTCAATCTGATGGGATTGCCGGAGCAGGCGCAGTTGATGATCGAACAGGTTTTACCGTTGTTGCCGTGGGTGAGTGAGAAACATGATTTCCGGGGCGCTCAGACCTATGCCATCGGTGGTTATGATGGGTTGACGCGGCAGGGCAGTCTGGATAGTCTGGTGCCGACCGAACTGGTTTATCCGCAGTTGCTCTTTTTGGATCGGTTGTGGAACCGGGAGGCGCTTTATTACGGCCGGGAGGGGGGGCGCGAACCCAAACGCCAGCTGGCCTATGTGGTCACGCAGGCCGGGCTGGAGTTGTTGGGGGACGGCGAGGTGCTGGCCCGGGCGTTGACGCTGGCGCTGGCTCAGGCGCTGGTACGGCGGGGTTATGAAGTACAGCAAAGTTTTGTCGGGAGTATATGGACGCCTCCGGAAGATGTCTCGCAACCGGGAGATATTCAGCGGGTGGTGGGCTACCGCGATTCGGGAATCAGCCGGGCGGAGGCGATGTTGCGGGCGGTTCTGGCGCAGATGCGCCTATGGAAGGCGGATTATCCCGAACTGTTGATCCTGTGGGTGGTCAGTTCCGGTTGGGATCGTGAGGGATGGGCCGAGCATCGAGAACTCTATGCCGAATTGCAACAACGCGGCCGGCAGATGGCCTGGTTTGTGCAAATCGGCAAGCCGATCGATCCGATGCCGCCGGCGGCGGATTGTTTCCATTCCTGGGAGGTGATGCCGGGGGAGCGTTTGTGGGAGCATCAGGCTCCGCCGGTGTCGTTGCCGCCGCAGCTTCCCAAGGTAGAGAAGAAGCTGGGCGAATCGCGTTGGGAGCTGTTGTCGAAAGAGATCGAGCGGCGCGGTTTTCACAATGGGATTCACGATGTTCTGCATTTTGAGGAGGAATCCTGGCAGGTACAGGCCTGGTATTGGCTGGCGACGCGGGAATACGAGATGGATCGGATGGGAGTCGATGATTATCTGCGCAGTCTGGCTCCGGTGGGCATGATCTATATTCCCGGGGGCAATTTTGTGATGGGCAGTGCGCCGGAAGATAAAATGGCCCCCAATATCGAGAGGCCTCAGCATACGGTGTGGCTGGGCGGTTACTATGTGGGGTGTTATCCGGTGACCAATCTGGAATACCGCTCTTTTATCAGTGCGGGGGGCTATCGATTGCCGCAGTATTGGATCGAGGCGATGGCGGCGGGGATGTGGCGCGATGGGGGGTGTTGGGATGTGGTTCGTCAGGTCTGGCGGACTCAGCCGGTTTATTGGGACGATCCCGATTTTAGTGCGTTGCGCCAGCCGGTGGTGGGGGTGAACTGGTATGAGGCGCTGGCCTATTGTCGCTGGCGCGGCGGCCGATTGTTGACGGAGGCCGAGTGGGAAAAGACGGCTTCGTGGGATCCGGCAAGCGGACAGAAGCGGCTTTATCCCTGGAATGATCTCTGGAATCCCGATCGGGGGCATTTTGGCGAAGCGAGACAGAGTCCGGCGCCTGTCGGGGAATATCCGGGGGATGAAAGTGCTTATGGGGTGCGGGAGATGGTCGGGAATGTGGCGGAATGGTGCAGTTCTCAGTTTGTGGCCTATCCGTATTCCAGTATGGACGGGCGGGAGAGTTTTTCTACGGCGGAGAGTATTGAGCGGGCGATTCGGGGCGCCGGCTGGATGGGGGATCCCGTGCAGAAGTCCCATTGGGCGCGCTGTACCTGTCGCGCCGGTGGACGGGCGGGTATGACGGGGGAGTCGTTGGGGTTTCGGTTTGCGGCTCCGGCGTTGGTGAGGACGAAGACGTAAGACGTGAAACGTGAGACGTAATGATCTGTTGGGTGGGCGGCTTTGGAAAAGGCCAAAGAAAGTAGACAGCAGCAAGTTGACAGTAGACAGCCTGTGCGGCTCTGGAAAAGCCTATATTTTCGTGCGCATTCTGATGCGCACGAAAATATAAACAAAAAAATTCTCTTCCTCCGTCCCGCGCGTCGTGTTTTACGGGGAAAGGGCCATTTGCGGGACGTTACAAGGCCGGGGCCATGCCATAAAGGCCTATTTTCAAGACAGAAGGCCATGCCGGGGGCGGCACCCCGAAGGATGAAAAAGAGCAGAGATTTCACCACAGAGGC
>CAZCTC010000035.1:0-77764 GCA_964501335.1 uncultured Anaerolineales bacterium | reverse complement strand
GAGATTACGCAAGTTCTCTCGCCCTTTTCTTTTATCTAAATCCGAGTTCTGAAGCTGCCGAAAATATGAATAAGAATAACTCTCTCTGCCTATCCAGCACGTCGCTTTTTACATAGAAAGTACCTGTTGCGGGACGCAAAAAGCCAACGGTAAGACACTCTCACGAACAACCGCACAGGTCAAAAGAAAGTTATTAAGGAGCCTGCATGAAAACAACGATTCACCCACAGCATGGTCTGGACGCCCTGAAACCCTACGTTCCCGGCCGCCCAATCGAAGAAGTCCAACGCGAATACGGCATCCAGGATGTCATCAAACTCGCCTCCAATGAAAACCCCTGGGGCACCTCACCCAAAGCCCTGGCCGCGCTCCAGGAAGCCGTCACCCACGTCAACCTCTACCCCGACGGGCAAAGTTATGCCCTGCGCCGGGCCATCGCCCGCCACTTCGACTTCCCCCAGGAAATGGTCACCGTGGGCAACGGCGCCGACGGCCTGATCATGGAGCTGTGCATGGCCTACCTGGAAGAATCCAGCGAAGTGATCGTCAGCCGCTCCTCCTTCCCCATCTACGATAACTACACCCATATCATGCGCGCCACTCTTATCAAAACGCCCCTGACCCATGACTATCGGCTGAATCTGGCCGCCATGGCCGACGCCGTCACCGAACGCACCAAAATCATCTTCGTCTGCAACCCCAACAATCCCACCGGCAGCATCGTCACCGCCGCCGAAGTCGAATCCTTCCTGGCCCGTGTCCCCGACCATGTGATCGTGGTCTTCGACGAAGCCTACTATGAGTTTGTCACCTCAGAAAATTACCCCGACACCTTGAACTACCTCCGCGAAGGACGGGAAAACATCATCGTCATGCGCACCTTCTCCAAGGTCTATGGACTGGCCGGAATCCGGCTGGGATACGGCTTTACCCATCCCCAGATCCTGGCCAATATGCACCGCGTCAAAGAACCCTTTGCCGTCAACCTGCTCGCCCAGGTCGCCTGCGAAGCCGCCCTGGACGATAAAGATTTCGAATCCTGGACTATCCAGAACAACCAACAGGGCCGAAAATTTCTCTATGACGCCTTTAAACGGCTGGGGCTCTTTTACGTTCCCAGCCACACCAACTTCATCCTGGTCGAACTGGGCCCCCGGGCCGCCGAATTGATCACCCAAATGCAGCAGCAAGGCGTCATCACCCGCCCCTGCGCCAACTACGACCTGCCCACCTTCGCCCGGGTCACCATCGGCACCCCCGCGCAAAACGAACGCTTCATCCAGACCCTGGAAAAACTGCTCAGCAGTTAACTCTGAAAACAAGAGAGAAAAGCTGTATTATCGCGCGCATTCGGATGCGCGCGATAATATAAACAAAAAACTCTCTCTGACCATCCCGCGCATCGCTTCAAACCGAACAAAATCCGTTTGCGGGACGCCCAAAACAGGCCTCACCCGTCGAAAAAAAGAAAACCAATGATTTCGCGGGCTTTCTGAAGCCCGCGAAATCATAAACAAAAAAACTCTCTCTGACCATCCTGCGCGTCGCTTCTCACCCGGGGAAAAACTGCTGCGGGGTATTGAATATACCCTCACAGCTAATTTACAAAGGATTGGAGGCCTGAAATGGCTCGAATCAAACACTTGACTCCGCTCGTCCTGCTCCTGAGCGCCCTGCTCTTCACATTGCCCACCGCCGTCGCTCAGGCCAACGCCGCCCCGCCCCCCGCCCGCATCTGGTTCACCTTTGAATCCCAACCCGACACCTCCCTCCCGGCCATCCAGGGAGCCCAGCTCCTGGGCTGTCAGGACCAACAATGCGCCACGCCCCAACTCCTCCTGCAATACGGCCAATGCAACAGATCCGGCTGCCTGGAAAACACGCCGCTCTTATCCACTCCGCATTCCCTGGAATGTGCCGGCAATCGCTGCCTCTTCACTTTCTACACTTACCAGGGAACATCCTATCCCGCCCACAGCCGATTGATCGTCCAATTCTCCGACGAGACCCGCACCAGCGGAATCTTCGACACCGCGCTCAAAGTCTATACCTCGACAAACCTGGGCTACCGCTGCACCCTCCAGACCGACCGCCTGGAAATCGTCGAAGATCCGACCTTTCAAAACCCCGCCGAAAATTACCCGGATCTCTTCCAATCCTTCGCCCTCACCCTCGGTATCGAACTACTGATCGCCGCCGGCTTAATATTCCTCCGCCGGCAGGATTGGAAAAGCGGGCTGCTCTTCGCCGGCAGCGTCCTTTTCATCAACCTCATCTCCTATCCCGTCGTCTGGCTCGGCATTCCCTCACTGGCCCAATTCCAAAACGATGCCTATCGCACCGTCGGCTACTATTTCGAATGGGCGGCTTTCATCTACGCCGTTGCCGTCCTGGGCATCGCCTTCACCCGGAAAAAGCTCAAAAAGGCCCTGTTGATTCTCACCCTGATTTCCATTCCCCTCGTTTTCTTCCTGAGCCTGATGGTCACCCTCATCGCCGGTTACGGCAACTATGACATCCTCGCCCAGGGGATCTCGCCGCAGCTCACCATCTTCCTGGCCGAACTCTTCGCCGTCACCTTTGAAACCGCATTGCTCTACGCCCTCCACCGCAAAACCATCCCCTTCTGGCAGATTGCCGTTTACAGCCTCCTCGCCAATCTGGCCAGCTTCCTCGCCGGCTGGATCGTCTTTCAATAACCCTTGATAGGGGCATCCCGCAAAGGAGCTTCGACCTGTGCGGTTAGTCTGGGAAAAAAGCCTATGTTTTCGCGGGCTTTCTGAAGCCCGCGAAAACATAAACAAAAAAACTCTCTCCCCATCCTGCGCGTCGCACCTTACAAAAAAAGTGTCTCTTGCGGGACGCCACAAGACGGGAATCTACCGACACATCTCCTTAAGTTGCCTGATATGGAAGGGATTGGGGTGAGGGCCAGGCGCGCCCAATCATAGACCTTTTTCAGGCGTACTCCCGCAACAAATCATCACGTTTTACGTTTTACGTTTCACGTTTCACGCATCAAAAAGGCTTTCTGCCCCTATTTATTGTCTTCTTTTTCATCGTGAAAAAAGTAACAAACCTCCTCAATCTCCCCTTCCAACTGTTACTTGGAAATGTACCGCGTTGTGGTATGATCCTTTTGCCGACTGGCAACACTTGGTTTGTAAGGAGTACAGAACGGATGAAAAATATTGCCGTGATTGGCGTTGGTTACGTAGGCCTGGTTAGTGGAGCCTGTTTTGCCGATCTGGGCAATCGGGTTACCTGCCTGGATGTCAATGAAGAGCGCATCGCTAACCTCAAAAAGGGAATCCTGCCCATTTATGAACCCGGGCTGGAAGAACTGGTCGAACGCAACGTCAAAGCCAATCGTCTTCACTTCACCCTCTCTTATCCCGATGCTATCCGGGATGCCGATTTCGTCTTCATCGCCGTTGGAACTCCCTCTGCTGTCGATGGACAGGCAGATCTACGTTACGTACGGATGGCGGCCGAAAGCGTCGCCGATGTGATGGATCATTCTCTCATTGTGGTCAATAAATCGACGGTGCCTGTCGGCACCGGAGATTGGGTCGCCGAAGTGATCCGCCAGCGCCGCCCCGACGTGCCTGCCTTCTCTGTCGTCTCCTGCCCAGAGTTCCTGCGAGAAGGTTCCGCCATCAGCGACTTCATGAATCCCGACCGGACCGTCCTGGGATCCACCAACCGCGAAGCGGCCGAAAAAGTGGCCCAGCTGCACCTGCCGCTGCGCTCCAGCATCATGATCACCGACCTGCGCACGGCCGAAATGATCAAATATGCCTCCAATGCCTTCCTCGCCACCAAGATCTCCTTCATTAACGAGATCGCCAACATCTGCGAGGCCCTCGGCGCCGACGTGAAAGAGGTCGCCTACGGCATGGGATTGGATAAGCGCATCGGCCGCCATTTCCTGGACGCCGGCCTGGGCTGGGGTGGTTCCTGCTTCCCCAAAGATGTCAAAGCCCTCGCTTACATGGGCGAAACCCAGGGCCGCCATCCTCAATTGCTGCACGCCGTTATGGATATCAACGCCGATCAGCGTCTGAGCGTGATCCGCAAAATCAAGGAATTGATCGGCGACGATCTCAAGGGCCGCACGATCGGACTCCTGGGCCTGGCCTTCAAGCCCAACACCGACGACATGCGCGACGCCCCCTCGATCGATATCGCCAATGCCCTGGAACGGGAAGGCGCCCGAGTCCGCGCCTATGATCCCGTCGCCATGGAAAATGCCCATCGTCTCCTGCCCGCCGTCGAAATGCAAAGCGATCCTTATGCGGTCGCTCAGGACGCCGATGCGCTGGTCCTGGTCACGGAATGGAACGAATTCAAAAACCTCGATCTGGAACGCCTGCGCACGCTGATGAAACAGCCGATCCTGATCGATGGCCGCAACATCTACGACCCCGAAGCGCCGCGCAACCTCGGTTTCCAATACCGGGCCATGGGCCGCGGATATAATGGGGAAGGTATTTTCAAAATTATCCCTAATTGATCGATATGACCTTATGAAGCCCACCACAATTGCCGTGCTTGGAGGCCCGGCGCTGGATTGGATCGCTCACGTTCCGGCATTTCCCCCGCCGGATGGCAACGCGGTCGCCACAGCGCTGGAATTGTCTCCTGGCGGAGTGGGAGCTAATGTCGCGGTGGCCCTGGCACGCCTGGGCCACCGCGTGCGCTTTTTAGCCGCCGTCGGTAACGATGATGCCGGCCGCACGGTCCGCACCGCCCTCGAAAATGCCGGGGTCGAAACGGCTTATCTCCGTATCCGCACCGACCGCCCGACCTGGAGCTGCTTTATCGCCGTCAACCCCCAGGGCGAACGGCTGATCTTCGGCCTTCCGGGTGCAGCCCTGCTGGAAAATGCCGCCGAACTCCCCCTGGACGCCATCGCGACGGCCCAGGCCCTCCACGTCGGCCCCGCTTACCGTGACCTGGCCCTGCCCGCCATCGCCGTGGCCCGCGCCGCCGGCATCCCCGTCACCTGCGCCCCCGCCGATGTCCGCTGGCCCGAAAATCCCGCCGCGGTTCTCGAAATCGCCGCCGCCGCCGACGGCCTGATCGTCAATCGCATCGAAGCCGCCGCCCTCACCGGCAATGCCGACCCTCAAACCGCTCTCCACAACCTGCAACACCGCCTGCCCGGCTGGATTGTATTGACGCTGGGCGCTGCCGGAGCCCTGGTCAGCCATCACGCTATCGTCACCCACCTTCCATCCTTCCCCGTCGCCGCCGGAACCAATTCCACCGGCGCCGGTGACGCTTTCACCGCCGGCATGATCGCCGGCCTGATCCGGGGAGATGCTCCCCTTGCTGCCGCCCGTCTGGGCACGGCCGTCGCCGCTCTCAAATTGCGCGCCGAAGGAGCCCAGGCCGGCCTTCCCTCCCTGGAAGAAGCTCTGACTCTGAGCCGGACCCCCGCGTCCGGAGATTCTGGAGGTATATCGTGAACCTGCTCAAAACAAAACTCGATAACGGGCTCGTCGCCCTGATCCGCGAAACCCACACGGCACCCGTGGCCAGCCTGTGGGTCTGGTACCGGGTCGGCAGCCGCAACGAACATCCTGGAATTACGGGCATTTCCCATTGGGTGGAACATATGCTCTTCAAAGGCAGCTCCCGCTGGCCCCGCGGCGCTATGGACCGCGCCGTCTCCCGCGAAGGCGGCAATTTCAACGGGATGACCTGGTATGATTTCACCACCTACTATGAAACCCTGCCCGCGGAAAAGATCGCCATGGCCATGGACATCGAATCCGATCGCATGGCCAGCACGATCTTCGATCCCCAGGAAACCGAATCCGAGCGCAGCGTCATCATCAGCGAACGCCAGGGCGCCGAAAATGATCCCCTCTTCCAGCTGGAAGAAGAGGTCTCCGCCGCCGCCTACCGCGTTCACCCCTACGGACACGACACCATCGGCCATATGTGCGATCTGACCGCCATTACCCGCGATCAACTCTACAACCATTACCGCACCTACTACACCCCCGCCAATGCCGTCATCGCCCTGGCCGGCGATTTCAACGCCGGCGAAATGGAACGGTTGATCGAACGCTACTTCATCCCCGTGCCGGCCTGCCCCCAATCGCCGGCCGTCACCGCCGTGGAGCCCGAACAACACGGCGAACGGCGCGTCACGGTCCAGGGCGGCGGCGGCACTAACTACCTCAACATAGCCTTCCATGTCCCCCAGGCCCGCCACCCCGACTACTTCCCGCTCACAGTGCTCACCGCCATTCTCTCCGGCGGCTCGGCCTTCCCCGTCGGCGGCGGCCTGACCAATCACACCAGCCGGCTCTACAAAGCCCTGGTTGACCGCGATGTCGCGGTCGATGTCGGCGCCAGCTTCATCCCCACCGTCGATCCCGGCCTCTGGCGCCTCAATGTGACCCTGCACTCCGATCACACGCCCGAAGAAGCCGAAGAACTGATCCGCGCCGAACTGAAACGCATGGCCGATGAACCGGTCTCCGCCGACGAACTGGCCAAAGCCCAACGCCAGGCCCGGGCACTCTTCGCCTATTCCAGTGAGAGCATCACCAATCAGGCCTTCTGGCTGGGCTTCACTGAAATCTTCGCCGATTACAGCTGGTTTATGCGCTATTTGAACAACCTGACTGCCGTCACCGCCGCCGACATCCAGCGCGTCGCCCAGACCTATTTCCAGCCGAAAAATATGACCGTCGGGCAATACCTGACTCGAGAAGAATAGAAGAGGAGGAACTCATATGTCTCAACAACGTCCGATCCGCTCCCTGCCAGGTCCGGACGATATTCTACGCCAGGTCCTGCCCAACGGAATCACCGTCTTGATCCGCGAAAATTTCGACAACCCTACCGTCGTCATCGACGGTTATCTGGAAGCCGGATCCGAGGATGAATCTCCCGAACAGGCCGGTCTGGCCAGTTTCACCACCGCCGTAATGGAACGGGCTACCGAACGCCGCTCCTTCGCCCAACTTTATGAAGAGACCGAATCGATCGGCGCCAGCTTCGGGCTGAGCAGCAGCGTCCACACCACCAGCTTCGGCGCCAAGGGACTCTCGGAACATCTGCCCCTGCTGCTCGACATCCTTTCCGATGTCATGCGGCATCCGGCCTTCCCCGCCGACCAGATCGAAAAGGAACGCAGCGAATTCATGATCGATTTCGAGGAGCGGGCTTTCGATACCCGCCGTACCGCCGGCATGACCTTCTATAAACAGGCCTACCCCAAAGAACACCCCTATCATCGCAGCACCAGCGGCTATCCCGAAACGATTGCCCCGCTCACCCGCGACGATATGGTCGCCTTCCATCAAAAATACTTCGCTCCCCGTGGCATGACCCTCGTCGTCGTCGGCGCCGTCAAAGCCCAGGAAGCCGTCAAACAAATCACCGATATCTTCGGCTCCTGGGATGCCACCCGGCCCGAACGCGCCCCGCTGCCCGCCGTCCCGGCCCTCACCGAAATTCGCCGCCAAACCGTCGCCATCCCGGAAAAAACCCAGGCCGACTTGATGCTGGGCTGGCCCGGACCCACCCGCCGCTCCCCCGACTTCACGCACGTCAATCTGAGCAACACCATTCTCGGCATCTTCGGCATGATGGGGCGGCTGGGCGAAAGCGTCCGCGAGAAAAACGGCCTCGCCTACTACGCTTACAGCCGGGTTGACGGCGGCCGTGGGCCCGGCCCCTGGCGTGTCATCGCCGGCGTCAATCCCGCCAACGTCGACCGGGCAGTCGGCCTCATCCTCGATGAAATCCGCCGTGCCCGAGACGAACAATTCACCGAAGAAGAAATCGCCGAAAGCAAAGCCTTTATGATCGGTAGCCTGCCCCTTCAGCTGGAAACCAACGAAGGAATCGCCGGAGCCCTCATCAACATCGAACGCTATGAACTGGGTCTGGATTACCTGCGCCGCTACCGCCAGATGCTCGAAGCCGTCACGGCCGAGCAAATGCAAACCGCCACGCAGCGCTGGCTCGACCCCGACCACTACGCCCTGGCCATCGCCGGCCCGAAATAAATTTTTATATGATTCGCGCGCCTTCCGAGGCGCGCGAATCATATCTCCACCCAAAAAGGAAAAGCATGTTAGCCACCGGCGTCGATCTGGTCCGCATCGAGCGTGTCGAACGCATCCTGAAAACCAACCGCGAACGCTTCCTGGAACGCATCTTCACCCCCTTCGAGCAGCGCTACGCCCGCGAAGCCTCCGAACTCGCCGCCCGCTTCGCCGCCAAAGAAGCCACCGCCAAAGCCCTGGGCGTCGGCATGCGCATGCTCTCCCCCCTCGGCATCGGCTGGCAGGAAGTCGAAACCCGCCACACTCCCCAGGGACAACCCTATCTGGTCCTCTACGGACCGGCCCTGGAACTTGCCCAATCGCTCGGACTCACCGAATGGGCCGTCAGCCTCAGCCATGACGGCGGCCTCGCCATCGCCATGGTCGTTGGAATGGGAAAATAAATTATGCGCGCCTTAATCCAAAGAGTCACCCACGCTTCTGTCAAAGTCGAAGGCCAGATCGTCGGCGCCATCGACGCCGGGCTGCTCGTCTTTCTCGGCATCGGCCGGAACGATAAATCCGAACAGGCCGACTGGCTGGCCCACAAAATCGCCAACCTGCGCATCTTCTCCGACGCCGAAGGCAAAATGAACCGCAGCGTCCTCGACATCGGCGGCAGCCTCCTCGTCGTCTCCCAATTCACCCTCTACGGCGACATCCGCCGCGGCTTCCGCCCCTCCTTCGGCGACGCCGCCCTCCCCGAAACTGCCGTCCCGCTGATCGACCAGTTCATTGCCGTCTTGAAAAAAGAAGGCGCCCCCGTCGCCACCGGCATCTTCGGCGCCCACATGGAAGTCGAACTGCTCAACGACGGCCCGGTCACCATCTGGCTCGAACGCGAACCTGAGTAAATAATCCACAACCCCACAGGTAAAAAAGCCCATATTTTTGCGCGCAACCATACAAACAATAATCCTCTCTCCCCTCCCGCGCGTCGTATCTTACAAAAAAAGCCCGTTGCGGGACGCCAATATGCCCCACCCGGATCGCGAAAAAAGCCCGTATGTTTGCGCGCAACCATACAAATAATAATCCTCTCTCCCCTCCCGCGCGTCCTATCTTACAAAAAAAGCCCGTTGCGGGACGCCAATATGCCCCACCCGGATCGAAAAAAAGCCCGTATTTTTGCGCGCATTCTTATGCGCGCAAAAATACAAAAAATAATAATTCTCTCCCCCATCCTGCGCGTCGTATCTTACAAAAAAAACGCCCCTTGCGGGACGCCACAAAAAAGCAAAATTTAAAAAACCAGCTACAATTCGACCGGCACACGAAAACAACCCATCCCTTTGGAGGACACCTTGGAACTGGATCAGGAAAAAGAAACTCGCCTGTGGGCCTGGATGCTCTTCAACAGCACCCTCCCCACCCCCCGCACCAAAACCCTGCTGGAACGCCTCAACCGCGAGAATCGCCCCTTAAGCGACCTCCTCCCCCAACTTCCAGCGGCCGCCGCCGCCTTAGGCCTGACCCAGGAAGAAACCACCCTGCTACGCGCCGCCCCGGCCACCCTCCCCGCCCGCCCGGCCCTTCGCTGGAACGAACCCACCTACCCGGCCCGGCTGCAACAATTGCCCGTTAAACTGCGCCCTGCACTCCTCTTCTACCGCGGCCCCATCGCCGCCCTGATCCAACCCATCATCTATCTCCCCCCCGCCGACCTCGACGAAGAAGAGAGTGAACGCACCCGCGAAGCCCTCAGTCAACTTCTGGGTGAAAATCTCCTCCCCGCCGCCTTCCAGGGCAGCGGCCCTGCCGCCCTCCTGCTCGAAGAGATGGCCGATACCGAAGGGCAGGCCCTCCTCTTCGCCCGCTGCGGCATCGATCAACTGGAATTAACCGCAGAAGAAAACGCCCTGCTCGACGAGGGCCGGTTGCTGATTCTCAGTCCACTGCCGCCCACAGCCGCCGCCAACCCGGCCTGGCAAAGCGTCCTGGAACAAATCGCGGCCGGGATGTCCGCCCGGCTCCTGCTCAGCAACGCCTCTCAGGTGCCCGTCGCCGTCTCCCAACCCGAAACCCCCGGCCTCTGGCTGACTCCCGAACCGCAGGGATCGCTGCCCGCCAATCTACACACCGCCGAAGATCCCGCCGAAATCTCACTTTGGGTCAACGATCTGGCCGTAACCACACCGGCAGTTACAGCCGCGCCGGCCGCCGCCCCGTCTCCGGTCGAAACCGACCTGCCCGAAGCGGCCCCCCTGCCGCCGTTGCCGCCGCAGGAAACTCTGCGCACCCTGGCCGGCGGCGGCGCCATCCCGGAAGTCCTGCGCCAGCGCATCCTCAAAGGCCGCCCTTCCAATAATGAATAAAAAACGACGCGCTATGCGAAGCAGGCAGAGAGAGTTATTTTTATTCCTATTTGCGGCGGCTTCAGAAAGCCGCCGCAAATAGGAGCTTTTTTCTCAGCCTAACCGCACAGGTCGTTTTTTCTTTCCCTTGTTTTTCGGGCCCTCGATATTTTTACCGGCAAATTTATTTCTCTCCTATCAGCTCCACCGCATCGATCTCATTCCAAAAACCGGTCCGCGATTCATCCAACTCGATCCGCACCGCCTTCACCCGATAATCCGTCAACGGAAACTGCACTCTCAACACCCCCGGACAGGGCTCACTGGAATCGGTCCCTTCCCAGACCAGATACTCCGCATTGGCCTCATCCAGCAAACGCACCCGGGCCACCGCCCCCCGACCCAACGTCTGATAGATCCGCACCTCACGGGCCCGTATCGGCTCGGCATAGGCCAATTCCAACCATTCCAGACCGTTGCCCCGGGCCGAAGCCCAGGCATTGGGATCATCGACACAGCCCGTCACATCGGCCGGGCCCGTAGCGCGCACCGCGCTCCAGTCCGGAAAACCGAAATCCGCACTGGATTTCGCAGCCACAGCCCACTGGTTAAACAAAATCGGCGTCGGCGTCACCAACGGGGAATCGGTATGCCCGCCGGAACAGCCCCACAACATCGCCGCCAGCAGAATCACCCCCCAACCGGGTCTGAAATGTTTCATCGAAAACCACCTCACTCTGTAAAACCTTCGGGGTTAAGGGCGGCCACATCGGGCCGCCCCTGCTTATTCTTCCATCGAATGCAACTCAATCGCCTTACGAATCTGCGCCACAAAATCCTCCAGCCCGATCAAACCCAAATCCTTCCCGCTGCGCAGCCGCACCGATACCGACTCAGCCGCAACATCCTTATCTCCTACCACCAGCATATAGGGCACCTTCTCCAGTTGAGCATCGCGGATCTTCGCCTGCATCCGCTGCGGCGCCCCATCCACTTTGACCCGCACCCGGGCCTTGCGCAACCGCCGCTCGACCTGCCGGGCATAATCCAGATGGCGGTCCGCCACCGGAATCACCCGTACCTGCTCCGGAGAAAGCCAGACCGGAAACGCCCCGCCGTAATGCTCCACCAAAATGCCGAAAAACCGCTCCAGCGAGCCCAACAACGCGCGATGCACCATATACGGCTGGTGCTCCTGCCCATCTTCACCCACATAGACCATATCGAAACGTTCCGGCAAATTGAAATCGAACTGGATCGTCGTCAGCTGCCATGCCCGGCCCAAGGCATCCTTGATCTTCAAATCGATCTTGGGTCCATAGAAAGCCCCGCCGCCCTCGTCGACCTTGTAACTCAACTGCTCCGCCTCGATGGCCCGCAGCAATGACGCCTGTGCCTGGGCCCAGCGCGCCGGATCGCCTACCGCCTTCTTCGGCCGGGTCGAAAGATAAGCCTCAAACTCACTGAAGCCAAACTCCCGCAACATCTGCATTGAGAAACGTAACACCCGCAGGACCTCAGCTTCCATCTGTTCCGCCGTGCAGATAATGTGGGCATCATCCTGAGTAAACCCACGCACCCGCATCAACCCATGCAGAACCCCGCTTCGCTCATAACGATAGACCGTCCCCAGTTCCGCCCAACGCAACGGCAATTCCCGATAGGAGCGCAACCGGGTCTTGTAGATGATAATGTGGAACGGGCAATTCATCGGCTTCAGGTAATACTCCTGCTCATCGATCTCCATCGGAGCGTACATATTCTCCTTGTAAAAATCCAGATGCCCGGAGGTATTCCATAACCACGCTTTGCCGATATGCGGCGTATTGACAAACTCATACTCCCCTTCGATATGCTGATCGCGCCAGAAATCCTCGATCTCCTTGCGCATCATCGCCCCTCGGGGATGCCAGTAAGCCAGCCCCGGCCCCGCCTCTTCATGGAAAGAGACCAGATCCAGTTGCTTGAGCAGCCGGCGATGATCGCGCTTCTCGACCTCCTCACGCCAGGCCAGATAATCCTGCAACTCCTGCGGAGTCTCCCAGGCGGTCGCATAAACCCGCTGCAACATAGGATTGTGCTCATCGCCCCGCCAGTAAGCCCCCGCCACATTGAGCAACTTAACCGCCTCGGGATCGATCTCGCTCGAATTGCTCACATGCGGCCCCCGGCAGAGATCGGTAAACGGTCCGCTGCGGTAAATTGAAAGTACAGGTGACTCCCCCGTCTCGCTTTCCTGCCGCAAAATATCCTCGATCAGCTCCAGCTTATAACACTGCCCGGCGAAAATCTGTCGGCCTTCTTCCGGAACGATCTCCCGGCGCACAAAATCCAGCTTTTGCCGGATCAATCCCTTCATCCGCGCCTCAATCTTCTCCAGATCCTCCTGGGTCAACGGCCGGGGCAAATCGAAATCGTAATAGAATCCATACTCAATCGGCGGCCCAATCGTAATCTGCGCCGCCGGAAAGAGTTCCAGCACCGCAGCCGCCATCAAATGCGCCGCAGAATGGCGCAGTCGATAGAGATGGCTCTGCTCGTATTCCGCCACACTCATCGTCATCGGTTTCATCTTTCGCCTCCTCTGGTTTGGAAACACAAAAACCCCCCGCGTTCTGGGACGCGGGGGGTACGTGGTTCCACCCAGATTCCGGCATCCAAAAGCCGGCACTTAAACGCGCTAACGGGCGTACCCGAAAACCCTTAATAGGCAATCAAACCGTTCAGGATTTCGCTCACAGGGGGTTTTCTCCGGACTTCAACGGAAGGAGCTTCCAGTCTCCGACTCCTTCTCCCTGGCATTTCTGTTCCGAATACTCGTCCTGCTCAACGCATTACCATAGAAGCTGAATTTCATTATAACCACAAGCTTTGATCTGTCAAAAAAACCGGGTAACTTTCGACATAAAATTGCCAAAAGGCGCCTTTTCGTTTCCCCCTGCTTCGCACCCCCTGCCCCCCCTTTCCCCCGAGGGAAAGGGGGGATATGAGGGGGAAAAAAACATTTTTGGCACGCTTTTTTGCGAGAAAAATTCGTCCACGGTTAACTGTGGCCCTACCAACCCACAACGAGACGCTAAAAAATCGTAGAAGATAAACCGGCTTCTGCAACTTGCCTTTAATATGTTCCATGTTATAATCCTGGCGCTCAAAAAGTGAGGCACCGCCAATGCAAATATTGGTAAAAGCATAGCATCGAGAAAGGAGCCTGCGATGTTTCAAGAAAAAATCAGGGAAAGCTACGAGCGGCTCAGCCCGGGGTATCGCAAACTGGCAGATTTCATCGTCACCCATACCCTGGATGCAGCCTTCTTAACCGCAACCGAACTTTCCCGGCGGGTAGGCGTCGACCCGGCGACTGTAGTACGCTTCGCTCAGGAATTAGGCTACACGGGTTACCGCGAACTCTCCCGTGAAATCAAACTCCATGTGCGTGACCAGGTCACCGCCACGGCCCGCAAAACCTCCGAAGCCGAATCCGACGAAGCCTTGCTGCACGGTCTGGTTCAAAATGCCACCGAAAACCTGCAACGTTTCGTTACCACCGAGATGACCACCCTGGCCGAAGCCGCCGGTCTCCTCCGTCAGGCTCCCCGCATCTGGGTGGCTGGAGAATATACCGCCTATCACGCCGCCGCCTTTATTACTCAAAGCCTGCAAATCATCGGCTGCCCGGTGGAAGCCTTCCACCCCAGCATGATGGAAACCGCCAGTGTCCTCTCCCGCATGAAGGAAGGGGATGTCCTCCTGGCCCTGGCCATCGGCAATCCCGGCCTCGATACCGGCTACGCGGTCCATATGGCCCGCACCAAAGGCGTCCGGACCATCTGCATCAGCGAATTCGGCGTCGCTCTCCCGACCCGCGAAGCCGAAATCAGCATCATCGTCCCGACCCAAAGCACCATCGGAGCCCCGAGCTTCGGCGTCTCACTCCTGCTGCTCTCGATCGTCTGGGAAGCCATGGCCAAGCGCCAGTCCGATCAAACCGCCGAATCCTACACCGCCGTTCAGGATTACATGGGACAGCTGCTCACATTGCGGGCCCAAACCCCGGAATACGATGTAAGCTCGCCGCAAAGCGTCTGGAGCGGCCATCTCCGCGACGGCAACGGCCACGAATAAACCCCACATCTTAAAAAAAATTTTTCGGCGGCTTCAGGAAGCCGCCGAAAAAAATAAATAAAAAACCACTAAGAACTATTCCTTACACGACCTGAACCAGCGTCCCTTCCTGATAATTCCCATCGTTTCCCAAATCCGTATAGGGAACGATCGGATCGGTCCACTGGAAGATCCACTGAGCCGCCGCATTGCTCACATTGATACACCCATGGCTGTGAGGCCGGCCAAAATCGTTATGCCAGTAGGTCCCATGGAAAGCGATCCCCGACGGCGTGAAATATGAAGGGAAAGCCACCCCCGGCAGATCGTATTTATCATTGGTCAACTCATCCCCACCGATCATGCGACTGGTATGGCGTTTGAGATAGACCCGGAAATCGCCTCGCGGCGTATAATTCTTTCCCGATCCCGAAGAAATCCGCGTCGAAAAGACCGGCGTATCTCCCTCAAAACAGGTCACCGTTTGCTCTCGCAAATTGACCACAATATGCTTATCGGTTCGTCCCGGGGAAATCGGCAACAACTCCTCCGGCGTGATATAACGCAACGTCTCGGCCAGCACATAGGGTCCGGGGCTGTAAGTCATCCCATACTGAATCCGATACCACCACCGTCCATCGAGATCCTGGGCGGCACCGACAACGCGATAAACCGTGCCATAATACATCTTCAACCCCACCGGAGCCCCACCCGGCTCCCAGCTGTACCGGGTCACCGGCACACACACCTGGGTCCAGATCCCCGGCTCCGGAACCGGCGCCACCGGCGAGGCCTGAATAGCATTTTCCACTGGTTGCACATAGCCGCTATGGACAAAGCCATCGTCGGTCTGATACCAGATGGGATTGCTGGGCCAGGGCGCCTTCCCTTCCACAGCATCCCACAAAGGAATGATCTCATCCCGATTTTTCCAGGCTACAATCGAAGCCTTGGGATCGGCCGACTTCCGAATAGCCTGGCGCCAGTTGATGATGCGCCCTAAAGAGGAAGGCAAGGCAATTGTAGCCGGTGCCGCCAACGCCGGCAGACCTCGCAACCCCAGCCCCACCAGGGCCAGGCCGCTCAACTTCAAAAAATCCCGTCGATCCATGCACACCCCCTTCAATTCACTCCACCAGAACGCCCACCTGATGCGCATGATCTTAACACAAGGCCCTAAAAACTCAAATTGCGCTTCTCTTGTCATTTTCTACTTCTAAGGTATGCTTTTCTATGAAATTACACCCGACGGTAACATATCCTTCTTGGAGGTAAATCACCATGACACAGTGGGAATATTGCATCCTTAACGCCTATGAAACCGCCAACCAAAGCAACATCACCGTGGTCAAAGCTGGAGAACACTATCCCCTTACAAACAGCAACCGCCTCGCCGCCCTGACCCAATTGGGAACCGAAGGGTGGGAACTCGTCGCCGTCCGCCAGCTGGCCGAGGGCCTGCTGGAATTCTACCTCAAACGCCCCCGCTAAACTTCAATTCCATGCCAGACGATCTCCAATCCCTGCACCGCATCGCCCTCTTCCATGACCTGAATGCCAGCGACCTCGCCCGGGTCGCAGCGATTGCCGTCCGTCGCAGTTATGCCCCCGGCGAAGTGATCCAGATAGCCGGTGACCCCAACCCGGCCGTAAGTTTCATCGCCGCCGGCCACGTCTCCATCTCCCGCCTCGCTCCCACCGGCCGCGAACAAATCCTGACCGAAATGGGCCCCGGACAGGCCTTCAACACCGTCCCGCCCTTCCAGCATGAAGCCGTCAACCATGCCAATGTCCAGGCCCTGGATGCCGTTACCCTCTATCTCATCCCCGGACCTGAATTCCGCAATCTGGCCCGGGATATGCCGCCGCTGGCCCTGGCCTTGCTCCAGGATTTCGCCCACCGCCTCGTCAACCTGACCGAACTGGTCGATCGCCTGGCCCTGCACTCCGTCCGCGGGCGGCTGGCTCGCTTTCTCCTGGAACAGGCCGAAGCCGATCAAATCACGCGCCGCTGGACTCAGGACGCCATCGCCGCCCACCTGGGCACCGTGCGCGACGTCGTCGGCCGAACGCTGCGGGCCTTCGTCGATGCCGGCCTGATCCGCATGGAACGCCAGCAGATCGTTCTGCTTGACCGCGCTGCTTTGGAGAAAGAAGCCCGGGATTAATATCCTGCAATCAGACTTTTGTAGTGTTCATACGGCCGCCTTTTAGGTATACTGAATTCAGAAAACCAAAAGGCGGCCGTTGTTATCAATCTAAAAGATTACCGGATATCGAATCATTCTCAAAACGGCTCTCTTAAAGAGAGGAAAAATATGGACCCTTGGGCTTTGCCGGAAATTGATCGCGGAAAATGCACCCGCTGCGGCCTTTGTATTCAGACCTGCCCGGCGCAGGCCCTGAAATTAACCGATGCCGGACCGGTCTTCATCGCCCCTGAATCCTGCACCTATTGCACACAGTGCGAAACACTCTGCCCGGTCTCCGCCGTAACCTGTGAATTCGAAATCGTTTGGAGGGAAAAATGAACGAATCTATCGATAACCCTATCCGGCGCCAGGAAATCCTGAAACGCCTCATCCGTGACCTGCATGCCGGACATCCCGTGGAAGAAGTCAAAGAAGAATTTGCCGCCGTTCTGGGCAATGCCACGGCCGGTGAAATCGCCGAAATGGAACAGGCCCTCATCAGCGAAGGCCTGCCGGAAACCGACATCAAAATGCTCTGTGATGTCCATCTCTCGGTCTTCCGTGAATCGTTAGAAGGGCAGACTAAAACGGAAAGCGTCCCCGGACATCCCATCTTCACCTTCCGGGCTGAAAATCTCGCCGTCGGCCACATCCTGGAAGCCCTGGGACGGACCCTGGAAAGCTGGCTGGCCGCCCCGGACGAAACCACCCTCAACGAAGCACGCCGGCAAAGCGAAAAATTGCTCCAATACGAAAAACATTATCAGCGCAAAGAAAATTTGCTCTTCCCCTATCTGGAACGGCACAATTTCTACGGCCCGAGTTCAGTCATGTGGGCCATCCATGACGACATCCGCCGGGATTGGAAAACGCTGGCCAATCTGTTGACAACCGGGGAAATTTCAACGGAAGCCCGGGAACTCTATCAACGGCTCGATAAAACCATTCGCGACATGATCTATAAAGAAGATCATATCCTCTTCCCGGCCGCTATGGAACGGTTAAGCCCGGAAGAATGGGGAAAACTTCGCCATCAGGAATCTGAAATCGGCTATTGCTACGTCTTGCCGGGCAAAGCCTGGCAACCACCCACCGTTCAATCGCCCGATTCTCCCGTCATGCCGGCCGCCGAAGGCACCCTGTCCCTGGAAGTCGGCTCCCTGACCGTCGAACAGCTCAATATGATGTTCGGCGCCCTCCCCATGGATCTCACCTATGTCGATGAAGAAGATCGCGTGCGCTTCTTCACCCAAACCCGGGATCGCATCTTCCCCCGCACACCCGCCGTGATCGGGCGACAGGTACAGAAATGCCATCCCCCCCAAAGCGTCCATCGCGTGCAGCAAATTCTGGATGATTTCCGGGCCGGCCGGCGTGAGGTCGCCGAATTCTGGATTCAAATGGCCGGCAAATTCATCTCCATCCGTTATTTTCCGCTCCGTGATGTAACGGGCGCCTATCGAGGTACCCTGGAAGTCGTCCAGGATCTCACCGCACTGCGGGCCTTACAGGGAGAACGACGGTTGCTGGACGAGACAGCCCCGTCCCTTCCTGAAAATTCCACCCGGGAGTAAATGCAATGGAGAAACAATCGCAGGTTCAAACGCTGGTCCAGCTGGTGGACTATCAAACAGGAGCCGTCGTCAGTCGAGAAATCGTCAGCAGTCCGACCGGCACCGTCACAATCTTTGCCTTCGACAACGGGGAAGGCTTAAGCGAACACACCGCCCCCTTCGATGCCCTGGTTCAGTGCCTCGAAGGCAATGTGGAAATCCACCTGGCCGGGCAACCGTATACCGTCGCTGCCGGACAAATCTTGCTGATGCCGGCCCATGTTCCGCACGCTCTGCATGCACTCACACCGTTCAAAATGCTTTTAACCATGATCCGGGGATAATAAAAAGTCAGGCGGTCTTTACAGACCGCCTGACTCTTTCTTAACCTGACTACCGCTAAACCTACCCGAACCAATCCGTCAAAACTATTCTTCGTCGTCTTCGTCGCCCGCAGCATCACCAGACGCCGCGGCAGAAGCATCAGTCAGCAGGAAATCCTTCCAGGTCTCCTGCGGAGAAGCCACTTCGTATTCTGGGGTATCAGCACGCAGAGACAACAGCGTTCCCTGATATTCCTGCATCGCCAGCATCAACTCCACAGTCTTCTCCGAGCGCTGGCGGGCCAGAGCTTCCCACAGCAAAGACAACACCTGCATCAACGCGCCGAAACTCGGCACGCCCGCCGGGCTCTTCACCGGCACAGAAATGGTGTATTCCGCTTCCCGGGCCGGCAGAATCACGCCGGAACCCGTCAGGCAGACAGTCTTGACGCCCTTTTCCCGGGCCATGTGCACCGCATAACCGGTGTCCACGTTCGGACCGCTGCTGGCAATAATGAAAACCACATCGCCTTCTTCCAGTCTGGAAATCATGCTGGCGGTTTCCATCATGGCGGGGGAGAAAATCTTGGAATTGATCCCCATCAGCTCGAAATTCTTGGACATAAAGCTGGCGATGTCGTGTCCCAGAAATTCCCCGCCGACCCAGATCCGCTTGGCCTGCGCCAAAACCCGGACCACATCCGCCAACCCGGTCAGTTCGGTAGTGGCAAAATGCTGCACGTTCTGGCGGGAATTTTCCACCAGAGCCTGCAACAGTTCTTCCACCGACCCGGCCTCAGCAGCTTTACGATAGGTAGCCGTAACCTGATCCCGCACATACCGTTTGATTTCCCGTGAAAGCTCACGATAGCCCGAATATCCCAGTTCCTGGGCAAAACGAACCACCGTCGCCGGGTCAACGGCCACACGCCGGGCCAGCTCGGTCGCTGTCAAGAACGCTGCATCCAGTGTGCTGGTCATGATGAAATCAGCCAGCCGGCGGAAGCCGGGACTTAGATGCTCGTAATGCTCTCGAATCCGCTCCTGAAACATTGAAACTCCTTTCAATTTTCTAAGTGTCGGTAGTCTCAGGTAATTAAGCTTTATTAGATGCCTTTATTATACACCATCTTTGCATTTTGACCATCGCTCGAGGCAGTTTCTCACCAGCAGACTATGTTGAATTTTTGGCCCGTTTTTCGGCTCTGCGACAAAAAATGAGCACATGCACAAAAAATCGGACGGGGGGCCACCCCGTCCGATCTGCCGCGCGTCCGGCCCACCGGACGATGCTATTTCCACAGGCTGACCGAGAACATCAACAGATTGGAAGGGCAGGTGCCGATCCCCTCACTGGGCTGAATTTGCGCATCTCCAATGATGACCTCTTTGAAAGTCCCTCGCAAATTCTTCTCATCCCGACACTCCGCCGGATTCTCGGCCTGGTCGCACACATCCACCGCCGCAAAACCGATGATATGGTACATGTAGTCCGACTGATTCGGCCAGCGTTGCTTGCCCCCCGAGCAGCCCTGATCGGTGCAGGGGTCAGGAAAAACCCGCGAGCCGTCAGCGCGCTTCAGATTGTACATATAAGGCGGAGAATAGACGACATCGAAGACCGGTAGATAAACCTCTTGTCCGGCATAGGTGTCGTAAATCGAGTGCAGATCTGACTGCTTCTCACCGGTCGTCCCGTCGATGAAATCGCCGTCGGGGAAAACCGTCACCGGTTGTGCCGGCGCCGGCGGGATCGGCGGAGTCCCCATAAAGATCGGCGGCACCGGAACCGTCCCATCGATGAAGGCGGCCAGATCGCTGGCCCCCAACGACTCCTTCTTGGTCCGGCGCAGCGGATCACTTGCCGTCAGGTGATCTATATTGTAAATATAGTAGAAATTCAACCAGCCCCGCTGCGAATTGGGATCGTTACCGTTTCCGACACAGCTGGAATTCTCATTCCGGCAATAGGCACCGCCGTCTCCGATCATAAAATCATCGCCCTCGCCCATCACCGCCACAACCTCATCAGGAACGGCAATGGGCAAAATCCCCGCTCCCGAGAACTGGGTGATCTTCCCGGTCATCGCGGTCGATTGGCTCGCGGCAACCAGATTCTGTTGACCGATAATTCGGGTAAAGGTCGCCGGTCCGGTAATGATAATCGAAACCTGAATCCCGGTAGCTCCATTCGGAACCGTTCCGGTCCCAACATTGCCCAGCACCACGGCATCCTTATTCACATACCAGGCCTCCACCCGCCCGGTAGGAGAATTCGGAACAATGCCGTTATTCTTAGCAAAATCGAGCACCGACTGTGCCACCTCAGAATCCTGTGCCGTCCCGACCGAAGTACAGGACTTGATAATCCCTCCCAGAGTTCGGGTTCCCGCCAGCGCGGCCGCATCCGCAGCTTTCTGCGCTATCCGGCGAGAGTTATAAAGCTGACCCCCATCGATGGCCAGCCCAACGACAGCGACCAATGCTACGATAGCAAAGGCAATGATGAAAATAGCCTGACCACGCTCGTTTTTCATGGCAAACCTCCTCCCGCTAAAATCCCGCTACTGATCGAATCGAACTCCGACCGGCCCATGGGCCCCTATGGGTTACCGCCAGAGTGAGATCCCCCGCAACAACAATGGATAACAACCCTCGCCCAGGCCCTCGTCCGGGCGGATAATCGGTTGCCCGGGAGCAACCGTGGAATCCAACAGGGTCACTTCCAATACATGGTTGCCGTTCCCCGTCAGTCGAATCGGATGAATGGCCGCAAAACCGACAATGTGATAAAGATAGGATCGATCCGCGCCGCCGCCCGAAGTCGGCCACCCCATATCCGGAGGGGCATAGCCTTTCTGATCCAGTTCTCCACCCGCGTAAATGTTGTCAAACAAAGGAATATAAGCGTACTCTCCTGGCCCGCTATATTCCTGAACCACCGCATCCAAAACGGACTGGCGGGCACCGGGAAACCCGTGAATCAAATCCTGATCCAGATAACCAAGGGTGCCGGCAAAAATCTGATAAGGTGAACCGTTCACCACCCAGTTTTTCAACTGATTGGAAGAAGGATTGGTATCCCGGAAGCGATAATTAGGATCGGCGGGATCGGTCATATGGGCCACATTGTAAATGTAGTCGAAATTGAGCCAACCCCGATGCGAGCGATCGTCGGAAGTCCCAAAACAACGCGTTCCGGCAGCATCCCGGCAGAACTGACCATCACCATTGTCAAAAATGTATAACCGTTCCCCGGCCGCCGGCCGCACCCACTGATCGTTTCCCACTACCAGTTCATAGGGAACCGCCATCGGAATCACACCGGCCCGCATTTGAATGATCGGTCCCGTCATCGCCATGGCCCCACTGTTGGCCACGATCTCATTCTGCCCCACCACCCGGGAAAAGGTCGTCTCTTCCGTAATCAACAAAGAAACTTCAATTCCAGTAGCCAGGTGTGGGATCTGCCCCTGGCCCACATTGCGCAACCGCTGCTGATTGATGTCCACATACCAGGCCTCAACTCGCCCGTGAACCATATCCGATCGTACTCCATTGGATTGCGCAAACTCCACAATCGCACTGGCCACTTTGTAATCCTGGGCACTTCCTCCCGAAGCACAGGTGCCGAGCACATCGCTCAAAACCTGGGCCCCGGCCTGAGCAGACGCATCCGCCGCATTCTGAGCAATCCGTCGGGCTTGATACAAACGGCCTCCGTCAATAGCCAGCCCCACTACTGCCAACAAAGCGAGGATGGCAAACACGATCAGAAATAAAGCCTGTCCACGCTCATTTTTCATTTCGATTTCCGGCTGGCTCCCAGCCGCCTCCTTTTCCCCCTCAAGAAATCCCTTAACGTACCGACAGAATAGGATGCGATGCGCTGCCTTGCAAATCTAAAGTGCCGCCTTCAAAAAACGAGCTGACAAATGGAGTATAAAAATCAAAGTGATACTGAACCACCACGGTAATCGGCTGTCCGGGCGCAACGGTCGGCGGCTGATAAATCATCACCTGATCCGCCGTAATGGTAACCAACCCGCCCGTCGCCCCGGTGGCCCGGGCAGCAATCCCGGCATCATCGTTGGGACGAATCGCCGCATAGGTCGCTCCCTCATCGGCCGCATCATTGATGGCCACGGCCACATAATAGACCCGGCCAAAATCCACCAGCCCCAACAGCAGCATAATCAAAATGGGAAATAACAATGCAAATTCTACGAGACTTTGTCCACGCTGTCGCATCGCACACCTCCTACGGCTTTCTGTTTTCTCCTGACTGAATCAAAAGACCGGATTCAGCATCGATCAACACTTCCCAATTCGCATCGCCCTTCACCGCCAGAACATCCCACACCATGCTGGTCTCTTTTTGTCGTAACTGAAACTGCACTAACGCATCAGGATGAGCCTTCAGAAAATCATCCCCCCCCGCTCCCCGGAAAGTCAACCAGGCTACATCCACTCCCGCCCGCGGCGGAAAAGCCTGCAACGGGGTTAAAACCTGAGTGACCTCGATCGGGGGAACCCACAGAACTTCCGCCCCGCGTACGCTGACCAGAGCCAGAGCATGCTGCTGTGGCGAGTAGTAACCCAATGACCAGGAAACTGCCGGTTGACTTGCCTTGACCCAGTTGTCATCCGGTCGCCAGCTGGCCTCAGCCCGGACCAGAGCGGCATCCCCCGCCCATTGGGAAGCCCGCGCCTGCGCGCGCTGCGCCGCATCGGACAAAGAGATGGGAGCGGAAAGTCCTCGCCATACCACCTTCGGCTGGTTCATCTGCAAATTCGCCATCAATCCGATCACCATCAGGATGGCCGCCAGCCCAAAGGTCCCCAATCCAATGCCCAGCAACGCACTCCGTAAGAGTTTCATGATCCCCTCTTGTAAAGTGCCGGTAAATAAACCTTGTAAATGGAATTCCCTGACCGATAGAAAATATCGTAATCGGTCGTGTAAGTGGAACTCCCCTGAAAATCTTCCCAGGCCAGAAAAAGCTGACCGGCCGGATCCATCTGCAAGGAGGGAAAGAACGAAAGCGTTTCCGTCTCCGAAGCGTTAAAGACCGGTTCCCAGGAAACCCCACCGTTGAAAGAACACCCCACGAGGATCTCTTCCTGGCCGGCATCGCCCGCCTGCCCCCGGAATCCATGCCAGGCCACGCACACCTTGTTTCCCGGCGTCAGGGCCACGGAAGAAGCCGCCCGTCCCGGCCGATACGTGTTCACCCGCACCGGATCAGGATCGATCCGTACAGGAGTGGACCAGACCCCTTGAGTGGAACGCCGGGCATAATTAATATACTGCCCCTCAGGATTCGTCGTTCCCCCCGCCCCTACGATCATCTCCGTCCAGGTCATATGCACCTGACCGTCACTGCTGACAGCCAGATTGGGCCGTCCCACCTGCTGCCCGACCGGAGAAATCTGCCCGGGCAAGCCCCAGACAAAACGGCTGCCATTCCAGCTGCCTTCTACATACCAGACCGTGAATGAGGTGAATACCGTCTCCGAAACCACCCGCACCCCCATCTGTTCCCAGGCGATATGGATATGTTGACCATCCGGGCTTAAAGCCATACTGGGATAGTAAATTCCACCGCTGGAATCGTCAGGGATCACCTGCGTCCGCGTCACAATGATCGAGGGAACCTCCCACACATTGCTCCCCGGAGCGCGATAAGCATAGTAGAGATCGCCTTTCGTCTTCATCGAATCGGTGAGCGCCGCCGAAAAAACAATATGATAGCCGGTGGGCCCGGCCGCGAGCCGCGGAGCCGTATACCCATAGACCTGCGCCATCACCACCAGGGGAGCGCCCCCCCCGATGTCTTGCTGCATAATCGAACCCACCGGACCGGTGTAATATCCCTGAACCCAGGAGGCCAGCAACTGCGAGCTGGAATAAACCAGGGTCGGATACCAGGCATCGGTCCCGGAAACCACCTGCGTGGCTCCCCCCGAAGTCGGCGTCCCTGATCGGGACCAACGCTTGAGGAAAATCCCCATCCCCGCCGTATTTCCCGGTTCGGGATCGCCGGCCCAGGCCATCGCAATCTCATTCGCCCCTAAGGCTAACGAGACCTGGCGAGCATCGGCATTGATAGACATATTCACACTGTCTCCCGCTCCCAACCACGTTGTATCCGAACGGGATTGCACGGCCACCGCCGAACCCAGAGCCGCCAGAGCCACCATCACCAATAAAATTCCAGTTAGCTTTTTCATTGCGCTGCAATCTCTTGTAATACCAGATCGACACCTGTCGTAATCACTCCGGCACTCACCGATACCGGAACCGCTCCGTAATACAACTTATTGCCAATCCGCATCTGCCCCACCACGGTGTAACTCCCCGCCGGTAATCCGGTGACCAGATAGCTGGCATTGGAGTCAGACCGGCCCGACCAGCGCAGCCGGCCCGTCGCATCGTAAACATACACACTGACATTGTTCTGCAAGAAAGCCCCCACCTGCGTCATCCCCTGGATTCCGCCACCGGCCCCAGGAGTCACCGCCGGCGTCGGCGTGACGGTCGGCATCGGGTTCGTGATCGTCAACGTCACCGTAAGCGGCGAAGTCTGATTGTTGGATTCCGAACTCTCCACCACCTGATTCCAGGTATCGACTACCGCGACCAGCGTATGGACCCCGGGGGTATTGAACCCGTCGGGAGCAAACATCGTAAAGGTCATCACACTGCCGCCGGGCAGACCGTTAACCGCGACATAATCGAGACTCATCTGCTGGGTGATCGGCACCCCGCTGTTCACATCACCGTACAGATCTACCCAGAAAAGCGAAGAAACATCGATCGTGCCCGAGTTGGCCACCGACATACTCAACCGCAGTTTCTGATAATTGCCCAGCGGAGGCGTATCCAGCAAACTCAACGAGACCGCCCGCAGATCCGGCTTGGCCGAAGGCGTGGCCGTGGCGGTGGCCGTCGGAGTCGGCGTATTCGGGCAGGGACTGTAGAACGAAATAGAAACGCTGGCATTGCCGGTATAATTGCCCTGGTTGTCTTCAGTGCGCACCAGAACCGTATGCGTGGCATTCGCCGTCACATTGACATTGATATTGATCGAGAAAGTAGCCGCCGGCGACATGGTATTGAGCTTGGTTCCATCGTAGAAAATGCCGAATTTCTTGATGGTACTGCTGGTGGGGAAACTGAACCCTTTCACCGTCACCACCTGGGTTCCACTGTTATAACAGGCCGCCCCCAGCGTCAGATAAGCCCCGGTAGGGGTAGGAGTGCTGGTCGGCGTCGGCGCCGGCGTTGGCGTCGGCGCGACCACCACAGCCGTATCCTGCTGACCATATCCCGCCACCAGAACGGTATAACCGGCCACCAACGCGGGCAACCCGTCAAAACTGAAAGCGCCGTTTCCCCCTATCGTACCCGTCTTCTGCAAACCGGTCTGCACAATACGTAATGTCACCTGCTGCCCCGGTTGCCCCGTCCCCGAAACCGAAGTGGCCCCCGCCACCAGCGGTTCATTGATATTCAACGGCGCCAGCGTCGGGGTCGCCGTCGCTGGTGGAACTGGGGTCGCCGTCGCGGTTGCTCCCCCCGGAGTCGGCGTCGAAGTCACCGCCGGGGTAACGGTAGCACCGGGAGTTGTAGCCGAAGCTACCGGAGTCGGAGCCGGGATTCCCCCACCGCCGCCGTCTCCCACATAGCCCATACTTTGGATCGTCCGGCTGGCAATAGTGCGCAACGGGAACTCCGGAGCAATCGGCTGAATTACAGGTGTAATCGGAACCAAACGATAAGAAACCTCCACCAACACACGATCCCCCACCACAACATAGGTCGGATCGATAAAAGTATCGGTACCAGGACCGTGATCGTACCAGATATTGATGGCCACATCGTTTGGGGGAATCAGCGCAATAGAATTTCGGACCTGACCGTTGATCCCCAGATAATCGCGAGGATTGACCAGACCATAGCGGCTTCCTTCACGGGCGGCATTGAACAGGTTGACATAGACGAAGAGAATTCTGCCGAAGTCAAAGATCCCAAAAATGACCAACAGCAACAACGGCAGGATCAATGCCAACTCCACTAACCCCTGACCACGCTGCCGACCTTGTTTTGTTTTCATGTTTGTAGCCCCGCTTTCCGGCAATCTCTGTTCAACTGGCCCAACGAATTAAAACTGGAATCTATCCACACCCTAACTTTACCAAAATTTCGCCTTGGTAACGTGAGGATTTCGTTGGTGTTGATTGGAATTACCGCAATGGAAGGCTATGAATGGCACCTCGTTTCATATTTTCGCTCGCCATCCGGGGATGGCGAGCGAAAATAAACAATCTGAAATAGGGTTGATTACACGACAAGCTTATAGCCCGTCCCCCGAATCGTCAAAATATAGCGTGGATTGTCGGGATCGGGTTCCAGGGCCTGGCGCAACTGATGGATCCGCCAGCGCACAATCTCCTGAGCCTCCCGGCGGTCCACGGTATACCCCTGTGATTGAGAGACCAGCGACTCAAAACTGACCGGATCGGGAGCATGACGGGCCAGGGTCACCAGATAATCAAAAGCCGTCGGCGGCAAAGCCACCACCGCCTCTCCCAACACGGCCTGGCGAGCCTGTAAATCCAGAGTCAAAGTGCCCCGCTGGATAAACCTCCGGGAATTGGTCACGGCAACGTTCCCCCCCGGCAAAGTCGCCGCCGAAGAGACCGCCGCCGCCCCGGGCAAAGTCGATAACAACAACTCGGAAGCGCTTTCCCCATCCATCTGCTGCAACTCCGCCATCAGATTCTGAATCTGCGTCATAATCTCTCGCCGGCGTTCCGAGCGCCGATTGTCCGCCAGGATCTCTTCCACCCGCGACAAAATCAACGGCGGATCGACCGGTTTGAGCAAATAATCCCGGGCCCCCATCCGTACCGCCTCAATGGAAGATTTCAGCGTGGCATGGGCCGTCAGAATCAATACCGGCATATCCGCATACATCCGCCGGATCTCTCCCAATAAAGTCAATCCATCCATATCCGGCAACTGCAAATCCAAAAAAGCCAGATCGAAAGGACCGGATTCCAGACAACGTAACGCATCTTGAGGATAACCTACCGCCGTAACCGTATACCCCGCACGTTGTAAAATCGCCGCCAGAGTCAGCCGCAAATTCTTTTCATCATCAACGATGAGAATGGTTCCACTTCCCGCCATTTTCGTTACTCCGCTCTAATTGCAGATCAACTCCAGCTTCTTCAGCCGGCGCCGGCCCCTCCTGGGTCAACCAGACAATAAAACGAGCCCCGGATTCGATACGGTTCTGCACCTCAATCCGGCCCCGATGCTTCTGCACAATATCATAACAGATCGCCAGGCCCAATCCCATTCCAGTCTCTTTGGTGGTAAAGAAAGGTTCAAACAAGTTGGCGATAATCCCGGGATCGATCCCCGGACCGGTATCATCAAACACCACCCCCACCCATCCCGGATCGTCCAGCAACCAGCTGACCGTCAATGTGCCCCCG
Organism: uncultured Anaerolineales bacterium; assembly: GCA_964501335.1. GTDB lineage: Bacteria > Chloroflexota > Anaerolineae > B4-G1 > SLSP01 > CAZCTC01. The sequence goes on along the minus strand of CAZCTC010000035.1, from coordinate 49,716 downwards.
GCTGGCTGCATCGCATCCACTGCATTGAGAATAATATTCAGGAAGACCTGCTTGAGCTGATCTCCCACGCCATAGATCCGCAAAGGAATCGGCGGCGCCAGGAAATCGCCCTGCACCCGATTTTTATTCATGTGCGGTGCAACCAGGCCCCGCACATCCTCCAGAAGCGCGCCCAGATCCAGTTCTACAGACTGCTCGGCCGTGGTCGGACGATAAACCGCCCGCAACTGAGAAACCAGATCGGAAAGGCGCTGAATTTCTGCCATTACGGTCAACATAAACTCGTTGGTTTCCATCTCCGGCCCCATATCCTGCTGCAAAAGGAAAAGACAATTCTTAATGGTTTGCAGAGGATTGTTCAACTCATGGGCCACCGAAGCCACCATCCGCCCCATCGCACTGAGTTTCCCCGCCTGGATCAACTGAGCCCGCGTGGTCTGCTCCTGCCGCAACGACAGTTCCAGATTGCTGTACAGTTGCGCATTCTTGATCGCCACCGCCGCCGCCGCCGCTACAGCCTCCAACAATTCCTGATCCCGCCCATCCAGCTCCCCAGTAGATTTATTGACTACCACAATCACGCCGTTGACGGTATCCTGAAAGAGCAACGGCACAGACAACATCGTATGAGTTGTAAGCCCCGTCAGCCGGTCCAATTCATCATAAAACCGGGGATCATTAGGCACATCGTTGATCAAAACCGACTTGCGCTCCCGGACCACCCATCCCCCAATTCCCACAGAAGCCGGGAAACGATGGCCCGCCAGCTTCTCATACCCATTCCCCGCTACCGTTGCATATTCCAGCTGTTCAGTTACAGAATCGTAAAGCAAAATCCACGCACCCGCCGCATCGAACAAAGTCTGAGTTTCGGTAATCACTACGTCCAATACCTTTTTCAACTCCAGGGTGGACGTCATCATCCGACCGGCCTTGTTCAAAATCGCCAACTCGCGGGCCCGCCGCTTCAAAATCCAGTTCAACCGCTGAATCTCATCTTCGGCCTGCTTCCGGGCCGTAACATCGCGGGCACTCACCGCCACCCCGATGACTTCACCGGCCTCAGTCACCATCACATTGGCATTGGCCTCCAGCCACAATTCCTCATCCGCCGCATGGCGCACCCGAAATTCCAACCGCTCCGGCATTCCATGGCTCAACACCCGCTGGATCCAGGCCACAAAACTCTCCCGGTCTTCCGGGACGATAAAATCCACTTGCAAATACCCCAACAAATGCGCCGGTTCATACCCCAAAACCCAGCCATGCGAAGGGCTGGCATATTGAATCCGCCCCTCCAGATCGATATAGATAATCAAATCCGACATACTGTCGGTAATCCGCCGCAACTGAATTTCACTTTCCATCAACCGATCATGGGAACGAGACAACGCCTCCAGGGTAGCATTGATAGTCTCCGCCAGCGCCGATAATTCATCCTGCCCCTCGACCGGAGCCACACGGGCCTCCGAATCTCCGCTCAATCCGATATAAGTTACATCCTCGCTCAACCGGGCCAGACGCGCCAGGACCAACCGTTCCAACAACCACAACATGGCCACACAGAAAACCACCCCCGTCACGCCCATGAAAATCAAAAGATACCCGACAGAAATCTGCGCCTGCTTATTGACATCGCGAGTGGTATCCACCCGAACGATCAATCCCGAATCCGCGGCTTCACTCACATCCGCAATAAAGGCATATACCGCAATCCGTTCCTCATCCAGGGCCCGCACTTCCGGCAAGTTACTACCACGCAAATTATTTCGAGCGAGCTTGAAATCTTCCGGCAATTGAGGGTCATTGGCAGAACGAATGGATAAGGTCAGCGAAGTCAGTTCCTCGATCTCTGAGATCTTCCGGTCATTTAAATAACGTCCAATAAGAAAGGTTCCCCGCATCGGCCCTTCATTATTGCTCGTCAGAATAGCCCGCGCCGAAACCAACATCGGCCCTTCCGGCAAAATAACGATACCCATGGAATCTTGATTGATTGTCGGCCAGAGGGGCGAAGCATCCTGAATCAACAAAGTTAACAATTGAGGAGAAACTGGCTGGAATTCCCGATAGTTGTAATCCACTCCCTGAGAATAGAGGATGTTACGTTGCATATCGGCAATGATCACCGCATCGATCTGGAGATCGGCAAAATTGCTCAGAGGAAAATTGCTGTCCGTAAAATCAGGATCGTGGCTCTGAATATAAGCACAGGTATCATCCCATTGCGAATAATCTCCCACCGTTGTGTTGAGACTCTTCATTTCCTGATCAATCACATTCAAGACCCGCTGCCCATTGTCGCGCGCCTCACGGCCTTCAATTTGACTGAATCCATCCAGGAAAATTCGGGAAACTACGGCAAATAAAATGGCAAACAGCAGAGTTAAAACTACGCTGATCACCAATAAAGTTTTCGTCCGAAGTGACATCTTTGTCGCCCCACCTGTCGGCACAGATTTCAGAGTACCCCAATTATGCCCGTTCTTAACACAAATGCAACCGCACCGACAATTTCAAAACATTTTCGCGCGCCCTGGCGGGGCGCGCGAAAATATAATCAAACATTTTTCTAATGAATCGCCCGCTGCACTATCGGTAAATAGGTATAATAAGTGGTCGTAACCGCAGTCTCCGGAGCAAAAAGCGCCCAACGCCCCAACGTGCTGACCGAAACACCCAACTGATGCTCACTCAAATCCCGCAGAGAAACACCGACTCCATCCTCGGTCCAACCGGACGCCTCACTCCGTTGCAAACTCAGCATCCCCTCTTCCAGACCGGCAAGATCCTCGATCTGATACCCCAAAACCATCTCGACGGGCAATGCAAAGCTCCCCACCATCGTCCCATCGCGACGATAGAGATCCAAACGCCAACTATACCCTGTCCATACCAGATCCTGCGGCACACTTGAAACCTCATCCAGGGTCGTGTAAACCAGGGCCATCGGCTCAACCACCGCGCCGGCTGGAACGGTAATCGTCAAAATCCCGCCACCCGGACGATTGACCACCAATACATTCTCGGCCGTGGGACTGAGCATCCAGCCCTGTTCTACCACCAGCACCGGACAGGAGGCCATCCGCACAAGACTGTTTTCTGCCGTGACCGCTACCGTAGAGGTCAATCGACCGGCAGCCCCGGCCACCGCCTCAACCACCAGCGTCCCCTGCCATGTGGCTCCCGGCGTCATCACAACTTCATCCCATCCACTTCCCACCGCCTGCAAACCGGCCGGCAAAATTACCCCCGGTCGGGCATGCAGGGCGGCCTGCCCCGTATTGGTCATCTCGACCGTCAACGTCACCCGTCCCCCTGCAACAACCACAAACGGATCGGCCCGTAAACTCACGGCCAGATCCCGCAACAAAGCCACCGTCGCCTCATAAGCGCCCAAATCGTACCCCGGACCCTGCGGCCGGCTCCGCCCTTCCAGATCAACCGTCACCCCGGCGGGAACTCCGGCATCGCGAGCCGGTGAACCCTCCGCCAGATGATAATCTCCCGCCGCTCCATTGACAAAAGCCGGATCGGCCCGCAACTGCAACGTCCCGCTCTGGATTGTCCCGACACCGGCCCACTCCGCCCCATTCGCCCAGCTTCCGGCTCCCCACAAGGTCGCCGTCAGCGTCACCGAATTGGTCGCTTCCACCTCCACCCCCACACCGTTACCGGCGATCAGACTGTTCACCAGAGTGGCCGCACTGCTGTTGGTCAGATACAATGCCCGCCCATCCCCCTGCTGATGATTCACCAACGTGGTATGGGTCAGCGTCGCCGCCGATCCCCGCAAATAAAGACCATTGCCGGCCGTCGTCGCCAGATTGCTCGCGGCCAGCGTATTGCTCAACATCGGGTTGCTTTCCCCAAAATAAGCCCCGCCCCCCAGCTCGGCCTGATTGGACAGAAACCGGGTTTCTCCAAGTTGGGCGGCGCTGCGCCAGAGGTAGAGCCCGCCGCCTTGAACGGCCCGATTGCGATCCAGCAAAGTCCCCTGAATCCGCGCGCCGGTCAGATAAACATAAATCCCGCCGCCGCTCTGGCCCGCCCGGTTCTGCTCCACCGTATTGCCCGTCAGCTGGATCGTTCCCTGCCGCAGATAAATCCCGCCGCCGTCCGAATCGGCTACATTAGAGATCACCTGATTGCTCTGTACCTGCAAAGTGCTCATTTCCAGGTACATTCCGCCCCCCCATAAAGCATAGTTATCGTTAAAGAGATTGCTCTCCACGGTTCCGGTAGAATTATTCGTATAAAGGGCCCCGCCCTGGCGGGCGGTGTTGCTGATCAGGCGACTGTTCCGCACCGCCAATCGAACATTTTCTGCATAAAGCGCGCCCCCCAGATTGCTCTGCAACCCGGAAGCATCTCCCCCCGTCAACGTCAACCCGTCCAGGGTCACGGTAACCGGCCCCATGACCGTAATTCCCCGTCCGGCTCGTCCGGGATTCACCACAACCGGATAAAGTGCCGGATTCGGATTGGTCCAATCCGGGCCATATCCCCCGAGCAGAGTCACACTCTTGCTGATATAGACCACCTGCGCCAGATTGGCACGGTTATTGACATTGGTATAAACACCGCCGGCCACCTTAATGACCCCACCTTCACTGGCGGCATCGACCGCAGTCTGCAAATCACGGTAAAGACAGCCGAAAACGCACACCGTCAAAGGCGTCGTCGCCGCCGGTCGAATCACATTCACCGAATAGGTGCCCGTCACCTGTCCCGCCGCATTGGCCGCCGTCACCGTAATGACCTGCGGACCTTCTTTCATAAACCGGAAAGTCTGAAGATCGTTCACCCCACCCACCCGGATAATCGGGGCACTCCCGGAAAGGTACCAGGTATAAGTAATCGGACGGGCCGCCGTCGGCGGCAACAACGTCGCCGTCCAGATCTGATCCGCATAGAGCAACGGTTGAGTCGGACCGCTGATGGTCACCGAAGTCGCCGGACGCGCATAAGTCAAAGCCCGGGCCGCATTCAGCCGGCCAAACCCGAAGTAGGGATCCCATCCCGCCACATCCTCAGCCACCGCCCCGACCTGATCGTCGGCCGACCGCTGCAAAATATCCCGCAACGACTCAATAGAATATCCCGGATAGACCGAGCGCAGGAGACCGATCGTCCCCGCCACCAAAGGCGTCGCCATCGAGGTCCCGTTCATCATCCCATAACCGTCGTTCCACACCGTGCTGTAGATATTGGCCCCGGGAGCCACCAGATCGATATGATTGCCGTAATTGGAAAAAGAAGCTCGCTGATCCAGATTATCGGTAGCACCGACCGCCACCACTTCCGGGAAGGCGGCCGGATAATAAACCCGGTTCTGCCCATCGTTCATCATCGCCGCAACAATCGGCACGCCCGCTGCATAAGCATAACGCACGGCATCGGATAACACTTGAGAATATGCCACGCCGCCCAAGCTCATATTGATCACGCTGGCGCCATGATCTACGGCGTAAACAATCGAAGCGCTCCAGGCGCTGTAATACCCCTGATTGGTCCGATCCAACGCCTTCAACGGCATAATCTTGCAATTCGGGCAAATCCCGGCTCCCCCGATCCCGTTCCCCATTTCCGCAGCGATAATCCCCGCTACATGGGTGCCGTGACCGTTATCGTCCTGCGGATTGTTGTTCTGATTTACATAGTTATAACCCGGGACCAGTTTCCCGACCAGATCCGGATGATCCAGATCGACACCGGTATCGATCACCGCCACGACCGTCGTCGTCAGTCCATGCGTGATATCCCAGGCCTCGGGCGCATCCACATCCGCATCAACCCGCCCGCTATTTTGCCCATCGTTGTTCAATCCCCACTGCTGAACAAATTCCGGATCGGTGGGAAGCTCCGCTCCGGTGCCGAAAGCATCCATCTCCACATAATCGACCATAATGTTTTGCGACAGAATCTGCATAACGGTCGCGGGAATAAGCTCCGACGGCAATGTTAAAACATAAATCCGCGCTAACCCCACCTCGTTCCGGATTTGCTGAGTCGAATTTCCACTCTCCTCAAATAAAGGAGCTATCGAAGTGATCCCCAGTTGCCGTAACAACATTTCAAAAGCCAACGGCACCCCCAAAGAACCTGACCCCAGCCGATCCAGTTTGACGATTAACCGCACCGCCGGGGCCGTTGCTTCAGCGGCCCGAACCACTGGAACAGGTTGAATCCCCCACAATCCAACCAGAAGCCCCAGCAGCACTATAACGCTAACCATGCGCTTGAATTCCGGTTTAGTGTTCATAAAAAATGGCGGCCACGCTTCCACTCATTGGAGTGGAAACGGCCGCCGTTCCTCCCTGTTTATAATTTTTGAACATGGCAATAAATTTTTTATCAGCAGACCGACACTTTCCCGAGGAAACACCCCATTGCGATGGGACTTCATTGAAAAGCAGGGTGGGAAGGATTATCTAATCAGGCCCAAAAAGTATTTTGAGGATTTTTACGACAACACACTCTATTCTTCTTCATTATACTCCCCTCCATTCCAACTCCAATAGTTCCCTGGTACTATCATCCTGGAATTCTGATCTAAGGGCGGCCCCAAAAAGCCTTTCCATGTTGAATAAAATTTCCGCTCATACATCAAAGCCTACCCGGTTGCGCTATTTTTTCACTCCGACAGGCTGCCAGTAAGCGGAACCCCGGTTAAAAGCTATTCAAGACTGGCGGGGGGCTGTGCCGGGCTCGGTTGCAGCAACGGGTCGGTAAGCTGCTCACGATGCTCAGTGCCCCACTGGAAGATCAGCTCTAATACCGGTAGTAATGTGCGCCCGTAGTCGGTAAGGGTATACTCCACACGCGGCGGTACTTCGGCGTAGACCTTACGGTGAATCAAGCCATCAGCCTCCAACTCACGGAGCTGCTGCGTCAACATCTTCTGCGTCACATACGGAATAATGCGCCGCAAATCCCCAAACCGTTGGAGCCCGGTCCGTAAATTCCACAGAATCAGCGGCTTCCATTTTCCTCCAATAACGCCCAGGGTAGCGGCAATGGGGCAATAACTTACCGCATTAAATTTACTCATAGGGCCCCCTCTCAATAGTATCTTTTTGGTAACTACACCACTAAATAGTGCATACTTGATTCAAAGATAGTAAAAACGTATCATACATGTCAGAAAAGCGCAAGCCGCGCTTAAAAACAAAAAGGAGATACCGATGAAACTTTTAGGACTGGACAAAATATTACCCCATGCAACCAGGGTCAAAATCGGCTTGAGCTGGTGTATTTTGTGCCTGTTGGTAGCTTGTGCTGCCCCCACGGTTAACTTCACGGAAAAGGATTTGACCGGACGCTGGGCCAGCCCTCAATCGGAACTGGTCGAAGGGGCAACCCCGCTATATGGCCATTGGGATTTTACCCTGACTGATAAAACCTGGACGCATACCTTCACGGCGTATGCCGACCCGGAAGGAACAGTAAAATTGTTTCAATACCGGGTAGGCGAATCGCCTTACCAGCTGGGCGCTGCCATCGCTAACCAAGATAAGACCCGCGCCGGTGATTTCATCGTGAGCAGTCGTTACATGACAGCCTTCGTTCCCGATTTTATCACACTGTTTACCGATAGTCAGTGCGGTAATGGAACCTGGGAAATCGGTGTGGAGCAAGAAGTAACCCAAACTGGCTGTGCTTTTATTCCATCCAGCGTGGCCTGCCCCGCCGAGTATGATCTGGTACGGTTGGACGGCAATCAATTAACCTTTGGTGACCGTGCCGGCGATATGTGCGATACTACACGCCCGGAAAAACTCTCTGCGCACTCGTTTGTACGTCAGTAGAAGTAGCCTGGTAATCCAGGCGGCTCTGCTGCCAGCACACGGAGCAGCCTTTGGAAAAACTTACCTCAAATTTTTAAATCTCCAGTTATTTTAATCACGAAAATCCATTTTAATTACTAAAGTCAAGGAGAAGAAACTATGTTGACAGCTAAAGATTTGCTCGGTCGGTGGGTTAGCCCGCAGTTAGAAACTATCCCCACTGCGGACGGCAATGTAATGTACGGCCTCCGCGATTTCATTCTGACGGAAAAAGCCTGGGCGATTCGCTTTACGGCTTATGGTGACGCAGCGGGGACGTTCAAATTGTTCACCTTACGGGTTGAAGGCACCTATGAATTAGGCGTGCCGGCTCTCGTAATCCCCGAAGCCCGCTATGCCGATTTTCACTTTACCGCCCGCTACATGACCGCTTATGCGCCGATGTTTATAGAGCTGTTTAATCAGGTGCGCGCCGGCACAGATGCCTGGCAGGTAGACGTAGAGCAGGACGTAAGTGAAACCGGCGCTGTGTTCATTCCCTCGGTTGCTGCCGCACCGGTGGAGTATGATCTGCTGAAACTGGACGGCGACCAGCTCTGGTTTGGAGATCGGACGCCCGATCTCACGCTCAATCGCGCTGTCCAGTTGAACGCTTATCCGGTAGTGCGCCGATGACCCTGGCCGAGACTCCAGAAGGGCCGGTGACGGTGAGCGTTTCCTGGCGCATCCGGCCGGGACAGGAAGTCGATTTTGAAGCGTGGCAGAGCGGCATTACCGCGGCGGCGCATCAGTTTCCCGGTCACCTGGGATTGAATGTTATTCGACCCACCAATCCTGCCGACCCGGAATACGTGACCATTTTTCGCTTTGATACCTATGCACACCTGAAAGCCTGGGAAGCATCGCCAGTGCGCCGGGAATGGTTAGCCCGGTCGGTGGCCTTTCAGAAAACAGCACCGCAAGTGCAGCAAGTAACCGGTCTGGAGTTTTGGTTCACGCCCCCTGGGGCAACCACCCTGCCACCGCCGCGCTGGAAAATGGCGGCAGTGACGGCTCTCGCCATGTATCCCTTAATCAACGGCCTGGGTTTGCTCTGGCAACCCTTGTTCGAGGGCATTTCACCCTGGCTTTCGACCCTGTTCACTTTGCCCTTTACGGTCTTGCTGATGACTTATCTGGTCATGCCCTGGCTGACGTGCCTGTTTGCGCGGTGGTTCCAGCCAGCGCCAATCGCCTCCCGGTCTTGAAACTGTCCTCATCATCCTACCGCTTACCAACGGTGGGTTGAAAATTTAACGCCAGGACGCCCGGTCAAAATTTTGGCTTGGCATCCTGGCGTTAATTGCTTGAATATCTTCAAAGGAGCCTGTATATGATTCGCGCTTTTGCCGCCCACGCGGCCCGGGGCCGCCTGGAGCCGTTTATGTATGAACCGGCGCCGTTGGGCGCCCAGGAAGTAGAAATTCACATCAGCCATTGCGGGATGTGTCACACCGATTTGCACTATCTGGATAACGATTGGGGCAATTCCAGCTATCCACTCATTCCCGGCCACGAAATCGTGGGCGTCATTAGCGCCGTGGGTACCGCTGTGACACAGCTTACGCTGAGACAACGAGTGGGCGTTGGCTACCAATCGGGCAGTTGCATGGAATGTGAAAGGTGCCTGAGCGGGCAGGAAAACCTCTGTGAGCGCAAGGAACTCACCTGCCGGGGTCGCCCCGGAGGCTACGCCGATTTCATCCGCGTGGATAGTCGCTTTGTTTTTCCCCTCCCGGCCGCTCTCGCCTCTGAAACAGCCGCCCCGTTGCTTTGCGCCGGTGTCACCGTCTACGCAGCATTGCAAGCAGCGGCCCTCCGTCCTGGTCAGCACGTGGGAGTATTGGGCATCGGCGGTCTGGGACACATCGCCTTGCAATTTGCCCGCGCCCTGGGCTACGAAGTCACGGCTTTCTCCACTTCGCCCGACAAAGAAGCCGACGCCCGGCGCTTCGGGGCGCACCATTTCATCCATAACCAGGAACCTACCCGACTGGAAAGTACACACAATACCTTTGATTTACTGCTCTCCACCGTTACGGCGCGGTTGGATTGGTCCACTTATGTTAATTTGCTCCGGCCTAATGGACGCCTTCACTTTGTGGGCAGCCTGGCCGGCAGCCTGGATGTTCCGGCCGGCCTGCTCATTGCCGGGCAAAAAAGTCTCAGCGGCAGTTTGATCGGCAGCCGTGCTACCCTGCGTGAAATGTTGGAGCTGGCGGCACAACACAACATCCAGGCGGAGACGGAAGTGGTACCGATCACTGAGGTGAATGTGGCTTTAGACAAAGTGCGCCACCATGAGGCGCGCTATCGGATGGTATTGCAAATGTAAAGCTAATTACAATTTATCACAGAGAAAGGGGCCTCATCCTTTGGAGTACCGCCCCCGGCATAATGACTTTCTGTCCCCCAAAAACCGGGGGCCGCTTGTTTCGCGGCCCCCGGTAATAACAGGAAAACTCAAAAAAATAATCGCTTCTAATTACGGGGTCTCATCACCGCTCTCGTTTTTGCCCTTGCTGCCGATCTCCACAATCTGGAGCTGCACCTGATACCGCTTGCCGTCAATTTCAATCTTACCATTGGCATAAAATCCCTTAGAGCCGGTCTTAAAATCCTTCGCACTGGCCGAAAGAACGCCCACCGGCTTCCCCTCATCGGTTTTTAACTCAGCCACTACGTACATCCTGTCACCTCCTTTGAGGAAATAGGAGTCCCGGCTGCCCCGGACCCAGATCCAGTATAGCACAGATGCGCCGGGCTGGAAGAGAAACGAAAAACAACATGTTGCCCATTCTTCTAATTCTGGTATGATACCGGGGTATTGATTTAAACATATTATCCGGCATCCATTCTTCCATTCTTCCTATCTTCCAGAACGATTACGAGCGGAGACCCTTATTTATGAAAAAACAAGCTATCGCCTTGTTAAAAACCATGCGGCCCAAACAATGGACCAAAAATGGTGTAATTTTTGCTGCCCTGGTTTTCGACCAGAAAATATTCAATATCCCTTATCTGCTCCTTTCCATCGGCGGTTTCCTGCTCTTTTGTCTGATCTCCGGTGTAGTCTACATTATCAATGATCTGGTCGACCTGGAAAATGACCGGCAACATCCTCGCAAACGCCTGCGCCCCCTCGCCGCGGGCGAAATCTCTCCCCGTACCGCCCTGATCGCCGCCATCCTGATCGGTACCATTTCCATGGGCCTGGCGATCTGGATCAATGGATACTTCGCCGCCTTACTGGGGCTCTATCTCATCCTGCAACTCACTTACTCCTTCTATTTAAAGAACATGGTTCTAATCGATGTCCTCACCCTGACCCTGGGATTCGTCATTCGAGTAGGTGCCGGCGTGCCCCTGGTTCAAGCTATGCGCTTTTCCCCCTGGCTCTATCTCTGCACCACCTTCCTGGCCCTCTTCCTGGCTCTCGGCAAACGTCGCGGGGAACTGGTGCTGTTAGGACACAATGCGGCCAACCATCGCAAAATCCTCCAGGAATACAACCTCCCTTTGTTGGATCAATTGATCAGCATGGTCACTACGGCAGCCATCCTCTCCTACACCCTCTACACTTTCTCGGCCGAAAATATCCCCGACAGCAACCATGTGATGATGCTGACGATCATATTCGTCATTTATGGAATGTTCCGCTATCTCTACCTTATCCATGTACGCGGCGTGACGCTGGCCCCTGATGAAATCCTGCTCACAGATCGACCGCTGCAAATCGACATGCTCCTCTGGGGACTGATGGTGATGCTTGTCTTTTATTTGAGGATCTAATGAACAAATCCTGGTTCGCCCGATTCCGACACTGGTTGGATCAACAGATCCTTTCCGAAAGTGCTCGCCAGGGACTGGCGGCTCTCATTGTCGGGCTTTTCAGCGCCATCGCCGTCCTGCTCTTTAAAACCCTGGCCGATGGGATCTACCTGGGCCTTTACCGGGGCCTCGGCTCCCACCTCCCCCCCTGGGGACTCATCCTCTTTCCAGCGTTGGGCGGCCTGCTGATCGGCTTACTCCGTCAGACCTGGCTTCCTGAAGAACGCTTCTCCGGAGTAGGCGGTATTATGGAAGCCGTAGCACTGGCCGGCGGGCGCCTGCGCTACCTCCATATGCCGCTCAAAGCGGTCCTGGCCGCGCTTTCCCTCGGTGTTGGGGCCCCGCTCGGGCCCGAAGATCCCAGCGCCCAGATCGGAGCCAATATCGGCACCGTGATGGGGCAATGGCTCCGCGGTTCCGAAGAACAAACCCGGCTCCTCGTCGCCACCGGAGCCGCCGCCGGCATCGCCGCGCTCTTCAATGCTCCCATCGCCGGCGTCTTCTTCGCCATTGAAATCATCCTGGGCGAACTGGTCACTTCACAACTCAGCGCTGTAATCCTGGGTGCCGTGTTGGCGGCCGTCATCGGGCAGGCAGGACGAGGACTCATCAACGCCCCCCCCCTCCTCACCATCCCCACCTATACCTTCAATAACCCCATCGAAATCCTCTTCTACCTTGGATTGGGCGCCCTGGCCGCCCTGGTCGCCGTGACCTATATCCGCACGCTCCACTGGGTCCACGACAAAATGCAGCGGCTGCCGCTCCCCACCTGGATCAAACCGGCCCTCGTCGGTCTGGTCATCGGGCTGGTTGGGCTGCGCTTCCCGGAACTCCTGGGAGATAGTTATGCCGCGACCGGTCAATTGTTAAAAGGCTCATATTGGGTCCCAGCCTTGCTCCTGCTGGTTCTGGTCCTGAAAATGATCCTGACCGCCTCCAGCCTGGGCGCCGGCTTCATGGGGGGAATCTTCGCCCCGGCACTCTTCATCGGTGCCATCCTCGGGGAACTCTACGGCACGGCCCTCAACGCCCTCTTCCCCACCCTGGGACTCAGCCCCTCCACCTTCGCGATGATCGGCATGGCCGCCGTCCTCGCCGCCACGATCCGGGCCCCCATCACCTCCATCATGCTCGTCTTCGAACTCACCAACGACTACCGCGTCATCTTGCCGCTGATGTTTGCCATTGTCACCGGCAATGTGCTCACCCAACTCCTGGAACCGGAATCCGCCTACACGTTCAATCTGACCCGCAAAGGCATCCACCTGCAGCGCGGTCGCGATGTCGATATACTGGAAACGCTGACCGTTGCCGAAGTCATGGACAAAACGCCGTTGACGGTGACCTCCAACCTCCCCCTCCGCATGGTCTCCGCCATCCTGGCCCAATTTCACACCCACGGCCTTCCGGTCCTCACCCCGCAGGGCGAGCTCTACGGCGTGATCACCCTTCAGGATATCGAACGCGCCTCCCAGGAAAATCCCGCCAACCTCAACCGCCCCATCGCCGACTTCTGCACCCGGGATCTCTTGCTGGCCTACCCCGATGAAACGGTCCAGGAAGCCCTGCAACGCATGAGCAGCCGCGGCGTCGGCCGCATGCCGGTCGTCGAACGCAATAATGCCGCCGGCCTCATCGGCTGGCTCCATCGCGCCGACATCATCCGCGCCTACGAACTGGCCCTGGTCCGCCGCACTACCCAAAACCTGCGCCGCGAACAAATCCAGCTGGGTACCACCTCCGGCGCCTCCGTTTTTGAATTGGAAGTCCAGGCCGGCTCGCCCGCCGATGGCCGCCTGGTCAGCGATATCATCTGGCCTGAAGAAAGTCTGGTTGCCAGCCTGCAGCGTCGGCGCCAGTTAATCATCCCCCGCGGCCAAACCCGGCTGCAAGCCGGCGACCGCCTGGCCGTGGTCGCCAATCCCGAAGATGAACCCTTGCTGCGTCAGCTTGTTGAAGGAACCAAATAGAGGTGAACTGTGAATCGTAGTTGGGAAAGTCTGATTCAGACCGAACTTTCAAATCATCCGCAGGAAGAACAAAGCGCTCCCGGCAAAGTTATCCTCTGCGGAGAACATAGCGCCGTCTACGGTCGCCCTGCCATCGCCCTGCCCGTCAGCGGATTGCGCGCCCATGCTCGCATCCGTCCCGGTCATCCCGGCGCGGGGCTGCGCCTGATCGCCGCCGACCTCGGTGAAGAAAAAAACCTCCGAGAATCCGCTCAGGATAACCCCTTAGCCATGGCGGCCCGGCTGACCCTGAAACATCTCGAACAGCCCGAACCAGATGCCGTCATGATCATCAACTCTGATCTCCCCATCGCCGCCGGACTGGGCAGCGGAGCAGCAATCTCCGTCGCAATCATCCGCGCCCTCATCGCCTACTGTGGAGCCCAATTATCCACGACCGAAATCAGCGATCTCGCCTTCGAGGTCGAAAAACTACACCATGCCACCCCCAGCGGCCTCGATAATACAGTGATTGCCTGGGAACGCCCGATCTATTTTCATAAAGGCCATGCGCCTGAAATTTTCAACCTGAATACGCCCCTGAATCTGATCATTGCCAACTGCGGCGTGACCAGTCTGACCCGGGAAGCGGTGCTCGGCGTACGTCGCCGCTGGGAAAAAGCCCCCGCCGACTATGAAACCCTCTTCAACCGTATCGGTGAGATCGCCCCGGCGGTCCGCAACGCCATCGAAACCGGCGACCTTCCCACGCTCGGCGCACTGCTCAATACCAATCACTCCCTGCTGCAAAAAATCGGCGTCTCCAGCCCCGAACTCGACAGCCTGGTCGCCACGGCCCAGACAGCCGGCGCCCTGGGCGCCAAACTGACCGGCGGCGGCATGGGCGGCAATATCATCGCCCTCGTCCGGCCCGAAACGATCCCCGCCATCCGCCAGGCCCTCGAAGAAGCCGGCGCTACCCAGGTCTGGTCGACCACGGTAAGCTGACATACTCTATCACTCTATATTTTCGCGCGCCCCTCCGGGGCGCGCGAAAATATAAACTAGAACGGAGAATCCATGGGTACCTATATCATTCAAGTCCTCACCACCGTCGACCGACGCGAAATCGCCGACGCCATCGCCCGCTCCCTCGTCGAAGCCCGCCTGGCCGCCTGCGTCCAGGTCATCGGCCCCATCGGCAGCACCTACCGCTGGAACGGCGCCATCGAAACCTCCGAAGAATGGCTCTGCCTCATCAAAACCACCGCCGATCGCTACGGCACCATCGAAGAAGAAATCCGCCGCATCCATCCCTACGAAACGCCCGAAATCCTGGCCACCCCCGTTGTGGCCGGCAGCACCGACTACCTCACCTGGCTCGCCGCCTCTCTGGAGCCCGAAGCATGAAACCGCCCGTCTTCATTAAGTTAGGCGGCTCGCTCATCACCGATAAACGGGCCCCCCTCACCCCCAAACCGGTCGTAATCCGCCAGCTGGCCAAAGAAATCAAAGCCGCCCGCGAAGCCGATCCCGAACTGTCCATCATCCTCGGCCACGGCTCCGGCTCCTTCGGCCACTGGGAAGCCAGCCACTACGGCACCCGCCAGGGCGTCCACACCCCCGACGAATGGCGCGGCTTCAGTCAGGTCGCCGCCGCCGCCGCCCGCCTCAACCGTCTGGTCGCCGACACCTTCCTCGAAACCGGCGTCCCCGTCCTCAGCCTGCCCGCTTCCGCCTCCGCCGAAGCCCACGACGGCACGATCACCGCCTGGAGCGACGCCCCCATCCGCCACGCCCTCGACCATGGCCTGATCCCACTGATCTTCGGCGATGTGGCCTTCGACTCCGTCCGCGGCGGCACGATCCTTTCCACCGAAGATCTCTTTCAACATCTGGCCCACACCCTGCGGCCCGGCCGGATGCTGTTGCTCGGCATCACCCGCGGCGTCCTCGACGCCCAGGGACAGCTCGTCCCCCACATCACCCCGGCCACCTACCCCGATCTGATCCCCGCCCTCGGCGGCTCCGGCGGCGTGGACGTGACCGGCGGGATGGCCGACAAAGTCGCCCAAATGATCGCCCTGGTCCAGGCCCTGCCCGGCCTGCAAATCGAAATCCTCTCCGGCCAGGAACCCGGCGCCCTGAAACGCGCGCTGCTCGAACCCGCCAGCGGCGGCGGCACCTGGATCACCGGGGGTCCGCCGGCATGACCTCTCCAAACGCCCACCGGTTCCCGCCGGAACGGGCGCTGATCCTGGCCCTCCTCCTCTTCGGCGTCGCCCTGCGAGGGTTGGGCTGGGGCCAGCTTCCGCCCGGCCTCTACCACGACGAAGCCTTCAACGGCCTCGATGCCCTGAATGTCCTGCAAGGGCACCTCTCCTTCTATTTCACCGCCAACAACGGACGGGAACCCTTCTTCATCTACTTAGTGACCGCCGCCGTCGGCCTCCTCGGCCGCACCCCCCTGGCGCTCCGGCTGCCCTCCTTCTTCATCGGCGTGCTCACCCTGGCCGCCACCTATGACCTGGCGCGCCGGCTCTGGAACCGCCGCACGGCCCTCTGGGCGCTGGCCGTGCTGGCCGTCACCTTCTGGACCATCCACCTCAGCCGGCTCGGTTTCCGGGCCGTCACCCTGCCGCTCTTCACCGCCCTCTTCCTGGCCCAGGCCGTCCGCGCCCTGCGCACCGGCCGCACCCGCCACTGGATCGCCGCTGGCGCCCTTTACGGACTCGCCTGGTACACCTACATGGCCATCCGCTTTACCCCCGTAGCCATTGCCGCCGTTCTGTTCTACGCCCTCATCTTCCATCGGCAGGAAACCCTCCGGCAACTGCGCCGCGCCTGGCCCGGCCTGCTCGCCGCCCTGATCGTCCTCCTGCCCCTGGGACTCTACACCCTGCTCAACCCTGAAATCATCCTGGCCCGCACCGGCCAGGTTACCATCCTCAGCCCCGAGATCAACCAAGGCGATTTCTGGGGCACGCTTCTCAGCCACACCCTGAAAACCGCCGGCCTGTTCTTCATTCAGGGCGACCGGATCTGGCGGCACAATCTGGCCTGGCGGCCCGTCTGGGACCCCGCTCTGGGGGGAGCCTTCCTGATCGGATTGCTCGTGGCCCTGCGCCGCTTCCGCCGCGACCCCGCCGCAGCACTCGTCCTCATCTGGACCGCCGTCATGGCCCTGCCCACCCTCCTGGCCGAAGATGCCCCCCACTTCCTCCGCGCGGTCGGCATCCTGCCCACCGCCGCCCTCCTGCCGGCCCTCGGCCTCGCCTGGTTACAAGGAGATAGTTCATTTTTTGCGCGCCTGGGAAGGCGCGCAAAAAATAAATTTAATATCAATGCCGGCCTGATCATCGCCCTGCTCATGCTGACATTCGGCACGGCCGCCACCCTCTACGACTACTTCATCACCTACGCCCGGGCCCCCCTCGCCTACCACTGGCTCGAAGCCGGCCCCGTCGAACTGGCCGGCCGCATCAACGCCGCCCGCAACCTCGGCTGGGACGGCATCCGCCTGCGCACCGGCCCCACCGCCGACATCGACATCGTCATGGACCACGGCCTCTGGACCACCTGGACCGGCCTCTCCTTCCTGATCCCCGAATCCGTCGTGACCTTCTACGAACCCGGCACCGCCTACCCGGCCGGCCGGGAACGGCTCTTCGTCGTCTGGCCCTACGGCGATACCCCGGCTCAAGTGTTGACCGGCATCGCCCATCCCGCCTACCTCACCATCTCGGAGGGTCCCCCGGCCCAGGGCGACCTGGACCCGGCTCCCTTCACCACCGCCCTCCTGATCCGTCAGGCGCCCCGGCCGGAGCTGCCGGAGCCCGCCGCCCGCTTCGACGAGGGGCTACTACTGCGCGCCGCGCTGGTCCATGCGGGCCGCAGCGGCGCCACGGTCCGCCTCTGGTGGGATGCCACGCAGACCCCGTCGACCAACTACACCGTCTACGTCCATTACCTCCGCGACGGACAGGTCATCGCCCAGCACGACGGGCCGCCCGGCTACGGATTGCTGCTCACCGCCGGCTGGCAGCCCGGCGATCTGATCGGCGACGAACATCCCTTCCCGAACATCCAGCCCGACCCGGCCCGCGACCGGCTGCGCATCGGCCTCTACCGCAGCGACACCGCCGCCCCCCTCGCCCGCCTCGACAGCGCCGAAAGCTGGATCGAACTGCCGGTCATCCTCGACCAGGAACCATAACGAAAGATGCCCCGACAAATAGAGATGTCACACCTGTTAAAACAAGCCTCTTATAGGGCTGGGGCTTCCTTACATCCCGCAAGTGACGCTTTTCCAGTTAGATACGACGCGCGGGATAGAGAAAAGAGAGTTTTTTTGTTTATGTTTTCGCGCGCATCAGAATGCGCGCGAAAACACAGGCCTTTTCTTTCCCCTTTTTTTGATAACTTCCGTTACAAATGGCTTCAGTTGCCTGATGTGCCCCCTCGCAAAGCATCTCCCGCAAACGGTAGAGAGGGGAAATATATTAACTGCATTTTTGGCGCGCTGCTTTGCAGCGCGCCAAAAATGCTTAACTATCCCCCCCTTTCCCTCGGGGGAAAGGGGGGGCAGGGGGGGATAGGGGGAATAAAAAGGCGCCTTTTGGCAACTTTATTTGATAACCACGGTTCCCTGGGGACCTGCCTGGATGGGCAAAGAGAGTTTTTTTGTTTATTTTTTCGCGCGCCGTCTGCGGCGCGCGAAAAAATGGGCTTTTTCTTCCCCCCTTTCCTTGAGAACTTCCATTGCAAACAGCAAATCACAAAAAGCCAAACTTCAGGAGCAGGAACATGACTCCAACACCCGAACAAAATCCCCCCCCCCTTAATCAAAAATCCCGGCGGCAGCGTCAGCTCTTCTACCTGCTGATCCTCATCTGCATCCTGCCCGCCACCGCCTGCCTCTGGTTCGGCATGATCAGCACCCGCGGCGGCGGCGACAGCCCCTTCCTGTTGCAACGCACGGTCGATATGGCCGAAAGCCTGCGTTACGGCATCTTTCCGGTCCGCTGGATGGCGCACGGCGCTTACGGCCTGGGCTACCCCCTCTTCAATCACTACGCCGCCCTGCCTTACTATCTCACCGGCGCCCTGACTGCGTTGGGCCTCTCACCGATCCACGCCATCCAAAGCGTGCAGATCCTGGGCTTCCTGCTCGCCGGATTGACGGCCGCCCTCTGGGCCGCGAAACGCTTCACCTACCGCTGGGCTACGCTGTTGGCCGTGATCGCTTACACCTACGCCCCCTTCCATCTGGTCAATGTCTATGTGCGGGGCGATTCCCTCTCCGAGTTCTACGCCTTCGTCTGGTATCCTCTGATCCTCTGGACGTTGGATCGGCTGGAAGAGCAATTCACCCCGGGCCGGCTGGCCGCCGCTTCGCTGTCCTACGGCGCCTTGATCCTCACCCACAATGTCTCCGCGCTGATCTTTGCCCCCTTCGCGCTGCTCTACGTCCTCTGGAAAATCGATTGGAAAAAACGGTTTATCTCTCTGCGCCCTCTGCGTCTCTGCGTTGAAAAATCCCTGCTCAAAGAAGCCCGCTGGTTTATACCCTTCGGGCTGAGTTTCCTGCTGACCGCCTGGTTCTGGCTGCCCGCCATCCTCGAAACCCGCTACGGCCAGATGGGCCCCGAATTCACCGCCGGCTATTTCCATTACGACAACCACTTCCGCGGCCTCAACCTGGTCCAGACCAGCCCGGCCTTCAACTACGACATCGGCACCACCGTCGATCAGGCCGGTCCCTTCGCCATGGGCCTCGTCCAGGCCTTGCTGGCCGTCGCCGGCGCCGTCGTCCTGCTCCGCCGCCGCCGGCGCACCGATCTCTATCTGCTCGCCGGCCTGCTGCTGGCCACCGTGATGATCACCCCGCTCTCCGCGCCGCTCTGGAAATACCTGCCGCTGCTCGGCACCACCCAGTTCCCCTGGCGCTTCCTTTCGATCCAGGCCCTCTTCGCCGCCATGGCCGCCGGCGCTCTGGTCGATTTCAAATGGAATAAATTTCCCTCACTGACCACCTTCCTCACCCCGCTCCTGGGGGGAATCATCCTGCTATCAATGCTCTGGGGCCTGCATCCCGACCGGCTCGACATCACTAACGCCGATGTGACCGTCGACCGCCTGGCCCTCTACGAATCCTTCACCGGCAACATCGGCACCACCATCCGCTACGAATATCTGCCCGCGGCCGTCGTCCCCCGGCTCTACACCTCTGAAGCCGTCGTCGCAGGCGAAGAAACCCTGCGGCCTTTCACCACCGGCGATGCCGATTTGCAGGCCGCACGCATCTCCCGCACTCCCAATTCCCAGAGCTGGGATCTCACCCTCTCCGCCGCGGCGCCGGTCGTCTTCCCGCTGAACGACTGGCCCGGCTGGACCGCCACGGTCGACGGGCAACTCGCCACAAGCTACCCCATCACCGGCTCGGGCCGGCTCACCGTCGATCTGCCGGCCGGCCGTCACACCGTCGTCTTAAAACTGGGCAACACCCCGCTGCGCACCGCCGCCGAAACGCTCTCCCTGGTCACCCTCCTCGCCGGCCTCGCCGCCTGGATCTGGACCGCCTTCCGCGGGCACCTATCCTTCTCATTTCCCAATCCCCTCGTCGGGATCCTCACCCTGGGAATCGCCGTGCTGCTGGCGCTGATCATACCAATTCCCTCCAATCGACCATTGTCCTGGAATGCCCCCGCCATCGTGGCAGATTTCGTTCAGAAACCCTACTTCCACAGCGACGTAATTAATTACGGAGACATCTTCGTAAGGATAGAAAAAACGCTACCGGAACGCTCGGTCCCCGAAGATACCCTTGCCGTTGACCTGAATTTCCGTGCCCTGGATCGAACCGAACTGACCGGCACCCTGCGCCTGGTCTCACCGGCCGAACCGCGCCACAATATCACTTACGAGCTGGCTCAAACCGGCTTCACGGTCACTTGCCCAGGAATACACAACGCCTGTTACTCCAACGATCTCCCCCCTCTGAACCTCCCCGTAGATCTCACCCGCGGCTACTATCTGATCGAAATGAAGCTCTACGAAAATGGAAAAGAACTCACCCCGATGACTGAAAACGGCAGCCCGATGGGCGCGCTCTACCTGGGCCCGGTGCGGGTACCGCACGGCCCCGCCCTGCCGGAGGGAGCCCCCCTCCTGGCCCAACTCGGGGAGCTGCGGCTGCACTCGCTGGAAGCCGTTGAAGACGATCCCGCCACCCTGCGGCTGAAGATGGGCTGGTCCGTTGCCCGCCGCACCCCGCGCAATCTCAGCCTCTCGCTGCGCCTGATGGATGCCGAAGGCCGCACCCTCTCCACCCAGGATCTCCAGCCCGGCTACGGTTACCTGCCCACCACCCTCTGGGAACCCGGCGAATTGACGACCGACTATCCCCGCCTGCCGCGCCCCGAAGGGCTCGCCCCGGGCCACTACACCCTGAGGGTCATCGCCTACCAGGAAGGGACCATGGAAACCGTCGGTCAGGCCGACCTGCCCATCACATTGACCACGACGACGCAAAAAGATCCGGCCGGATTGCCCGGCCCGGCTCTCTGTCAACGCAACAGCGTACTGCTCAACCACCTGGAACTGCCGGACCAGATCGTCGAAGGCACCGGCCTGGACTTCACCGCCGAATGGAGCACCCCGGCACAGCCCGCCGCCGACATCACCGCCACCTGGGAACTGCTCGCGCCGGATGGCACCGTCGTCGGCACGGCCGTCGGGCCGCTCGCCGCCGGCTCCCAGACCTCCGGCTGGCCGGCGCAGGCCTGGGTCCGCGCCCCCCTGAAGATCGCGCTGCCCCCGCTCCTGACCGCCCCCGGTCCCTACACCCTGCGCCTCTCCCTGGCCGATGCCGGCACGCCGACGACCTGCACGGTCGCCCAGGCCCTCCCCGTGCAAATGCGGCCGCGGCTCTTCACCCTGCCACAACTAAACCACCCCCAGGAAGCCCGCTTCGGCCCGGCTCTCCGCCTGCGCGGCTACGACCTTCAGCGCGACGGCACAAAGCTCAACCTGACCCTCTGGTGGCAGACCGACACCGCCCCCGACCGCGACTACAAACGCTTCATCCATCTCTTCGATCCGGCCACCGAGCAGGTCCCGGTTCAAGACGACGCCATGCCCCGCGCCTGGAGCTATCCCACCGGCTGGTGGGCCGCCGGCGAAATCGTCAGCGAGACGGTCACGCTCGACCTGAGCGCCGTCCGGGCCGGCAGCTATCGACTCAGCGTCGGCTGGTACGATCCGGAGAACGGTCGGCGCCTCCCTGCCGTCGATGCCGCCGGCGCGCCGCTGCCCTCCGATCGCGCCGTCCTGGATCAAACTGTCGAGGTAAAATGACCGTTCTACACGAAAACTTAGCCCTGCTGGAAACAAATTCATCCCAGGAACTGGATCTGTTGCTGACCTACCCTCAGGTGGCTCAGTTCACCCTGGTCAGGATTTCAGAATGCGCTCTCTTGATCGATCCCGCCCAGGCCCAGGCTTTGCTGGCCTCTTTGAAAAAGCTGGGCTATACCCCTAAAACCATCACCCCTCGCGAACTATGAAAGCTGAACATTATTTCGACCGTTACCTGGATACCATGACCGCCGACGTGATCAGTCCACTGGTCAGACCCTGGCGCAGCGGCTATGGGCAAACCAAAAGCTCAGCCATCGCCAACTTCCAAACCCTGCTGAACAACCCGGAAAAGATCCGGCAGGCGTTGTCACGTTTTTCTCCCTTTGAGCGCAATGTATTGGCACTGCTGAAACGCCTGGCCGGAGAATGCGATGTCGAAGTATTTATCAAAGCTCTGCTGGCCACAGGAATTCTGCCCCCTTCCCGAACTCCCCTTTCCTATAATGATTACGGCATCCACAAGCAGTTGCTGCCGACCGGTCTGTTCCTGTACCTGAACGACA
This sequence comes from uncultured Anaerolineales bacterium, assembly GCA_964501335.1. Classification (GTDB taxonomy): domain Bacteria; phylum Chloroflexota; class Anaerolineae; order B4-G1; family SLSP01; genus CAZCTC01. The sequence continues at coordinate 27,180 of CAZCTC010000035.1, read as the reverse complement.
ACGGAACAGCCTCCACCGACTATCACTATCAACGGCGCCTCTTTACCGATCCCCGAATTCTGGATTGTGTGGATTGGCCGCTGCAAGTCGCCGCCACCGTACCGTTTACGCCCACCCTCCCTCCATCCAAATGCCGATCCCGAACGCCCCAAAATGTGGTCCTGGACCTGATCAACTTTATGCAAACCGTAGAAAATAACGGAGGCTTCGGCTGCACCCAAAAAGGCACACCCCGAATTGCCGACATTCGAGCCGTCGCCGGGCATCTGGGGTGGGATGGAGAGAAAAACGATTTCGACAACCTGCCCTTTAGAAAAACGGCCGAAGCCTTTACCTACGCTTTGCTCCATTCTCCCTGGATCAAACTGGAAAAGGAACGCTATCAATTAGCCATCTCTCCCCATGCCTTTGCCGAACTCTCCATCGTCGATCAAGTCACCGAATGGCTCTATGCCTTCACTCAAGCAGTGGAATGGGATGAAATCCCCCGTCAAACCTCTTACCAGGACGGCAGGACCGATCTTATACGGCTCGTGATCGTCCTTTTATTGAGCAGCTTCCCTCCCAACCATGAATTCATTGCCGTCGAAGAACTGGAAAACCGGCTCAACGAAATCGTCAAACGCCGACCGCTCTACATTAATGGAGTCTCCTGGTTCCAACAGACCCTCACGACATGGCTCTACACGCTGGGAATCGTCGAATTGGGATTGGAAAACGGTCTGGTCATCAGTCTGCGTCTGACAGAATTGGGGAAAAGCGCCCTGCAAAACACCCCACCACCGAAACTAAGCCCGGCAACGGAAGAACATTTCGCCTGGATCGTGCAACCCAATCTGGAAGTGCTGGTCTATCTGGATCACATCACCCCGGCGCAACTGACCTTTATCACCGGCCATACCCGGCATCTCGCTACCCAGGAACACACCGCCCGTTACCAGATCGAACACCAATCCATCTACCGCGCTCTGGAAAAAGGAAGCGCCGTCGACGCGATTATCGCCCAACTGGCTGCCCAATCCGGCGCGCCCCTGCCCCAGAATGTCGTCGTCGAGATTCAACAATGGGCCGCCCGGCGCGAGAAAATCACCTTACACCTTAACATCCGCCTGTTGGAATTCCCCGACGCCGCCCAACGCAACGCCGCTCTGGCCGCCGGCACTCAAGGGCGGCCGCTCGGAGAAAAGTTTATCCTCCTCTTTCCTGAAGCTACGGTCCCGCCGGCCGGCGAAAGGATCGACTACGCCCAAAAACCCCGCCCCATCCTGACCGCCGAAGAGAACGGCAAAATAACCCAGCTTTCGACCACCGCCAATCTCTTCCTCCTGGAAACGCTGCGTCAATGGTGTACGGAACTGCCCTTCTACAGCTGGCAACTCTCAGAACAAAGCGTCAAGAAAGCCCTGGCCGCCCACGGCTCAATTAACACGCTGCTGGCGCAACTCACCCCCTATTTAACTCAACCGCTGCCGCACCTGCTCGGACTGGCCTTGCGCAATTGGGCCGGCGCCAAAACCGAAGTCAACCTGGAAGCCGCGATCATCCTCCGCTGTCCCAACGCGGAAATCTACCTGGCCCTCGCCGGCAGCCGGTTGCTGCGTCCGGCCATCCTCGGCAATGTCCCGCCCAATATCCTGCTCATCAGAACCGATTCGCTGGACTGGTTTAAAGAACAGCTGAAACAGCTGGGGATTCGTTTTCCAGAATAAGCGCCGGGTGAGAGGACCGAACATCGCACCGGTTTCATCCCATATCAGGCAACTTAAAGCGATGCGCCGGTCAACCCCAGCCTTGTAGCGTCCCGCAAATGGACCTTTCCCCTTAAGGCACGCCGCGCTGGATAGGAAGAGAGAGTTTTTTTGTTGATGTTTTCTCGCGCATCAGAATGCGCGAGAAAACATGGCCTTTTCCAGAGCCGCCCCGGCGACGCTCTCTAAGCCCCTCTCCCGCGCGCGGTGCGAAGCAGGGGGTGGGGTGAGTGAGCTTTGCCTTTTTCCAGAACCCCGACCCGGCGATACAATCTGAAGTCCCTCCCCCTCACCACCGCGCCGGCAGCGCATCTTCACAAAAGGTCTCCTGAAAGCACGTCGGAACCGCGCAACTACATGGGGGAGGGATTAGGGAGAGGGCCGGCGCGCCAAACCATGACCTTTTCTTTCCTTCCTCTTTCAGGTAATCGCTGTCGCAAATGGCTTAACATCCTTCCACTCTTCCATATCTTCCATATCTTCCATATCTTCCATATCTTCCATATCTTCCATCCTTCCACTCTTCCATCCTTCCACTCTTTCATCCTTACATAATTGCTTCCCCTGTCAATTCGGTTATAATCCCCTCCATGAATTGGTATACGGGAACTGAATCAGGTCTCTTTTTGCTCTATATTTTATTACTAGGACTGATCGCGCCGGCCGTCTTATTGGTTGGGCGCCTCAATCTGCCTTGGACCTGTTCTGTTTCCCATAAACATCCCGATGAGAAATTTATCGGGATCTTTGTCGTTGCCCTAACAAGGAGATTGAGATGTTACACCTGGTTACCGATACGACGGCGTATCTGCCGGCCGAGCTCACTCAGCGCTTTCCCATCCATATCATCCCCCTGAAAGTCACCCTGGGCGATCAAGGTATTGACGAAAACAAAGTGGAACTGACCGACTTCTACCGTCGATTGGAAAAAGTCGAAACAGCCCCGCATACCAGCCAGCCCGCTCCCGGGGAATTCATGCTGAAATACGAAGAACTGACCCGCAACGGTGACGAGGTCGTCTCGATTCACATCTCCAGTGGACTCAGCGGCACAGCCCTGGTCGCCGAAATGGCCGCCCAACAGGTCGCACCCGATAAAATCACGGTGGTCGATTCGCGTGCCACCACCTGTGTCCTCGCCCTGATGATCAAAGCTACAGCCGAGGCTATCGAACGAGGCGCCGGCCGGGATGAGGTCAAAGCCCTGATGGACCATATGAGCCAGACCTTCTCAGGGATCTTCCTGGTCGAAGATCTGGCCTATCTCGCCAAAGGCGGCCGGCTCAACGGCGCCGCCAAATTCCTGGGCAGTGTGCTGCAACTGCACCCTTTACTCTATCTGAACAAAGGTAAAATCGAAGGGATGTCCGTCGCCCGCACTCGCAAACGCGGCATTCAACAGCTGATGGACGAAACTGAAAAGCGGGTCGGGCGTGGTCCCATCCAGGCCAGCGTTACCCATATCCAATGCCGTTCAGACGCCGAAGCCCTGGCGGCTCAAATCCGGGAACGCTTTGACTGTGTCGATCTTTTCATCAATGAAACCGGCCCCGTGGTCGGCGCTCATGTTGGACCGGGAATGCTGGGATTCGCAGCCTGCCCGGTTCAAGCCGCCTGAGCACGGAGGCTATCCTACAAGGAGTCATACATGCCCAACGCAACTTTTCATTTTCCTCCCGATTTTCGCTGGGGTGTTGCTACGGCCGCCCATCAGGTAGAAGGCGAAAATACCAACAACCAGTGGTACACATGGGAACAGGAAGAAGGCCGCATCAAACAGGGCCATCATTCCGGTAAAGCCTGCAACTGGTGGCGTAACATCGAAGGCGATTTCGATCGAGCCGCCGCCATGGGCCTCAATGCCCTGCGGCTCTCCGTCGAATGGAGCCGCATCGAGCCCCAGGAAGGCTATCTGGATACCAATGCCCTGGATCGTTATCGTGCCATGCTGCAATCCCTGCGGGATCGCAACATCGAGCCGATGATCACGCTGCACCACTTCTCCGATCCTCTCTGGATCACGGCCAAAGGCGGCTGGGAAAATGAAGAGATCGTTGAGTACTTTTCCCGTTTCGTCGAACATACCGTGCAGGCCCTGGGCGATTTCACCACCCTGTGGTGTACGATTAACGAACCCAACGTCTACGCCTTCATGGGCTACCTGCGCGGCGTCTTCCCTCCCGGAAAACACGATCTGCAACTGACCTTCAAAGTTCTGGCCAACATGCTCAAAGCGCATGCCGCCGCCTATCGAGTCATCCATCGTGTCCAACCCGATGCCCGGGTCGGCTACGCCCATAACCTGCGCTTCTTCGATCCGCTCAATCCGAAATCTCTGGCGGATTGGGCCGTAGCCAAAATTCAGGATCTGGCCGTCAATGAAACAAGCCTGCTTCCCCTGCGCAAGGGATGGTGGATTCCGCCCATGGGCTACGGCCCCGCCCTGTCGATGCACCACACTCTCGACTGGATCGGCCTCAACTACTACACCCGCGACCGGATCGTCTTCGACAAAAACCTGCCCGGCGATGCTTACGGCCGCGCTACCCATACCCCCGGTGCCGAACTGCTCGACGGCAATTACGGCGAATATTATCCCGAAGGAATGTACCGGGCGCTCATGCGCCTGGCCGATTTCAATGTGCCCATCTACGTCACGGAAAACGGCATTCCCGACAGCGACGACAACCAGCGCCCCCGCGCCCTGTTGATGCACCTTCATCAAATGTGGAAAGCGCTGCAAAACCGCCCCGATATCAAGGGCTACTATCACTGGACGCTGGTCGACAACTTTGAATGGGCCGAAGGCTGGACGCTGCCCTTCGGCCTGATCGAACTCGAGCCCGAAAGCGGCAAACGCCGCCCCCGGCTCAGCTCCGATCTCTACACCGCCATCGTCCGCAGCAACGCCATCACACCCGAATTGATCGACGCCTACGCGCCGGAAGTCCGGCCGCTCTTGCTGCCCGGCTATCCCAATTAAATCAACGTATCCCGGTCGGAGGTCCGACCGGGATACAAAGCTTAACCTGGATCTGGACTAATTCATGCATATCTCTGAACTCGACTATCCCTTGCCCGAAGAACTGATTGCCCAGGAACCGCTCGAACCGCGCGACTCCTCCCGGCTCCTGGTAATCCACCGCGATACCGGGACGCTGGAACATCGAATCTTCCGTGAAATCGGCGATTACCTGCGCCCGGGAGATCTGTTGATCGCCAACGAAAGCCGGGTCATTCCAGCCCGGCTCTTCGGCCACAAAGAATCCGGCGGCGGTCGCGTTGAAATCCTGCTGCTGCGCCCCCTGGAAGGACTGCGCTGGCGGGTCCTCGCCGGAGGAGCCCGCACCCGCATCGGCTCCCGTATCCGCCTGGACCAGGGCGACACACCCAGCCCGCTCACCGCCGAAGTGGTGGCGATGGGCGAACGGGGTGAACGTGATGTGGAATTCTCCGAGGCCCCCGAGCCCTATCTTCAGGATCTCGGTCAGATGCCCCTGCCGCCCTACATCCACCACCGCCTGGAAGATCCCGAACGCTATCAGACCGTCTATGCCCGGCTTCCCGGCAGCGCTGCCGCACCGACCGCCGGCCTGCACTTCACCCCCGAACTGATGTTGCACTTACGCGATCAGGGAATTCAATTTGCCTTCGTCACGCTGCACATCGGGTTGGATACCTTCCGCCCGATCAGCGAGGAACATATCGAAGAACATGCCATTCACCGCGAATGGGGCCGGCTGAGCCCGGAAGTCGCCGCCCAGATCAATCAGACCAAACTGGCCGGCGGCCGGGTGATCGCCGTGGGAACGACCAGCGTCCGCATCCTGGAAACCGCGGCCCGCCAGGGTCTGCTCCACAGCGAGGAATCCTGCCCCTGGCGCACCATCAGCCCGTACGAAGGGATGACCGACCTCTACATTCAGCCCGGCGACCGCTTCAAGGTCGTCGATGCCATGATTACCAATTTCCATCTGCCCCGCAGTACCCTGATGGCCCTGGTCATGGCCTTTGCCGGCATCGATTTGATCCGGCACGCCTATGCTGAAGCCATCGCCGCCCGTTACCGCTTTTTCTCCTTCGGCGACGCCTGCCTGATCTTGTAAAATCAAGATTATAATTTTCGCGCCGGCGGAGCCGGCGCGAAAATTATATAATAAAATATCCCCCCTTACTCCGAAGCCTCAATTTTAACTTGCTTTAAAGCAAATAAGAAGTAAAATCAACGTGCTAAAACTAATTTACTCGCATTTTCACACTATCAGGAGATATTTGTATGGATCGGAAAAAAACGCTCTTGAGCGCCCTGGCGGTCGTGCTGTTGATCGCCAGCGTCGCCCTGGTTTACACCCCCACCGCCCGGCCGGCCCGCAGCCAGGGACTCCCCCCCACTGAATCAACCTTCGCCGGGGCCGTCCCCCTGCCGCACGCCTATAACCCCACACCACTGCCGCGCCGGCCACAATCCCTCCGGATGCCGCAAGCCATCAAAGCCGTGGCCATCGTCGGGGACGCCGGAAGCCAGACCGCCGCCTATAAAACAGATATGAACAATGCCGTCACCACCCTGACCGCCTACGGCGTGAGCACCACCAAATTCTATTACAACGACGCCACCTTCACCTGGGCCGATATCGTCACCGCCGCCCAGGGCGCCAGCTTTATCCTCTATATGGGCCAGGGCGTTTACTCAGGAACCCTGCCTTACCCGGAATCCATCGGCGGATTCTATCTGGGTTCCGGCCAATATGTCTCCTCCCAACAGATCCAGACCGATCTGGCCGGCCGGCTGCACAGCGAAAGCTTCGTCATCCTCAGCCATACCAATTTTGCCGCCGGCACCTCAACCGGCGATCCCGCCAGTTTGCCCCAAAGCGAGGCCGAACGCCGCGTGCAATTGTACGCCGCTCCGTTCATCAGCCTCGGCGTCAAGGCTTATTTCGCCAATAATTACACCGGCGCCACGTCCAACATCATCAACAATATTTACTCCGGCGTCAACATGGGACAGACCTTCCGCTCCAGCCCGGGCTTCCGCGCCGGCGATATCAAATACATCACCTACCCCACCCCCGGCTATGATTTCTGGCTGGACGGCACCGCCGGCAACTGGAATCTGGCCTTTATCGGCCAGTCAGCCTACATCTTCTATCCCGTCGCCACCCCTACCCCCGGAACGCCCACCCTCACATTGACGCCCACCCCCGTCACCCTGACACCGACCCCGACTCCGACCAATACCCCGACAAACACGCCGACCGCCACCCCGGTGACGCCCACTAATACGCCCACGGAAACGCCGACCGCCAGCGCAACCCCGACGGAAACCGCCACCCCAACCTTTACCCCGACGCCGATCCCCCTCACCCCGACGCCTACCAAAACACCGACGCCGCGGCCTACCATTCTGGCCCCCCGCCTGGATCTTTCCGAGAAAAACGTGACCTTCCTCTACAGCCTTCCGGACCAGAAATTCATCCGTGCGGACCGCCTGATCCAGATAAAAAACGGCACCACCAACCAGCCGCTGTTGTGGACCCTGACAAAAGAGGGCAACTGGTTCACGGTCGATACGACCAACGGCACCACACCGGGCAACGTTTTGATCACAGCCACCGCCACCTATACCACGCCTCAAATCTATACGGGCTGTATCACCATCACCGTGGCCCCGCCATCCTGGTCGCTCAATTCTATCCAAAGGATCAATCTGACCCTGGAAATAACCGACACGGCCTTTCCCAAAACCTACATTCCGATCACCATGCGGGATTACATGGAATATTACGTCATCAAAGACCCCTATTTCTTCTCTTATCAATATGGGATGAGACTGATCCATGCCGATGATGCCTGGCGCCAATGGATTTTCGGCAGTCCCTCCGTCGTAGTGGCCGTCATCGATACCGGCGTCGACCTGACCCATCCCGATCTGGCCGCCAATCTGCTTTCCGGCTATGACTTTGTCGATGGAGACAATACCCCCCAGGACGGAGAAGGGCACGGCACCAACGTCGCCGGCATTGTGGGCGCTCCGCTCAACGGAATCGGCGTGGTCGGTGTCGCCCCTCAGACAAAGATCCTGCCGGTCCGCGTACTGGACGATGAAGGCTGGGGTACGGTTTCAGATGTCACAGATGGGATTCGGTGGGCCGCCGATCGTGCTCAAATCCTCAACCTAAGCCTGGGTATCGGTTATGACATTCCGGCGATTAGAGATGCAGTCAACTACGCCACAGACAAAGGACGACTGGTCATTGCCTCCGCAGGAAACTGCGGTGATCCCTACACCTACCAGCGAGCGGGTTGCTCAAGATTAAACGAACCCTCTTATCCCGCCGCCTACGATAACGTCATGGCCGTCGCCGCCGTCGATTGGACCGCCCGCCACGCCACCTTCTCCAACCAGAACTATTACGTCGATATCTCCGCTCCCGGAGTGGACATCACCAGCCTCGACATCGGCCACGACTACGGTTATATGTCCGGCACCTCCCAGGCTGCCCCCCACGTCTCCGGCATGGCCGCCATGCTCTGGGCCCGCTATCCGCTCTCCAATTCCACTCAGATCCGTAACCTGATGGAATCCACCGCCCTGGATCTCGGCGTGCCGGGATGGGATGTCTCCTTCGGCGCCGGCCTGATTGATATGGCCCGGGCACTCCGCATCCGTGATATCGCATCGCTCCCTGCGGCCCAGACCACCCCCGAGCCCCCAGAAACCGTCGAGCCCCCGGCCGCTCAAACCGAGGTAACGGCAGAATTTGCACCGGGGCGGATTCTGGTAAAATTCCAACCGGAGATTTCAAACGCTCAGATGGCGCAAACACTTTCCACCCTGAAAACAATCCAGGTCACCCGCGAGATCCAGGGATTGGGGATCAAAGTGCTCAGTGTACCACCGGGACAGGAGTGGCGGATAATTGAGCAGCTGCGCAAACTGCCCGGAGTGCTCTACGCCGAACCCGACTACATCATCCGGCTCTACCCGATAAAATAAAAACCAGTGCCGTCAGGCTGAGAAAAAAGTCCATATTTTCGGCGGCTTCAGAAAGCCGCCGAAAATATGAATAAAAACAACTCTTTCTCCCCATCCCACGCGTCGTCTTTTACCGGGAAAGTACCCGTGGCGGGACGCTAAAATCAAACCGTGCGCGCCGGCGTAGAAAGCTGCCCGGCCCGTTGATCCTCACACAGTGCCGCCACAAAACACCACGACGAAAGCCGGTTCACATAGGCCAGATTCTCCTCACCGATCCCGGCCTCATCCTCCTGAGCCATCAACGCCACCAACCGGCGTTCAGCGCGCCGCACCACCGTCCGCGCCAGATGTAACGCCGCCCCGGCCGACGAATCCCCCGGCAGCACAAAACCCTGCAACGCCGGGACATTCTTCTCCAACCCGGCCAGCTCTTCTTCCAGCCAATGAAGTTCCGTCTGGGTCAGGCCGGAAAACTGTAACCGGGCCTCCGCCGTCGCCGACAGATGGGACATCAACCGATAGAGATGGCGCTGCACTTCTGGAATAACCCGGCGCACCTCGGAATCCTGCGCCCAGGCCCGCCCCATCCCCAAGGCGCTCGTCGCCTCATCAAAAGTCCCCAGCGTCTCGATCAACAGGGCATCCTTAGGAAGCCGGCCCGGCCCCAACCGACCCGTATCTCCACGATCGCCTTTGCCCGTATAGAAAATCGGATCCATATCCACTCCTTAGACAACAGATTGCTCATCCGGTCGAAATGTGACTATACCACATTCTGAAATCTTCCCGTAAACGGTTGTTTAGGGGGATTAGCACACCTCAAAAGGCGTACAAATCCCCCCTCTCAAAAATGCCTTGCCGGGAAAGCGCCTTCTTAAGCCCTGAAAGGGCGTTTTAAGAAAGCCTGGGATGAAATCCCAGGAAACCGCGCAGGACGGAGAAATAATTTTCGACCTGTGCGGTTAGCCCGGAAAACATGGGAAAGAACAGGCCATTTTTCGGCGGCTTCAGAAAGCCGCCGAAAAATGAATAAAAAATAACCCTCTTTTCCCATCCAGCGCGTCGTTTTTTACCAGGAAAGCACCTGTTGCGGGACGCGAAAACTGTTTTTCATCCTTGTGAAGGAACAACCGCACAGGTCGATAATTTTTTTATTGATGTTTTTGTGCGCATCAGAATGCGCACAAAAACATCACCTTTTCCAAAGCCGCCCCATTTGATTCTTTATCCTTCTTCCGTATACTAACCAAACAATTTGACCAAAGGAAAATCTAATGAAAAACCCGCCTCGCTATTGGATCTTTGTATTCCTCAGTCTCACCGTCATAGCTACGCTCGCTGCCTGCACGCCGGCCCCCACGGCCACCATCGCCCCCCCCCTACCACAGAACAACTCACCGCCACGATTGCCAACGCCCTCTTCACCCTCAACACGATCCCTAATCGCATGGAAGTCACCACCGAAGCGGAAGACAACCCACCCCAAACCGGCATCATCGAATCCATCCCCCCCGACCGCAAACACATCACCGCCGCAGAAACGGAAATCCTCGTCGTCAGCCCGACCGTCTACCTGCGCACCCAGGCGGACGCTCCCTGGATGCCGCTCGACGCACCGGCCGGAACCTACCTGGGCGATACCAACACGGCTCTGGAAAAAATCATCGCCACCATCAGTGAGCCCCGGCTGGTCCAAACCGACACGCTCAACGGGCAACTCATGAATGTCTACCTCTATACCAGTACCACTCGAACAAACGGCATCGATTTGAGCAGCCGGACCGAGCTGTGGATCAATCCAACCGATGCACGACCTTACAAAATGGTGATTCGGGGTGAAGTCCTGGCCGTCTCCAACGAGGGTGCCGGCAGTGAAAGCCAAAGCCTGGCCGTCAAAACAACGACCACGGTACTGATCACCTATCCCACCGATCTCAAGATCGCAGCTCCGGAGCAATAGTTTTTTGTTTATTTTTTCGCGCGCCGCAGACGGCGCGCGAAAAAACAGTTTTTTATCATATCCCGCCAACAAAAAACTCGCGCCCTGACAGGGCGCGAGTTTTTTTGTTTTATCGAGCGGAATTACTTGCTGTAATCCATCGCCGCCATCTGCTGATAGAGGCGCCAGCGAGCCAGGACATCCTGCTGTCCCAGTTCGAGCAACTGCGCCGCAGTCTCCGGATCGGACTGCGTCAGCATCTTGAAGCGGGTTTCCTGATAGATGAAATCCTTCAGCGGCAGGCTCGGTTCCTTGGAATCGAGCTGCAACGGGTTCAACCCTTCCAGCGCACGGCGCGGATCGTACCGGTAGAGAATCCAGGCGCCGGATTCGACGGCGGCTTTCTGCTGATTCATCCCCAGGCGCATATCGATACCGTGCATGGCGCAGTGGCTGTAGGCGATCACCAGGCTGGGTCCGTCGTAGGACTCGGCCTCGAGCAAGGCCTTGACCGTCTGCGTATCGTTGTACCCCATGGCGATCTGCGCCACGTAGATATTGCCGTAGGTCATGGCGATCATGCCCAGATCCTTCTTCGGGATCCGCTTTCCGCCGGCCGCGAACTTCGCCACCGCACCGCGGGGGGTCGCCTTGGACATCTGGCCGCCGGTGTTGGAGTAAACCTGGGTGTCGAGCACCAGCACATTCACATTCCGGCCCTGGGCCAGGACATGATCCAGACCACCGTAACCGATGTCGTAAGCCCAACCGTCGCCGCCCATGATCCAGACCGAGCGCTTGACCAGCATGTCGGCCAGGCTGACCAGCTGAACGGCCTGCTGGGTCTTCTCACCCGCCAGGCGGGACTTCAGCTCGACCACGCGGGCGCGCTGAGCGGCAATTCCGGCCTCATCGGTCTGCCCGGCATTGAGCAACCCATCCGCCAGTTCGCCCCCGATGGTCTCGCGCAGAGCAACGACCAGTTCGCGGGCATACTCAGACTGCTTGTCCAGGGTCAGACGGAAGCCGTAACCGAATTCGGCATTGTCTTCGAAAAGGCTGTTCGACCAGGCCGGACCGCGGCCGTCGGCGTTCTTCGCCCACGGGGTGGTCGGCAGGTTGCCGCCGTAGATCGAGGAGCAGCCCGTAGCGTTGGAAACAAGGGTCCGGTCGCCGAAGAGCTGGCTGACCAGTTTGACATAAGGCGTCTCACCGCAGCCGGCGCAGGCGCCGGAGAACTCAAACAACGGCCGCAGCATCTGTGAACCCTTGACCGTGTTGACCTTGACCTGGGACCGATCGAAATCGGGGATGGTCAGGAAGAAGGCGAAGTTCTCGCGTTCCTGGGCGCGCAGCGGCACCTGGGGCGCCATATTGATGGCCTTGCGCGTCGCATCCTGCTTGTTCTTGGCCGGGCAGGTGTTCACGCAGGCGCCGCAGCCCGTGCAGTCCTCGGGCGCAACCTGGATCGTGAAGGACATCCCGTCGAATTCTTTGCCCTTGGCCTTGGTCGACTTGAAGGTCGCGGGAGCCTTTTCCAGCAATTGCGACGGATAGAACTTCATCCGGATCACGGCGTGCGGACAGACCAGGGAGCACTTACCGCACTGAATACAGACATCGGGATCCCAGACCGGAATTTCCAGCGCGATATTGCGCTTTTCCCATTGCGTGGTCCCGGTCGGGAAGGTGCCGTCCACCGGCATGGCCGAAACGGGCAACTGATCGCCCTTGAAGGCCATGATGGGGGCCGTGGTATTCTTGATAAATTCGGGAGCATAGTCGGGGACCACCGGAGGCAGCTCGATCGCGCTGGTCGCGGTCGCCGGCACGGTTACCTCAAAGAGGTTGGCCAGCGTCTGATCCACGGCCGCGTAGTTCTGCTGCACCACGGTCTCGCCGCGCTTGCCGTAGGTCTTCTTAATCGCGTACTTGATGGCTTCGATGGCCTCTTCGCGGGGCAAGACGTTCGAAATCGCAAAGAAACAGGTCTGCATAATGGTGTTGATGCGGCCGCCCATGCCGGTATCCGCCGCCACTTTGTAGGCGTCGATGACGTAGAACTTGATCTTCTTATCGATCAGTTCCTGCTGCATCGAGCGGGGCAGGTGATCCCAGACCTCGGTCGGGCCGTAGATGCTGTTCAGCAAGAAGACGGCGCCGGGGGCAGCCTTTTCCAACACATTCAACTTCTCGATGAAGTTGAACTGGTGGCAGGCCACGAAGTTGGCCGAGCTGACCAGACAGCTGTGGCGGATCGGGCGGGGCCCGAAACGCAGGTGCGACGTGGTCACGGTGCCGGCCTTCTTGGAATCGTAGAAGAAATAGCCCTGAGCGTAGTTCGGGGTATCTTCGCCGATGATCTTGATGCTGTTCTTGTTCGCCCCGACGGTCCCATCGGAACCCAGGCCGTAGAAGAGCGCGCGCACCACATCGGAGCCCTCGATGTCGAAGCTCTTATCGTAGGAAATGCTCAGATGGGTCACATCGTCTTCGATACCGACGGTGAAATGAACCTTGGGATCGGCCTTGGCCATCTCATCGAAGATGCCCTTGACCATAGCCGCGGTGAATTCCTTGCTGGAAAGCCCGTAGCGCCCGCCGATGACCTTGATGCCGGTGCGGCCGGATTCGACCAGGGCGGCAATCACGTCTTCGTAGAGCGGCTCGCCCAGACTGCCGGGTTCCTTCGTGCGATCCATCGCCGCGATGACCTTGACGGTCTGGGGCAGAGCAGCCACGAAATCGGCAATGCTGAAGGGACGGTAGAGGTGGATTTTCAACACCCCGACCTTCTCGCCGCGGGCTACGAGATAATCCACGGTCTCTTCGGTCATCTCGGCGCCGGAGCCCATGATCACGATGACGCGCTCGGCATCGGGCGCACCAACGTAATCAAACAGGTGGTACTGGCGGCCGGTCAAAGCGGCGAATTTGTCCATGGCCTTCTGCACGATGGCAGGGGTAGCCAGATAATAAGTATTGGACGCCTCGCGGCCCTGGAAATAGACATCGGGGTTCTGGGCAGTACCGCGCATCACCGGGTTCTCGGGATTCAGCGCGCGTTCACGATGCGCCATCACCAAATCGTCCGTGATCATCGCCTTCAGATCGTCGACAGAAAGCTGCTCAACCTTGCTGACCTCGCTGGAGGTACGGAAACCGTCGAAGAAATGCAGGAACGGCACCCGGGATTCCAGGGTAGCGGCCTGAGCGATCAGCGCATTGTCCATGTTTTCCTGCACGGAATTGCTGACCAGCATGGCCCAGCCGGTGGAACGCACCGACATCACGTCGGAGTGATCACCGAAGATCGAGAGAGCGTGCGTCGCCAGACTGCGGGCGGCAATGTGGAAAACCGTCGAGGTCAATTCCCCGGCGATCTTGTACATATTCGGGATCATCAACAGCAATCCCTGCGAAGCGGTGAAGGTCGTCGTCAAAGCGCCGGTCTGCAAAGCGCCGTGGACCGCCCCCGCGGCCCCGCCTTCAGACTGCAATTCCGCGACCAGGGGAACCGTTCCCCAAATATTCTTCTGCCCTGCCGCCGAATAAGCATCCGCTTCTTCACCCATCGTACTCGACGGGGTGATGGGGTAGATGGCAATGACTTCGTTGGTCTTGTGGGCTACATAAGCCACGGCCTGATTGCCATCAATGGTCACCATTTTTCGTTCGGCCATGAGAACCTCCTGAGGGTTTCAATAATCTACGGTAAAGGATCGTGCTACAAGCCACGGTCTGTTACATGCCGGTCCAAATTATATCACACTGCCATATTGAGTCAAAAGGAAGGGCGTCCTAAAACAAGATGACAAACATCGTGAGAAATCGCACGAACACTTCTCCCTCATCATTCCCCTGCCCCTTCTTCTCCCGCAAGCGGGAGAAGAAGGGGGATAAAAAGCGCTTTTGACAATTTTATTGAGCGACCACGATTCCCTGGGAACCTCCCCTGCGTAGCGTGGCGCGCGAAAAAAAAATAAACAAATCTGAAAATTTTCTTGAGGGGCGTACGTTTCGTTTCCCAGGGTGACCTGACAGGGTTACCCCAAGTGGTTTTAACCTGAGCGATGCAGAGACCGGCATCAGTATGAATCATCTTTTAAATACCAAATTTTTTATTTTGTTATATGATTATTTGAGGCGTTGAACTTATTTTTAAGGAGAAATTATGAGAACACGCAGGGGGATGCCAGGGTTGTTTGTAGCTGTTGGGGTATTATGTGCCGGGCTTTGGGTAACTGCTTTTTCTTTAGATGCCACTCGGATTCAAGCTTCGGTGCCCGCTTCCGTCACGCCGCCTCCACCTTATCTGGCCTATCAAGTTTATGGCGGTCACATTATTACGGATTCCACGATGCCTCCGGTTTTACCCAATGGGCAGGCTGATTATGCTCAGATTTATGCGGAACACAATCTCTGCGCTCTTCTCAGCAACCACCAGATTGATGAAGTGTGGATCTGGGCCGGCAATGGCGATGGGGTCACCAAGGGCCATATGTGGGAATGGACGACTTCGGGCGATGATTGGTCCGGTGATGCTCCTGACTGTGGGCAGGTAGCGACTACGATGACCTTTAATTATCTCCGAGAAGTCGATGTGGCTTTAGAGAGTTTTAATCATCGCCTGGAAGGGGTTTTGGGACACTATTTTACCTGCGATATCTCGACGGCTACCTGGCCCTGGGCGGGAAGCACGACTTTGCCTTACAGCAGGTGCGGCAGTCTGCTCAGTAACCGTTATGGATTTGTGGCGCGTCCGTTTGCTGAAAATGATCAAATCGGGGGATGTGGAGATGCTCACCATCCCCCCAATATCCTGGATAATCGAGATTATATCTACGACGATCCCACCACAGTACAAACTATCTGTCCCTCCTGGAGCCAGGATGGCTCGGCTGTCACCACCACACTTAATTGCAATGCCTGGGGATGTACGCACTGGGGATTCCATATGTGGTGGATGCAGAATATGCCTGGACTTAACAATATCAATAAAACCCGGGAGGGAAATGCCCATCCCAACTGGTGGTCCTATTTGTTTGGCGTTCCATCTCCCAAGTTTCAGGTTTACCTCCCTGTGATTGTGGCTTCCCAGACTCGTTTTTCTGTCGCAACGATACAACCTTCACGGCTGACGGCGGAACCAAAAGCGGAGTATGCCACGGCGCCAGGTATGGAGCCGGTGGCCCCGGACGGATCGAAACCGGGGGGGCTTCATTCTCCTATCGCTTCCGCGGCTGCCTCAGCTTTGACCACGCGGACGGTTTATGTGATTTACTATCCGGGGTATGGGGGCACGCCCCGGATCGATATCAATTTACAGAACAATGAATTGATCGGTTTGTTGAAAGAGGCCACAATCTATCACGGCTACAATTACGACCCATTTCGGGGGACCTTCCTGGGCCAGGACGGTCAAAGTTATGCCGGGGAGAACTGTACGGCGGGTAATAGACCGGATAATATTCACATTCATCTCGATGGAATTAGAACCGATGTGCAGGCTATCAGGTATCAGGTTGAAGATGGGGTGGGTGGGGGACTTTGGGTCACCCCTTGCACCTCCAACTGGCTATTACACGTTATCACCAATACAATGGGGCAAGCAGATCTTTATTTCAAGCCCTTCCGGGATGCTCCGGATGGAACATCTTATCTGGTTACGATTGGTTATAGTGATGGATCCAGCCGGTCGATCAACGTTATCGGTTCCAGAGTGCAGCCTTTGGTGACGGCTTTCCTGGAGCAGCCGGGGGACAATTTCGCAGATGTGAAGCGTAAAAAATAAGCCCCCCTTTAGCCAAATTGATTCAAATTGCGGCGCAATCGTTGAGCAAGGGGGGATCAAGTGCTACGGCCTGATCCCCCGCTTTATTGAGCTGATACCCAAAAACATCTCCCCCATGCTGTATAAATTCTCTGACAACTTTTCGGTTGCGCCCCGAACCTAAAGATGGTAGCATTACCACAGAAAATCCGAGAAAAGCAATCTTTTTGCCGGCTTCAGAAAGCCGGCAAACATATAAAAAACAACGACCTGTGCGGTTAGTCTGAGAAAAAAGCCCCTATTTTCGGCGGCTTTCTGAAGCCGCCGAAAATATGAATAAAAATAACTCTCTCCCCCTGCTTCGCACAGCGCGTCGCTTTTTACCAGGAAAGCACCTGTTGCGGGGCGGAAAATGAATTCACAAAGCAAAAATGGAGGCTCCATGTTGGATTTCGACACTCTCTACAACGCCCTGCTGCACCGCGACAGCGCCTTCGAAGGCCTCTTCATCGCCGGCATCAAAACCACCGGCATCTTCTGCCGTCCCACCTGCCCGGCCCGCAAACCCAAACCCGAGAATGTCGAATTCTTCCCCTCCGTCCAGGAAGCCCTCCAACAGGGCTACCGTCCCTGCAAACTCTGCCGTCCCCTGGAATATGCCGGCGCCGTCCCCGACTGGCTGCGCCCGCTCTTCACAGTAATGGAAAACAACAACGCTCCCCGGCTCAAGGACAGCGATCTGGAAAGCCTGGGACTCAATCCCAACCGGGCCCGCCGCTGGTTCAAAAAACACTACGGCATGACCCTCCAGGCTTACCAACGCGCTCTGCGCCTCGGACAGGCCGCCAACCATATTAATGAAGGAGATAAAGTGATCGAAGCCGCCTTTGACTCAGGGTATGAATCGCTCAGCGGATTTGTCGAATCGTTCAAAAAAGCCACCGGCTTTACCCCCAGCGCCGCCCGTGACCATCAGCCCGTCATGTTGACCCGCCTCCTGACGCCGCTCGGCCCCATGTTCGCCGGAGCGACCGACGCCGGCCTCTGTCTGCTGGAATTCAGCGACCAGAAAACGCTGGAAAGCGGACTCCGGCGCCTGGGAGAACTGCTCAACGCCGAATTTCTACCCGGCCCCCACCCGCATCTCGAAAAGCTGAGCCTCCAGCTGGAAGAATATTTCGCCGGAACGCGCCGCGACTTCGACCTGCCCCTGTTGCAACCGGGAACGCCCTTTCAACAAAAAGTCTGGGCCGCGCTGCGCTCGATCCCTTACGGCAGCACCTTCTCTTATAAAGAAGAAGCCGACCTCCTGGGCCTGCCGCAGGCCGTGCGGGCCGTCGCCCATGCCAACGGAATGAACCGCATCGCCATCGTCGTCCCCTGCCATCGGGTCATCGGCGGCGACGGCAAATTGACCGGTTACGCCGGCGGCCTGGAACGTAAACAATACCTCCTGGATCTGGAAGCCAGATATAAATAAATTTCGCGCAAAAATTTAGGGCGCCCACGCCGGGACGCCCCTACCCCTGAAACCATTTCCGTAGGGGCGGCCCAATGTGGCCGCCCTCGCCCTCGATCCCAGAAGTTATGCGCACACACAAATTTTTTACCTCATCCCCCCAGCCCCCTTCCCCGCTGGCGCGGGAAAGGGGGAGTTTGTTTTTATTCATTTTTTCGCGCGCCGCAGACGGCGCGCGAAAAAATAGGCTTTTTCTTCTGCCCCTTGCGGGACGCTGTAAAGCTCCAAAGGAAAACATATTTGGGGCGGCTTCGGAAAGCCACCCCAAATATAAACAAAACACAAAAAAGCTCCCTCGCCAGGGAATCCCCGGCGAGGGAGCTTTCGGTCTACTGACTACTTCTTCATGGAGCCTTGCCCGCCGCATTCACCGGGCGAATCTTGTAGTAATACCCCTTACCGGCCGCGCCGGAATCGGTGTAGGTAACCTTGCCGTCGGAGCTGCCGAAAGTCGGCGCCGTCACCGTCGTCAACAACGTGCCGGTCCCCGGCGTGAAATTCGCCGTAGTGCTGCGATGGATCTGATAGGTCGTTACCACTTCGCGACCGCCGGCAGAATCGGTATTCACCGGGTTCCATTTCAGCACGATGTTCGACCCGGAGATCGTAGAGGTCAGACCGGTAACCGCAGCCGGATTCTCGATGCGGCCGCTTTCCAGCAGAACCGCACCCCAATTGCTGTTGACCGGAACCGTCACAGAACCGTTAGCCACGGTATAGCTACTGCCGCCGATTACATCCCGCAGGACCGTGCCGTTAGGAATGTTGTAAGGCGCCGCATTCAGACCGGAGAAGGTGGCAGAATGCTGGACATTATCGCGGTTCAACGCAATCAACGCCGTGCCGTTGCCGGAAGTCGTGCGGGCAAAGCCGTAGAGCTTCTGAGCGTCGTTGATGATCAGGCCGTGCTGCACATCGCCGTCCTGCAGAGCGCGATAGCTCCAGCGGATGCTGGCCATATGGCGGGCAAAAGCCAGCAGGTTGCTCGTGTCGGCCGTGTAGCTGGAACCGGTAGCATCTGGCCAGGGGAACGGTGCGCGGTTGTAAGGATCATCCTCGTACTTGCCGCTGGAATAGACGCCGTCGTGGTTCAAACCGACTTCATCACCGTAATAGAGCGTGGGAGCGCCGGCATAGGTATAAGAGAAGAGCCACCACTCCTTCATGCGCTGCACAGCCGCGGAGTCGTTGTCGTTGTTGATCTTCTTCAGGATGAAGCGCACGCGGTTGGTGTCGTGCGAGCCTTCCAGATTCATCATGGCCTTGAAAGCCGCCGGCGCATAGTCTTCCTGGATAGAGCGCAGCCGGGCGTTGAACTGGGAGGGGCTCAGGTAATAGATCGAGCCGCTGTAGCTGCCGGAGTTGCTGTCGTTGTCGTCGAAAGAAGAACCGTTGGTGCAGCCGTTGCCGCTGCATCCCGTGAAGAGCCAGCCCATCAGGGCCGAGCGGAAGCGGTAGTTCATCACGCTGTCCCACTCATTGCCCAGCAGCCAGCCCGAAGAATCGCCCCATTCCTCACCCAGCATCAAGACATCGCTCTTGCCGGTTACGGCGCTGTTGCGCACGGCACTGCGGAAACCTTCCCAATAGTCATTGCCGGCATCGGCGGTCAAACCGGGATCGACATCGCCGCCGACATCGAAGCGCCAGCCGTCGGCTCCCTGGTAAACCCAGTAAGGTCCGACCGAGCTCAGCCCGTTCGACCAGATCAGGGAGCGCACCGCGGTGGAGTTGGCCTGCAACTTGGGCAGGGAGGAATAACCATACCAGGCCTCATAGCTCTGGCCGGCATTGTTGGTGCCGTTGGCGCAATAGACCGTCACGCCGCCGTCGCCGCCGGGGTTGTAGGTGGCCGGGAAGTAGAACCAGGAATAATAAGGCGAAGCGCCGGCCTCGCAGGCGCCGCTGTTGTCGTCGGTGCCGATGCCCGAGCTGGTCACATTGCCGGCCGCATCGTAGCGCTGATAGCGGTCAAAATACTTGCTGTCCGAAGAGACATGGTTGAAAACACCGTCCAGGATGATCTTCATCCCGTGGTTGTGCGCGGCCGTGGCCAGCGTCTGGAAATCGCTCAGGGTCCCGAAATCGGGATCGATAACCATGTAATCGGCCGTGTCGTACTTGTGGTTGGAGGGCGAGCGGAAGATAGGGTTCAGGTAGAGCACACTCACACCCAGGGAGTCGAAATAGCCCTGGTTGATCTTCTGAGTGATGCCGGCCAGATCGCCGCCGTAGAAGTTTTCGCCGTAGCGGCCGGAGCAGGAAGGCGAATAGGTGCTGCGCGGATCGCAGACCGTGTAGTTCCAGTTGGTCTGGTTGGAGCGGACAATCGCGCCGCCGGAGACATTGTAAGAGAAGCGACCGGTGGCCGGATTGTTGGCCGAATTACCGTCGCGGAAGCGATCAGGGAAGATCTGGTAGACGACGCCGCGCTGCATCCAGGAGGGCACGGAATAGTTGGGATCGTAGACCGTGATCTGGAAGCTGCGGGAATCGTTGTAGCCGTCGCTCATCGCGCCCTGGCCGCCGCCGGTAAATTTGATATCGTCATCGACATAGAAATCCTGATCGGTGGTGCAGCTGCCGGTTTCGTTGAGTTCAAAGAAGTAGTAGAGGATCGTCGGCTGAGAGCCCACCGCGATATTGGCAAACCACCAATCGTAGGTGGTGGGATCGGTATCGTAAGAACCGTCCCAGGACATCGAATAATAAGTCTCGACATTGGTGCGGTCGTTCCAGACCCGCACCCGGGCGCTGGTGATGTCGCCCTGGGCCACGCGGAGGCGCAGCCGCACGGTCGTGTTGGGCGTGGTCGGCCCAACAATGGAGCGGTAAACCGGATCGAATGTATCGTGCAAGACGGAATTCCACTGGATGTCGCAGTTTCCCGCGGCAACCGGGGTCGGGAACCCCAACGGAATGAGGCTAAAAATCAAAGAGAGGCAAAGCCATACTGAAATCCAGCGCAAACGACCCGACATACATTTCCTCCTTTTGGGTAAAAAAAGTAATTTGGGGAGAACCGCTTGCTGCCCTGGGGGCAACAACTTGTGATAGTATTATAAGCCCAATTTGCATTTTTTAACCAGGCAAAAGTTGATAAGTCAATAGATTCGTAGTTAACAATCGAAAACGAAATCCCTCGCATCCAAAGTATTGGATGCGAGGGATTTTCTTCCAGTCTTCCGATCTTCCAGTCTTCCGATCTTCCAGTCTTCCGATCTTCCAGTCTTCCGATCTTCCAGCCTTCCGATCTTCCGGTTACCGCCCGCAGGCGTTCACCGGCACGATCTTATAGTAGCTCCGCGCGGGAGCCCCGCGATCCGTGTAACTCAACCGGCCGTCCGCCGAGCCGAAGGCCGGCGGCGTGACGGTCCCCACGAGATTCTCCGCAGCCGGTGTGAAATCTGCCGTGGTCCCGCGATAAATCCGGTAGGCCACCACCACCTCGCGTTCGCCGCCTACATCCATCGTGACCGGATTCCAGCGCAGCACCTGATCCCGCCCCGAACGGCTGACGGTCATGTTCTTCACCGGGACCGGAGACTCGATCCTTATCGCCTCCAGCAGCACCGCTCCCCAGCTGGGATTGACCGGCACGCTGACCATGCCGTTCTCCACCGTGTAGGTCCCGCCCTCGATCACTTCCAGCAGCACAGTGCCGTCGGAAAGATTGTAAGGAGCGCCGTTCAGCCCCTTGAAGGTCGCCGTATGCTGCGCGCCGTCGCGGTTGAGCGCCACCAGCGCCGTCCCGCCGGCCTCAAGGGTACGGGCAAAGCCGTACAGCTTCTGCCCGTCGTCGATGATCAGACCATGCTGCACATCGCCGTCCTGCAAGGCCCGGTAGCTCCAGCGAATGCTGGCCATCCGCCGGGCAAACTCCTGCAACCCGGTATCGGGCACATAGCTCTTCCCGCCGGCATCCGGCCAGGGGAACGGCGCCCGGTTGTAAGGATCGTCCTCATATTTCCCGTTGGCGAAAACAGCATCGTGACTCAGACCGACCTCGTCCCCGTAATAGATCGTCGGCGCCCCGGCATAGGTGAACGAGAAAAGCCACCATTCCTTCATCCGCTGCAAGGCCGCCTCGTCGCTGTCGTTGTTGATCTTCTTCAACAGGAAGCGCAGCCGATTGGTATCGTGGGAGCCCTCCAGATTCATCATCGCCTTGAAAGCCATCGGCGGGTAGTCCTCCTGGATCGAGCGCAGCCGGGCGTTGAACTGCGACGGGCTGACGTAACTGATCGCCCCGCTGGAACTGCCGAACTCGCTGTCGTTGTCCTGGAAAACACCGTTGTTGCAGCCGTTGCCGCTGCAACCGGTGAAAAACCAGCTCAATACGGCCGAGCGGAAACGGTAGTTCATCACGCTGTCCCACTCATTGCCCAGCAGCCAGGGCGATGCGTCTCCCCACTCCTCGCCCAGCAACAGCACATCGTCCTTGCCGGTCACACCGAAGTTGCGCACCGCCTTCCGGAAACCCTCCCAGTAATCATTGCCCGGGTCCCGCGTCAATCCCGGATCGAGATCGCCGCCCACATCAAAACGCCATCCCGAAGCGCCCTGATAAACCCAATAGGGCCCTACAGAATCCAACCCATCAGACCAGACCAACGCCCGCACCTGTTGGGAATTGGCCCGCAGCTTGGGCAACGACGAATAACCGTACCAGGCCTCATAAGTCTGATTGGCATCGTCGCTGCCATTGATGCAAAGAGTCGGCACGCCGCTGTCGCGCGCCGGCATCCCGATATCGGGGAAATAGAACCAGGAATAGAAAGGCGACTTGCCCGATTCGCAGGCGCCGCTGTCGTCGTCGGTGCCGCCGCCCGGCCGGTTCAACGTTCCATTAGCATCATAACGATGATATCGGTCGAAATAACGGCTGTCCGAAGAGACATGGTTGAAAACGCCATCCAGAATCAACTTAATGCCGTGCGCCTGCGCCGTGGCGGCCAGCGTCTGGAAATCCTTCAGCGTCCCGAAGTCCGGATCGATCGTCATATAATCCGAAGTGTCGTACTTATGGCTGGAAGGCGAGCGGAAGATCGGATTCAGATAGATGACGCTCACCCCCAAGGCGTCGAAATAACCCTGGTTGATTTTCTCGGTGATGCCGGGCAGGTCGCCGCCGTAGAAATTGTCGCCGTAACGATACATACAATCCGGCTGATAGGTGCCGCGGGGATCGCAGATCGTACTGTTCCAATCCGTCTGATTGGACCGGAAAATCGTCACCGTCGGCTCGCCGTAGGCAAACCGGCCGCCCTCGGCATTGTTCCGGAGATTCCCGTCCCGAAAACGATCCGGAAAGATTTGATAGACCACGCCCCGCTGCATCCACCCAGGAGTATCGAAAGCCGGATCGTACACCGTGACCTGAAAACTGTGCGCATCATCGTAATCATCGCTCATCGCACCCTGACCGCCGCCGTAAAACTTGATATCGTCGTCTACATAAAAATCTTGATCGGCGCCGCAACTGCCCGCGTCGTTGATTTCAAAGAAATAGTAGAGGATCGTCGGATTGGCACCGGCCGGGATCTTCGCCGTCCACCAATCGTAAGTCGTCGTCTCC
This sequence comes from uncultured Anaerolineales bacterium, assembly GCA_964501335.1. Taxonomy (GTDB): domain Bacteria; phylum Chloroflexota; class Anaerolineae; order B4-G1; family SLSP01; genus CAZCTC01. Next base: position 3,641 of record CAZCTC010000035.1, on the reverse strand, counting down.
TTGTCGAAATCTGCATCCCAGGCCATGGGATAGTAGGCTTCCTGGTCGCTGTAATCGTTCCAGACCCGCACCCGGGCCCCCGTGATATCGCCCTGAGCCACCCGCAACCGCAATTGAATCTGCGCTCCGGGCGTGGTCGGCCCAACAATCGAACGATAAGCCGGGTCAAAAGTATCGTGCAAAACTGCATTCCACTGAATATTGCAATCCACCGCTGCCCCGCCGGAAGGACCGGTCGCCGTGGCCTTCGCTGTCGGCTGCACCGTAGCGGAAGCTCGCGCTCCTACCGTTGAAGCAGGCCGCGGCGTGGCGGCCCCGGGAGTTTCGGATATCGGAGTGCCCGTAGAACAGGCCACCACAAAAAACAACACCCCCATCACCAGAAGAATTTCCCTGCATCTGACACGGCCGAACATAAATACCTCCTTTCACTGCACGGTCAAAAAATTACCCCCAGGGCGCCGGCACAACAACGCCCCTGCAAAGAGAGACCGGCAACGAAGGACGGCTTTCGCTTCCAATCTTTCATGTTCCCATCCTTCCCAACCCGCAGCCGGTCACATTCCTGGCACAAGCAAATCCACAGCATCGGCAATGATCTTAGCGGCTTCCGCCGTCGTCCAACGCCCGGTGTTGAGCACCATATGATACAACAAAGGATCGTTCCAATCGATGTCGTAAAATCGTCGCAAATAGGACGCAGCGGCCGTATCTCGCTGGCGCACCAGCTCTTCAGCCTCGCTGTAACTGAGGCCCGCGCGATCCTCAATCCGCATAATGCGCACATCCAACGGCGCCTCCAACCGCACATGCAACACATCCGGCTGATCCTTAAGCACAACCTGCCCCCCACGCCCCACAATCAGCACATTGCCCTGTTGCAAAGCGGCCCGCATGGCCCGTTGAATCAGCGTTACACACTGTGCTTCATCCAACGAAGCCAGCGTCAAAGTCTCGCGTCCCTGCTCATCCCGTTTGCTGACCATAAACTCTCTCACAATCCGGGGCCCGGGAGCCAGCAGCTTGGTCAGCCAATCCCGCACTTTATAAGAGGTCTCGTTGTAATCTACAATTTCTTCTTCCGAAAGCCCTACCTCACTCGCAGTCTGTGCCAGCAGTTGTTTGTCGAAATAGCGATAATCCAACAGCTCACACAACAACTGCGCCACTTCATCGCCCCCTGCACCAAATTGCCGGGAAATCGTCACCACCGCCATAATCACCTCCCCTGTAGCTATACCACTCAATTAAGAAGATTAAAAATACGATTTAATTGTACTATATCAGACTTTCCCAATCTGGAAAACGCAGAAGAAAAACCTCCCCACATATCAGGCAACTTAAAGCGTCGTGCCGATACAGCCGGGCTTTTAGCTCCCCGCAAAGGGCACTTTCCCCGTAAGATACAACGCGCGGGGCGAAGCAGGGAGAGAGTTTTTTATTCATTTTTTCGCGCGCCGCCTGCGTAGCGTGGCGCGCGAAAAAATAAACAACATCTCCTGCAAACCTGTTGACAATTCCAGCTTTATATTTAATATTTAATAGAATCGAGCTCTACGGTTCAAAAAATTTTATCCTCATTTTTTATCATCTCGAAGGAGCCAATCTATGGAAAGTAAGATCGAAACCCTGGCCCAGCTCTTTGCCTATCTGGCTCAAAATCCTACCGCCCTTGAAGAATTCAAAAAAGACCCGGCAGGATTCATGGCCAATCCCCTCATCCAGCTCAGCACGGCCGACCAACAATTCCTGGGCGTCGAAACCGAACCGGCTTATTTCCGTTACACACCGGTATACAGCACTAAATCAGCGATACCGATTGATTTTGCCGCCAAAACTATCATCGCTCCCGATCGACGCCCCTTCCATGCGGAATTGGACGAAAATGTCACCGCCATCCCCTCCAAAGGAATGAAAGTTGAAACAAAAGACACCCAATTGATCGTTGATCTCCTGGACTACTCCGTGGTTCACGTACTGACCATCCCGCTCGATAACTGCAAATTCAATAATGAGAAACAGCAGGTCGAAATCTTCGGCGAGGCAACAATCACTCAAAACGGAACAGGCAATCAGGGGAAAGTCAGCGGCTACATTACACCAGCCGGGGATTTCGATCTCACGGTTAATATGATCCCGCCTCGCGAAGAATGACAACTCAGGGCATGCTGAGAATTGTCGGCTCGGGCATCAAAATGTCGGCCCATCTCACCGTAGAAGCGCAGGCCTGGATTCAACAGGCGGACCGGCTCTTCTATCTGATTCCCAGTCCGCTCGCCGCCGAGTGGATGCACAGCCTGAACCCCCAGGCCACGGATCTGGCAGGTTTCTACGGTCGCAACAAACCCCGCCAGGAAACTTATGCCGAAATGGTCCATTGCATTCTGGAATCGGTGCGAGACGGATTGAAAGTTTGCGCCGTCTTCTACGGCCACCCGGGAGTCTTCGTCTTGCCGGCCCATGAAGCCATTCATCAGGCCCGAAAGGAAGGATTTTCGGCAGAAATGCTGCCCGGCATCTCAGCGGAGGATTGTTTGTTCAGCGATCTGGGATTCGATCCCGGTCAGAACGGCTGCCAAAGCTACGAAGCGACCGATTTTCTAATTCGGCCCCGCCGGTTCGACACCAGCACCGCCCTGATTCTCTGGCAAATTGGAGTGATCGGCAATCTCTGCCAGCCTGAAGCGGAAAAAACGGCGCCCGGCTTACAATTCCTGACTGAGATCCTGGAAACCCATTACGATCCTCAGCACGAAGTGGTAGTCTACGAAGCCGCCCAATATCCCGGCTTCCCTCCCTCTATCCAGAAAGTCCACCTCCACAATCTACCCGACGCCCACGTCACCCCCATCTCCACCCTCTACGTCCCACCTCAGGCTCAACCGCCCGTCGATGTCAGCCACATGAAAAAATTGGGCCTGACCCTGGATATGCTGCGCTCACGATTCCAATAAATTTGAGGGATTACATTTTTCGTGGCCGCCTCCAGCGGCCACGAAAAATATCCCCCCAATTCAAACCGCTTCGATTTCCCCTTCTACAACAGCGTACCCCAGCGGTTTTAACTCCAACAGGCTCCAGCTCCGCTCCACCCCGGCCGGAACCAGGGCATTCGGCGCCACCGCCGCCAACAAATCCAGCGCTTCCTGGCGCAACCCCGCCGGACAGGCGGGATGACGGGAAACCCGCTCCAACAATTCTACAATCTGGAATTGCCGTTGCTCCTTTAAACCACTCTGCACGGCCAGCCGTGCCATCGCGACCAGAACCCGCAACGCCACCCCCGCATCTTGCGCCTTCACGGCCGCTTCCAGACTGATCTCCAGATAGGTCTGCGCCGCCTGATACTGACTCTCATCCAGTTCCAGCTTCCCCAAATTCTCAAAAACCAGGGCCAGACTCTTATCGTCTCCCCGCTCCTGCAACAATCCCATCGCCCGGCAATAAAGTTCCCGGGCCTCCCCAAACTTCCGTTCTGCATGGGCCATCTGCCCCATACTGTTCCAGACCAGAGCCTCGATCAACGGATTTTTCAACGCCTGACAGAGTTCCAGGCTTTCATTATAATAAGACTGTGCGGCATCCGATCCTCGCAGCTGATAGGTCACATACCCCAACAACCGCAAAGCATTCACAATTCC
>CAZCTC010000034.1:0-77899 GCA_964501335.1 uncultured Anaerolineales bacterium | reverse complement strand
CTTTTCTTTTCCCCGCCGGGGCGCATGTCCCCATCGGGGAACTGCGCCTCCAGTCCATGAAGGAGGCCCTATGGCAACCAATTTACACACCGTCGGTTTGACCAACCAGGCGGCCGGCATGATCCGCAGCCTGGAATTGTTGGAGCGCGCCGATCGCGCCGTCGATCTGAAGGTCGAGGAAACCCTCCCCGGCACCTTCCGCGTCGGCGATCGCGCCGTTCAATATTATGAAGCGCTGGATCTCTGGACCTGTGACTGCCCCGACTTCGTCTATCGGCGCATTCCCCTCTGCAAACACCTGGTCGCCGTCCTCAAAAGCGGCCTGGTCGATCCCGAATCCGGCCAACCGGCTTCGTTTCATCCCCCGTTTTAAGGAGCAGATCATGGTGAAGTTTGCTATGGGTAACATGCTGGCAGATGAAGTAATCGCAACCACCGACCTGACCTTGATTACTACCAACGCCTCGGTCAATGAACGCGGCGCGTTGGTGATGGGCCGAGGAGTGGCCCGCCAGGCCCGCGACGCCTGGCCGGGGCTCGATCTGGCTCTGGGTAAGGCCGTGGCCGCTCGGACCGACATCGCCGCTGATATCACCTCGTTTATCCACCAGGGGCGCAGCTATACGCTGTACCCGGACTACTGTCTGCTTATCAGCCCCGACTGGCCGGAGAAAAGAATCGGAGCCTTTCAAGTAAAAAGCCGTTTCTTTGATCCGGCCGATCTGCTGCTGATCCAGGCCGGCCTGAATCGCTTGCGGACCTGGTGCCGGATTCATCCCGACGCCCAGGTGCATCTCAATTTCCCCGGCATCGGCTGGGGGCATCGGGAGCGCAGCGAGGTTCAGCCGCTGCTCGATCCCTTGCCGGATACGGTAACCATCTGGGAACTGCCCCCGTTTTAAGGAGTCAACCATGCCCATTTACATTGAAGGCGATATGTTGGCCGAGGAATCCCTCCGGCTGGCCGGCCTGACCTTGATTACGGCCCACGCTATGCTGGATTTTCAAGGCCATCTGGTCATGGAACGCGGCATTCTGCGACAGGTCCGCACCCGCTGGCCGGGGATCGAAGTGCCGTTCGGGGATGCCGTCTGCGTCTATACCATCAATGAAGAAAGCATCTCCGAGTACAACGTTCTCTATTACCTCGAAACCCCAGCCTATAACCTCATCATTTCCGACCGCTGGCCGCGCAAGCGCCTGGGACTCTTCCAAAACCGGCTGCGCTTCACCGATGCGCCCAGTCTGGAGATCATCCAATACAGCGTGAGCCGGCTGGTAGAGTTCTGCCAGGAGCAACCGCAGGTCCGCATCCACCTGAACTATCCCGGGGCCGACGATCTGCCCCGTAACGAAATTCTGCCGCTCCTGGAGCCCCTGCCCAACACCGTTTGGATCTGGGAACTGCCCCAGGACGGCAGTCTGGACCCGTTGCCCTTCTGATATTTTTGTTGATTCCTTTGGGGGAAGCTCCGTGCTCTCCCCCACGGGAGAAATGCCGGGCTTCCCTCGACCCCAAATTCGAGGAGAAGAAAAAATGGAAACCTATCGTGCAGACTTGATCGTCCTCTGCGCCGAATTGTCCGGCATGTACGTGGAACGCGCCGCCCTCAAGGCCTCGCTGGAATCCCAGGAGCGCCAGCTGGAGCAGCGCCGCGTCGAGCTGCTGAGCGTCGTCGATTGGAAAGCGCTGGGCTCCAACGAGCAGCAGCGCGCCGTCGCTATCACCGCTCTGCTGGCCGACGATGAAGCCTGGGCCTATCAGCAGGAATCGGTGATCTCCCGCCACAACGATCTGCTGTTCCTCGACGCCAAAATCGCCGGCTGGGAAACCCGGATCTCCGCGCTGCGCTCCGCCATCCGCGAAATGCAAACCATGGCCCTCGCGCCCTGGCTTTTCGAGGAAGCGGTGGACCAGTTGCACTTGCAGACGGCCTCCCTGCCGCGCCCTCGCCGGCACAGCCTTTTCAAGGGCGATAGTCCTCAGACCGTGGAGGATGGCTTCGACGAGATCGAAGAAGAATAACGGAACGCCCGATGAACGCAATCTTGAATCTCGACGGGGAGATAACCGTCACCCAATTGGTGTTCTATCGGAAATTCCGCAAGCTGGAAGTGACCCTGCTCTGCGTGGGTCCCGCCGGCGCCCCTGGCCAGTATGTCCAGTGCCTTCTTCACGATCTCAGTCTCGAAGAAGAAACCGCTATTCAGGAAGAATGCCGGCAACCGGTCCTGGGCGGCCGGCTTTTGGAAACCGCGACCTGCTGGTGCTGGACCCAAGCGCCGGAAGCCGCCCTCGACCTGCTGTACTCCACCGAACTGATCCTCGAAATGGCAGCCTACCTCGCCGCGCAACGGTTACCTGGGATTTCATCCCAGGCTTACTTGAGGTCGCCCCTTCAGGGCTGAGATTCCCTGACAAGGCGCATTCTGAAGCCCTGAAAGGGCGAATTAGGGTAGCCTGGGGTTTCAACCCCAGGAAAACCAGGGCCGCAAGGCGCCTGATTGATTTTTATCCCCCAGGGGGAGGCCCATTGTCCTCCCGCCAGGGGACATCTCGGGTCTCCCCGGTAATCTTACCGAGGAGCAAAAACCATGGCGACGAAAATTGAACTGCCGCCCACCCTCAAGATCCGCTTCTGGTGGGCCGATTGGCACCCCGAAGCGTTGTTCGATCCCATCGAGTCCTTCAGCCTGCGCGATCCCGAAAGCTGGGAAGTGATGACGGCCAGGGATTCCACCTGGCGCCCGCCCAAGCCCGGCGCGACGATCCAGCAGCTCCGCGATTACATGGAGGAGCACAACCTGGCCGTCATCGCCCATCAATGCGGCCCCACGACTCGCCGGCGCGGGCATTGGGAAGGACTCTATGAACTGAGCATCGGTCCGATCGGCGAGGCCGCATGAGCCAGATGGCCTTGTTCAAACCCAAACGACCCCGCCGGCCCAAGGATACCCCTCGGCCTTTGCGATTAGCTGAACAGCGTCGGTTGCTGGCCGCGCTCATCGATCAACTGGCTCCCCGCCTGCACCAGGATCCGGATTACACCGGCATCTCCTGGCCGGGCAAAGGCGCCAAAATCGCCTGGGCCACCCTGCAATTCAAGCCTCTGATCCAGGAGGAAGGACAGCCGGAATCCTACCTGCTGACTATCCTGGAAGCCGGGTCTTCGTTACTGCTTTCCGGGCCGGAGCTTTCCCGCTCCTGGCCCGTCGATACTCAAACCAGCGCCGCCGACCTCGCGCTGGAGATTGACCGGGCCCTGAGTCTGGCCCGGACCTGGAAAAACTAAACCCTTGCGGGGGGAGACGTTGCTCTCCCCCCCAGGGGAAGCGCGTCTCTCTCGTTCAAATTCAAAAGTGAGAACAGGAGAGACCCATGGAACTGACCCACGCTTTAAACCCCTTGATGCACACTGCCGTTCAGGCAGGCTATGCTGTGATCGTCATCGCCGCGGTCGTGATCGGTGTGGTTCTGCTCTGCGGAGCCCTGAACATCCTCACCGCCCATCGATGAACCGACAGCGACTGGACTACGGTCCACCTTTTGGCTACGGCCACCTTTGCCAGCGAGAGAAAGCCCTAAGCTTTCTCTCGCTTCCTTCTGACAAATAGAGTGCCCTCATTTATCGGGTAAAGAATTCCCATATTTTCCTTTGCGGAAACGCAGTTCCCCCACTATAGAAGCAATAAAAACAGAACCGATCACCTGCATTAACACCAGGCATACCATCATCAGTTGCACTCCCGCCGTCAATCCAAATTCAGGATTAACGACAAACGACAAAAGAAAAAAGCCGCCAAATGCGACAGACATAACCGCAAAAGAAAAAGCACCAATTTCCGCAACTTGTAAAAATGCAGGCACAGTACGAATAACCGGATAAGTGGAAAGCACAATACGGAAAAGGGGAACGCCCATAAATAAAATCACGATGATTTGGAATACAATCGAAACCCCATTAAATACAACCTGGAAAATATTCTTATCCACCAGTACTGATTGAACCGTAAATCCAACAAAAGCAAACAATCCGGCCATATTGATCAACGAGAAAAGTAAAACCAGGTGTAGTTTCTTCATTGTCTATTCCTCAGTCAAGTTTTCCTAAAACTGGATGGGTTTAGTTTAGCCAAATCCTCAATATTTCCCAATCTCTAGATTGCGCACTTGCCTTTTAATTTTTAGTTACCCCTACGGCTCTGCCTTTCGTCGGCAGATGAACTCACTTGTTCCCTTGCGGGAGGCGCAACCTGGTCTCCCGCAAGGGATTCCTGCGCCTCCTGAATTAAACCCCAGAACTTATTCAGGAGGATTCCATGAACGTGCAAGATTTGATCCCGCTCTACTCCGATCATCAGGCCGCGAGTTTCATCCGCGCCTTGACCACCTACAGCCAGATCGGCTCGAACCGGGCGACGATGGTCTCGACCAGCCGTCACCCCATCCCCGGTCTGCCCCATGTGATCTGCGACAGCCGCGATACCGGCCCGCTCAAAGCCCCCTGGGGCGCCGTCCAGCCGGCCGCTCTCGCCTACGGCAGTCAGTTCTACAGCTATCTGGCCTACCGGCTCTTTGTCACTCAATCCCTCAAGCCCGGCGCCACCCCGCCCGAAGTCCAGCTTCCCCAACTGGCCGTCGCCGCCTTCGACGCCGTGACGCGCCAAGCCACGGTCTATCTGGGGATACCGGATGAAGGAGCCGCACCGACCCTCGTCGAGAATCAATCTCCGATCTGGGAAGGCCGCCTGACTCAACAGGATATCGGACTGACACCCCTTGCCACTTACCAGTCTCAAGAGAATGTCCTGAGGATCATCCGTGAAGAGCTGGCCCGGGCAGGCGTTCCCGCTTACCCCGCTGAACTCTACGGCCAAAAAGCCGCCCCGGATTACCCCTGGGTCAACGGCCGGGGCCTGCCCCTGCCGCCGGCCCGGGTCGCCAATGATGAAATCTCCGTCCCCCTGCTGGGCTACGCCGTCGACAACGACACCACGGAGATCGTCTACCTCTCGATGGTCGGCCACAAAACCGCCTGCCGCTCGATCTGGGGGAGTATCAACACGGCGCACAAACGCCGGTTGGATTTCCAACAGTTGGGCGGCATCAACGGCTCGGCCTGCTCCAGCCACAACTACACCACCTGCAGCACCGTCGTGGATCCGAATATCGGACTCACCCGGTTGCAGATCATCGACCGTCGGGCCCTGGGCCAGGACGCTTCCGATGTGGCCTATCTGGTGATCCCCAAAGGCATGGCCGATGCCGATATCTATGAAGCGTTCGCCGTACGGCTCAATGCCGTTTTGCCGATCGGCGTCCTGCCGGCCTGGGGCGAAAAGCTCCGCTGGGCCGGCGATGAAGCCGGGTTGGTGAAGAAATGCTTCGCCGCCGGGGATGTCGCCGCGGTCTACAAGATCGCCCCCGACAAGCTCTGGCTCACCCTGATCGAAGAGCTGCTGAAAAGCGGCGAACTGACGATTTCGTAAAACGTGATGCGTAATGCGTAACCAGAAACGGATTACGAATTACGCATTACGCCTCTGCAATTCGATAACCTGAATCTAAATCCAAATGGGAGGCCGTTGAAATGGCTCGCTTGATTAATGCTGAAAAAATGGGCTTCTTTGCCTGCCCCACGTCCGTCGTGGAATTGATTTCCCGCTGGCTCTCCGCCGGCAAACAGGCCGTGCGCCTGCTCGATCCCTGCGCCGGCGAAGGCAAGGCCCTGGCTCAGCTCGCGGCCTCCCTGCAAACGCAAGGCGCCGTGACCGAGACCTGGGGCGTCGAACTCAGCCCCGCCCGGGCGCGAGAGGCCGATCAGGTGTTGGACCGCGTGTTCAACACCGCCTGGCAATCGACGCGGGTCAGCAAGGAGTCCATTGGGCTGCTTTACCTGAACCCGCCCTACGATCACGATCTCGACGGCGACAACCACCGGCTGGAAAGTGAATTCCTGCGCACCAGCCTGCCCGTCCTGCAAAAGCAGGGTGTGCTGGTCTATGTAGTGCCGCAGCACATCCTCGGCTTCAAAGCCGTCGCCCGGCTGCTCGTCGAATACTTCGACCAGCTGACCGTCCGCCGCTTCCCCGATCCCGAGTTCGAGCGCTTCGGCCAGATCGTGGTCTTCGGCCGGCGCCGCTCCAGCCCGCTGGCCGTCTCCGAAGAGGAGATCGAGGCCCTGCGGCTGCTGCGCGATGCCGATCTGCCGCCCCTGGGCGATCCCGCCGCCGGCTGGCCGCTGGCAATCCCGTCGGCCACCTCCAACGCCACCTTCTACCGCATCGACCGCTCGGCCGCCGAGGATATCCAGACCGCCGGCGCACTCCCCTGGTCCGCCTCGTTGCTGGAGGCCTTCAAACCCCAGACCGCGCAAGTCGTCGAGCCGCCGCTCCCCTTGAAAAAAGGCCACGTCGCCATGCTGATGAGCAGCGGCGTCATGGGCGCGATGGTCATCGAACAACACGGCCGGCGCCATCTCATCAAGGGCCGCGTACTCAAAGTCCAGGATCACTCTGAAAGCCTCACCGACGAAGGCGATACCGTCACCACCATCAAGGACCGGTTCATCACCTCGGTGGGCCGGCTCTCGGCCGACGGCGTGCAGGTAATCCAGGACGATGTGGCCGGGCTGACTGACTTCATGGAAGAATACGGGGAAGCGATCGCCGGGAAGATCCTGGCGAATCAGCCCCGTTACGACCTTCATCCTACCGACGCCGAGTGGACCCACGTCGAAGGCCTGGGTAAAGGGCGCGCTGCCCTCCCCGGCCAGAAACCGGGGCTGCTCGATGTCCAGAAGCACGCCGCGATCGCCTTAACCCGAACCTTGAAATGCAAAGGATATTCCCTTATGCAAGGTGAAATGGGGCTGGGCAAGACGACCATCGGAGCCGCCACGATCGATTTGATCGGGGCCTATCCTGCGATCGTCCTGTGTCCGCCCCACCTCGTCGACAAGTGGTGCCGCGAGATCACCGAAGTGATCCCCGGCGCCCAGGCCCGCGAGATCCGCCGCATCGGCAAAGGGGAAAACGGTGTGGATATCAACGATGTCCGCAGTTTCCTCAATGATTTCCACGCCGGTCGCCTGGGTCCCAAGGCCGTCGCCGTCGTCTCCGAGACCTCGGCCAAGCTGGGCTCCGGCTGGACTCGCGGCGTGGCCACGCGCTACACCCTGAGCCAGATCCGGCCCGGCGAATATGTGGAACCTGCCGTCCTGGAAGGAATCACCGGGCAGCGCAACCGCTTCAAGGCCGCCCTGGCCGCCTACCAGGCCGCCCGCGCTCAACTGCTCCGCAGCGAAGCGCCGACGGCTGAACTGCGCCGGCATGTCGCCATGCTGCGCAAAGCGGCCCTGGAAACGGCCGACGCTTATCCGGTCTGCCCGGACTGCGGCAGTCGAGAACACTTCGTCCACGGCAACGGCTTCCTCTACTATGAGGAACAGCCCCGCGCCTGCGATCACTTTGTACCGGGTTGGGAACGCGATGCACAGGGCCGCAAAGTCCTGAACGACGCGGGTCTCCCCACCTGGATCTGGAGCCGCCCCGACGACTTGAAGGCGCCTTATCCCGCCTGCGGCGGCCGGCTCTATCAGTTCGCCGGTCACGGCACTCTGCGCCGCTGGAGCATCGCGGATTACATCCGCACCCACACGCCTCGCGCTTTCAAAACCCTGGTCGCCGACGAATGCCACAACTACCGCGGCAAAGGCAGTGATCGGGGCCGGGCCTTCCATCACCTGGTCAAGGCCACCCGTTACGCCCTGGGCATGACCGGCACGATCTACGGCGGCGAGGCCACCAGCGTCTTCTACCTGCTGGGCCGGCTCAACCCCGCGATCTTCCGGGACTATCCCTTCGGCGCGGAAGGCGAGAAACGCTGGGCGCGCCAATACGGCGTATTGGAGACCAAGGTTTACAACGGCAAAGAGGCCGATCCCGACGAGGCCGAGCACGGCGGGTTCAGCGCCCGCAAGCGCAGCAAAGTCGTGGTCACCGAAAAGCCCGGCGTCAGCCCGGCGATCCTCTCACAGTTCGTGGATTGGTCGATCTTCCTGGGCCTCAAAGACCTGGGGATCACCCTGCCGGACTACGATGAAATTGCCAAAGGCGTATCGCTGGGCAGCGAGCTTTACCAGCAATACCGCAAGATGGAGAGCATCCTCCGAGCCCTGGGCCGCAAGGACATGGGTTACCTGTCGTTGTGGTTGCAGTGGTCGCTCAGCCGGCCCAACTCCGCTTTCCGCGATGAGGAAGTGGTCAAGAAGGAGTTTGTCAAAGTCGGCCGCAAGCAACAGCTGGCCGGCGAAGTCCAACTCATGGAACTGCCGGCGGTTGTTGCCGGCGAGGCCGTTCTGCCCAAAGAGCAGGCCTTGATCGACTTCTGCCTGAGCGAAAAGCAGCAAGGCCGCAAGGTCATCGTCTTCGTCCGTCAGACCGGCGTGCGAGACATCCAGGACCGGATCGCCGCCGTGCTCAAAGCCCGCGACCTCCAGGTCACCGTGCTGCGCGGATCGGTCGATCCCCGCAAACGCGAAACCTGGATCGATCAACGAGTCGACGGTATGGATGTGCTGATCTGCAATCCCAGACTGGTCGAGACCGGCCTCGACCTCATCAAATTTGCCTCGATTGTGTTTTATGAAATCCAGTACGATCTTTACTGTGTCTGGCAGGCCATGCGCCGGGTCTGGCGCCTGGGCCAACGTAAACCGGTAAAGGTATTGTTTCTCACTTACGAAGGCACGATCGAAGATACAGCCCTCCGCCTGGTCGGCCGCAAGATGAAAGCCGCCCAGCTCATGTACGGGGATGAAGTCGGTGGCGCCATCGTCCCCGACGATGACGGCGACTCCTTCCTCATGGAGCTGGCCCGCACCGTTCTGGAAGACACTGCTCTGCCCGATCTCTCCGGGCTCTTCGCTTCAGCCCGGGCGCAGGCCTCGACCGAAGCCCTGCCCGAGGAAATCGCGGAAATCCTGGAAACCGTCGCTCCGAAAGGGCCGTTGACCTGGGCGATGCTCCAGGAAATGGTCAAGACGGCGGAGAAACCCCGTCGTCGCCCCTCGAAACCGGCCCCGGCGCCCACCGGGCAAATGCTGCTCTTTGAGCTGGCGCCGGCATCTGCCTGACCGGGAGAGATTTCAACGCAGAGAGATTTTAACGCAGAGACGCGAAGGACGCAGAGAACGCAGAGAGAGACTTCAAAAAATCTCTGCGACTCTGTAACTCTGCGACTCTGCGTTAAATATCCTCCATCCAAACAGAAAGGAATGCACCATGTGCAAAAGAAATGACCAACCCGAGTACGTCCAGAGTTCCCTGCAGGAGCTGCTGGCTGAGTCCCCGGCCCCCGTGGAAGTCGAAGCCGATGGCTTCTTCACCGACGCCGACCTGATCTACCGTTACACCCGGGTCCAAGCCCTGGAAGACGGCGTGCTGGTCGATGTCTCCGCCACCGCCCACGAAGCCGGCTTCACCTGTCCGGTCGCCGTCACGGCCACCGTCTGGGCCATGGTCGAAAGTATCCCGCCCAAGTTTCAAGGTTGCCAGAGTATCTCCGGTAGACTGTGGGACCTCGTCTATATGGCGGTCATGGAAATCCGCCGGCACCGGAGAGAATCGGGAACTGAACTGCTGTACCGGTTCATCATGCACCACGGCCGGCAGACCTATGTCACCTTGAAAATCGTCTTCGGCTCGGGCGATGATGGGGAACTCGTAGTCACCATTATGTTGCCCGATGAGGATTGAGGTACCGTCCCTTCGCGCTACGGCGCACATTACACAGGCCCAACCATTGGTTGGGCCTGTTGTTTATAACCATATCTCCCTTGGAGAATGAATACAAGTATCTAGATTTTCCACTTTATTGAATCAAAAAATAAAAACTGCTGACTCCCCTGAAAAAAGGACGTAGGATATGCTCTCATTTATAGCACCAAACGAATTAACATCAGTCTTTTCAATTAGAGTCTTGGTGGTTAACTCGTCTTTCAAAATACGGGCAGAAGCTCATATTTTAATTATCTACCCCCTTCGCACCACCTACTATACTTCAACACACAGCCCCAAACGTCTACTAATCCTGTTGTTTTGTTTCACTGCGCGACAACCCTTCTCTCACAAAAACGATCTATCATTTATTCCTCAATACAATCACAACTCGAAACCCAACGTCTATGCCAAGCATACTATTTCCAAACCGGCGAGCACAACAAGCATCAACTTGATGATCTAAAAATGCCCCACCACGAATCACGCGAAGAAAATCCTTATCCGCATTTAAATCCTCTCTTCCATCATCCGAATAATATAAATACTTAAATTCAGGCTCATTCCAATCTTTCCTCCATAAAGTCCGTGTCCATTCCCAAACATTACCAGCCATATCCAAACATCCATAAGGACTTGCCCCCTCAGGAAAAATCCCTACAGGCGTCGTATCCCCTAAACCGAGTTCGTTCGTATTTGCCCGACCATCTTCCCACACCCCCCAAGAATACTCCCGCTGATCCCGGTCCCCTCGAGCTGCCTTCTCCCACTCCGCCTCCGATGGCAGCGTAATCGGCTTGACCGTCACTTTGGATAACCATTGACAATACGCCAAAGCATCCGCCCAATCTACATTCACCACAGGGTGGTTCTCCTTTCCTTTCGGCGGTTGCCCATTCTCCCAACCATATGGCATTTTGTATTTTGCTCCTTCTACAAAAAATCGATATTGTGCATTTGTCACTGGTGTCTTCGAGATTCCGTAACGCTCCAGATAGACCCGATGTAAAGGCTTCTCCCAATCCAATCCATTTTTACTCCCCATCCAAAATTCCCCGGCCGGCACCTCGCACCACACTGGCTCCCCGTAAGGCATCTGCCAAAACAGGGGTTGAGATCCAAAACTTCCGTTCTCAATTCTCCCCAATGCCTCCGCCGCAGCCGCCCGCCGTCGCACCAAATCTGCGATTTTCGGTTGAACTCCCAGATTGGAAAGCCAGCGGATCCACCCTTTCTTCGGCAACGGCCGCGCCAGTTCTTCCCGAAACCGCTGCTGAATTTCTTTCCACAAATCTCCTCCAACGTACACCGCCCCCACATCCCGCACTGCTTCAGCCGCCAAAATCAAATTGTAAAAAGGTTCGGGTTCCTTCTTTTCATTCATCAGGGCCTGAATCAACTTGGTAGCCTGGCTCTTATTGTGTTTTCCTAAATACCCCACTTCCAACAACACCACTTCCCGCCACCACGCATCTCCCACATGCTCCAACGTATCGCTCAATTCCGCCTTCGCATTCACCAGCGCCCGAGCCGCTAAATATTCCTGAAAGGTCAAATGACTGAATCCATAGATCCCCTGTCCGCGCTCCGTCAACAACCCACTGCGTTCGTTGATCAACTGAATAAAACCCACCACAGCACGAACTGTTTTTTGGCGATCCTTGAACAATTCATAAAAAACCGGCTCTAACCACCGCCGCAGTTCATCCACATCAATTTCCTTGACCTGCTGTTCCATCATCCGTAACGCCACGGGTTCCAATAACCTTCCCCGTTCCCCAGAATCCAACTCCAGCCCTTGTAATAGTTCCGTGGTGGAAACCGATATCCCTTTCACCCCGTCCCACTGCGCCAGCAACACTTCCAGAGCCTCCTCATACAATTCCACCCGCCGCTCTGGTAACTGCGCCCGATAACGATGCACCAGAGCGATCACTGTAAGCAATAACGGATTCACCGCCAGTTCCCGCACCCGGCTGTTCCCGCGAATGGCCTCGATCAGAGATTCTGACTGCCGCTCGGCTTCCCGCAAGGCATACTCTGTCACAGCCCCCGCCAACGTCATCTCCACCACTTTGTTCCAGTACCGCACAAAGCAGGCAATGTCCTCATCCGTGAAATCGCGTACCGTCGTCGCCTCATACCCCTCGCCCAACCGCGCCCCGCCAGTATAACCTACAATCCGGCTCGTCACCACATAACGGTTCTGCGGATAGGCCACCGTGAATTTCTCAATGATCCGCGCTACCCGCTGTCGAGTCTCCATGCTCGCCACTTCATCCATCCCATCGAGCAATACAGCACATTCCCCGACCTTCAACCGCTCCGGAAAGAAATCCACCGGCATAGTGATCTGCTGATTTTCGAAATAGACCCGCATATAATCCAGCAACAACTTCGGCCCGTCCGCCCCGTTGTCAGGATGCTCCTTTTCCAGATTGCGGGCAAAGTCCCGCAACGGTAGAAAAATCGGCAGACGGCGCTCGTTCAGCCCCAACCGTTCCTTGACCGATCCCGGTGTTTGCCAATTGCGGGCATAGGTCAACGCCAGATAGCGCAGCAGAGTCGTCTTCCCCGAGCCTGGATCACCCAACACAGCCAACCGAGAATAGAGTTTCAGGGCTTCCTGCACTTTGACTTTAACTTTCTGTTCGCTCTCCCGCCGGCCTGATCGTTGCGCCTCGCCCGGCGCCAAGCGGGACTCAGCCTCGATCCAATCCTCGTCGGTTACAGTCTTGCGCACAGTGGCAGTCAAAGTGACGTAGATTTCTTCCAGTTCAATGCTCACCGGGCCGGAGGAAGAGCGGATTCCTTGCAAGGGCAGGCGCCGGTTGGATTCGATGACGTGGGAAAGATAGCATGGCATGGCATCCTGGGGATCGCAGGTTTCAGGTGAAGCCGTACTGGCCGAACGCTGATCGTAATAATTTCCCACGACATTGATTTGCTGTCTTACATTTTGATCTGGTTGAGAAAAAACAGGAAAGGGTGGAGAAATCACATCGGCAAGTCCTGTCCCACATTTGGGACAAAAGTTAAAATCTACTGGACATTCATAAGCGCATTTAGGGCAACGCATGAGGACCTCCACCAATCTGCTGGTAAGCTGATCTCGTTTTATCTTATCCCAAGTTCCCTTAGATGCAACAAAACAATCCTTGTCTTGTAATAACGCGAAAAGTTCTCAGCAAAAAACCTCATTCAGTTTTGCTCTTTTCCTGCAGCACATATGATACCGGCCCAACCAATGGTTGGGCCGGTTGTTTATTTCACTTCGCGGCGACTATGGCTGATCGAACCACCCCAACTCCCCGATCGCCTGGACCAGTGCCGGACACATAATCCACAGCCATTCTCTGCCTGGATTCTCAAAGATCACCAAGATTTCCACTTTGAACGGCGGCCACAGATTGAAATACTCACAGAACCGGCCGCCCAACTGACCATACCTCAAATTTACGGCATTGAAGTTCGCAAATCCTACCGCAAACGCCAACTGCGTAGCAGTCGTCACATAATTGGACGTATGGTAATGCGCCTCCAACAGCCACAGGTCGGTCTTTGCCATCCGTCCCCGCAGCAACGTCAACGCCGTTTTGTACTCTTCCGGCGTCAATGCTTCGATGGCAGGCATCACTTCATCGGGATTCATAGCAATAAGCCTTACGACTCACATCAACCCAACGAGGATCAAAAAAGTAGCAATCCGCAGTAGCGATTTCATGGTGGCTCCTTCGGGGAAAAATGAATGAACTCAACCTTGATACAAAAGTAGCTTAGCACAACCCGAAAAAACTGCAATAACTCCATCACATGCTTCGTTCGGCTGATACCCTCTTCTGAACCATCCTGGATTAAACCGCAAAAAACATCGGGGCCCATGGGAGAAACATCTCCGATGGGCCCCGATGTAAACCAGAGAGAAACACTACCCGCTCATTACCTTATCCGAAATCAGAAGGTCTTTTATCTGTTAATTGAAAAGGATTATAGGAGAGCCTGTCTCAAGAAAGAGCACAACTCCAGGCATAGTTCTTCCTGCCATCAGGATATACTGGAATTCTGATATAAGCATTTGGCATAGAGGCTTTTTAAGCCATTGTAAAAATTTACCCCAGTTTTTCATGGATTCTATTGCCAAAACGCTTTACAGGGCGTTCTACAAGGGATGAAAAGCGTTTCGCCCTTATTGTTAACATGCTTTTTGCTCATTCTATTCACTTTTAGAATGGCCCTTTTATGCCATTTTGCCGTATATACAGGATTGAAATCTCAAAACATCCCATATATGGGTGATAAATCCTTATATCAGAATTCCAGAGGATATAGAAAGCATTCAAATTAAATAGTTTTTTAATTTACAAAGGCAATACATTTCGGAAGTGCCATCATAAAATTCACCGCTAACGATACCGCAAACATAAAAGAATATTATTATCTATAAAACTATTTCAGTTTAGAATGAAATCGCAGGCCCGGCTTCCTTATTATTCCGTCAAACCATCACGAAAATCTAGCATATTTATCACAAAATGACTATTAAAATTGTTACTAGGCGCCCCCCACTTCTTGTATTATCCTGTCAGAGTAATTTTATGGTACTTTAACATCACACTACATAGGCTGCTAATCATTTTAGCTCGCAAGAGTCCTCTATTGTCATGTCTTCGCCGAATTTGGCTGACCCTGATCCAGGATCATCCCAGGCTTTTGAAAGCCTGTTAATCCTTTGAACTCCGTCTACGGAGTTGAGCAGCTCCTCGGCCCAGACATTGTTTCCCGAATTGTTCCTGAATTGATCCGTAATCAGCCCGGAGAAGTTCCGCCCAGCCCTACGATTTTGGCTTTGTAGTAAAGTGAGACTAATCCAGACGTCTGGAATCTGAAAACGGCGCCTGAGTAAGATCCCGGATTCAGGGCTCAAAAGTCACTTTTCAGGTGCAATTCTTGCTATCTTCATGCTGATGCTCAACGAGGTGTTTGATGAAAGTCATAAAAGCCGTCGAGATGTTCTTACGAGACCGGGAATCCCAAGGCCGGGCAATCCAAACGATGAAAGATTATCATCGCGCCCTGGACCCATTGGTACTCTGGTGTCAGGAGCGCAAATTGAAACTCAATAACCTCACCCGCGACGCCATTCGCTCCTATGTGATCGATCTGCGGACGACCGTCCGCCCTCGCGGCAAACCCTGGGAACAAGGTACGGTTGATATTCATATGCGCAACTTACGAACTTTCTTAGGCTGGCTGGAAACTGAAGACCTGATCAAAGATAATCTCCGCAGAGCCATCGCTGCCCCCAAAGAACGCATCAAAAAAGAGCAATTGATGAACGATGAAGAAGTCGCGCAATTGCTCCACGCCTGCCAGGGAGATGATTGGTCCATCCGGGACGAAGCCGCGATCCTCATGTTTTTGGATACCGGCATGCGTCTGGGTGAAATGGTATTGCTCAAGCGCGAAGCCTTGCACTACGATCTCAACCACGACGTTTTCTGGATGAATGTGTATGGTCCCAAAACAGATACTTATCGCTGTGTCGTTTTGGGAAAGGAAAGCACTGCCGCCGTATCCCGCTATCTGCAAACCCGAGAAGGCGACGGACAGCCGGCCCTCTGGGTAGGACAACGCGGGCCCCTGACCAAACGGGGGATGTACGATCTGGTGCGCCGGCGCGTCGAAGCCGCCGGCTTCACGTCCGAACGTATCCATCCGCATGTCTTTCGCAAAATGTTCACCACCCGCTGGGTCGATAACGGCGGTCCCCGGGATCGTCTGTTGCAGCTGTGCGGCTGGACCTCGGATGCGATGTTGAAGTTCTACCTTCAGGATGCCGAACTCCAGGAACTCATCGACATGCATCGCCACTATGGTCCGGTGGATCGCATTCTGAAGAAAAAGAGGAATCTGAATTAAATGAAATTTTTGGCGGTCCCCCATGCCGGACGCGGCATCTGGGACCGCTTTTTTTATCCAATGTCCAGTCTGAAAATCCAATGTGGAGTCGAATGATGAACACGAAAATCCATTTCGGAGTACCACTTGCCAAGAATCAAATATGTGGTAAAATCCAACCCGGCAACGAAAGCCTTCTGTTTCTTGATTTGTTTTTCTTTGGGGGCTCGTCTAATGGTAGGACAGTGGACTCTGGATCCATATGTGGGGGTTCGAATCCTCCGCCCCCAGCCTTCTAAAAACTCCTGACTTTACAGTCAGGAGTTTTTTGTATTTTAACCATGACACCCTCCGGGAGGTACTATGCTCTTAGCGGTCGATGTCGGCAACAGCAATATCGTCTTCGGCGTCCATGACGGCACCCGCTGGCTTCATCACTGGCGGGCCCGCACCGTACGCGATAAAATGCCGGATGAATACGCCGTCCTCTTCCGTGACTTCCTGCGCGATGCAGGAATCACCATGAACTCCTTCGAACAGGTTGTACTCAGCAGCGTCGTCCCTCCTCTAACCGGCATCATGCAAGAAATGCTCTCCACCCAAACCGACCTCACTCCCTTGATCGTCAGCCCGTTGGTCAACACCGGTCTCAAATTTGCGATCGGAAACCCGGCCGAACTCGGCGCCGACCTGATTGCGGATGCCGTCGCCGCCTATGACCGCTGCCACACGGCCTGCATCGTTGTGGATTTCGGCACCGCAACCACCTTCACCGCCGTCTCCGCCGCCGCCGAATTCATGGGCGTCGCCATCGCCCCCGGCATGAAACTCGCCGCGGAAGCCCTCGGCAGCGGCACCGCCCAGCTCCCCCATATTCACCTGGCCCCCCCACCCTGCGCCATCGGCACCAACACCGTCCACTCCATCCAATCCGGCATTGTGCTGGGCTATGTCGGCCTGGTCGAAGGGCTGGTCAAACGGTTCCAGATTGAATTGGGCGGCGAGGCCCGGGCCATCGCCACCGGCGGACTTTCCAGCCTGATGGCGCCGCTCACCGCCTGTTTCACAGCCGTCGATCCCTGGCTTACGCTGGACGGCATCCGCCTCATCGCCGAACGCAATCGCTAAAAACCTGCTGTTTTCGCGCGCCGTCGACGGCGCGCGAAAACATTATCCCTTTTCCGCTTTTCTTCTTTCTATAAACTTCCCGCCCCAAATCCATCTAATCCATATCTTTTCCCCTGCCCCACCCTCACTAAAATAGGAAGACATGCATTCACTGCTGAAGGCAAAACACCAAAAGTTCATCATCGCCTTCCCCAATCTATTTTAGGGAGTTCAAAATGACTTTGAAACATCTGGTTTTCGTTGGATTGATCCTGATCCTGCTGCTGACGCTTTCCCCCATTCCCCTTCACGCACAAACCCCAGGCCCCGAATTACAGAAATCTCCGGAAAAAGCCCTGAACCTTTCCTTTGAAGAACTGCCGTTGGAAATTCAAACCTTGTTGGCCCCCGCCTATCGCCAGGCCCAATGGACCGCCCCCCGCGGCCCTCAAACAAAATGCTGTGCCCTGCGCATCGCCTATCGCATCTTGCGCGACCGCAACGGCAAAATGCTCGCCATTTTCTATCAGATCGTCGAACACTGTTGGGATAATGGAATCCTGACCACAGCCCGCGTTTCTATCGTCCACGGTATCGGTTATCCCGAACAAGAGGGCCCCGGCTGGAAATACCTGGGCATCACCGGCAGCGGCTCAACCGGAGGGGTAGGACAACCCTCCTTTAACTCCGGTCAAACCGGAAAATTCGGCTACTGGGACGGCACACAATACACGCAATATGCCTATCTTAGCAGTTTCATCACGATCAACGGAGACGGCACCTGGTCCTCCAATACCGGTGATACCATCCTTCCCTGAATATGGAGGCTGACTCCATTTGCCACCTTTGAAAAAATAAAACCTCCACGAGCCTTATAGTTTTCGCGCGCCTTTTCAGGCGCGCGAAAACTATAAATAAAAATACTTCCCCACTTTTTAGCACTTGGATTATAATAACAGCTCCAGACTCCAACCCATTATTGTTTCAGTCAGATATAAAGGCCTTACCATGTCCAAATTCAATGACAACCCGACCGAATCTCAAAAAACAGAGGCCCTAAATCGCACCCTCTCCCTCTTTGGATTCCTGACGGCTGTCTGTTTCTGGCTACTCTTCACCCCACCGGTTTCAGCCCAACCCGCCCCACCGCCGGACCCTCAAATTCTCAACGTCGATTCTACCGGACTCACGTTACGGTGGGAATTGCCGGATTATCAACTGCACATCACCTCAGATCAAACGGCAACGCTCACGGTTCCCAATTGGAATTCCACGGCCCTTCCAGGAGTGATCGCCTTGCCTTCTGCTCATGCCTGGATTGTCCTGCCACCCACCGGAACAGCCAGACTGGAAACCCGGATCATCGCCCGGGAAACGCTCACCCTTTCCACCCCCCTTGCAGTTAACCCGCAGGAATTGACCCCGCTGCGTTTTCCCCAACCCGGCTTTGCGGTAGACCTCCCCCCACAGCTTCAACAACCGCCACCCTCCGGCGTCACATTGACCGAAATCGGCACCCTGCGCGGCATCCGTCTGGCCCGCCTTGATTTTTACCCCTTTAATTACTCGCCCGACACTCGTCGGTTGGACATCCTCCGTGCTGTGGAAATCCAGCTCCGGTTCTCCCATCCCACATCACCGATCGCCCCGCCGCCGCCATCCGACGAATTACTCCAATCTCTGAAAACCTTGACGCTCAACCCGGAAGCCCTTTCTGCCTATACCGCCTCCCCCCCCGCCGTCGCTTCCCCGGCACGGATCACCCCCACCTGGCAATTCACACTGACGACACCCGGATTGTACGCTCTTCCAGCCGCTACGCTGAGCACGGCAGGACTCCTCCCCGCCGGTTACGATCCCGCGCTGCTTCACCTTTCCCACGCCGACCATGAACTGGCCTTGCAATGGAATGCCGCCGCAGCTCAATGGCGCTTTTACGCCGCCCCCCAACCAACCCGCTGGTCCACAGGTGATACCTATCGCCTCACCTACGGCGGCACGCCCGCCCCCCAGATGGCGACCCGCTCCGGTAACCCGACCGGCCTGCCCACCGCCCAACCGACCACGACCTTCTTCCGGGAAGAAAACCGCGCCTACGATTCGCTCTTTCCGGCCTACCGCGATGGCGATCACTGGTACTGGCTCTGCCTGGAACGTCCCGCCTCCGCCCCCTGCCCGCTCGGCACCACGATCCCCCTGACCCTGGAAACGCCCCTCACCAACAGCACCCCGGCCATCCTGACTCTCTGGCTCCAGGGATATACCGGCATGGCGGCGCACCGCCTCAGCATCCTTATTAATGGAAGCTCCCTCGGTTCATTCGAATGGAACGGCACCGCGCCTTATACAGCAACGCTCCCCCTGCCCACCGCCCTGCTGCGCGCCGGCACCAACTCGCTCTCCATCACCACCCAGCTCACCGGGGGCATCTGGATGGATGCCCTTGCCCTGAGCTATCCCCTGAATGGTCGTCAGACAGCAACATCCGTAACCTTCTCCGGCAATGCTACCCCGTCAGCCTACCCCCTCACCGGCTTTGATGCTTCGGCACTGATCTACGACATCACGGATCCCACCACCCCTCAAATGGTAACGGGCGCCACGGTCAATCCCTTGAAAATCGGAGATGACGGCCCCGGCCCCCACACTTATTGGGTGGCAACCGCCAACGCCATTACCACCATCACCAATATCCAACCGCTCCGTCTCCTTAATGAACCTGCCGGCGCTGATTATCTCGTCCTGGCGCCGGAAGCTTTCATCCCCACCCTTCAACCCCTATTAAATCTGCGCACCGCCCAGGGACTTACCCCCGTGGTCGTCTCCGTCGAAGCCGTCTATGACCAGTACGGCGAGGGTCGTATGGACCCGGAAGCCCTCCGCCGCTTTGTCGCCCACGCCTACACCACCTGGAATCCCCGACCACAGTATCTGTTGCTGATCGGCGACGGCACCTGGGACCCCCTTAACCATCTCGCCACCGGAGTCCGCACCTGGCTTCCGCCTTATCTGGCCTCCGCCGATCCCTGGATGGGAGAAACCGCAGCCGACAACCGCTATGCAGCCGTCGATGGCCCGGACTTTATCCCCGATCTGGCCCTCGGTCGCTTGCCGGTCAACAGCACCACCGACCTTCAAGCCGTCATCGATAAAATCATCGCCTACGAAACAAATCCCTGGCCCGGCGATTGGACTCGCCGCCATCTCTTTGTCGTCGATAACACCGACGAAGCCGGAGATTTTTCTTCTGCGGCCACAGCAGTCATCGCCAGAATTCCAACCACACATACCACCACACGGCTCCTATGCCCCGCAACCGGCGACATTGCCCCAACTCGCGCTGCTCTTTTGCAGGCCTGGAGCCAGAGCGCCCTCATCGTCAATTGGATCGGCCACAGCTCCTATCAACAATGGGAACATCGCCGCCTCTTCCACCTGGACGATATGCCCATCTTAAACAACCCACGCCGGCTCCCCTTCGTCGTCGAAATGACCTGTTACACGGGCAACTTTGCCCATCCCGTCCCTCTTCAAAGCGGTCTGGATGAAACATTGGTTCGCCGCCCTCAAACCGGTGCCGTTGCAGCCTGGGGCAGCAGCGGTGGCGGCCTGGGCGATGATCATACGCTTCTTCATGACGATCTCTACCGTCTCCTCCTCCAAAACCCCGCCCCTGCCTTGGGCCCCGCTACAACGCTGGCCCGTGCCGCCCAGGCGGGAACGCTGGGTTCTTACCTCATGGATACCTATAACCTTCTCGGTGACCCCGCCACCCATCTGGCCGCCCGTTATCAACCCTGGAACAATTGGATTTACTTACCTGGCATCCAAAAAAAGGCTTTAACACGGTACTAACACAATTGCTACGCAATTCCAACAAAGTAAATATAAAGTTGTGATATGCTGTAAAAGGTGGAGTTGGGTTCGTTTTAGTACAGTTAAACCAATACAAAAGAAATTAACCTTTACCGTAAAATAGATTCTTACTTTCCACAATCTCAACAAACACCTGTATAATAATGCCCAAATATTGAATTGACCTCGCGGGATGATATGTAGCTTTCATAATTAGCAACGAAAGGACCCGGCAATGATGACCCAAAAATCTTTCAAACTTTTAATCATAATCGCGCTTGGCTGCGCTGTCCTCTTTCTGGGAATGGGAAAAACTTCCCCGGTCCTGGCCGGTATCACGCCGACTCCCACCCCCACGGAAACCCCTACGCCGACGCCAACGCCGACCGAAACCCCTACCCCTACCGCGACGGCCATCTCTCAACCGCCGTCCGAACAACCGGGTTCTGAAAATACGCCCACGCCATCCATAACACCCACCCCGCGCCCGATCATGCTGCCTCAATCCGGCAATGACCAGACCTCGCCGGCCTTTGGCATGCTGTTGATGTTAATTTTGATCGGACTTCCGGCGGCTATGTGGATTTCACGTCCCCGCCGCACATCTCATTGAAAGCCAGCCTGCATGAAACCTTTTAACCGTCTCTTATTTGCCTTCGTTATCGGGCTACTTTTGATAGGAGGGAGTCTCGCCCTTCTAACCTTTACCCCGACAACGCCGGCCGGCACCGAAGAACAGGTGCCGGTTGATCCCGATGATCCCACCATCACCTGGATCAATGAAGAACCCTTACAACAATCTGACTTTTCCCGGGCTCAGGCAATCAACAAGGTAATGTCCGAATTAACCGGAACGCCGATCGACAACGATGCAACAGCGCTCCAACAATTAATCAATAAGCAACTTGTTCTCCAGGCCGCCCGCAAAGCCGGCTTCACGGTCAGCGAAGCCGAAACCGCAGAAGCGCTTCAACAATTCCTCGCGGCTCAAGGCCAATCCCAGGAAAAGCTTGATGCCGCCTTAAACAAGGCCGGCATCTCCCCTCAAGAGTTCACCTCCTGTTTCGGCGAACTCCTCACGGCACAGAATTTCGCCGCCGCTCAGTCCCAGGCCCAGGGCTTAACCGTCGCTCAATACCTGGCTCAGCTCCAGACCCGGGCCGGCATTCCTGTAGCTCAAACGCTCCCCACTCCAACCACGCTTCCCTCGCCTACCCCCCCTCCCAATCCTTCTCCTACCGCCACTCCAACCACGGCAGACACTCCCCCGATCCAAATCGCGAATCGCGGCATTGAAACCGGCCAGGTCGCCCCTGATTTCTCCCTTTCTCGTCTCGATAATCCTCAAGGCCCCCCGCTCACCTGGACCGACATGCAGGGCCACCCCACGGTGATCAGTTTCTGGGTCTCCTGGTGCAGCCACTGTCAGGCCCAAACCCCGATCCTGATCGATGGCTTCAACCGCTACCAGGATCTCGGCATCAATTTCATCGGCATCAATGTCCGCGAAGATATCCCAACAGCCCAAACTTACGTCAGCGCCCATCAAATCCCCTATCCAATCCTGCTTGATCTCGATGGCAGCACGGCCGGTTCTTACCAGCTCCCCGGTTACCCCACAACTTACTTCCTTGATGCTACAGGTCGCATCGTCACCCGCCATATCGGGGAACTTCAACCGGCAGACCTTGATAACTATATTGCCCAACTCCTGGAGCAGACTTCGCCTTAACACTACCATTGCATCCTGTGCGATTGGCCTGAGAAATGCAGGAGAAAAAAGCCTGTACAGATCGGGAAAAGCCCGTGTTTTTGCGCGCATCAGAATGCGCGCAAAAACACAATAAAACTCTCTCTATCGCGTAGCATCCCGCGCGTCGTTTGTTACCTGGGAAGTGCCGGCTGCGGGGCGTAAAAAGCCGGCCATGGGCCAACCCCACGGGTAGATCAGTTGAATATCGGTCCTGAAAAACAAGGGAAAAAGACCCTTGTTTTCGCGTGTCTCAAAAAGGCTCATCATAATACCGGCAAATAAAAAGCTTTTCGTCGGAATAACAACCAATAAAAACATTGAACGAAAACCTGCGATCTATTATCTGTTAATTTTTTATCAGAAAGAGGAATCACTATGCACACTGCCCCAACTGCCCGTAAATTTCTGTTAGATGCCATACGCTTAATAACCGTGTTGGCAATCCTGCTCAATGCCCTTCCCCTTCCCGCCTACGCCGCCTCGGAACAACCACTTCCGGCCGCCGCGATGACGGCCGCCGCAGCAGGATTCCTCCCGGCCTGGATGGACACCCCCCCCTCTGCCAGCCTGTTGCCCGGCTGGATGGCAGAAAAATCTCTGGCCCCCACCGATTCCTTGCTTCCATCCTGGTACCAACCAGCTGCGGCCGATCCGGCTGCGGCCCAACCGGCCCCGGCAGCTCGTCCCAAAGGCCTCGATATCCCCCTCTCCCTCCTGCCCATCCAGATTACCGGACCGGCCGTCGCCAGCCTGGGCAGCCCCATCGCCGGAGGGGAACTCTACACCGCCGTCATCCGCAATAATTCCACGCTGACCGCTTACAACTACTTTCTCTCTGCCGATTTCCCGACCTACTTCACCTACGATAACGGCAGCCTCCTCACCGGTTCCTCCGGCAACATTCCGGTAACCGCCCTCTCCACCGCCGGCCTCATCACCTGGACCCCCACGGTCACGCAAAGCCTCGGACCCGGCGGGGTCATCACTCTCAACTTCCGCCTGCGCGCCGCCTGTAACGCCCAGTCCGGCCAGATGATGCGCATTCATCTCCGCTACAATGCCAACGCTACGCTTCCATCCACGGAAGATAACGCCAGCGGCCTCAACATCACCACCGGCCGCGGCAACATGGTCATCAAAAAGATTCCCGCCCTGCAATCTCTGGGGGCTCCTGACTTCGGCAAACCCATCACCTGGCAGGTCACGGTCCAGAATACCGGCCTCGGCGTTCTCTACAATGCCGTCGTCACCGATACCGGCGGCATTAACCTCAGCCAGCCCGGCGGTGACCTGGTCCCCTCGGCCGTGATCACCTCGCTCGGCATCAATCAGATCCAGACCTTCACCGTCGTCGGTCAGGTCCAGGCCTGTAACTTCACCAACATCGCTCAGGGCGCCTGGCTCTGCGGCAATCAGGCCGGCGATGCCACGATCACCAACCCCTTGACCACAACCGCCAGCATTCTCTTTGCCCCCACGGTCCCCCAGGTCAATTTAAGTGTCTCCACCCCCATCACCGAACCCTACTGTAACCCGATCACCCGGACAGTAACGCTCACCGTCGCCAATCCGGGCGGGCCGGCAGGAAACTTCCGCATCGACTCCACTTTTGAATCCGATCCCTTCTGGCAACTGCTCACCGGCACGGTCAGCAGCGGCTGGCAATATTTCCCCGCCACCGGCATCTTCAGCTACACGGCCGGCAGCCCTACCGGCACCGTTGCCGGAGCGAGCGGGCCCCTTACCCTCACCTTCCAGATCCGTCCGCCGGCTGGACTCTGTACCGCCGGCACCGGCACGGTAGCCTTCACCCCGCTTTATAACGATGTCTGCAGCTCCGCTCCCTTCACCGGCACCCCCGCGGTCTTAAACTACAACTACGCTCAGGACGGCCAGCCTACCCTTTACATCGAGAAAATCGGCCCGGCCGCCGTCAATGTGGGCGATGTCTTCACTTACAGCGTCACCCTCTGGGGTGACAACCAGCAAAACATCAGCGGCACCATCCTCGTCACAGATATCATCCCCGCTGAATTTACGGTCATCGGCCCCATCGCCGCCAGTGCCGGCAGCACCATCGCCTCCGGCCAGTACATCACATGGACCTATGACCCGCCGGCCACCCCCGGCACCTACTCCGAAACGCTTACTTATGTGGTCCAGGCCATCACCACCACCGGCGGCGTCTGCGGAGCCAGCCAGCGCGTCAATAACTTCATCCGCGCCGGCGCCGATCCCATCTGCCCCGGCTGCGCCCGCCTCTATGACGATGACTCGGTCACGACCATCATCCAGAACAACGAAGGGGTCTCCATCGGCGACACCTCCTCCGGCTCGACCGAAGTCTGCGGAGCCGGCGATCTCACCATCTCCCGCAACTTCAATATCACCAACAGCCAGACCATCACCTGGGCCGGCTCGATCTTCACGGAAGCCCTCGGCACGCCCATCGGCAGCGGCGCCCTGCCCGGCCCTACCTATCTGCAATACGTGACCGGCTCGCTGATCCTCACGATCAACGGCGTCGATTACAGCGGAGAGGTAACCCCTGTCGTGAACGGCGCCGGGCAACTGGTCATCGACCTCTCCGCCCTGGAACTCGCCGTCCCCGCCGTGCCCACGCAAAATGTCACGCTCATCTTCACCTACACCGCCCACATTCCTGAAGGGATCTTGAGCGGCGCGGTAGATCTCTATTTCTATGATTGGGCCCAGCTCTACATGCCCGGCATCAGCGATCAACAGGCCTGCGCCGCCAACCTCGCCTTCAATCAGGCCTTGAACCTCCACATCGGCCGAGGTGATCTCTCTGTCAACCTCGCCCCCGCCGTCCTCGATCGCTGCGGTACCAATACGGTCACCCTCACCCTCAACGACAACACCCCCGGCCGCTATACCGACCACGAAGTGGTCACCTTTACGGCCTCATCTGAAGAAATCCGCTCCGCCCGCGACTTTGTCACCGGCGGCTCTTTGCCGGACATCAGCGGCATTGCCATCGATATCGACGACGACATCGGCGGCGGCCGCGGGATCATCACCTTTACTTTCGATACCGCCTTCAACCAGGAAGGCAACGGCACGATCCAGTTCCTGATCGATCTGGGCTGTACCGGCGGCGCTGACTGGCACAGCGGCATAACCTATCAGAGCCTCTGCGGTTTGACCCACAACGCCAACAATACCCTCGCCCACGCCTATCGCAGCGCCGGCCTGATCCTCTTCGCCACCCCCATCCGCTACACGGTCCGCCAGAAAACGGTCCTCTGGAAATTCTTCGTCACTAATAACGGCAATGCCCCTGCGGCCAGCGTCGTCGTCACAAACTACCTCACCGGTCTGGCCGTCACCGGCTACCAGGCCAGCGCCGGCGTGAGCCTGAGCGGTACCCTCCCCATCACCACCCCCACCTCCGCAGTCTTCACAATCACCGATCTGCAACCCGGGGAAATGCGCGTGGTGACGGTCACCGCAGAGGTTCTTGTCTGCGCGCCCCTCTATGTCAACCTCGAAGCCCGCCAGGATTGCTTCGGCGAAAGCTGTACCAATCCCCAGGCCCGCGTCGATTTCGACACGCCCGATCCCTACCTGCTGACCAACAACGGCGAAACGGCCGATCTGCCCATGTGCGATATCGGTGAGGTTGTCTTCACCACCAAAAACGCCTCCGCCGATGTCTCCCTCTACGAATTGACCATCACGGAGACGCTGCGCGGCCTGCTTCCGGTCGCCGGCGCCCCCTTCACCATGTCGATCTACGACGAAAATCAGCAGCTCGTCGTCCAGACCACGGCCTTCACTCCGGTCCAGACCTACGTCGGTCCCGATCTCCTGTTGATCTGGCGCGTCGCCGATGCCCCCGCCCAGGTCATCACCTGGTTCCAGGAACTCCCGCCGCTCTACGTCATCCGCATCCAGGTCCCGGTCCGCACCGACTGTACGCCGCCGGCCACCCCCCAATCTTACGCCAGTGCCACCGCCCTCGGTCCCTGCGGTCACCCGCTCGGCTACACCGAAGATGCCGTCACGCTCCGTACGCTCCAGCCCGACATGACGATCCTTAAAGAAGGCGCTGTCGCCGGCGGCTCTTTCGGCAAACGGGTCTATGCCGAACCCGGCGATACGATCGTCTGGCGCATTACGGTCCTGAACCGCCTCACCGATCGCTCTTACGTGGCCCACAATGTGGTCCTCTCCGACACCTGGCCCTATAATTTCGAGTTCGTCACGGCCAGCACCAACTTCACCCCCACCATCCTGCCGGCCTCCCGCACCATCACCTGGGCCATCGGCGATATGCTCCCCGGTTTCCCCGAAGTCTTCTACATCACCGGCACCGTCGGCATGAGCGACACCTCCTGCTCGCCGCAAACCCAGAACCTCACCCAGCTTAAGTTCGGCTGCGACAACGGCTGCGCCAGCTCGCTCACCCCCATCGACACTGCCGACCTCGGCAGCCAGCCCGACCTGCAACTCATCCTTGACCCCACGCCCATCAATATCTGCAGCGGCGATATTCCCATGACGATCCGCAACTACGGAGTGGATGCCTATTCCACCACCTTCACGCTTACGGTCCCCCTGGGATATGTCTATGACTCCATCGTCAGCGCCGACCTTGCCCCCACCACGATCTTCACCAACCCCAGCCAGCCACGCTTCTATTGGGATACCATCCCCGGCCGGCCCGATCTCACCAATCCCTATGAACTCAATCTGGTCGTGCGTCTCCGCAACAGCGGCGCCGCCGGCGCCGCCTGTCCCACCGCCAACGGGCTCCCGTTGAGCGGCACTCTGCAATACGAAAACCATCCCGTCTGTATCAGCGCTGGCCCCTTCTACACCAATACCGCTATCAACCTGAATGTCCAGCAACCCGTCATCTCCCTCTTCAAATCGCCCCACAACCAGACGGCCGACGTCGGTAATCCCGTCACCTGGACCATCGTGATGACCAATATCGGCACCGGCCCGACCGGCAGCATCCTCATCACCGATGTCGCCGGTACCAACTACGGAAGTCTCACGGCTACCGTCGGCTCAGACGGCGCCGTTCCGGTCATCGCCGGCAACCAGATCACCTGGCTCGTCACGCTCCCGCTCACCGTCAACCAGGTCTGGACCGCCACCGTCTACGCGACGATGCTTCCCGTCGGCGTGAACCTCAACCAGGTAACCGCCACAGCTTTCTGTTCTGTCGGCTGCGATTCCGCCCAGGCAACCAGCCATGCCCATACCACCCTCCTCCAACAATTCGGCAAATATCCCAAAGTACAAACCGGCACCATCGGCAGTCTGGTCGTCTTCACCTACACCGCCGCGCTCCCCGACACCGATGCCCTCTACGAAGGCACGACCTTCACCGACTCTCTGCCCACCGGCCTGGGCTATATCGATTCCCACCTGGAATACGATATCGATACCGACAACACCAACCAGCACTTCATCTCCAACACCCCCACACTCAGCCCCACCTTCCTGCAAACTGGTGATATCGTCTGGGCCCTGGGAGATCTCTCCGGTACGGTGCTGGTCAATGCCGTGATCACCGCCTTCATCCGGGATATCCCCGCCAACCAGTCCGGCGTCAGTGTGACCAATCGCCTGACGATGACCTACGTGGACGATACCACCTCCTACATTTATACAGATACCGCCCGCGTCGATATCGTCCAGCCCACCCTCGTCATCAACAAAATGGTCAACACCTCCACCGGCGGCGTGACCAACCTCGATGGCTCGACCTGGCTCACCTACACCATCCTCATCACCAATACCGGCACCAGCCCGGCCTATGACGTGATGGTCACCGACACCCTGCCTTCAGGGATCTCCGTCACCGCCCTCTTCGGCGGCGATGCCCGCAGCAACCCCATCCAGGGCCCCGGCATCCTCACCTGGACCGTCACACCGATGAGTGAAACGCTGTTTGGGACCAACAATCCGTTGATCCTCACCTATACCGCCCGCATCTCCGGCACCGCGCCCAACATCTCCCTCACCAACCGCGTCTCCGCCACCTGGACCAGCCAGCCGGGCAATCCTTACCCCGGCCAGGAACGGGTTTACCCGGTGATCAGCGACACGGAAACGATCACGACAGCGCCCATCGTCTTCACCAAAGCGGTCATGCCGGTCAGCGGTAACCCCGCCACCCCGCTCCGCATCGGCGATATCGTGACCTACACCCTCGCCGTCACCGTCCCCGCCGGCCTGACCATCCCCTGGCCCTTCATGTACGACGATCTGCCGGCTGGCATCCGCTATGTCGTCAATACATTCCAGACCGCCAGCACGATGGGCTTCATCGCCCCCGATCCCCTGGCCGCCGGCGCCTCCTTCGACAGCAATCCCAACGGCGTGGCCGGATCACCCTCTGCCACCAACCCCCGCGTCGGCACCAGTCAGACCTTCTCACCGGCACGGGAAGCCCTCGAATGGTGGCTCGATCCCTTCAACAACAGCACCAACGCCGGCCCCGGCTACTTCACCGCCACCTTCCAGGCCCAGCTCACCGGTATCGACCTCACCGGCGCCGTAATCTGGACCGATCCCCAAACGATCAATACGCTGAACAATGTGGCTCAGCTTTACTGGAACAACCAGAACAGCGGTGCTTATAACTCCACGCTGCCGACGCAAAACCTGAACAGCAATGTCAACTCTTACGTCGGCCAGCCGCTGCTGCATATCAACAAAACCTACACCACGCCGCTCGGTTGCAGTGCCACCCTCCTGGAAGATTCCTTCAACCGCGCCTCAACCACCCCGCCCACCGGCTGGACCGCTGCTGCCGGAACCTGGAATCAGAACGCCACCCCCGGGTATGCTCAACAATCAGTCGCAGCGGCAGGCGCTACGTTATTGGTCAACAACACTGCCGTCCCCGACGATTTCAGTTACAGCGCTATGATTCACGCGACCGATAGCGCCTCCAGTCGAGGCCTGGTCTTCCACTATACCGACAATACCCATTATTATCGGGCCATCCTCCACCAAAACGACCCCGCCGGCACATACAATATCGTTTTGGAAAAAGTTAATGCGGGCACGACCATCATCGGCACCTTCGTCGTTACCCCACAAATCGATCGCTGGTATCATATGGAAGCCCGCTACGAACGCGGCCGCATTCGCATCTTCATCGACGGGCAACAGATCATCGATTACACCGACGCCACCCCGCTGGCTGCCGGACGGGTCGGCTTTTACGCCAACGCCTGTGGAGCCAACACCTGCCACTTCGACGATGTCTTCGTCACTCGCCTGGAGACCTCCGGCTGCTACATCGGCGCCAATGACCTGGTCACCTACACCCTCACCATCTCCAACCAGGCCTCCATGCCGGCCTACGATATCGTCATCAGCGATGTCCTGCCCTCCGAACTGACCTACATCACCTCGACCCTGGTCAGCGCCCCCGCCGGCACCGCCCTCACCACCTTCCCCACCCCCGGCACCGGCGGTACCATCACCTGGACTGCCAACTATCTCTCCGGCACCAGCCCGCTGGCCAACAACTACACCAACCAGACCACGATGAAGATCCAGGTGGTCGCCCGCGTTACCGCCGGCCTGACCGCCAATGTGCGCTTCAGCAACCAGGTCTTCCTTCCTTATTATGACAGTCAGCCCGGCGCCGGCCCCACGCCTTCTCCGATCTCCAGCGGCACCGACGCCGATCAACGCGTCTACAGCGACGGCTCGCACAGCGCCGCCCTGCAAACCGGCTCCGGCACGCTCAGCAAAACGGTCATCTTCGCCCCGCCGCCCACCGCCACCCTGGGCACGCTGGTCACCTATACCCTGATTGTCCCTTCACAGCTGCTCAGCGTCTCGCTCTACAATGTGGTCGTCACCGACACGCTCGATCCCCGGCTCTATATCGAAACCATGACCGTCGCCTTCTCCGGCACCCCCGCCATCGACGGCATTGTCGAGCCGCTTTACGGTCTGCCCCTCGCCAGTGACCCCACCGGCGACGGCAACGGCAACGCCGTCATGGACCTGGGCGATCTCTACGTCACCCAGGACAACGACAACTACTACTTCGCCTACACGGTCAACGGCGATATCGCCGCCGCCGACTGGGGCAAATACGCCATCTACATCGACACCACCAACGATGGCAATGGGGGCACCTACGATGCCTGGACCCGCAATGTCAACGCGCTGGCCCCTCACCGCCCGGAATATGCGATCTACACCTTTGTCGATGTCCTGCCTTACGATCCGGGCGACTCGCAGATCCACCACTGGAACGGGACTATCTGGGACGGCTCCGTCCCGGCCGACGCGGTCGCCTACAATGTGACCGGCGGCCGCTCCACCATCGAATATCGCATCGCAAAATCCAAACTGGGCAACCCCAAAACCTTCTGGGCCGAAGTCTGGAGCACCGGCGGCCCAATGAGCGATAACGCCCAGGACACCATCAACGCCCCGGCCGATGACTGGAATGCCGTCAACTGGACCGCGACCTCCAATCTGGCCGTCAGCACGCCCTCCCGAATCGCCGGCTACCTCTGGAACGGCCAGAGGATCACGGCGACGCTCAACGCGATCCCTTACGGCACACAGGCGCTCATCACGGTAACGGCCCGCATCTCTCACACCTGGCCCAATGCCGCCGGCGATGCCAATTCCGGTGATGTGATCACCAACATCGCCTCGATGACCAGCACGACGACGCCCGTCACGACCAGCAACACGGTCAGCACGGTCGTCGGCGAACCCGATATCCAGCTCATCAAAACGCTCGCCGGCTCGAGCAGCAACCCGGCCGGCGTGGACGGCCTCGCCTGGCTCACCTACACCATCCGCCTCACCAACACCGGCACCAGCCCGGCTTACAGCCTCCACATCACCGACGCGGTGCCTTCCGGCATCTCAATCACCGCCCTCTTCGGCGGCGATGCCCGCAGCAACCCGGTCGTCGGCCCCGGCATCCTCACCTGGACCCTCAACACGTT
Organism: uncultured Anaerolineales bacterium; assembly: GCA_964501335.1. GTDB lineage: Bacteria > Chloroflexota > Anaerolineae > B4-G1 > SLSP01 > CAZCTC01. Next base: position 46,534 of record CAZCTC010000034.1, on the reverse strand, counting down.
GAGTAATGTGGCCCCCGGCAACAGCGTCATGCTGACCTACACGGCGCGCGTCTCGGAAGCGCTCGCCGCCTCGCTGTTGACCAACACGGTGGACCTGCTCTACACCTCTCTCACCGAAACCATCCCCGGCGTTCGCCCCTATACTGAAACTGCCAGCGCCGTCACCGCCACCACCAACCTCACCATGGTCAAATCTACCACCCCCATCACCCTGCGCGTCGGCGATCAGGTCACCTACAACCTCGTCTACACCATCCCCGCCGGCCTGATCGGAATGGGTGGAACCTCTTACCTCGGTGATTACCTCCCCATGGGTATCTGGTACATCACCAACAGTGAAACGCTCGCCTGGACCCCCGGCGTCGTCCCCGTCTCGGTTACCGGACGGACCGTCAGTGTAGCCGGTGGCTCCCAGGTCATCACCTGGTCCTTCGGCAATCCGATCACCAGTCTCATCACCGCACCCACGGTCATCACCCTCTCCTTCGTCGCTCAGGCTGTCGGGTTGCGCATCGACGATCTCACCCCGGTCTTCACCGGCACGACGCTGCACACGATTTCCAATACCGGCACGCTGACGGACCGCGGCACCATCGTCGCCACATCCACCGTCACCAATGCCGTCATCCAACCGAATCTGACCATCGATAAGGACAGCGTGCCGCTTTCCGGCACCGTCATCGGCGCCGGCCAGCTCATCACCTACACCCTCACCGTCACCAATAGCGGTCATGGCCCCGCCTATGATATGGTGATCAGCGACACCCTGCCCGCCGGCATGACCTACGTCACCTCGACCATCGGCAGCAGCGCACCGCCCACCATCGCCTTCACCTCCGCCCCGGCCGTGAGCGCTACCGGCCCCATCTCCTGGGTCGTCACTCCGCTCTGGGGCACCGATTGGAACGGCGGAGCGCCCGGCACGTTCGTCATCACCATGGTCGCACAGGTCGCCAACACCATCATCGCCGGCTCCCGTATCACCAACACCGCCGCCCTACCCTACTACGATTCTCAACCGGGCACGGGCCCTGGCCCCTTCACGCCGACCGAACGGGTCTACACCGACGGCACCGATTACGTTTTCCATCTGACCGTTCTTCCCAGCCTGACCAAGACGGTCGTCCCGGCCACGGCCACCCTCGGCTCGCGCATCACCTACGTCGTCCGGCTGCCCTCCCCCATCATTACCGCCGCTCTCAGCCAGGTCACCGTGACCGATCTTCTCCCTCCGTACCTGGTCCTGGAATCCCTCACCGACGGACCGGACGGCATCACCGCCACAAACGGCAATGCATTCACGGTAACCTACGCCCTGATTCCCGCCGGAGAAGAACGGGTCATCACCGTCACCGGCATCCTCTCCAGCGGACTCGGCAGCACAGCCGGTCAGGTAATTACCAATATCGCCGTCCTCACCCATGCCACCGGGGCAACCATTACCCCGCCGGCCATCTTCACTGTCACCGAACCATCCCTGGTGCTGGTGAAAAACAGCACCCCGCCAGCCAGTACCACCGTAGGCGCCGGTACCGCCGTCACTTACAGCCTCAATCTGACCAACAGTGCGGCCATCACCAGCAGCCCGGCCTACGACATCATCGTTACCGATACCATCCCGTCAGGGATGCGCGCCGCCGGACCCACACTGATTCAAATCACCCGCAACGGCACCCCGGTAGCAGGCACCGATTATGCCTGGGCCTTCAACGCCGGCAACGGTCAACTCACAATCACCTTCGTCCCCACCTTCACCCTCGACCCGGGCGCCGGACTCTTCATCCAATACTTCGTCCTGATCGATAACAACATCGGCGCCGGCGTCGCGCTCACCAATCAGGCTCAGACCACCTGGTCCAGCCTCCCCGGCGCAACTCCGGGCGACCGCACCTACGGTCCCATCACGGATACCACCACCCTGACCACCGGTTGGCCGATCTTCAGCATGGTTAAGACGGCCGCTACCTCCCCCATCACCGCAGGCGATCAGCTTACCTACAACATCGCCGTCACCAACACCGGTCCGGTCAATGCCACAGGGATCGTCGTCACCGACACCGTCCCGCTCAGCACAACCTATGTATCCTGCGAACCGGGCGGCTGCACCAATGCCGGCAACATTGTTACCTGGACTCTGGGCACACTGGCTCCTGGCGCTTCGACGGTCGTCACCCTGGTCGTCCAGGTCGCCACCCCGCTCTACTCCGGTACGCAAATCGTCAATACCGGCTGGCTCACCTCAACCCAGGGCGTCACCGGCACCAGCACGGTCACCACACCGGTCATCTCCAACCATTACCTCGACATCACCAAGACCGCCGCCCTGACCCAGGTCGCAGCGGGCGGATTGCTCACCTACACCCTGGCCTGGACCGTCTCCGGCAATGAACCGGCCGCCAATGTGACGCTCTCCGACACCCTCCCTGCCAATACCTCCTTCATCACCTGCGCCGGCGGCACCGGCTGCGGCAACACGGCCGGCACGGTTCTCTGGACCCTGGGCACCGTCACACCGACCGATTCCGGCATCGTCACCCTGGTCGTCCAGATCGCCTCGCCACTCTACAACGGCACCACGATCACCAACGGCGTCCTCATCACCGACAGCTCCGGCCTCACCGACACCGATGAAATCACCACGCCGGTCTTCTCCAGCCACAACATCGCAGTCACCAAGACCACCGCCCTGACCCAAGTCGCCGCAGGCGGCTTGCTCACCTATACCCTGGTCTGGGGCGTCACCGGCAACGAACCCGCCGCCAATGTAACCCTCTCCGACACCCTTCCCGCCAACACTACCTACGTCTCCTGTGCCGGCGGTCTCACCTGCACCCTCACCGGCAGCCTCGTCGAATGGACGATGGGCACCCTTTCGCCCACCGCTTCCGGCGTCGTTACCCTGGTCGTCCAGGTCGCCACGCCGCTCTACAACGGCACCCCCATCACCAACGGCGTCCTCATCACCGACAGCTCCGGCCTTACCGACACCGATGAAATCACCCTGCCGGTCTTCTCCAGCCATGCCCTGGCCATCACCAAGACCACCGCCCTGACCCAGGTGGCCCCCGGTGAACTCCTCACCTACACCCTGGCCTGGGACGTCACCGGCAATGAACCGGCCGATAATGTGACCATCTCCGACACCATCCCGGCCAATACCACCTACGTCTCCTGTGCCGGCGGCACCGGTTGCTCCGAAAGTGGCGGACTCGTCCTCTGGACCCTGGGCACCGTTTCCCCCACCGCTTCCAACGTCGTCACCCTGGTCGTCCGACCCGCCGCGATCCTTTACAACGGCACCATCATCACCAACGGCGTCCTCATCACCGACAGCTCCGGCCTTACCGACACCGATCAGCTCACCCTGCCGGTCTTCGCCAGCCATGCCCTCGCCATCACCAAGACCACCGATCTGACCCAGGTCAACCCGGGCGATACGATCATCTACACTCTCACCTGGGGCGTTACCGGCAATGAACCGGCCGACAATGTGACCCTCTCCGATACCGTCCCGCTCAGCACCACCTATGTCGGCTGCGGCGGCGGCATCACCTGCACCCTCACCGGCGGCACCGTCTACTGGACCCTCGGCACCGTCTCGCCCACGGCTTCCGGTGCCGTCACCCTGGCCGTTCAAGCTGCTTCGATCCTCTACTCCGGCACCCAGATCGTCAACGGCGTCCTCATCACCGACAGCTCCGGCCTCACCGACACCGACTCGGTCACCCTGCCGGTCGTCGCCTACCACGCCATCGCCGTCAACAAAACCACGGCACTGACGGAAGTCGCGGCCGGCGGCTTGCTCACCTACACCCTCACCTGGGCCGTCACCGGCAATGAACCGGCCGACAATGTGACGCTCTCCGACACGCTGCCCGCCAATACCTCCTTCATCACCTGCGCCGGCGGCACCGGCTGCGGCAACACGGCCGGCACGGTTCTCTGGACCCTGGGCACCGTCACACCGACCGATTCCGGCATCGTCACCCTGGTCGTCCAGATCGCCTCGCCACTCTACAACGGCACCACGATCACCAACGGCGTCCTCATCACCGACAGCTCCGGCCTCACCGACACCGATGAAATCACCACGCCGGTCTTCTCCAGCCACAACATCGCAGTCACCAAGACCACCGCCCTGACCCAAGTCGCCGCAGGCGGCTTGCTCACCTATACCCTGGTCTGGGGCGTCACCGGCAACGAACCCGCCGCCAATGTAACCCTCTCCGACACCCTTCCCGCCAACACTACCTACGTCTCCTGTGCCGGCGGTCTCACCTGCACCCTCACCGGCAGCCTCGTCGAATGGACGATGGGCACCCTTTCGCCCACCGCTTCCGGCGTCGTTACCCTGGTCGTCCAGGTCGCCACGCCGCTCTACAACGGCACCCCCATCACCAACGGCGTCCTCATCACCGACAGCTCCGGCCTCACCGATACCGACGAAATCACCCTGCCGGTCTTCTCCAGCCATGCCCTGGCCATCACCAAGACCGCCGCCCTGACTCAGGTCAATGCCGGCGATCCGCTCACCTACACCCTGGCCTGGGATATCACCGGCAACGAACCCGCCGATAATGTGACCATCTCCGACACCATCCCCACCTACGCCACCTACCTCTCCTGTGCCGGCGGTCTCACCTGCACTCTCAACGGCAACATTGTGGAATGGACCTTTGGCACGATCTCGCCCACAGCCTCGGGTGTAGTCACGCTGGTAATCCTGGTCAATACGCCGCTCTACTCCGGCACGCTGATCGTCAATGGCGCCGGCATCACCGACAGCACGCACCTGACCGATACCGATCGGATCACCACCCCGGTCCTCTCCAGCCACGCCATCGCCATCACCAAAACCATCGCCGTAACCAAAGTGGCGGCCGGAGATTTCCTCACTTACACTCTGACCTGGGATGTCACCGGCAACGAACCGGCCGACAATCTGGTCATCTCTGATACCACCCCGACCAGCACCACCTTCTGGTCCGCCATCCCGGTTCCAGCCATGGCCCCCACCGTCGGCAGCGCAGGAACGGTCAACTGGTATTTGGGCACGATCGATCCGGTTACCTCGAACTCCGTCACCATGGTCGTCCGGATCGATTCGCCGATTCTGACCGACACCACACTTCTCAACAGTGTCATCATCCACGACAATACCAACCTCACCGATACCGATTCGGTCACGGTCATCGTCGTCCCTGACACTCATGTCGTGGCCATCACCAAAACGGCCGCCCTGAATCCGGTCACCGCCGGCGAGCTTCTGACCTACACCCTCCAGTGGGGGGTAACCGGCGACGGCCTGGCCGACGAGTTAACCATCTCCGATACCACACCCGCCGGCACGACCTTCTGGTCGGCCATCCCCACCCCCAATAACGCACCTCCGGTCGGGAGCACCGGCGTGGTCAACTGGAATCTGGGCCTGGTCTCGCCCATCACCTCGAACATCGTGACCATGATCGTCCGGGTCGATGCCCCGGTCTACAGCGGAACCCAAATCTATAACACAGTCTCGATCACAGACTTCACCAACATCACCGATACCGATCAAAACACGGTAACGGTCTACTCCAACCACGGACTCGTCGTCACCAAAACCTCCGTGTTGACTCAGGTTGCGGCAGGTGGACTCCTCACTTATACTCTCAACTACGAAATCACCGGCACGGAACCCGCCAACAACGTGACCATCTCCGACACCGTTCCGACCAACACGGTCTACGTTTCCTGCGCCGGCGGAGTCTCCTGCTCAGAAAGCGGCGGCCTTGTCATCTGGAACCTCGGCAACATCGATCCCCCCTACACTCGCTCCGTCACCCTCGTTGTCCAGGTCGCCTCGCCGCTCTACAGCGGAACCCAAATCCTGAACGGAGTTCTCATCACCGACAGCACCGGCCTCACCGACACCGATCAGCTCACGACGCCGGTCTTCTCCGACCACACCCTGGCCATCACCAAAACGGCCGCCTTGACCCAGGTTGCACCGGGCGACATCCTCACCTACACCCTGGCCTGGGGCCTCACCGGTAACGAGCCGGCCGACAATGTGACGATCTCCGATACGGTCCCGGCCAATGCCGTTTACCTCTCCTGCGCCGGCGGCCTCACCTGCACGGAAAGCAGCGGCCTCGTCCTCTGGGATCTCGGCACGCTCTCGCCCACCGCCTCCGGCGTGGTCACCCTGATCGTGCAGATCGCCACCCCGCTCTACTCCGGCACCCAGATCTACAACCGGGCGCTCATCACCGACAGCACCAACATCACCGGCACGGATCAAATCACCACACCCGTCGTCGCCAGCCATACCCTCGGCATCACCAAAACCGCCGCTCTGACAGAAGTGGCAGCCGGCGACTATCTCACCTACACGCTGGAATGGGGCCTCACCGGCAATGAACCGGCCGACAACCTCACCATCTCCGATACGCTCCCGGTCAATGCCGCATATGTCTCCTGTGCCGGCGGCCTGAGCTGCACCCTCAACGGCAACACCGTCTACTGGAGCCTGGGCACTGTCTCGCCCACGGCTTCCGGCGTCGTCACCCTGATCGTGCAGATCGCCTCGCCGCTCTACTCCGGCACCCAAATTCTCAACGGCGCCGTCATCACCGACAGCACCAACATCACTGCCAGCGATCAGATCACCACCCCGGTTATCTCCAGCCACGCCCTCGCCATCACCAAGACCACCGCGCAGCTCTCTGCGCCCATCGGCGAACTGATCACCTACACGCTGGAATGGGGCGTTACCGGCAATGAACCGGCCGACAATGTGACCATCTCCGACACGACCCCCATCAGCACCACCTTCTGGGCCGCCAGCCCGGCTCCGACCAGCGCTCCGGCGGTCGGCGCCGCCGGCACCGTCCTCTGGAACCTGGGGACCGTCTCACCCACCGCCTCCGGCATCGTCACCCTCGTCGTCCGGGTTGATTCGGCCCTGGTCAGCGGTACGCTCGTCGTCAACCAGACCATCATTACCGACAGCACCAACCTGACCGATACCGATGCCGTAACCCTCCCGGCGACGGCCACGGCCAATGTGGTCATCGTCAAATCGCTTTCACACGATCCGGTCATCGTCGGTACCACACTCACCTACACGCTGGTCTACACCAACGAAGGCCCCAGCGGTGCCGACAATGTCGTCGTGACCGACATGCTCCCCGCTGAAGTCACTTACAACGGTGCAGTCCCGGCCCCGACCAGCGGACCCAATCCGCTCGTCTGGAACCTGGGCACCCTGGCCGCTGGCATGACCGGCACGATCAACATCACCGTCACGGTCAGCCCCAGCACCACCGCACCCTTCAGCAACAATGCAGTCATCAGCACCACCACCCCCAACGATCGACCTGACGACAACACCTCGACCGTCAGTTCTACCGTGCTGATCCCGGCCCTGGAGATCTCCAAAGAAGCCACCCCCACCGTCATCGTGCCGGGCATGCCGATCACCTACATCGTGAGGATCACCAACACGGGTCAGGTTACCTTCTCCCCGTTGGTCCTCACCGATACGTTGCCGCCGGAACTGCACTATGTTGTCGGCTCCGGACAACCTGCCGATCCCGATATCTACACCCCGACGCTCGTCTGGCAGAATCTCGGAACGCTGCCTCCCGGGGCCATCACCCAGGTTACCTTCATGGTTACCTCAACGCCCGGCGCACTCGGCCTCTTCATTAACTACGTCACCACCACCGGCGCCTTCAGCGGAGGAATCATCACCGAAACGGCCAGCGTTCCAACTGTGGTTCAGGATCCTGCCGTCCTCGTCGAGAAGAAACTCATCGGCTATGACCGCGACATCGTCTACCCCAACTATCTCACCTTTACCATCCAGATCACCAATGTCGGGCTCAGTACGCTCGATGTTCTGCCGATGATCGACATCTACGATCCTTACAATCTCTCCTTCGTCTCGGCGCAACCGCAACCGGAAGAGCCGCAGGATGACGGACAGCTGGTCTGGTACGATCTCACCGGCCCGGCACCCTACGGATTCAACCGGAACATGGCCCCCGGCGACACCTTCCTGGTCACGACGGTCTTTACCATCGCCCACGACATCACCACCACCGTCAACACCGTGGTCATCAGCGACGGTACGGATACCTTCTCCAACATCGCCCTGCCGGTGACCTCCACCGCCACCATCACCAACGCCCCCACCGCAGTGGATCTGCTCTACTTCCAGGCCATCGGACAGCCCGGCAGTGTAAGACTGGAATGGGCTACCGCGATGGAAGTCGACAACTTCGGCTTCCGGATTCTGCGCAGCACCGAAGCCAACCCGACCCTGGCCAGTGAAATCGTCTTCATCCCCAGCCTCTGTCAGGGCAACCTCTGCGGTGCGGAATATGCCTACACCGACACCATGGCCCTGCCCAATCTCACCTACTACTACTGGCTCGTCGACATCGATAACTACGGCAATGAAACTCTACACGAACCCGGCACCGCCCAATCCACCCCGATTGAACGGAACTACCTCATCTTCCTGCCGTTGATCCTGCGCGAGAAATAAAACACCGCGGCGCGAGGGAAATATAAAAAAGATTGGGGGCGCGCCCTGACAGGGCGCGCCCCCAATCTTTAATACCTGTAGGTTCGCGGGCTTCAGAAAGCCCGCGAACCTACAAAAATCACTCGTAATGCAGCGCCGCCACAATATCCATCCGCGCCGCCTGCCGCGCCGGAATTGACGCCGCTATCACCCCAAACAAAATCCCCACCGCCAGCGCCGCCAACACCCCCGCAAACGGGAAATAGTAATACACACTAAATCCCACCGCATTGATCGCCAACACCAGCACATACCCCAACCACAGACCAGCCAGAATCCCAAACGAAATTCCCACACCGGAAAGCAACAAACTCTCCGCCCGGATCATCCGCTGAATCTGACTGCGAGTGCTGCCGACCGCCCGCAACACTCCGATTTCCCGCGTCCGTTCCAACACATTGATCGCCAGCGTATTGATCATCGCAATCAGAGCCGGCAGCGCAAACATCAATGTCATCAGATAAAGCATCGACATGGCGCTGGAAAAAGCCGCTTCCTGGTTCTTCCGGAAAGTCTGCCATTCAATCAATGTAAAAGCAGGATACTGATTCACCAGCTCGACCATCGAACGACGAAGCGCAACCACATCTGTGCCCGCCACCATATCGGCCATCAGCAACAGATCGCCATTCTGATGGAAATCCTGTTCCAGATTGGGCTGAGAAATATAAGCCGTAGCCAGTTTGGCATTCAAATAATCCAACCCCACCCCCACAACCCGATAATCCTTCGGGCCTTCGGGCGTCTGCAAAGTCAACCAATCCCCGATTTTAGCCTTTGACTGCGAAGCAAAAATACCGTTGATGATCAGAGCCCGCTCCTGCCCCAACGCCGCATATGCATCCTGGGATTCCCCGGCCGTAAACTCCAGTCCGGCAATCTCGGGATAAGTCGTCGGATCGATCCCCACGACCTGCAAGGTACCGCCGTTCACTTCGGCATATCCCAGCCGCAAGGTCGTGACCGTGCTCACCCCCGGCGTCTCTCGCATCGCCTGGGCCAGCTCCGGAGCCGCACCGACATTGCCGCCGCCCAGCAGAAACGAAGTCGGAATCACCAACAGATCCGCACCCAGACTGCGATCCAGATACCGCATAAAACCTTCGGAAATGCTCGTCACCATGCCCAACAACGCAATCACCGTCGCCAGCCCCAACATCATTGCCGACGCCGTAACCGCGGCCCGCCCCGGCTGTCGTGCCAGATTGACCTCGGCAATCCGTCCCTCGCGGGCAAAAATCAACACCAGCAACCGGCCGAAAATCCGGGATAACGGCTGCACCAGCGCCGGCCCGACCAGCACCAACCCCACCAGAAACAACAACGTCCCCACCCCGGCCAGCGCCGTCATCCCCGAAAGCAACGCCAGCGCCGCCAGCACGATCAACACCGCCCCGGCCAGGCTCGACCGCCGTGCCGTCCGCTCATAAACCGCCGCCGGCTGAGGCCGCAAAGCCTCCAATGGCGCAATCCGGGCCGCCGAAAGCGACGGTAACAACCCGCCGACAATCGTCACCCCCAACCCCAACAACGTCGATATGAGCAGATTGCTGACCGTAATCACCGGCATTCCCAGCTCCATATGCAGCAGGCTGACAATCACCGGCTGGATCAACCCGATAATTCCCAATGCCATCAGATAACCGACCATCAAACCCAGGATCGTCCCCATCAGACCCTGCAACAGACCTTCAAAAAGAATCAATCCCACCAGCGTAGCCCGTGAGGCCCCCACCGCTCGCAGCATTCCCAGATCGCGCCGCCGCTCTGCCACGATAGTACGAAAGGTATTGAAGATAATAAAGGCCCCCATCGCCAGCGACATCAACCCGAAAATGGCAAAAGCAAACTCTCCCATCTGAATGCTGGCATAAAGTTCGCTGTCTGTCTCCTGCTGTCCCAACTCAAAACCCGCGCCCAATACCGCCTGCACCGCCGCATTGACCTGCTCAGCCTCCGCCCCCGACTCAAACACCCCCTCAATCCGATTGATCTGCCCCGGATAATCGAGCAGCGTCTGGGCAGTCGCCAGCGGCATGTAGATCGGCTCGGCCCCCAACCCCGGCCGCGAGGCCAGCATCCCCACCAGCGTAAAAGAAGTCGTCCCAACCGCCGCCGGCAACGTAAAAGTATCCCCGACCTTCAGCTTCAACTTGGTCGCCAGAGACTCCGGCATTGCCACCGCGGTGGTATCGCCCGCTTCCAGAAAACGCCCCTCCACCAACGGATAGGTGCGAATCGTCTGGGCCGTTTTCAAATCCAGCCCCACCGCCAACACTGAATTGACCGATTGAGCCGGCGCCATCCCCGGTTTGGAAATGCCCACCGGAGCCGGTTGCGCCGGAACGAGCGCAGCCGGCAACAAAACCATCCGCTGCAACGATCCGTCGAGCACCGCAATCCCGGCCACGCCGCGCAGCTCATCCAGTTTGGAACTTGAAAAGGGAGCCTCCCCCACACTCGTCACCGTCAGATCCGCCTGACCTGCCGTGGCCAGCATTCCCTGCCGCATCATCTGAACCATGGCCGGCAACAGGCTGTTCATCCCAAACAAAATCGCCACCCCAAAAACCACCGCCAGCGTCGTCAACGCCGTCCGCAATTTCCGCCCCGAAAGATAACGGAGCGCAAGCGTCAGTTGCACGTTCATTTTTCCTCCCTGCTCCTGCAAGCCACCCATCGACTCCCGCTCAGAGCGCCTCAACGCGCTCACGGACACTCTTCGCCTCTTCCTTGCCGCCGTGGCCGGTAAGACGAGTTTCATCCACAATCCGACCGTCCTTGAGGAAGATAATCCGATCAGCATAAGCCGCGATCCGTGGATCGTGGGTCACCATCATAATCGTCCGCTGCCACTCCGTCGCCGTGCGATGCAACAAGCCGGCAATCTCATCCCCGGCCCGCGAATCGAGGTTTCCCGTCGGTTCATCCGCCAGAATCAACGCCGGATCCATCACCAGAGCCCGGGCAATCGTCACCCGCTGCTGCTGCCCGCCCGAAAGCTGATCCGGCCGGTTGGCCAGCCGATCGGCCAATCCCAGCTTCGTCAACCACTCCCGCGCCTTCGCCTGCGCCAGCGCCGGTTTAACCCCATCCAGGATCAAAGGCAGGGTCACATTCTCCAACGCCGACAGCACCGGAATCAAATTGAAAAACTGAAAAACAAAACCGATCCGCCGCCGCCGAAATTCGGTCAGCGCCGCGTCATTGAAGGTTGTGATATCCTTGCCGTCAAGCAACACCCGCCCCGATGTGATCCGGTCTAACCCCCCGACCAGATGCAAGAAGGTAGATTTTCCGCAGCCGCTGGGTCCCATCACTGCCACAAACTCGCCCGCCTCCACCGTCAAATTAATGTGATCCAGCGCCGTAACCGCCGTATCGCCGCGGCCATAAACCTTCGTCAATTCCTCTGCCTGAATAATAGCCATCGTCCTGCTCCTTTTCATTCACTGACCTGCACCCTTGAAATAGGCTGCCCAGAAAACTCACCGCTCTTCTTCTCTGTGCTCTCTATAGCTCTATGGTGAAATCTCATTTTCGCCTTGTAGCATCCCGCAAATGACACTTTTTCCGTAAGGTGCGCCGCGCAGGATGGGAGGAGAGAGTTTTTTATTTATGTTTTCGCGGGCTTCAGAAAGCCCGCGAAAACAGGGGCTTTTCTCTCTGCGTCCCAGGTGCCTTTGCAGTGCGATCTGAGTGAATTATGCGGTACTGCCTTTTCCTTATTACGGTTTAGCCCCCTACACTGCTACCAGAGCCTTAGGCAACGGTTGATCCATCAACCATGCCCGCACCATCGCCGTAAAGAGTTCCGGCGTCGTCATACTCCAGTTATGCTGCTCCGCCAGCGACATCCGTTGCGCATGGGCCACCAGAAAACCCCGTCCTCGGGGCAATGCCCGAGCCACATCGCTCACCGACTGCCGCATTGCTGCATACTCGCCTTTCCCGGCCACCACCAGGGTCGGAACCTGAACCTTCTCCAATCCCGCCGGCAACCGGAAACGTTGATTTTCCATCATCACATTTGTAAACCCATCCGCCGTCAAACTCCTGAACGTCTCCCGAAATTGCGGATAGTACGAATCCGGAACACCCGCGCTATACTTCATATTGACCCTGATCCACCAATCCACCTCCTTAAACGGATCGATAAACAACCTGGCCGAAGCGCGCACCATCCCGGCCGTCATCAACCCCGCCCCGGGAATCGGACGCACCAGCGCGCTGCTTACAATCGCTCGATCCACCACTTCCGGAGCAGAAGCCAGCAAGGCCAGCACAACCTGGGCCCCTTCCGAAAGCCCCACCAGATGCGCACGCCCCCCAAGGCCCCGCGCCCGGATCAACTCTGCAATCATGGCTGCACATCCGGCAATCGTAAAAGGCTTGACCTCTGCGCTTTGCCCATGTTCCGGCAAATCAGGAGCCAGACAGTGATATTCAGTCAACTGCTCCATCTGAGGTTGCCACATCCAGGCTCCGCCCCCGCCACCATGCAAAAAGACAATCGTTTCGGCTTGAGGGTTTCCGCTCTCGGCTACAAATAAGTGCTTCATCTTTCAACCTTCTAATCTTTCACGCTCGACCTGTACGAGGGATTTTAACGTCCCGCAAAAGGCTTTTGTTCAGCTCAAAACGACGCGCGGGATAGACAGAGAGTTATTTTTATTCATTTTTTCGGCGGCTTCGGAAAGCCGCCGAAAAAATGGGCCTTTCTTTTTCTTGTTTTTTCGGCTTCACCGCATAAGTCTTCCAGTCTTCCACGCTTACTTTTTGGGACGCCCACGAGGCTTGGGTTCCGGCGACGGGGGAGGTTGCCGTTTCACTTCTTCCAACCGGGCCTCTATCATATCCAGCCAACGCAAATCAGCTTCCAGGTGCATCACGGCTTTATCCAACAAAAGAATGTAAGCCAGCTCGGCTTTGGGATTGGCCTGCTGTCGATGGGCCGTCACCTGATGCAATTCGCGATACAGGGTCATCCGCTGCACCTGCAAAACATGCGTGGGATCGCCCACTCCCGCCAGACTCAGCATCAACTTCACAAACACTTCATCGCGTTGATGATCATCCAGCACCCCACTGTCAAACCAGCTCTGAAGTTCTGCCCGGCCGGCTTCCGTCACCGCATAGATCCTTTTCTCCGGCCCGCCCTCCTTTTCCACAGCTTCCACCACCACCAGACCACTCTCAGCCAATCGAACCAGCGTCGTATAGATCTGCGCCGGTTTAACCTCCCAGATCTCCTTGCCTCCCACCAACGATTCGAAAGCCGTTCCCAGCTCATATCCATGGCGAGGCTGCTGCGACAAGAGTCCAAGCAAAGCATAACGCACTGACATTTAATTACTCTACCGTTTAATAGTTTACCTTAAAAATATACTACAAGTTACTAGTTTTGTCAATGACGAGATCACAAGGGACGTCCCCCCATTACCGGTCTTGAAAACAGGGCTCTAGGGTATAGCCCCGGCCTTGTAACGTCCCGCAAATGGCCCTTTCCCCGTAAAACACGCCGCGCTGGATCGGGAGAGAGTTTTTTGTTTATGTTTTGGCGCGCCTCAGAAGGCGCGCCAAAACATAGGCTTTTCCAGAGCCACCCTGGCGACACGGGCTGTCTACGGTTTACTTGCGGCGGTCTACTTCCAACGTTTTATGTTTCAGATGAAATTCACCCTTGTTTATGTCACATTTTTGCGTACAATTAGGAAGTCTTGTCTACCTGAACCCGTACAAGTTGAATAGCCAACACAACCATTATCGTTGCAGCAAGGAGCATTAACGTTTATGGGTAAACCATTACGGGTTCTCATTGTCACTCCATGTGATCCCCCGGATCACGAAACCCTCATCCAACAATACACCCCCTACTGGAATCCCGTTCTCCTGGAATCAGTGAGCACTCAACCCGAACTGCTATCCAAACTACAATCGATCTCCTGGGATCTTCTGTTAGTCCTGCCGACCGCGCCGCTTTCAGCAGCCACCATCCAGGAAACCGCGCAAATGTTCGCCCCCCAAACTCCGGTGGTCTTTCTCCCGGCCCAACCGCTGTCATCCACGCTGATGGAAATCAAACAACAGGCCACCGGCCAGCACTCCGTGGAAACAGCCCTGCAACAAAGCGAGGAACGAGCCCATCTGCTGGCTCAAATCCTGGAAAACTCCTCTCAACCCTTCGCCTTTGGTTATGTGGATGGTCACATCGGGATTGTCAATAAAGCCTTCACGGATCTGGTGGGCTATTCTTTAGAAGAACTGCAAAATCTCAGCTGGCGGGATGATCTCACCCCTCCCGAATGGCATAAGATAGAAGAAGAGGCGCTCCAAAAACTGCTCAACTACAAAATGCCGATACGTTACGAAAAAGAGTATATCCGTAAAGACGGCATCCGCGTCCCCATCGAAATATTGACCCAGGTGATTACCAGTTCCGACGGAGAAATCATCTGCTACTACGGTTTTGTCACCGATATCACCGCCCGTAAGACTACCGAGACCACGCTCCGTCAGAGTGAACAGACCCTTAAAAACCAAACCATCCAACTCTCTCTGATCAATCGCATCGGCCGTGAAATCACAGCGCAACAAAATGTCGAACAGATTCTTCAGACCACCGTCACGCTGCTCCAAAATGCCTTCGACTACGAACGCGTGGGCCTCTTTACCCACGATCCCGACTTCCCGGGTTGGGTCATGCGGGCCAAAGCCGGCAGAAACCTCCCCACCGTTGATTTCAACAGTCTCCCCCTCTCTTTGCAACAATTGGTCAAACAGGTAGGAGAATCGGGACAATGCTGGATCACAGGAAACAACGCCGGCTTTCCTTTACTGCAAGGAAAGACCAACGTAGGAGTCCTGCTCATCCAATACAATCCCTCCCAACCTCCAGATGAACATCAATTCCGTACGCTCGGCATTCTGACAGATCAAATCGCGGTAGCCCTGAAAAATGCTTCACTATATGAAGAAACCCAACGCCGCCTGGCCCGCGAAGAACAATTAAACACCCTGGCCCACATCCTCGGCAGCGAAATGGAACTCGCCTCACTCATTCCACGCCTGCTCGCCGGTGCCACAGAACTGACCAACAGTGACGGCGCAGCCCTTGGCGTGCTCAACCCTCAGACTCAAACCGTGCGCTATCGCTATCTCTATCACCTTCCCGATCTCTCTCAGATAGAAATCCCCCTGAGCACCGGGCTGGCCGGACAGGCCATCAGAACCGGCCAGCCCGCCTGGACCAATGCTTATGCCCAATATCCGGAAGCTCTTCCAGACTGGACCGAAATCGGACTACGCTCCAGTCTGGTCGTTCCCATCGCTACCGATACAGAGACCATCGGAGTTCTGGCTGTCTGCTCTATGGGAAAAAAGCTTACGTTCACTCCGGAAATCATCGCAACCACCGAAGCCGTTGCCCGGCTGGCTGCCGTTGCCGTTCAACGCGCCCGCCTCTTTGAAGCCGAACATGAACAACGCCGGCTGGCAGAAGCGCTCGCCGAAGCTGCCGCTGCGATCAACTCCACCCTCGAACTCGATGAGGTCCTCGATCGTATCCTGGAACAGGCCCTCCGTGTCGTTCCAGGAGAAAGCTGCAATATCATGTTGATCCAGGAAGGCATGGCCTGTTTCGCGCGCGGCCGGGGCTATGACCGGTTCGGCGTCGACCAGTGGATTGAAGATCTGACTTTTTCCATTGCCGAAACCGCCAATTTCCGAAAAATAATCGAAACCCGTTTACCTTATTGCATCCCCAATATCACAGAAGACAGGGCCTGGATATCATTCCCCTCTATGACCTGGGTCCGATCCTGCGTCAGTGCCCCGATTTGCATCGATAATGAAGTCGTCGGCTTCCTCAATGTAGACGGCACCCAACCAGGACAATTCAATGAACCTCACGCCCACCGCCTCCAGGCTTTTGCCGATCAGGCCGCCATCGCGCTCGAAAACGCCCGCCTCTACCAGAAATCAAAGGATTACACCGCGCAACTGGAACAAAGAGTCCGGGAACGCACCGCCCAGTTAAACGAACAGGCGGCCCGCGCGGCCGCCATCTTACGCAGCGCCTCCGACGGTTTGATGGTCACCGATCAGGAAGGCTGGGTCCTCCAGGTCAATCCGACGGTCGTCAACTGGACCAATCGCATGACAGGGAACGAACTCGCGCAATGGAATGCCGCCCTGAAAGAACTGGCCCAACATGCCGCCGAACACCCCGAAATGACCTTCGAACTGCCGGGCCTCGACCTGCAATTGAGCGCAGCCCCCGTCGAAGGTTATCCTTCAACCGTCGTCGTCGCCGCCCATAATATCACGCAATTCAAGGCATTGGACCGTCTGAAATCCCAATTCATCTCCAATGTCTCCCATGAACTACGCACCCCGATCACGGCCATCAATCTCTATCTGACCCTGATGGAACGCACGACGCCGGATCGCTGGCCCCCTTACGTCGAAGCCCTGAAAAAAGAGGCCGCCCGCCAGAGCAGCGTACTGGAAGAAGTCCTGGAAATTTCCCGCCTCGATGCCGGTCACACCCGGCTTCGAATTCAACATATCGACGTCAGTACGCTATTGCAGAAAACCCTTGAAAATTATCGCCCCCTGGCTGAATTAAAAGAAATCACGCTCAGCCTGGCCCCGATGGAACCCGGCCTCCAGGTGCTGATCGATCCGGAAAAATTTGCCCCCGTCTTGAACAATTTAATGGAAAATGCACTCCATTACACCACAAACGGGGGCAGTGTCGAGGTAAAAGCAGAACTCACCACAACGATCGAGCCGCCTCAGGTAATCATCACCATTGAGGACACCGGCATAGGTATTCCGGAGATTGAAATACCCTATATCTTCGATCGCTTCTATCGAGGATTGGAACCCCAACAAACACAAATCCCGGGATCAGGCCTGGGACTCTCCATTGTCAAAGAAATTATTGAATTGCACGGCGGCTCCATCACCGTCGCCAGCCAGAAAGGCCGCGGCACTAAATTCTGGATCTATCTGCTCACCGCCCGCAGCACGATAAAATAAATAACTCAATCTAAATAGTACATCAACGACGGTCGGTTTAAAACAATCCAATTAAAGATTCCCCAAATCACTAAAATCCCCAGACAGAACCCTTTGGCACTTCCCATCCCATCATAAATTAAGATCATGAAAAGATAAACAAACTGCACCACAATCCCGAAAGCGCGTCCCCAACCTTGCCCCATCAACAATCCGACACAACGCGCCGATCCAGCTACGATCAGGGTCAGAGCAAGCAGCAAGAAAAATATCCCCGTCCCCCTATCATAGGGAGAAGATGCCATCAGAAACCCCACAAGAAGCGGTAAAAGACCGACGATCGCTTCCATCACACCGGCAATCGCCGCCAGATAAACACTGCCCGGCCGGGAATCATTTCGGACCACGGAAGCGCCGCCTTTCCGCAAAGGCGGCGCGGTCGCCCCAGATTTTATCACCGCAGACTCCCCCGTCCCGCCGGCCGGGTTCACCGACATCGCCGCGGCCATGACCGGGGTACCGCATGCCTCACAGACAACCAGCTCAGAACTAAACTTCGTCCCACAAATCACACAGAACTGTTTTTCTTCCAGCTTTTCACTCATGGTTCACTCCATCCACCAACTCCTTAATCTCACCCTTCATCCGCCCCAAATCGGATAACTGCCGGCCGGCATTCACATCCACCCATCCCTCAATCAAATTCAACTCCCGCAGCCGTTCCTGAATCTGATTCAAAGCCTCTACCAGCTTCTGCCGTAACGGCTGGAAACTCGTCTGCAAATAAAAAGTCACCCGCGCCGCCGCCCCCATCGCCGTCCAATGCCGATCAAGCGCCGCCCCCGCCGCCGTATTCAAATGCGACTTGTAATTCTCCACCCATCCCAAAAGCCGGGCCGTCCGGGCCAGAATATTCTCATTGGCCGGCACTGTAACGCACTGCATCACGGCCGGCGCCGTCAACGCCTCCTGCATCCACCCCTCCGGTAACTGGGTCAATGAATTGACCAGCGCCTCATGGGAAAAAGATAAAAACAGAGCGGAACTGTCCGGCTGCCCGAATTTCTCGGGAGCACCTGAAAGCATACTCAACGCCGCCCGCGGAGCAGCATCAGCGGCATGCTCCAACATCGGTGCCATCAACAAATCTACATGCTCCAACATCCGCTCAAAGGTGATCGCAAACGGCACCACTCTCGCACATTCCTGCGCCGCCACTTCGGCTAACGGCGCATAGACCTTCTCCGCCGTCTGGATCGCCGCCTGTCGCATCACCAGCTGCAACACCGGCTGCACCTTCGGCATCAACGCCTGATAATTCTCCAGCTGAGCATTGGAAATAGAAAACTGCCCCAACCCGGTTTTGATCGCCGGCTTCAGATCGACCGCCATCTGAGAGACAAAAGCCTGAGCCTGCCCATCCAGGCCCTTGATCGTCAGATCCAGTTGCGACAGCGCCGCATGATCCATCGCCTGCAACGTCAGTAACAAAGCCTGAATCACCGCCGCCCGCGACTCAAAAGCCTGCTGCCCCAAAAGGATCTCGCCATTCCGCGCCTCAACAACCTGGAGCAATCGCTCTCCCGCTTCCCTCACATTCTGAAACGAAAGCAACTCATTTTCTTTTTCCATCCCCTCCAGGACATCCGCTTGATCCAGTTTGCCTGCCAGCTCCTGCAACTGCCGCAAACACTCAGAAATATTTTGCCCCCCGGCAGAAAGCTCCTCTTCCATCATCGGCATCGAAGCCAGATCAACGTCACTCATAACATCCATACTCCTGTCCTGAAAATAGGGCTTGATAACCTTGTAACGTCCCGCACATGATCTTTTCTCAGTAAGATACGCCGCGCTGGATGGAAAGAGAGGGTTTTTTATTGATGTTTTCGTGCGCATCAGAATGCGCACGAAAACATGGCCTTTTCCAGAGCCACCCCGGCAACGATCTCTTACTCCCCCTCTCCCGCGCGCGGGAGAGGGGGCCGGGGGTGAGGTCCGCACCAAAACATAGCCTTTTCCAGAGCCGCCCCCTCATACCCTTATGGCATAGCCACAATGACCACAAAAGCGCATATCCAGCGTTATTGGTTTTCCACACTTCGGACAATCGGTCTTCTTCACTGGTACCGGGGAATCGCCCGGTTTCATCGATACCGCCTCCATATGATGGCCACAATGTCCACAGAATTTCGCCCCTGGATTCACCGGTCCGCCGCAATTCAAACAAATGACTTCCGACGGAGCCGCCAAAGATACCGTTGATCCCAACGCCACGGTACTGCCCTGCACCATCGCCGGTTCATCCCCCAACGCCACGGTGCTGCCCTGCACGATCGCCGGCTCGTCCCCCAACGCCACGGTACTGCCCTGCACGATCGCCGGCTCATCCCCTAACGCCACCGTGCTTCCCTGCACAATCGCCGGCTCGGTCCTCAACGCCACGGTACTGCCCTGCACGATCGTCGGCTGCGACGATATAACGATCTGCAGCGGCGATGGCGGCACTGCCAACACAGCCCAAACGGCCCCCTCGCCCAATCGGGCAGGAGACACCTTCGGCACCGCCGAAATCAGCGCCATTGCCGGTTGCAATTGCGCCTGACAATTATCCAGCCAGAGATCCAGAACCGCCTTCAAATCATTAAAAGGCTGCACCGCCAGACTTTCCACCAATTTCTCACCAGCCGGCCGATATAAACTAGCCAGCCTTTCCATCTCCGTCATCACCGCCTGCCCATACGCCGTTTTAAACACGGCCACAGTTTCCCAATCCGCCTCGCTCAATCCCTCCGCCCCAAAAAACTGCAACGATAATCCCATCAACGGAAGCTGAAAAGCTGTCTCCCAACTTCCACGCGCCCAGGCCCCCCCCGACACAATCTCAGAAGCGGGCGCCTCCGACTGAATTTCACGCGACAATCCCCCCCAAATACCGACCAGGCTCTCCACCGGCTCCGAATGGCCTGCCGATAAATAAGGCGCCGTCTGATCCATCGTCACCGCAAATCGATATAACCGATTAATCTCCGCCAACCAGACCTGCCGCAGAGCCCGCTGCGCCTCATCAGCAGCCCTCTGGCCCTGCCCCAATAAAGCGCGCCCCACCACACGTCCCAATTTTTCCAGCGTGGCCGCCCGATGCGCCGTTTTTAGATCCTCAGCCGTCAATAAAACCTCAGCGATAGCCGATTGCACAGCCGATTTCAACTGCGGCAGCAACCGCTCCAATTGCTCACCACTCTGGCGCTGTGCCGCTACGGCAGCCTGATCGATCCGCAGCATTTCCTCACGGCTCATTTGCCGTATCCCCAGCCACAAAGCATATACATCCATCAGCGCCATCTCCTGACCGATTTTTTCGCCACGGGTTAATTATATACTTTCTGCCGGGGCATTCAAATTTCGCTACGCGGTTAAATATTCGCGCTGAGTGCTTTTCGGAGCGCTTTAATGAAAGAGCCCCCGCAAGCGGGGGCTCTTTCATTAAGGGAGTTTGTTTTTAAGCGGTATTTGGGCGCTTCAGAAAGCGCACAAATACCTGTCTATTCGCGTAAATGGTTAACCAAATCAGAAATTCTCCACAATCTCCAAGGGGTCCAGGATCCCAGGCTTTCTTAGTACACCCTTTCGAGGCTTAAGAAGGTTTCACCGCCAATAATCTCAGCCCCGAAGGGGCGATCTTAAGGTAGCCTGGGGTGAAACCCCAGGGAAAAGCGGATATTTGCCACATTCGGGAAACAAGAGCATTACCGGATTATTTTCTTAAAATCCATTAACCCCAGGCAAAGGGCGGATTAGAGTGTTACCCTATATTTGAACCATCCCGTTAAAACAATTTTTTACTGCTTCAACCACGGCACCACACTCGATCATCTCCTGTCACACGCCACGCTTCACGTTATTCCACCGGGCAATCGAAAATAAAACCGACAGCCCTCCCCCACCACACTTTCTACCCCCACTTCGCCCCCCAGCTTCTCAACAATTCGCTTGACGATCGAAAGCCCCAACCCATGACCGGCCGACCCCAACTGACTCAACCGCTCAAAAGGCATAAACAACCGCGCCATCTCTTCTGCCGTCAATCCCGGTCCATTGTCTTGCAGCCAGAAGGTAACCAAACCATCCGACTGATCAGGTAGCGAATACCCCAGTTCCAACACAGGAGGCCGACCGCCATATTTCAGAGCATTGCTGATATAGTTGGCCCACACTTCCTCTACCCAGGGAGCATATCCCCAGACAATCGGCCAGTTCTCCGGCTGCTTGATTTCAGGCTGATGCAACTGAATTAAATGCATCCCCCGCGCCATCGCCTGATTGACCACGATCGACATATCTAATGGTTGCAGTTCCACATCGACCTTGTGAGTGCTCGCCAACAAAAGCAGATTATTTACAATCTCCGTCGCCTTGTATGCCCCCCCCGCTACAAAATGAGCCAGTTCTTCTATCTCCGCCGGACGCATCGTGCTCCCCTCTGTAGCCAGCATTTCCGCACTGCTGGAAACCATCCACAATGGATTCTTCAAATCGTGAGCCACCGTGTGGGCAAAGGCATCCAGCTCCGCATTCTGAGCCTCCAGTTCCAGGGTACGCTGCTCCAACGAGGTCCGCAATTGCGTCTGACGCAGCGCTACCGACATAATCGTCCCCACCTCCGCCGCCACCTCGACATGGAGCGAAGAGAAAACCCCCGGCCGCCGGCTCTCCAATACCAGAGCCCCCATCACCCGCCCCTCAACCACCAGCGGAATCACCATATAGGCCGCCGTCCCCTCAGCCTTTAGCTGCTCTTGCAACAGCGTATACCAGCTCAAAGTCCCCAGATCCATGACCCCCTGCAAATAAGGCTGCCAGCGTACCGCATCGTAGAGATCCGGCATCCAATGGGAAATATCGACGGAAAACCCTTCATTGGCTTCTACCGCCAGCACGGATGGACCCCCTTCCTGAAATTCCACCACCGAAACCCGCTGCGAGGGAATCAACCGCGACACCCGGCCCAGAATCGAACGGGCAATCGCCTGCGGTGATTGCGCCCCCACAATGGCCTGATCCATATCATGTAAAATTTGAATCCGCTCGTTGAAACGTTGCAGATTCTCTTCAGCCCGTTTGCGCGCCGTTACATCCTCTTTGACTGCAATGTAATGCTGGATATCGCCGATCTCATCCCGCACCGGAGAGATCACGACAGACTCATGATACAACAGGCCGTCTTTCTTCTTATTGACCACTACCCCCTGCCAGACATCACCGCGAGAAATCGTCTGCCATATCTCCTGATAGAACTCTGGAGGATGAACCCCCGATTTCAATATCCGCGGATTCTGTCCTAAAACTTCATCCGCCGTATAACCGGTAATCCGCTCAAAAGCCGGATTGACATACTCAATCGTCCCTGAAGCATCGGTAATCACAATCACGGTCGCATTTTGCTCGACGGCACGGGCCAGATTGCGCAACTTTTCTTCCATCTTCCGCCGGCGCGTAACATCCACCATCGCTCCCAAAAAACAGGTCAACCGCCCATCCTCATAGATCGGCCGGGACATCACTTCCATCCAGGCAGCCTCACCGTTTTTAGCTCTCACCTCTAACGTAAACGTGGCGATCTCATTTCGTGGGCCGGCGTCCAAAACCTGCATCCGCGCCGCCACCATCCGTTTGATATAAGGAACATATCGAGGCGTCAGAAATTCCCAGACCGGCCGTCCAATCATCTCCGCTGTCGTATAGCCCAAATTCATAGCCTCAACATTGCTCAAATAAGTGAAAGTCAGATCCGGCGTCATCTTCCAGATCACCCCCGGCATCGTCTCCACCACCAATTGATAATTACGCTCAACTTCCGACAGCCTCTCTCCCAATTCCAACAGTCGGTTCCGAACCTGTCGGGTCTCCACAGCCCGATCCACAATCACATCCTCAAGATATTCGCTGTACTGCCGCTGTTCCGCCATCCGCCGCGCATTTTCAATCGCTACCGCGGCCTGGGCCGCCAACTGCGACAACAGCTCCATCATCAAAGGATCTGCCGCCAGGCTCTCCGATCCGTTGTTGAATTCCACTTCCAGCACCCCGATCCGCAGATCCCCCCAGCCTACCGGCACAGCCATCGTCACCGGTGACGGGTTACTCCGCACATGTTTCAATCCCTCATAATGTAAACCAACGCGCTCTCCTACCGTCACCACAGGCTGCCAGGAAGAAAAAGCCGTTCCGGCAATCATCACATTCCAGGAATGAGCGGAATTCTCACGTTCCGGAGGATGAAAGGTGGTAGCCTCACGGGAGAGCTTCCCTGAATTAGGATCGTATAACAACAAGCTAGAGCGCACAGCATCCTCTCCAGCCAGTTCCAGGGCAGCATCCGTGATCTCCGGCAACAAATTCTCCAGCACGAGAATCGAAGCCAGTTCCCGACCGATTTGCAACAACCGTTCCATCAATCTTTCACGGACATTTGTGAGATTCATCATTCTATCATCTCCCATGACCGGCATTGACTCACCTGAGGTAATAATCTGGTTAAAAAGGGATACTTTTATTATAATGAAAAGCCCCTCCAATAAGAGAGTCAATCGCGTTTCAGATTGATATCAAATTTGCGCCTCACATCGAGCATTTTCCCCGAAGGTACAACGCCCGCACGGGAAAAAGAGAGTTCTTTTGTCTATATTTTCTTTTACTTGCATTCCAGGCTAAACGCACATGTCGAAATCCGCTGTCTACTGTCTACTAATCTCCATTTGACGCCCCCTCACTTGCGTTATATCATCAAAAGAACCCTAATAAAGGAGTCGGTCATGAAACTGGTTCTACTTTCACCAAAAGGGCCACTTTACCGCCATCGCGGCGGCATATTCCGACAGAATCTCCGTTACGCGCCGTTGACCTTAACCACCCTGGCTGCTCTGGTTCCTCCCGAACTGCGCGCTGAGATTGCCATCTACGATGAAGGCATCGAAGATATCGACCCCCAGAAAATCGAAGCCGACCTCGTCGGCATGACCGTGATCACCGGCAATGCCGTGCGGGCTTATGAACTCGCCGACCGCTTCCGCGAGCGCGGCATTCCCGTCGTCCTCGGCGGCCCCCATATCACCCTGGTCCCCGACGACGCCCAGCCGCATGCCGACGCCGTCGTCGTCGGGTACGCGGAAGAGACCTGGCCTCAATTGCTGCGCGACTTCGCCGCCGGTCGGATGCAGTCCCGTTATCTCCAATCTCCGGACCTCTCCCTCGCCGGCATGCCCCTTCCTCGCCGCGATCTGCTCAAAAAGCAACACTACCTCACCACCCACAGTTTTGAAGCCACCCGCGGCTGTATTCACACCTGCGATTTCTGCGTCGTCCCCGCGGCCTGGGGCACCAAACCCTACCAAAAACCCGTCGAAGAAGTCGTCGCCGATATCCGCAGCCATTGGGCCCCCGATATCATGTTCCTCGACCTCAATCTCATCGCCGACCGCGACTATGCCGCCCGGCTCTTTGAAGCTCTGATCCCGCTCAAAACCCGCTGGTTCGGCCTCAGCACCATCCTGCTCAAAGACGACCTGCCGCTGCTGGAACTGGCCTCCCGCAGCGGCTGCACCGGCCTCTTGATGGGCTTTGAAACGATCAGCCCGGAGAACCTCAAACAATCGCGCAAAGGCTTCAACTCACCCGATGAATTCCGCGCGGTCGTCGATCTCTTGCACCGCTACCGCATCTCCTTGATGGCCTGTTTCACCTTCGGAATGGACTACGACACTCCCGAGGTCTTTCTCAAAACCGCTCAATTCGCCATCGATGCCAAAATCGACCTGCCCCGCTACGCCATCGTCACCCCCTTCCCCGGCACCGCTCTCTACAAACGGCTGGAAAGCGAAGGCCGCATCCTCACCAAAGACTGGTCGCTCTACGATGCCCAACATATCGTCTTCCAGCCCAAACAGATGACGCCGCAGCAGGTCTATGAAGGCCACGAACTGGCCTGGAA
The DNA here is from genome assembly GCA_964501335.1 of uncultured Anaerolineales bacterium. GTDB lineage: Bacteria > Chloroflexota > Anaerolineae > B4-G1 > SLSP01 > CAZCTC01. Next base: position 20,948 of record CAZCTC010000034.1, on the reverse strand, counting down.
AACTACCTACAGCAACAGCGCCCTCTTGAAACGCTTCTGGGGCTCCCGCATCCAGCCTTCCACCTGGTGGATCACCAACCTGGGCTATCGCTTCTACGCCCATCACTTAAAGGATTTCTATAACTGCGACTGGATCATCGGCCCACACCTGCCCACGCCCCCGCCGCCGGCCGTCACCGAAAATAACACCGCCGTCATCGATCAGCCCTGTCATTAAATTGATAACTATATTTTCGCGCGCCGCAGACGGCGCGCGAAAATATGAATAAAAAACGACCTGTGCGGTTAGTCTGGGAAAAAGCCCATATTTTGGGCGGCTTTCTGAAGCCGCCCAAAATATGAACAAAAAAACTCTCTCTGCCTGCTTCGCACAGCGCGTCGCTTTTTACCGAAAAAGCACCTGTTGCGGGGCACAAAAAACCGTTTTTAATTCACACCCATGAACAACCGCACAGGTCGATAAAAAAACTCTCTCTTCCCATCCCGCGCGTTGTTTCTTATCAGAGCACGTGAAAATATAATTTAGTTTACTTACTCATAAGGAAACCAATCACTCATGAAACTAACCCTGATCCACCCCTGCATCGGACGCAGGATCGGTCAACCCTACATCCGTACCTGGCAAATGGAACCGCTGCCACCGGCCGTCATCGCCGGCCTGACCCCTTCCGACGTGCAGATCGTCTTCTACGATGACCGCATGGAACTGATCCCTTACGACGAACCGACCGACCTCGTCGCCATCAGCGTGGAAACCTACACGGCCAAACGCGCCTATCAGATCGCCAGCGAATACCGCAAACGCGGCGTCCCCGTCGTCATGGGCGGCTTCCACGCCACGCTCTGCCCCGACGAAGTCTCCCAATATGCCGAGTCCGTCGTCATCGGCGAGGCCGAAACGCTCTGGGAAACGGTACTCCACGATGCCGAACGCGGGGCCCTGCAACCCTACTACCGCGCCCCGGCCCGCCCCACCCTCAATCGGCTGCGTCCCAACCGCTCCATCTACCAGGGCAAACGCTACCTCGGCCTGCACCTCATCGAAGCCGCCCGCGGCTGCGGTTTCCAGTGTGATTTCTGCGCCGTCCAGACCGTCTTCGAGCACTCCCAGAGCTGGCGCCCCCTCGACGACATCGTGGCCGAGTTACAGGCCTTCGGCCCCGGCGCCCTCATCTTTTTCGTCGACGACAACCTCACCGCCAACCCCGAACGGGCCAAAGCCTTCTGCAAAGCTCTCATCCCACTCAAAGTGCGCTGGGTCAGCCAGGTCAGCATCAACGCCGCCTACGACGACGAACTGCTCGACCTGATGGTCCAGAGCGGCTGTCAGGGCGTCCTCATCGGATTTGAATCGCTCGACGCTGAAAATCTCCGCGCCATGAACAAGGGCTTCAATCTGATGCGCGGCGGCTACGAAGAAGCCCTCGCCAACCTGCGCCGCCATCGCATCCGGCTCTACATCACCTTCGTCTTCGGCTACGACCACGACACCGAGGCCAGCTTCGCCCCCGCCGTCGACTTCGCCCTGCGTCACCGTTTCTACATCGCCGCCTTCAATCACCTCACCCCCTTCCCCGGCACCCCCCTCTATCGCCGCTGGGAAACCGAAGGCCGGCTCCGCTTTGAACGCTGGTGGCTCGACGACAACTACAGCTACAACCAGATCCCCTTCCACCCCTTGCAGATCTCTCCCGAAAAGCTGCAACGCGGCTGCGTCGAAGCGCGCGCCAGCTTTTACAGTTTGAAAAGCATCGCCCAACGCGGCTTCGACCCGGTCAATCAACCCGGCAAGCTGCCCTGGTGGTATTTCTGGGGCATCAACGCCCTCTTCCGCAGCGAAGTCCGCGTCCGCGACTATTACCCCCTCGGGGACGCCGCCTGGAAAGGCGAGTTGATCAAAATCCGCGAGACCGGACTGCCCATTTCCCTCAACAGGAGCTGAACGATGGACGCCACCCCCACCCTGACCGGCAAAACCACCGCCTGCCGCGAGCTGAGCGCCGCAGAAAAAGAGGAAATGTACGCCCTTTTTGCCGCCTGCTTCGAAAAAACCACTCCGCAACTCTTCGAGCGCGACCTGAGCAACAAGGATTGGGTCATCCGGCTGCGCGACACCGCCGGAATCCTGCGCGGCTTTTCCACCTTCGCCCTCTATGAGACCGATTCCCCCCAGGGGCAGCGCATCACCGTGGTCGTCTCCGGCGATACCATCATCCAGCCCGAATTCTGGGGCACCCCCGAACTGCCACGCAGCTGGATCCGCAGCGTGATCGATCTCAGCGCCGGCATGGCCCAACCCGTCTACTGGCTGCTGATCTCCTCAGGATACAAGACCTACCGTTTCCTGCCCGTCTTCTACAGGGAATTCTACCCCCGCCATGACCGCGTCACCCCGCCGGAACTCCAGGCCCTCATCGATCAACTCGCCGCAGACCGTTTCGGCGAGAATTACCACGCCGCCGCGGGCCTCGTTCGCTTCGCCGACGGCGCCACCCCCCTGCGCGAAGGCATCGCCGAAATCGATCCCGACCGGCTCCGCAATCCGCATATCGCCTTCTTCCTGGCCCGCAACCCGGGTCACCTCTACGGCGACGAACTTGTCTGCCTCACCCGCATCGCCGAAGACAACTTCACCAGCGCCGGCCTGCGGGTCTTACGTTAATGAACTCCTGGCTTGCCAATTCGCTCTGGATCGCCTCCGGTCGGGCTGAAGCCCGGCGCTTCCACCACGCCCTCCACCATGTCGAAAGCACCCAGACCGATCTGCTGCGCTCCTACCTCAAAGCCAACGCCGATACCGACTTCGGCCGCCGGCATGACTTTGCCCGCCTGACCTCCGTCGCCGACTACCCAAAAGCCGTTCCCCTCTCCACCTGGGACGACTACACCGCATCGATCGCCGCCATCGCCGCCGGACAACCCGCCGTCCTCACGGCCGAAGCCGTCCGCCTCTTTGAACTCTCCAGCGGCTCTACCGCCGCCGTCAAATGGATTCCCTACACCGCCGCGCTCAAAGCCGAATTCCAGCGCGGCCTCGCCCCCTGGGCCGTCGATCTCTACGGCCGCTACCCCGACATGCTCCGCGGCCCCGCCTACTGGTCGCTCACCCCTCTCACAACCGGTCCACGCTTCACCGAAGGCGGCATCCCCCTCGGCTTTGAAGAAGACAGCGCCTACCTCGGCCCCCTGGGAAAGCTCCTCGTCGAGTCGGCCTTCGCCGTTCCCAACGCCCTCAAACAAATCGAAGACATGGCCGCCTTTCGTTACGCCACACTGCGCTTCCTGCTCCAGCGCGCCGATCTGCGTTTCATCTCGATCTGGAACCCTACTTACCTGGAACTATTGCTCGCCGCTCTACCGGAAAGCTGGGAACAGCTGCTCGCCGACATCGCCGCCGGAACGCTCACCCCGCCCACCCCGCTGCCTCCCGCTCTCCACCGCGAATTGACCCGTCGCCTCCGCCCCGATCGCCGCCGCACCGAATCGCTGGCCCGCCTCAATCCCACAGCCGTCGATCAGCTCTGGCCCGTCTTAAAAGTCATCAGCGGCTGGGCCGACGGCCCCTCCGCTCCCTACGCCCAAAGGCTCAGCGCCCGCTTTCCAGCCGTCGTCTACCAACCCAAAGGGCTCCTGGCCACCGAAGGCTTCATCACCCTGCCGCTAGGCCCCGATCCCGCCGCAGAGGGCTGCATCCTGGCCGTCCGCTCGCACTTCTTTGAATTTCAACCCGTCGACGCGCCCGAAGATCCCCCTCGCCTGGCCCATCAACTGGAAAAAGGCCGCAGCTACAGCGTCATTATCACCACCGGCGGCGGCTTCTATCGCTACCAGCTGCACGACATCGTCGCAGTTGTCGGCTATCAAGAGCAGGCCCCCCGGCTGCGCTTCATCGGCAAAGCCGACCGCATCTCGGACTGGTTCGGCGAAAAGCTCGATGAACGCTTCATCGCCGGCGTGATCGCCCAACTCGCCGCCGGACACAACCTCACTCCCCGCTTCGCCATGCTGGCTCCGGAAGAAAGTCCCGGCGACTTTCATTACACCCTCTATCTGGAACTCCCCCAAGAACCGGCGTCTCAGAATCTCAATCTGAAGGAACTCGAAGCCGATCTGGAACGCGGCCTGTGCGCCAATTTCCATTACCACTATTGCCGTCAGCTCGGCCAGCTGGGCCCCGCGCGCATCCGTCGCACCGCGCCGGGTGCCACCACGGCCTATCTGCAAGCCTGTCAGGCCCGGGGACAGAAATTGGGAAACATCAAACCTGCGGCCTTACAAAAAACTACTGGATGGGAGGTATGGCTACTGCCACAATATGAAAGTAACCTTGATTGAACCTGCGATGATCAAAACTCCGACCTTTGGGGAAAAGCCCACCTGGGTTTTACAACCGCTCAATCTCGCCACCGTTGCCGGACAAATTCCGCCCGATGTCGAAGTCGAAGCCGTCGATGACCGGATCGAAGAGATCGACTACGACACCCCGCGCGATCTGGTCGGCCTTTCGCTCAAAACCTTCACCGCCCGCCGCGCCTATCAGATCGCCGCAGAATTCCGCAAGCGCGGCGTCCCCGTCCTCCTCGGCGGCCACCACCCCACCCTGCTGCCCGACGAAGCCGGGCAATATGCCGATTCCATCGTCCGCGGTGAAATCGAAGGCCTCTGGCCACAAATCCTGGATGATCTGGCTCACCACCACCTGCAACCGGTCTACCACCGCACCGAGAACTCGCCTCCAGTTCACATCCAATCCAACCGCGCCGTTTTGGCCGGAAAAAAGTACCTCCCCGTCACCCTCATCGAAACCGCCCGTGGCTGCCCCTTTAATTGCACCTTCTGTTCCGTCTCGGCCTTCTTTGGAAAAGAACGCCGCCACCGCCCGGTCGCAGAAGTGATCGAAGAACTGACCCAAAACCCGCAGCCCCTCACCATCTTCATCGACGACAACATCGTTGCCGACCGGGAAAAGACCCGCGAACTCTGCGAAGCACTCCGCCCGTTGCATCTACACTGGGGCGCTCAGGCCAGCCTCAATCTGGCCCGCGATCCCGAAATGCTCAAACTGATGAAAAAAAGCGGCTGCTCCGTATTGATCATCGGCATCGAGAGCATCCGACCGGAAAATCTGGACCAGATTAAAAAACGGTGGAACGACGCCGGCCCCGGCATCAGCGAATCGCTGAAGATCATCCGGGATCACGGCATCGCCGTCCTGGGCTCATTTCTGCTCGGCATGGACGGCGACACCCCGGAGACCTTACGCACCATGCTGGATTTCGCCATGGAACAGAAGTTTTTTGCCGGGCTCTTCAACATCCTGCAACCCTACCCGGGCACCGAATTCTATGCCACCGTTGAAAAAGAAGGCCGATTGAACTACCCGCAATGGTGGAACGATCCCACCTACCGCTACGGCATGCCGGCCTTCACCCCCAAAAACATGAGCCCTGAAAAATTAATGGAGATGCACGCCGAGATGTTCGAGAGCTTCTACAACAATCGCAGCGTGGCACAACGGCTGATCAACTGGACCAACGTGGGAGATTTGTGGAGAGCCGCGACCTATCTGGCCATCAACGTCCCGGCCCGCAAAGAGGAAGCCTTCCGCACCAACCAACCCTTAGGGTCTGTAAATTTATAAGTTCCCGAGTTTTCAGGGGAAAACGCTATAAAAATCGGTAAGTTATTCTTTTACGACCCCTTAGGGAAACACTGAAAAAAACTCCCGGGATCAAGGGCGGCCACATCGGGCCGCCCCTACAAAAAACCCTTTGCTGAATATAAAAAAGCGCGCGAAAACACAAACAAAACATCTCTTCCCCCATCCAGCGCGTCGCTACTTACAGAAAAAATGCCTGATGCGGGGTGCTGAAATGCTAACCACAAAGCAACAACATAAAACAATAGGATTGCGCGGACAGCAAGCTGTCCGCGCAATCCTATAAAAAAAGTTACCGCGGAGGTGAGGGGCGTCACCTCCGCGGTAATCAAGAGTTGGGGACTCTTACAAATTTACCAGGCGTCGTTCCGGGTCACCGGACCGCTGGCAGGGGTCGTAAAGGTCTTGTTCGCCCCGCTCTGCCAGGTAACCGAACTGCAACTGGAATAACGGATGTACTTGTACTCCACCGCCGTCGAAGCCGGCAGATTGATCGTCCCGTTCCAGGTCGGGTAGTTCGTCGGCGAAAGCTTGACGGCCGAGCAGGGATTCCAGCTGCCCAGAGCCGCAATGTTGCCGACCACGTAGATATTCTCGCCCATCTGAGTCGTAGCATTGGTCACATAGAAGCTCACCGGGACCGTCCCGCCGCCGCCGCCACCGCCGCTCGACACGACCGTGTAAGCCTTGGTCGAATCGTTGAACGTAATCGTGTAGGTACCGGAAGTGGTCACATAGATGTCGCTGCCGCTCTGATCGGCAATCTTGTCGTTATTGGTATCCCCGAAATTCAGAGTCCAATCGCCGTAGATGTCGAACTTAAACCGATCGGTCGAAGCGCCGCCGAAGGTCGCCACAGTTTGCCAGGTATTGTTGCCGACCAACGCCATCGCCGTGGTGCCCCAGGAATTGGGCGTGCCGCGGAAGTAGACCTGATTGTAGACCTTGCTGAAACCGCCGCCGCCGCCGCTCGTCTTCTTGCCGGTGTGCAGAGCCACCGCCGTCATCGAAGCCACCGTAATATTGGCCGTACCGTCGGCATTCACCGTAAAGGAAGTGCCCGTGCAACCGTTGCCGGCTGTGTTCAAAGTGCCGTCGAAGACATTGCAGTAAGTGCCCGCAGGCAGACCGGTCTGGAAGACCCGGGTCAGATTGGAAGATTCCTTATTGATCGCCACGAAGCCATTGTCGCCGCGGCTGAAGGCAATCTGGTTGTTGCCGTTGGTCCACCAGTTGCTGACCGCGAAATGCTCGCTGGTCACATTACGGAACTCGACCATATTGCCGATCGAAGTCCAGCGGTGCTCGCATTTCCACATCGTCCCGAAACAATTCATCGAGCCGTCAGTATTGTAAACCCGCAACGTATTTCCGTTGGAATCGGCCGGCGGGCCCTGATTGCCGTCGGTGAAATCATAGCTGGACATAATCGAAGGATAACCGTAAGGCCAGGCCAGCATAAAGACATTAGCCAGATCGTACAGCCGGCCGTCTTTGTAAGTCAAGACATGCCCACCGCCGCCATGCCCACGTTGATTGTCGTGGTTATCAGTGAACACCACGGCGGAATCGCTGGACATAAAGCCCCAGGCCGTGCCGAACTGGCTCAAATTAGCAAGCTGGCCGCTGTAGAACGTGCTGCCAATGCTCAGGCTGTACTTGAACTCAGTCACATCGCCGTTCTGGAAATATTCCGAAGCGACGATCGGTTCCCCACCCTGATCGATAACTTCCTGGAAAACGTAGAAATTACCGGTAACACGGCTGAGGATCGCCTTGATGTCGTTGGTGTCCATGTGCTTGGAGGCATCCAGACGGAAGCCGGCGACACCAATGTTGACCAGATCCTGCAAATAAGCGGCCAGTTTGCCGCGGACATAATCGGAGCCAGTGTTCAAATCGGCCAGATTGACCAGTTCGCAATTCTGCACTTCCCAGCGATCCTGGTAATTCGAAATATCGTCATTGCCATTGCGATTGCAGTGATGGAAGTCCTGATAACCGTAGAGATTGGGGTAAGCATAGGAAGTGTAGGAAGTCCCGGCAATACTGGTACCACTGCCCACACCCGTCATATGATTGATGACGGCATCCACATAGACATCGACACCGACGGCCTTGCAGCGCTGCACCATATTGATGAATTCCTGGCGCGTGCCGCTGCGGCTTTGCAGCTGATAACTGACGGGCTGATAACGTTCCCACCAGGGGTTGTTGCTCACCTTCGCATGCTCATTGGGCGGAGAAACCTGCACGGCGGCAAAGCCCTTGGGTCCCAGGTAATTCTCACATTCCTGCGCAATATCGACCCATTTCCATTCAAACAGATGAACGAAGACCGTGCGAGGAGGAGTAGCTTGGGCGCTTACCGGTTGGGCACTTTGTTGCAAACCGGCGAATCCCGCCAACAGGACCGCCAATACCAACAAAATACGCCATACACGTAACGAGGAACGAATCTTCATCTCACAACTCCTTTTGCACTAAATGGTTTCAGTACAACACCGCGCACTACCCAAGGCCAGTCACATACATGACGCGGCCTTAACGCGCCAACTCAAACGGAGCTATTCTAATCAGTAAAAAAGTTACTCGGACGAGTAATTTTTTAGTTAATGGGGAAACTTTTGACTGGTAATTGGTTGATAGATCGATTGTTAATCAGTCAACAACATAGTAGCACAGCATTTCTAACCTGTCAATAGGGAATTTCAAGTTCACCCCAAGTTACTATAGTCCTTTTCTTTAATTCAAGCTAAGATAAAATCATTAAAACACAACCGCCAGCAACGCAGGAGAAGATATCATGGACGAATTAGCTCGTCGCAAAAAAGTCATCGGACAATTGACCACCATTGTCATCGGCGCTAATGCCTGCGGAGCCGTCTTAGCGATTGGATTCTTCCGGTTACGAATAATGGGGACCCCCAATATCAGCTCGCCCAATGATCCCTTGCTAATCTTTACGACCAACGTCATCATTATTGGACTGCTGACCTTAGGAAATGTAGTGGGAACGTGGATTCAAAAACCCTTCGATCAATGGTACCTGCATCCAGACCGGGCCGATACACTTACCCCTCAAATCCAACGCCTGGCACTTCAACAACCGCTCATCCACACCGGCATCTCTTTGTTGATGTGGATCATTGCCGGGATCCTGAACGTCATCATAAATCTCTTTCCTTTCCATTCAGCAAACGCCCCCGACCAGATCAAACAGGCCCTGAGCCTGTTCATCGCCATGGGGGGGATTGCCGGCCCCTTCACCGGCCTGATTATCTACTTTTCCATCGAACGGGTCTGGCAGCAAGAGATTCCCATCTTCTTTCCCACCTCGCTTCCCATCGATTTCAAGACCTTCCAATTGACCATCCGGCGTCGCCTCTGGGTTCCCTACGGGATAGGATTTATCCTGCTGATCATCATGGCCACTATCAACTATTTCAACGCGGTTCAAATGGTCGAGATGGCCCAACCAGAAACCTTTCTACCCTATTTTCTCTACCAGGAACTTTATCTTCTGGGCATCGGAGCTCTAACTGCAGGAATTCTGGCCTTTACCCTGGGAAACTCGATGGCCGATAATATCGAATCCCTGTTACGGGCTCAGGGCGCGGTAAAAAGAGGCCTGCTGGAAACCTCCTTACCTGTCACCTCCAACGACGAATTAGGAAAACTCACCGCCGGTTTCAATGCCATGGTATCGGGCTTACGTCAAGAGGAAGTCATTCGCCGGCTCTTCAATCTCTATGTGACGCCGGAAGTCGCCGCTCACGCCATTGAGTACGGCGCAGAACGCGGCGGGGCTCTGGCCGAGGCGACGGTGCTCTTTTCCGATATCCGCGGCTTCACCTCACTTACCGAACAGATGCCGCCGGCGGCTTTAATCGCCTTGCTGAACCGTTATTTCCAGGCCGTTTCAGCCACAGTCACCGCCTCCGGGGGGGTAGTCAACAAATTCGGAGGCGACAGTCTGCTGGCCATCTTCGGCACCCCGCTGAACCCCAACCCGGATCATGCCCGCAGCGCAATCCAGGCTGCGCAGGAAATGCTCATCGCCCTGGAATGCTTCAACGCAGATCAACGAGAACGGGGAGAACCGGAATTGCGGTGCGGAATAGGAATTGCCAGCGGCGCAGTAGTAGCCGGAAACATCGGCAGCGAGGAACGCCTGGAATACACAGTCATCGGCGACACGGTCAATCTGGCCAGTCGGTTGCAAAACATGACCAAAGAAATCGGCGTGACGATCCTGATAAACAGCACCACAGCAGAAAGCGTAGCCGATCAGATCGAATTACAGCCCTTAGGCGAAGTCGCAGTCCGCGGCAAACAGGCTCCCGTAAAGATCTACGGATTAAAAAAGCCGACAGCAGATTGACCGACAAAGACAATCAACAGCGGCTTCCCGGCCGTCGGAGCCTGGAAAGCCGCTGTCTGCTTACAGCTGACCGGCTTGAAAACTGGATGAGCAACTTAAATTAACTATTCTGAAAGCATCCCCGCCGGTTGAAGTCGCAAATCGTTTTCCAAAATCTCGGCCAGTTTATCCGCCAATCCGCTCAAAATCTCCAGCTCCGACTCATTCAACCCGGCAAATCGCCGGGCAATGGCGCCCTGATGGGCGGTTCGTGCCGCCAACAACAATTCCAACCCGGCCGGTGTCAAAGAGACCAGCACCAACCGGCGGTCGGCCGGATCGCGAGAAAGCAAAACCAGAGATTGTTGCTCCAGCCGCTGCACCAGCCGCGTGGCATTGCTCCGGGTACAGATCAATAAATCAGCCAGTTCACTGACCGTCAAACCGTGGTCGCCGCCTTTGTTGTACAAATGCAACAACAGGTGATACTGGGGAGAGGAAAGATTTACCGAATTCAGGCTCCGTCGGTCTCCATCATCCAGTAAAACGTGGATTTGCTGGAGCCGATTATAGAGATGCACCAATTCATGCGTCATTCGCTGTACCCTCGATTTTCTTTAACATAAAATAGAACCGACTGCCCGCGCCAACCTCACTCTCCACTCCCACGGTTCCGCCCAACCGCGCCACAATCCGTTGCACAATGGAAAGTCCCAGCCCATGCCCTTCGGCCCGCGCCTGCTCCAGACGCGAAAACTGAGCAAATAACTTCTTCTGATTCTCCAACGTCAACCCCATCCCGTTATCCTGCACCCAAAATCTCACATAACCCGGCCGATCCGTCGGAAAATCCCCCCCCACTTCCAACCGCGGCGGAATTCCCTCATCCGGCCGCCCGCCATATTTGATCGCATTGCTGATGTAATTGGCCCACACCTCTTCGACCCAGGGACCATATCCCAACCCCACCGGCCAGGACTCCGGCAAAACCACTTCCGCATGGGATTCGGCAATAATCTCCTGCAAACGCCCCAACGCCTCATTCACAATCGGCCCCATCGCCAACGGTTCTAAGGCCACATCGCCCATCTTCCGCACACTGGCCAGCAACAACAACTCATTGATAATACTGGTCATTTTAATCCCGCTGCGCTTGATCGCCTGAACCGCATTGAGCAAAATCCCCGGCACCATCGAAGCATCCAGCCGGGTCTCCAAAACATAGCTATACCCCAACAAAGAGGTCAGCGGATTCTTCAGGTCGTGGGCCACGGTGTGAGCAAAAGCATCCAGTTCGGCATTGCTCGATTCCAGCTCATGCGTATATTGCTGCAACGCCGAATTGGCCTGCAAAAGGGCCATCGTCCGCTCGGCCACCAGATCCTCCATCCGGCCATATAACTGAGCATTCTCCAGCGCAATGGCACTCTGCGCAGCCAGCAGTTGAAAAACTTCCAGCCGTTCAGGCGGAAAAGCACCCGGCATCAAATTGTTCTCCATATACAAAATCCCCACCGTCCGCCCCTGATTGAGCAGCGGCAGGCAGACCAGCGATTGCAACTGGCGCGCCACAATATAAGGATCTCGCCGGAAAGCCCCCTCTTTAACGGCATGATGGAGCACCACCAGACTCTGCGTACGCCGGACATAATTGATCACCGACAACGGCAACCGTTGCTCTGAAAGCGGTTCATGCTCCAGATGGACGCCCCCATTCTCCTCATCGGCCTCAGTTCCCAAAGCCTGGGCCACGATCCACCATTCATTATCCTGAGGCTGAAGCAAAAAAGCCATTTGCGCGCCGGCATTCTCCATCGCAATCTGCATCAGTCGGTTTTGCAATTGCTCCAATACAATCTCACCGGAAATCGCCTGCGCGAACTTCATCATCGTCGACATATCCAGCAACTTATCGGAGAACTTACCTCCCGGCGTGGTGGCATAGGCCCCTTCTTTTTGAGAAAGCACGGATTCCGACCGGGCCATCAACTCCGGATATTGATCCTCCAACAGTTGAACCTTGGACCGGGCGCCCCATCGCTGATAAGCATAACGGGCATTGCGAAGATAAAAATATCCCAGGGCCGCCTGGTCCAGACTCAAATAAAACCGCCCCGCCAGCTCACCAGCCAGCGCTTCTTCATTAATAAACTCCTGCCGCCGGGCGCCGGCAATGGCTCGATCGTACAAAACCCGCGCCGCGGCCTCCTTTTTCAACACCCGGCACAACTCGGCTTCTACCAGATCGGCCTTGTGTTGATAATTCATAGGAGCCCCTTTGGCCCAACGCACCAACTTTTTATGATAAGCCCGCACCGTCTTCAGAATGCCCCCCCATTCTTCCGCCGGCGCTTTAGGATAATAGGCCAGCAAGGACAACGCGCCATAGAAATGAATCAAAGGGATCGACATGGTTCCAAACGCGGCTCCGGAATAATGCATCCCCCATTTATGAGCATCCAACGCCTGCTCCAGATCGTTGAACCAATACCCCAGGATCAACCGATCCAGATGGATAGAAAAAAGTGCATTGGAATTATTGACCCGCGCATAGTCTTCCAGCCGGGGGCCAATCTCATAAATAGGACCGGTCAACCGGGAAGGGGTAACATTAGGAACCAATAGATTTAAAACAGACTGCTGATAGAGATGGTTGGTCTCCAGAATTGTCTGCTGCTTAAGCTGAGAAATAACTGGATTGTAAACTTCATAAGCCTCAGCCAACTCTTCCAAATTTTCCCCCACTAAAAAGGAGGTCGATAGATACAACGAAATGGCATAAGAGAGATACTCCAAATCGCCGCTTTCCAGACCGCTTTGATAGCCTTCCATCAACAACGGCAAGGTATCCCGCAAAGGCTTTTTCCAATGGTAAAGGGTCGTGTAAAGCACATACGTCTGCGCCCGCAGAAAATCGGCCTTTAAAGAATCCAACAACCGCAGAGCCACCTCGGCAAACCGATGGCCGAGATCGACCTGACCGAACCCTACGGTCAAAATCAAGCCAAAACTCACATAACCGATAATGGAAAACGGATGGTTGCCATAGCGTAAAGAAAGCGTCACCTGCCGCAGGATCAACAGAGGCAACAAATCCGACGCCGTCAAATAGGCCACGCTGGAGAGAACCGCGATCATCCGCATCGCCGCCTGCTTGTAAGGATCTTCCATCACCGGCAAAGCAACCAACGCTTCCGGCTTCCGACGTCCCAGCATCAGCCCCACCTGCCCAAAGGCCAGAACCGTGTGCCAGGAATAAAACCGGGTCGGGAAAGGTTCTCCCAATTCGCGTAAGATTTCCAGCCCGCGCGTCACCGCCCGCTGCAACTCATTACGCACCCGCAGCAACCGCAACTGAATTTCATAAACCCGAATCTTATCCAATAAATTCGCCGCATGAGTCAACACTTCCGCAATCGCCCCATCCGCCCGGACAAAATCCCCATCGGCATAAGCCGCCTCCGCGATCGCCGTATAGAGATCCAGCAACAAAGCATAATTTTCCTGCCAGGAAGTAACCTGCAAACAGCGCGCCGCCGTCTGCAAATAACCCAACGCCCCTTCAAAAGCCGTCCCGCTGTAAGCCCGCCGCCCCGCCCGGCGATTGAGATCCGCCAGCTCCAGCAGTTCTCGCTCCCCGGTAATCAGGTCCAAACCGTAATTCAGATGGCTGACCAGGATGAAAATATCCTCATCCCCAATCCCTTCGGCCTGCTTTCGCATCAACAGAAGCCGCCCCAGCCGCAAATGGATCTCCTGAAGATCCGCCTCCGACATCAGCGCAACCACAGCCTGCTGCACCCGATCATGCTGGAAACGGAACTTCACTTCGGAAAATTCCACAGCTGTATTCACCCGGGCCAACCGGTAACGATCGTTCAACGGCACAATCAACCCCACCTCAATCGCCGGCCAGAGCGCCCCCAAGGTCTCCGGCCCGGCCGGCCGGTTGATCATCGACAACGTCTCCAGATCGAAATAGCTGCCGATACAGGCCGCCAACCGTAAAACCTTCCGCGTCGGATCGGGCAGCTGTCCAATCTTGCCCTGCAACAGAGTCACCACATTATCCGTGATCGTCTGGGCCTGAATCTGCTGCGCATCCCACCACCAATGGCAACCGTTCTCCGCCGCCTCCGACAGGGCCGGGTCATAATTAAAACGCAGCCAGCCTTCCGCCACCAGGGTCTTCAAAAATTCGATCAAAAAGAAAGGATTGCCGTCCGTTTTGGCATAAATCAGATGCCCCAATGAACGCACAGCTTCGACCGGACAACGTAGCGCATCCCCTAAAAGAAGATCCACCTCTTCCCGGGAAAGATCGCCCAGCTCCACCGTGGTCACCGTCACGCCGGCATCCAGAACATGCTCCATCAAAGCCGTCAACGGATGTGCCGGATCGACGTCTTCAGAACGATAAACCCCGATAATCAATAGATAACGGGTATAAAAAGCGCCCAGGATCGCTTCCAATAACCTCAAAGAAGCGCTGTCGGCCCATTGCAAATCATCCAGAAAGAGCACCAAGGGATGTTCCGGCAGGCTGACCGCCTGAATAAACTGTTGAAAGACCATAATAAAACGGTTGGCATTTTCCTGCCCCCCCAGTTCCGCCACTCCCGGCTGAGGCCCTATCACCAGTTCCAGATTGGGGATAATATCCGTCAATAACCGGCCATTGGTCCCCACAGCCCGCATAATTCGCGCTTTCCATTCTTCCAGCTCTTCCGAGCTGGAAGCGAGCAATTCATCGCAAAAAGCCTCGAAAGCCTGTCGCAAAGCATAATACGGCGTCCGACGCTGCAACAGATCGAATTTTCCGGCAATGAAAGTCCCCTGCCGCTCGGAGATCGGTCGATGCACTTCATCGACCAATACTGATTTTCCTACCCCGGCCGCCCCGGAAATCAAAAAGAGTTCTTTGCCCTCCTCACCGATCCGGGAAAAAGCCGCCTGTAACATCGCAATCTCGGTATCCCGTCCATACAACTTCTGGGGCAACCGCAACGTATCGACCACATCCGCCCGACCCAGGGAAAAAGGCTCCATCTGCCCGGTCTCCGCCAGCTGCCGCTGACATTCCAGGAGATCCGCCCGCAATCCCCAGGCGCTTTGATAGCGCATCTCCGCATCTTTGGACAATAACTTCATCACAATCTGGGAAAGCGCCTCCGGTACCAACGGTTGGCGCAAATGAGGCGGCATCGGCAATTGGGCAATATGGGCATGGATCAGCCCTAGAGGATCGGTCATCTCAAACGGAGGTTTACCCACCAACAATTCGTAAAAGGTCACCCCGAGCGAATAGAAATCACTGCGATAATCCACCGTTCGGTTCATCCGCCCGGTTTGTTCTGGAGAAATATAAATCAGGGTCCCCTGCATCGCGCTGGAAGAATTTAGCGTAGAAGCATCGAGAGGCAACCAGCTGGAAATTCCAAAATCGATAATTTTGACAACACCCGTTTCCAGGTTAAGCAGGATATTGGAAGGATTGAGATCTTTATGGATAATGTGTTGGTGGTGGATATGATTCAGGCATTCGGTGATCTTAAGGGCAATTTCCAGAAATCCGGCAACCGTTCCCCCCGTGGCGGGAAATAAGTTTCCCGGATCGGGGCTCCCCGGCAACCACCGCCGCAACGCCTCCCCCCCGAAATCTTCCGTCACAATCACCAGGGATTGTTGATAAGGTTGCAACGCATAGACCTGGATCGTACCGTTACCCTCCATCGTCCGCAAAAGCGCATATTCCTGACGATAGCCGGCCAGATCCTCCGGAGAAGGATACTCCCCCTGCAAAATCTTAAGCACCACCGGACATTGATCCTCGATGCGCACGGCACGGTAAACCAGCGAATGGGCGCTTTCGTAAAGCTTATCGCTAACCCGGCAGCCAGCTACAATCATGTCCATGCTAAGTAGTATAAACGGTTTCAGAAAAATTGCTAAAAGAGGCCATAGTTGACAGGCCCTTTAAGCTGACTATAATCCTGTTCAGTTTTTCACACCTTAAAGGAAGGGTGCCCCGCACCCTAAAGGTTAATACAGTCCATTTTTCGGAGGTAATACAATGCAAAAAAAGGTCCTGGCCCTGTTTCTGGTCCTGATCACAGGACTCTTCGCAGGGCTCTTTACGCTGACCCCGGCCCCACAAGTCCAGGCTGCCCCCTTGACCCAAAATTACGATACCGTCATCTACTTCTTCTGGGGCGACGGCTGCCCCCACTGCGCGGAAGCACATCCCATACTCCGGGAAATGGTCGCCACCACTCCCGGCCTGAAAATGGTCGAATACGAGGTCTGGAACAACCAAAACAACCTGAACCTGTTGATGGAGATGGGCAAAGCCTACAGCTATGAACCTAAAGCGGTGCCCAACATCATCATCGGCGACAAACACTGGGAAGGCTATAACGAAATCATCAAAAATGAAATCGATGCCCAGGTCCAACGCTGCCTGACCGAAGGATGCGACAATCCCGGCGCCGCCGTGATCGAAACCTACGGCAACAAAGCCGAAGCGGTCACGATCACCTCGGAAGCCCAGGAAACTGTCGCCCCCACTCCCGAAGTTTCACCGTCACCGGAAGCAACCGCCACGCCCGCGCCGACCGAACCCCAGATGATCAATATCCCCTTCATCGGCCCCGTCAATTTAAACTCCCAATCGCTCGTCATCAGCACCCTGTTGATCGCGGCCGTGGACGGCTTCAATCCCTGCTCGCTCTGGGTCCTCTCCATCCTGCTCTCCCTGACGGTCCACACCGGCTCTCGTAAAAAGGTTCTCATCATCGGCCTGATCTTCCTGACGGTGACCTCCTTCATCTACATACTCTTCATCGCCGGCATCTTCACCGCCCTGAGCGTCGTCAGCTTCCTCGGCTGGATCCAGGCCGCCGTCGCTTTGATCTCACTCTTCTTCGCCGCCGTCAACATCAAAGACTACTTCTGGTACAAAGAAGGCCTCTCCTTCACCATCGCCGACGAAAAGAAACCCGGCATCTACCGCAACATGCGCCGGGTGATGAACGCAACCGATTCTTTCTGGGCCATGGCCGGCGCAACGATCGCGCTCGGGGCCGGTGTCTCTCTGGTAGAATTCGCCTGCACCTCCGGCTTCCCCGTCATCTGGACCAATCTGCTGGCCGCCCAAAAGGTCGAGCCGGTAGTATTCGTTCTCTTGCTCGCTCTCTATATGATCATCTACCAGATCGACGAACTGGGCATCTTCCTGGTTGCCGTCTTTACCCTCAAATCGAACAAGATGGAAGAGAAACACGGCCGGATCCTCAAACTGATCGGCGGAACGTTGATGTTCACGCTGGCCGCCGTCATGTTGATCAACCCGGCATTGATGAATCAGCTGGAAAGCTCTCTGATAATCTTCGCGATTGCTTTCCTCGTCGCCGGTCTCGTCTTGCTGGTCCATCGGAAGATCCTTCCCCGCTGGGGCATCGTCATCGGCAGCGAAGAAATCCTCCCCGAACCCTCCCTGATGGATAATAAATAACTTCCAGGGTTCAATTTTCCAAATCCCGACTAAAAACCTGTATTTTCGCGGGCTTGTCAAAGCCCGCGAAAATACAGAACCTGTCCAACCCCAGCCTGGTAGCATCTCGCAAATAATATTTCTACCCGTGCGGTCGTTCATTGGAACCAATTAAAAACAGCTTTTACATCCCGCAACAGATGCTTTCCCGGTAAAAAGTGCCGCGCTGTGCGAAGCAGGCAGAGAGAGTTTTTTTGTTCGTGTTTTTGCGCGCATAAGAATGCGCCCAAAAACACGGGCTTTTTTCTCCCGTCTTTTCGGGCTAACCGCACAGGTCGTGATATTTTCTCCGTAAGATGCGATGCGCAGGATCGGGAGAGGAATTTTTTTGCTCATTTTTTCTTTCCCCTTTTCCAGGTAATCGCTGCCGCAAAAAGTACTCTTTGCAGGACATTGACAACACCCCCAAAAATCAGGCTTTCCCCCTGTCTACTGTCTACTTTCTACTGTCTACTTTCAAAACTTCGATTACAATAGAACCATGCCAGAACTGATTCAAATCACCATCGATGGAAAAGAAGTCCTCGCACCGGCCGGCGCGACCGTCCTGGAAGCCGCAACGCAAGCCGGCATAACCATCCCCACGCTCTGCCATCATCCCGATCTGGACCCCGTGGGCGCCTGCCGCCTCTGCCTGGTAGAAATCGCCGGAATGCGCCTTCCCGCCACCGCCTGTACCCTGCCCATTGCCTCCGGCATGACAATCCAGACCCACACCCCGCTCCTGATCGACCTGCGCCGCTCCGTCCTCTCGATGCTCTTAAGCGATCACCCCAACGACTGCATGACCTGCGAAGTCGACGGCGCTTGCGAACTACAACGCTGGGTCTACGAATACCAGGTCAAATGGCCGGAACATGTCGGCGCCCGCCGCCACCACACCCCCGGCGCCGATCCCAGCCCCGTCGTCTATACAGATCTGGAAAAATGCATCCTCTGCGGACGCTGCGTCCGCACCTGCGAAACGGTCCAGGGCTGCAATGTCTGGAATTTCGCGGCCCGCGGCTTTGAAACCCACCTCATCGCCGGACTCGATCAGCCTATGATCGAAGCCGGCTGCGAATCCTGCGGCAACTGCGTCGCCTATTGCCCCACCGGCGCTCTCTTCGACAAACCGGCGCTCGGCTGGGGCCGCACCGCCTACCAGACCAAAGTCCGCACCACCTGCACTTATTGTGGAGTCGGCTGCCAGTTTGATCTCAATGTACGCGGCGGAAAGATCACCCGCGTCACCTCCACCCCCGAAGCTCCCGTCAACGGCAATACCCTCTGCGTCAAAGGCCGCTACGGCTGGGATTTCAACCATCATCCCGACCGCCTGACCACGCCCCTGATCCGCGACGAATCGATCACCGAGGGCCCCTTCCCCGGCTTCCGCACCGCCTCCTGGGATGAAGCCCTCGACCTCATCGCCGGCAAACTGGCCGGCTACCGCGACACCACCGGCCCCGACAGCGTCGCCTATCTCACCTCGGCCAAATGCACCAACGAAGAAAACTACCTGATGAACAAACTGGCCCGCGCCGCCGGCAAGACCAACAACATCGACCACTGCGCCCGCCTCTGCCACTCCTCCACCGTCAGCGGCCTCGCCACCTCCTTCGGCAGCGGCGCCATGAGCAACACCATCCGCGATACCACCGAACAGGCCAAAATCTTCTTCATGATCGGCACCAACACCACCGAGCAACATCCCGTCATCGGCATCAAACTGCGCCAGGCCGTCACCATCCGCAAAGCCAGAATGATCGTCGCCGATCCCCGCCGCATCGATCTGACCCGGCTTCCCGGTGTGCTGCACCTGCGCCAGCGCCCCGGCAGCGACATCGCCCTGATCAATGGCCTGATGCGGGAAATTCTGATCCATGGGTGGGAGGATGAGTCCTTCATTAAAGAACGCACCGAAGGCTTCGAAGAATTCAAAGCCACGGTGATGAATTACACGCTCGCAAAGACCGCTGAAATCACGGGAGTCCCCGCTGAAAAAATCGCCGAAGCCGCCCGCCTGCTGGCCGAAAATCGCCCCGGCACCGTCTTCTGGGCCATGGGCATCACCCAACACACCACCGGCGTGCTCAATGTCATGAGCCTGGCCAATCTGCAAATGTTGCTGGGCAACATGGGCATCCCGGGCGGCGGCGTCTGCCCCCTGCGCGGCCAGAACAATGTCCAGGGCGCCTGCGATATGGGGGGATTGCCTAACTTCTATCCCGGCTATCAGCCCGTCTCGATAGCCCATCACCGCGAAAAATTCGAGCAGGCCTGGAAAGTCACCGGCCTGCCCGAAAAACCGGGCCTCACCATCGTAGAAATCATGAACGCCGCCCATGAAGGGCAGGTCAAAGCTATCTACATCATGGCCGAAGACCCTATGACCTCCGACCCCGACCTCAACCACGTCCGTGAAGCGTTGGAACGGGTCGAATTTCTGGTCGTCCAGGACATCTTCATGACCGAAACCGGTAAATTCGCCGACGTGATTCTCCCCGCTACCTCCTTCGCAGAAAAAGAAGGAACCTTCACCAATACCGAACGGCGCATCCAGCGGGTCCGCAAAGCCGTCCCCGCCCCCGGCCTCGCCCGCCCCGATTGGGAGATCATCAGCGAAATTGCCGGTCGCATGGGCTATCCTATGCCCTACCGGAACACAGCCGAAATCATGGATGAGATAGCCCGGGTCACCCCCAGCTTCGGCGGCGTGAACTACGAGCGGCTGGACCGCGGCGAAGCGCTCCACTGGCCGGTCCCCACCCGCGATCATCCCGGCACCCCCATCCTCCACGTCGGCCGCTTCACTCGCGGCACAGGGCTCTTCCAGGCCATCGATCACATCGAACCGCGCGAAGCCCCCGACGCCGACTACCCCTTCATCCTCACCACCGGCCGCGTCCTCTATCACTGGCATGGCGGCGAACAGACTCGCCGGTCCGCCACCTTAATGGCGCTCTATCCCGAATCTCTGATCGAAATCAGCCCCGACGATGCAGCCCGGCTGCAGATCGCCGCCGGCGAATCGGTCAAAGTAACCTCCCGCCGCGGCGAATTCATCGCCCGGGCCCAGATCACCGACCGCGTCGAACCCGGATTGATCTTCGGCACGCTTCACTTCCCCGAAGGCGATGTCAACTGGGCCACCGGCGCCTTCCTCGATCCCGTCGCCAAAATCCCGGAATACAAAGTCAGCGCCGTCAAAATCACAAAATTGAATTAACCTTTTAATAAAATTCGCGCCCCTTCGGGGCGCGAATTTTATCGAGCTGTGCAGTTAACCCGTAAATGCGGGAGAAAAAAACGACCTGTGCGGTTAGTCTGGAAAAAGCCCATATTTTCGGCGGCTTCAGAACTCGGATTTAGATAAAAGAAAAGGGCGAGAG
>CAZCTC010000033.1:0-78284 GCA_964501335.1 uncultured Anaerolineales bacterium | reverse complement strand
GCAACTTTACAACAGAACAAGGGGGAGGGGTTGGGGTGAGGGCCGCACGAAAACATGGGCTTTTCCGGAACCATCCCGGCGACGCACTCTGCGCCCCTCCCCCTCCCGCATCGCTCGCGGCGATACCCGGCAACGCTTTTTCTCAAATCGCGTCGCAACTTTACAACAGAACAAGGGGGAGGGGTTGGGGTGAGGGCCGCACGAAAACAGGCTCTTTTCCAAAACCGTCCCGGCGACGCACTCTGCGCCCCTCCCCCTCACCTCCATGCGGGCGGCGCACCTTCACAAGCATCCCCTGAAAGCGCGCTGCACAGGCACAACTGCATGGGGGAAGGTTGGGAGGGCATATCAGATAACTTAAGCCATTTGCAACAGCAATCGCCCGGAAAAGAGGGGAAGAAAAGGCCCATTTTTTCGCGCACCGCAGACGGTGCGCGAAAAAATGAATAAAAACTCTCTCCCTGCTTCGCACCGCGCGTCGCATGTTACGGAAAAAAGTGCCATTTGCGGGACGCTACAAAGCTCTGGTCTACCAACGCATCGCCTTAAGTTGCCTCATAGGGGAAGGTTGGAAGGGAGCCAGCGCGAGAAAACACAGACCTTTCCCAAAGCCGCCCCGCCTGGGGAGAGATCTCACGTTTTACGGTTTAGATCAGGCAATACCGCTCCCATTTAATTGACTTCGATCTACTTTTTTGATACAATGGCTTTCGGATGCGGTTTCTCCTCTTGATTTTGCAGTTGGAGCAGAGCAAAATCCTCGTAGTTCGCCTCGCCCGCCCAACGCTCAAAAAAACAACAGGAGATATTTCCGCCCAAGGAGGGATATATGGACCTGCCATGGAAAAAAAATTCATCTGATACTCCACCACTCCCCTGTGAACATTGCTGCGATGAAACGCTCTGCGAATGGCACGCTCGTCTCAAAATCCGCGTTGGATTGAGAGAACGCATTCGCGAAGACATCGCAACAGTCTTCGAAAAGGATCCCGCCGCCCGCAGCGTCCTCGAAATCCTGACCTGTTATCCGGGCCTCCAGGCCATCTGGCTGCATCGTCTGGCCTATGCTCTGTGGAATCGCCAATGGCGGCTGCTCGCCCGCATGATCTCTCACTTCAACCGCTGGTTGACCGGCATCGAAATTCATCCCGGCGCGACCATCGGCCGGCGTTTCTTCATCGATCATGGCATGGGCGTCGTCATCGGAGAGACGGCTGAAATCGGTGACGATGTCTTGATCTATAAAGGTGTGGTGTTGGGGGGCGTCTCCCTGGCCAAAACCAAACGCCATCCCACCATCGGACACGGGGTAGTCATCGGCAGCAATGCGGTAATCCTCGGCCCCATCGAAATCGGCGCCGGGTCCAAAATCGGCGCAGGCTCCGTGGTCACCAAATCGGCTCCTCCCTGCTCGACGATCGTCGGCATCCCCGGCAAAGTCGTCAAAATCAACGGGGATGAATGCTACCGCAAACCCGATCTACACCACGAACAACTGCCCGATGTGACCACCGACACCCTGCAACGGCTCACTGCCCGGTTGGAAGCGCTCGAAGCCCGACTCCAACAACTGGAGAAAGAAGGTGAGCCTTCCATAATTCCGGAGATTTCTCTCCCCCCACACTAGAAAACTTCAAAATTGACCTTACCTTGCGCGCCGCTTCCCCCCAGGGAAACGGCGCGCAACTTAAATTCACATCAAGGAGACCGCCATGTTAAACGACGAAAACTTTATGGGCCTGCGGGCCGATTCCGTCCTGGAGCTGATCGGCCGCACCCCCATCGTACGCCTGCAACGACTGGGCAGCCCTGAACTGGCCACCCTCTGGGCCAAACTGGAACGCCAGAATCCCGGGGGCTGCGTCAAAGAACGAATCGGCCTGGCCATGATCGAAGCAGCAGAACAGGCCGGCACCCTCAAACCCGGCGGACTGATCGTCGAACCGACCAGTGGGAACACCGGTATCGGTCTCGCCATGGTCGCCGCCGTGAAAGGCTACCGGCTGATCCTGACCATGCCCGACACCATGAGTGTCGAACGCCGCTCTCTGCTGGCCGCCTACGGCGCCGAAATCATCCTCACCCCCGGCCCGGACGGCATGGCCGGCGCCATCGCCCGCGCCGAAACGATCGTCCAGGAGCAAAATGCCTTCATGCCCCAACAATTCAAAAATCCCGCCAACGTGGAAATCCATCGCCGCACCACCGCCCTCGAACTGCTGGCCCAGGTCCCCGGCACCATCGATGCCTTCGTGAGCGGCGTGGGCACCGGCGGGACGATCACCGGCGTGGGACAGGTGCTCAAAGAAAGCGATCCCCATACTCTGGTCGTCGCGGTCGAACCGGCCGCCTCCGCCGTCCTCTCCGGCAAACCCAAAGGCCCCCACAAAATCCAGGGCATCGGCGCCGGCTTCGTCCCTGCCATCCTGGACCGCACCGTCATCGATGAAATCATCCAGGTCACCAACGAAGAAGCCGCCGACCTCGCCCGCCAACTGGCCCGGCGGGAGGGATTGCTCGTCGGGATCTCTTCCGGAGCGGCCGCCTTTGCCGCCCTGCAAATCGCGGCCCGCCTCGGTCCCGGCAAAAACGTCGTGGTGGTCCTGCCCGACACCGGCGAACGCTACCTCAGCACCGGCCTCTTTGATCAATCCTGACTTAAATTAGCCTGGCAAAAAAAACGACCTGTGCGGTTAGTCTGGAAAAAAGCTCATATTTTCGGCGGCTTCAGAAAGCCGCCGAAAATATGAATAAAAATAACCTCTCTCCCCCATCCTGCGCGGCGCTTCGAACCCAACAAGAGCCCGGTGCGGGACGCAAAAAAAGCCATTGCCCAGGCTCACGAACAACTACAGGGCGGAATTTTTTTGTTTATGTTTGCGCGCGCACAAGAATGCGCGCGCAAACGCGTTTTTTCTCTGCGCCCTCGGCGCCTTTGCGGTGAAATCTGAATGAATTATGCGATACTGCGGTTTTTCTTTCCGTTGTTTTCCGGGCTCCCCCCACAGATTGAAAAATCCTCGAAAATTGCTGCAACTTTCCTCTGAATTTCGCGTAAGATAATTACATAACGCAAGCAGCGCTTAGAGATTACCTGAATATCCGGCTTACGTTACATATCAAGAAAAGAGGAGAGAAAAAATGTCTCATGGACATCACCACCACCATCATCACGGTCACCACGGCCCTCATCACGGCGGCCGTTTGTTGATCCGGATTTTGCTCTTCCCCTTCTGGGCAGTCTGGGAACTGGTCACCTTCATTCTGGGCCTGACCGGCCGCTTGATCGCTGGGGTTCTCGGGCTCGTCCTCATGATCGTGGGACTCGTACTCACCGTCACTATCGTGGGGGCTATCGTAGGTATCCCGCTGGCCATCCTCGGCTTCTCGCTGATGATGCGGGCGATATTCTAAAAAGAAAAAGTCCTAAAAAACATTGGGGGCGCGCCCTGACAGGGCGCGCCCCCAATGTTTGAGTATCTCTCTATTCCTAAGCCGCCTCGGCCGCTTCTTCCTTCACAACCTTCTTGAAGAGCAGCTTATCCTCGGTCGCATCGACGACCACCTCGTCATGCTCGCCGAAATTGCCTTCCAATACGGCCAGGGCCAACGGGTCCTGCAACTCACGCTGCATCGCCCGCTTCAAAGGCCGCGCGCCGTAGACCGGATCGTAACCGACATCCGCCAGATAGAGCTTGGCGGCTTCCGTCAGCTGGATCTCCATCATGTGGTCCTGCAGCAGTTTCCGCAACGAACGCACCTGGATCTCCACCACCGACTGCAGATCTTCCTTGGTCAGGCTCCGGAAGAGGATAATTTCATCGATACGGTTCAGGAATTCCGGCCGGAAAGAGCGGTCCAGTTCTTCAAAAACTTTCGACCGGGCCTCTTCCGCACCCAGTTCCTTGATCCAGCGGCTGCCGGCGTTACTGGTCATGATGACGATCGAGTTGGAGAAATTGACGGTGCGGCCATGGCCGTCCGTCAACCGGCCGTCGTCCAGCAGCTGCAACAGCACGTTGAAGACTTCCGGATGGGCTTTTTCAATTTCGTCCAGCAGCACCACCGAATAAGGCCGCCGCCGCACCGCCTCGGTCAGTTGACCGCCTTCTTCGTATCCCACATATCCCGGGGGCGCCCCGATCAGGCGGGAAACCGTGTGCTTTTCCTGGTACTCGCTCATGTCGATCCGGACCATCGCCTCTTCCGTGTCGAAGAGAAATTCGGCCAGCGCGCGAGCCAGTTCGGTCTTCCCTACACCGGTCGGCCCCAGGAAGAGGAAGGAACCGATCGGCCGATGAGCCGATTGCAACCCGGCGCGAGAACGGCGCACGGCATTAGCCACCGCTGCGACGGCCACATCCTGGCCCACCACGCGCTGATGCAGTTCTACTTCCATCCGCAGCAACTTGGCCCGTTCGCCTTCCATCATGCGGGAAACCGGAACGCCGGTCCACTTCGAGACCACCGTCGCAATTTCTTCCGGTCCGACTTCCTGATGGAGCATGGGATTGTCCCCCTGGATCTCCTTCAGTTTCTTCTCAGATTCCTTCAGCTTGCGCTGCACTTCCAACGATTCGCCGTAACGCAACCGGGCCGCAACTTCCAGATTGGCCTGGCGTTCCGCCTGCTCGATCTCGACTTTGATGTCCTCCAGCCGCTGCTGGAAGGATTGCATCTCGGTGATGGCCTCTTTTTCCTGATCCCAGCGGATGCGCAAGGCATCGCTCTTTTCTTTCAAATCGGCAATATCCTGCTCCAGCTTGAGCAACCGCACACGGCTGGCTTCATCCTTTTCCTTGCGCAGCGCTTCCCGCTCGATTTCAAACTGCATCACCCGGCGATCGATCTCATCCAGCGCCGAAGGTTTGGAGCCGATCTCCATGCGCAACCGGGCCGCCGCCTCATCGATCAGGTCGATAGCTTTATCGGGCAGATGCCGTTCCGTAATATAACGGTTACTCAGCGTGGCCGCGGCAATCAACGCCGCGTCCTGAATCCGCACGCCGTGATGGGCCTCGTAGCGTTCCTTCAAACCGCGCAAAATGCTGATCGTATCTTCGACCGAAGGTTGATCCACCATGACGGGCTGGAAACGCCGTTCCAGAGCGGCATCCTTTTCAATATGCTGGCGATACTCGTCCAACGTCGTCGCGCCGATCGTGCGCAACTCGCCGCGGGCCAGCATGGGCTTCAAAATATTGCCCGCATCCATGGAGCCTTCGCCCTTGCCCGCCCCGACCACCGTGTGCAACTCGTCCATGAAGAGGATAATCTTCCCATCCGAGCGCACGACTTCGTTCAAAACCGCCTTCAACCGTTCCTCAAATTCACCGCGGAACTTCGCCCCCGCGATCAACGAACTGAGGTCCAGCTGGAAAATAATCATTTCCTTCAGACTTTCGGGCACATCACCGCGCGCCATCCGCTGCGCCAGACCTTCTACAATCGCCGTCTTGCCGACACCGGCCTCACCAACCAGCACCGGATTGTTCTTGGTACGGCGGCTTAAAATCTGCATCACCCGACGGATTTCCTCATCGCGCCCGATCACAGGATCCAGTTTGCCGGATTCGGCCAGCTGCGTCAAATCGCGACCGTATTTCTCCAAAGCCGCGTAGGTCCCTTCGGGGGACTGCGTCGTGACCCGCTGACCGCCGCGGATACCGCTCAACGCCCGCAACACGCTCTCCCGTTCCACCCCCACCGTAGCCAGAAACCGGGAAATTTCCCCGGAACTGCTGTCGGCCATCGCCAACAAAACATGCTCGGTGCTGACAAATTCATCCTTTAGCGACTTGGCCTCGCGCTCAGCCGCCTGAAGAACCTTGTTGCTGGCCGGAGAGAAAGTGATCTGAGCACCTGCTCCATGGGCCTGCGGCCGGCGCGAAAGGGCCTTCAACAGATCATTGCGCATGCGCTGAGGATCGCTCCCCAACTTCAGGATCACCTGAGGCACCACACCGTCGCTCTGTTCCAGCAGCGCCAGCAGGATATGTTCAGGATCAACCTGGGCATGACCGTTTTCCTGGGCGACGCCATGGGATCTCAGGATTGCCTCCTGCATCTTGTCCGTAAAGCGATTCGGATTCATCGTCAGAGTTCCTCCTTGAAAAGTGGAAACGGGGTTTTAATGATCATATCCCGATTTCGTTAGAATAAGATTAGCGCATCATAAGAAATAAATCAGAGTCAAACAAGGGATTCGTTTTCCATGCACTTTCCAACCGCTACCACCCAAAGCCACCACCCATTGACCAAACTTCTGAACCGGTTATAATCAATTTCTACTGGAGAGTATATACCATGGAACTGATTCCCGCCAATAGCTTAACCTTTGAACTCGTCTACATCGCTGCACAGCGCTGCGAATGCGGCGGCATACTGGAAATCCGCACTCAACAATTGTTGGAAGCCAACGATCTTCCCATCGATCGCATCAAGGCCGCCTGTGAACGGTGTGGGCAGACCCAGGATTTCTATTTCGATGTCCATTCATTCTTCGGCCAGAGTGAAGAATACAACCACTTCGAAGCGACCGAAGCGCACTTCCGAGAAGCCATCACCGCCATCCACGAACGCCGCTGGGACGATGCCGAAACCGAGTTACGCCGCGTCGTCGACCAAAAAGAAGGAGAACCGGCCTTCGGATGGGCCCACTATCACCTGGGCATGGTGCTGTTAGTTCAACAAAACCCGGATGAAGGCCTCAGCCACATCCAGGAAGCCCTCAAATGGCATCCCCGGGAACCTGAATTTTATCGGGGGCTTTCCAAAGCCTATGCCCGGTTGGGATCGCCAGATCAGGCTGCTGCTGCACAAAACCGTTACGCCGAGCTGAAAGCCAACGCCTGAACCGCTGGCCATCACCATCCTGAAATAGTTAGGAGGTAACTTATGCCCGGGACATTGACCATCACCCCGGCAGAAACCGCGGCGGAACGTCGCAAGTTCATCGAATTTCAGTGGGAGATCTATCGTGGGGATGCCGCCTGGGTTCCCCCCATGATCTCAGAACGAGAAGCCTTTCTGGATCCCCAGAGACACCCCTTCCACAAACATTCTAAAGTTCACTATTTCTGCGCCCGGCGCGATGGAAAAATCGTCGGCACCATCGCCGCCATCATTAACCACAACCACAACGAATACTGGAAAGAAAAGGTCGGCTTTTTCGGACTCTTCGAATGCCATCATGATCCGGAAGCCGCGGCTGCTCTGCTCAAAACCGCTGAAGATTTCGCCCGCGCTGAAGGCATGACCGAAATCCGGGGGCCTTCCAATTTCTCTACGAATGAAGAATGTGGCCTGCTGATCGATGGCTGGAACGGCACCCCGGTCATCATGATGACCTACAACCCGCCCTACTATCAGGAATTAATCGAAAAGGCCGGCTACACCAAAGCGATGGATCTGGTAGCCTATATGACCGACCTGAGCCGCTTCAAGGCCAACGGCTCCGGGTTGAACCCCAAGGTATTGCGCGTGGCGGAACATATACGCGACCGCCTGAAAATCAACGTCCGCCCGGCCGATTGGAGCAAATTTCCGGACGAAATGCGCCGCATCAAGCAGGTCTACAATGCCGCCTGGTCCAAAAATTGGGGCTTTGTCCCCCTGACCGAAGAGGAGATGGAATATCTGGGACACAACCTCAAACCCTTCCTGGACCCCAAAGTGATCTTCTTTGCCGAAGTGGAAGATCGCCCCATCGCCTTTATGTTGCCCTTCCCCGATATCAATCAGGCGCTCTTTCGTGCATATCCCCGCCCCGGCACGCCGGAATGGATCACATTGGCCAGACTCTTCTACTGGTGGAAAATCCGCAAAAGCGTCACCTGCATCCGGGCCGCCGTGGGCGGCGTCATTGAAGAATATCGAGGGCGCGGGGTCGATGCACTGCTTTCACTGGAGACGATCCGGGCCATGGTGAATCAGGGATACCATACAATGGAAACGTCCTGGGTTCTGGAGATCAATGACCCTATGCGCCAGATGGCAGAAAATTTCTACGGCGAAGTCTACCGCACCTACCGCATTTATCAAAAAGGCCTTTAATATTTCAACCTGTATAGCCTATCCTTAGCATCCCGCAACAGGCACTTTCCCAATAAAAAACGACGCGCTGGATGGACAGAGAGAGTTTTCTTTTAGTGTTTTTGCGCGCATAAGAATGCGCGCAAAAACACAGGCTTTTTCTCTCGCTTTTCGGGGCTGACCGCACCGGCCGTAGTTTTTAACTTCAAAATGCGCGCCCCAAAAGGGGCGCGCATTTCAAATAAAGCAACGGATCAATATTTTCTCACGATCGAACGATAAGCGACGGGCTGCCGCGCCAGAATGATCTGGCTCTCTTCCCGCACCTTCCGCACTTCATCCAGATCCAGTTTCACCACCACATAGCCCTCTTCCGGCTGCTCCAACGCCGCCATCACCTCGCCCCGGGGCCCCAAAACCGCACTTTGCCCGGCAAAGGTATACGAAGGCTCTTCCCCAATCCGATTGGCCGCCGCCACAAAAACCCCATTCTCATAAGCGCGCGAAACCAGCAGCGTACGCCACATATCGGCATCCTTCAATTCCCAGGCTGCCGGCACGAGCAACACTTCAGCGCCGTCCAGCACCAGATTCCGCGCCGCTTCCGGGAAGGCCAGATCCCACCCCGTCATCACCCCGATCACCCCGACTTCGGTCTCGATCGGCGAGATTTTGTAGCCGGGCCGGAAAACCAGCCGTTCCTCCGCCTTGAGATGGACCTTGCGATAATCGCCGGCCACGTTGCCGTCGGGCCCGATCAAGATGGCGCTGTTGTAGAGCACCGTCTCGACCTTTTCCTTTTCGGCCATGCCCACCAACACATAGACACCGAACTCGTTGGCATGTTGTCCCAGAATGTTCACCAAAGCCCCGGGAACCCGCTGCGCCATCTGCGCAAAGCGCTGGCCCCCTTCATATCCGGTCGCGGCCAGCTCCGGGAAGACAATCATGTCGACCGGCTGCTCGGTAGCAATCCGGGTGATCATTTCGGCCATCTTCCCGACGTTGGTTTCCATTTTGCCCAGCAAGGGCAGGGTCTGAACCACAGCAATGTTTAACTGGCGCATGGCCTTCTCCTTGGCATGGCCCGCAGCCTCAGGCGCGCTTGGGCCGGTTTAGATAGTGTGTGATTGTCCGCAGATCCGGGGGCAATGAGGATTCCCACCGCAACATTTCCCCGGTCACGGGATGCGCAAAAGACAGAATGCTCAAATGTAGGAAGATCCGGTCCGTGACCAACGATTGAATTCTCGAACCGTAAAGTCGATCGCCCACCAGAGGATAGCCCCACCAGGAAAGGTGCACCCGAATTTGATGCATCCGGGCCGATTGAGGACGAACTTCCACCAGCGTATACTCTCGACGATCCTCTTTATAATGTCGCAGCACTTTGTAAGCGGTCAAAGCCGGACGGCCCTGCCGCGTCACCGCCAGCTGCAACCGGGATCGACCAACATTGCCGATCGATTCCTCGATCACGCCCTGCCCGGTCAACTCCCCTTCAACCAGTCCCAGATAAGCCGTCTCGACCTGCTGACGGCGCATGACCCGTTGAATCGCCCGATAGGCCTCCTCCGTCCGCGCCACTACCAGCAAACCGGAAATCTCAGGCTCCAACCGTTGCACCATGCCGGCATGTTGCAACCCACCCACATTTTCGATCTCCGGATAGCGAGCCGTCACCAGCGACGAAACGGTCTCCGCCGGATAGCCCTTGGTAGGATGCAAAGCCATCCCGGCCGGCTTCTCCAGCACAATCAGAGACTCATCTTCATAACGGTATTCCAGGCTCATCCCCAGAGCCGAAAGCATCCCCTCGTCAACCGCTTCCAATTCCTCAACAGGAAAATCGATCCCCGGCGCATCGATCACATCGCCCGGCTGCACATACTGCCCGGCTTTGCGCGCCATCTGGCCATTGACCAGAATCTTACCCTGCTGAATCAATCCCCGCACCGCGACACGATCCATTCCCCCCAGATTCGCGGCCAGGGCCTGGTCTAAACGCACTTCCTGTTCCACCGTCCATTGCTTACGCTCCGGCATCCGATGGACCTGCCTTTCTTTCAAAGAAACTTAAGATAATCAACAATGCCACTCCTGCGACAATGGCAGAATCCGCAACATTGAAAATGGCGAAATTATTGACCGGCCAGAACTGCGTATCGATAAAATCGACCACAGAGCCCCGGAAAATTCGGTCCACCAGATTGCCTAATGCACCTCCCACCTGCAGGCCCAGCGCCAGATGCATCCAGCCGTCGTTGGCCGGCAACGACCGTTGAAAAATCAGGATCGCCGCCACGACGGCAACAGCCAGCCAGGTGAAAAAATCGCCAAATTGAGGAAAAAGCCCAAACGCTACACCCGTATTGGTAATGTAGGTAAAAGAAAGAATCGACCCCAACCAGGGAGTTGGAGTAGTCGGAATCCCTGATGGCAAATTCGCCACCACCCAGGCCTTGGAAAGCTGATCGATCGCCAAAACAAAACCTGCAGTCCCCCCTAACAGGAGACGGCCACGGAAATCAGCTTTCATCGTTGTCCTTCAAGCCGGGTCTGACACCGTACACAGTAGCGAGCCGAAGGCAAAGCCTCCAAACGGGAAATGTCGATAGCCGCACCACAAGATTCACACAGCCCATAAGTGCCGTCGGGGAACTTCTTCAAGGCCTGCTGTACATCTTCCAGAGAACGTTCCAATCCACGCCGCAAAGAAACATCGCGCGCCTGTTCAAAAACTTCGCTTCCGATGTCCGCCATGTGATTGCCGTAACCGATCCCGTCCCCCCGGGCTTTGCTATCCATGGCCGAGAGCTGCTCCTGCAATTCCAGTTCCTTGGCCTGCAGCGCTTGCTGCAATGACTCATACGTCACCTTCATACCAACTCTCCATTTTCCTCTACAGTGGTTACCTCCGGCCAATTGACCGGGGCACAGGCATTGTACCCGGCTTTCCCGAAAATACAAGGGCCGGAATCGTCAGGCAATCGACACGTTCTTGTAACCAGACCTTAACGCTGAAAAACAAAACCTTGAGTTAGAATGTTAAGAATTAACCTGCCGCCGGCCACCTTCGGCCGTTCAGCAGATACCCAAGGGAGGCTTCAATGAAAAAACGTACCTGGTTGAATGGATTTTTCACCCTGATCCTGCTGGGCCTTTTGCTCTGCGGCCCGCTGCCCGTCGTCCGCGCTCAGGGCACCGTCATCTACCTGAACCCCGGCACCGCAACCCTGGAACCGGGCGGCACCGTCACCGTCAACATCGCCATTGACGGCGTCAGCAACCTCTACGGCGCCGAAGTCCACCTTACCTATGACCCGGCGATCCTGGAAGTCGTAGGGGCCAAAATCAATCCCGGCAGCATGCTCTATTCCGATATCGTCGTCCAAAACCGGGTTGATGCCGCAACCGGAAAAATCGATTACGCGATTGCCCAAAAGGCCCCGCATACCCCCTTCAATGGAAACGGCGTCCTGGCCTCGGTTACCTTCCGCGCCAAAGCCGTCGGCACCTCCGCCGTCAACTTCACCGCCGCCGCTCTGGCCGACAATAACGCCGCCCCACTTTCAGCCACGACCCGCAACAGCACCTATACCGTCAGCCAGCCGGCCTATTGCTCAACACTTCAGGGTTATCATGTGGTACAGGCGGGAGAAACGCTCTACGCCATCGGTCGGGCCTACGCGACCCGGCCCGCCGCCATCGCGCTCTGCAACGGCCTGGTCAACCCCGGCAAGCTCCCCCGCGGCCTGAAACTCAGCATCCCGGCAGCACCCTGGTCTCCGGTCCCGGCGGGACCGATTGCCAAACCTCAATTCACGCCAGGCGGCGCCACCCCTACTCCTACGCCAACCCCTACCTGCCAGGCCACCTATACCGTCCAACGGGGCGATACGCTCTACGCCATTGCCCGTCGTTACAACATCACCGTCTGGAAACTGGCCTCCGCCAACCAGATCTACGACCTCAACCGCATCTATCCCGGCCAGTCACTCTGCATCCCTTGAGAACTTCTCTAAAGAAGCCCTATTTTGGGCGGCTTTCTGAAGCCGCCCAAAATAGGAATAAAAAAATCTCTCTGCCCACCCTACAAATCGCTTCGAGCCGAACAAAAGTTTTGTGCGGAACGCTAAAAAGCTAATCCTACAGGTCGAAAATTTTGACACAATACATCGCGCGCCGCCCCGGGGGGGGCGGCGCGCGATGAACGTTAAAGAAATCCTTCCAACTGAAAACCGGCGGCCTACTTCTTCAATTGATAATGATACAAATCCACCAGATGGAAATGGGCCTCATCGATCAGGGTTCCCTGATTATCCAGCCAGCTCTTCACCAACTGCCGCGTATCCCACAACCCCACTTCACTGTATACCAACCAGACTCCCGTCCGATCCGCCGTAATCCGCCGCATTTCCGCATCCACATAATCCAGCCCCACCTGATACGAACCATCCGCCAACTGCCAGTTCGTATAGGGCCCATCGGCCACCGGATCCACCGGCCCCGTCAAATAATAATCCATCACCCGCTGATTGTACGGAATCTGGAAAAGCAACAGCTCGTTCTCTGTACGCCGGGCCGTCACATACTCCGCCGCCGCCGGATATTCCGGTTTGATCGCCTGGACCACCTGAAATCTAAGATTCAGCAAAAAACCAGTCAACACCACCATCAAAAAAATCCAGGCCAGAGGTTTCCAGGTTCGCTCCAACATCACGATTCCGCTGGCCATCCCAAGATAAAAAGCCGGCGACGTCCAGATCAAATAACGATCCGTGAAAATCGGCCCTCGCAGAGAGACAAACCAGATCGCCAGCAACGGCACAGCCATCCAGGCAAATAATTGAATCACCACCTCGCGCCGACCACCCACCAGCAACTCACCCAATCCCAGCACCAACAAAGCCGCCCCCACAATTCCCCAGGATTCCGGGTGCAAGGCACCGATCCCACTGGTCCAACCGCCTCCCAACGAAGTAATCATCTGCCCCAATGAATAAGCCGGGTAACCGGTCTGCCGCTGCTGAAAGATCAAACCAGCCTGCCAACTCAACAACGGCAAATAGGGCAGGGTCAACAAAGCCAGCGTCACTCCCCCCCCAACCCAGGCCGGCTTTGACCGCCGTGGATGCAGCAAAAACCACAGGCCCTCAACCGGAATCAACAAGGCCGCCAGAATGTGGCTGTAAAAAGCGAAACTGGTAGCCACCAAAACCACCGCCCACCACCGCCATTGAGGTTTTTCGCAGGCCCGATCCAGGGCATAAAGAGCCAGCAAAGCCAGCGCCGGCACCCAGGTATACATTTTAACTTCCTGAGCATACCAGACCCAATAAGGGGATAAAGCCGCCAGGATCGCAGCAATCGCCCCCACCCGCCGCCCAAACAAACGTTTCCCCAACACAAAGATCAACGCAACCGAAACCACTCCCCCCAACAGGGAAAAATACCGCAAAGCAAAGGCCGATTCCCCGGTTAAAGCCACCCACCCGCGCAATGCCAAAAAGTAAAACGGCCCGTTCCAGCCGGGCCGGGAAAAATTCCCCAGGACTTCAGACCAGGGAGCCGTGGCAAAAAGCAACGCGTCGACCTCATCACGCCAGAGCCCCTGTGCCGCCAATCCAATCACCCGAGCCACAAAAGCCAGACCGATTAAACCGATAACCTGTCCCCAGAACAGTCGACGTGATTTCAACATAGTCGATCAGCGGCTCCCTACCGCAACCTTACGCTGGATCAAATGTAAAATCTGCTGCAATTCCTCAATCCGCAACCCCAGGGCCAACAAGAAATACCCCCCCATTCCCAGAACCACCCCCACAACGGCCTGAAGCAAAGCACCCGAAGGAGCGCAATACAGCCAGATTCCTAACAGCACTGCCATTCCCGCCGTTGCCACCAGGACCCGGCCGGCCTGATTGACAATCGGCCGCCATTCCAGTCCCCCTAGCTTCGGCCCGATCAAAACCAGCAAAATTCCCGTTTCCAGCAAAGCCGAAAGTCCATTGGCCAGGGCCAGGCCGGCATAGGGCGGCATCCCTTCCACTGCAAAGAGCGGCGGGAGGCTCAATCCCAACGCCACATTCAATAAAACAGCCCCCATCGCCGCCAGAGCCGGCGTCCAGGTATCGTGAAGTGCATAGAAAACGCGAGCCAGGATCTCAATCGCCGCATGTCCGATCAATCCAACCGCAAAGAACGCCAGCGCCCACGTCACAGCTTCCGTCGAAGCCGACTCAAAAGCGCCCCGCTCCAACAACAAAGCCACAATCGGCCGCCCCAACACCATCAAACCCACCGCCGCCGGCAGCATAGCCGCAAAAACAGTCCGCAATGTCGTCGACAAAGTCTGCCGTAATGCGCCCATATCGCCGCGGGCGGCCTGCACCGAAAAGGTGGGAAAAACCACCGTTCCAATCGCCTGAGCAAAAATCCCCGAAGGAAGCAAGACCAGCGCCCACGCATAAGAAAGCGCCGAAATAGCCCCCACACCCCAACGCGAAGCCAGGTTATTGGTCACGACAAAATTTAATTGCACCGCCGCCACACCCAACACCCGCGGCGCCATCACCCGCCCCACCTTCAGCACATCCGGATCGTGTAATGCCAGAGTCGGCGTATACCGGGCCCCCTTTTGGATCAGCGCCGGCAATTGCACCGCCAGATGCGCCAGGGAACCCACCACCATCGCAATCGCCCCCCCCCAGGCCCCACTACCGCTCCGGCCGCCCCAAATCACACCACCGATCATAATCAAATTGTAAATAATGGGAGCCAGGGCCGGCAGCAGAAAATGTTGGCGAGCATTGAGTACCCCCATCACCACACCGCTGACACCGAAAATGGCCGAAGAGAACAACATCATCCGCATCAACAAAGCAATTCGGACCTGCAACTCAGGGGAAAATTCCGGGGCTACCACCGTCTGCACCAGCCAGGGAGCCAGCAAAATCGCCAGCAGACTGAGAGGAACCAGCAACATCAACAGCAAATTAACAATGGCGGAAGCCAATCGCCAGGCTCCGCTCTCATCCCCGGAATCGACCCGTCCCGCAAAAATCGGGATAAAAGCCGATCCCAAAGCGCCACCGGCAACCACCATAAAAAGCATATCCGGAATCCGGGCCGCGGCAGTGAAAGCATCCATTTCAGCCCCGGTCCCAAAATAAAGGCCAAAAACCATCGTACGAACCAGGCCCAACACTCGACTGACAGCAAAGGCCGCCATCACAACGGTGGCAGCACGGATCAATTGGCGTGAATTTGTAGTTGTCATACGCGGCAAAATTATAACACGCGCCTTAAGGCTGTCCAGTTTGCATTTTACGGATTTCGGATTATCCTACCTCATGCAAGGTTAAATGTTATCAAACACACAAATAGAACCGCAACAACATCAAACTTGGAGGAAATCAATGAAAAACCGAAGTATTCCCTTGCAATTAATCGTCGGACTGCTCCTGATGGCCATTTTCTGGCCCTTCAATTGGTTTGCCCCTTTCGATTGGCGAACCAAACTGGCCTTTTTCCCTCTCTGGTTAGGTTTCACCCTCTTGATGGATGGCCTGGTCTTCATCCGGCGCCACACATCGCTGCTCTCGCGCAGTCCCCGGCGCTTTGTCGCCCTCTTTATCGTTTCGATGCCGGCCTGGTGGCTCTTCGAACTTTTCAACCTGCGCACCGAAAACTGGGCCTATCTGGGACGGGAAACCTACACCGATCTGGAGTTCTTCCTGAGCTCCTCTCT
This sequence comes from uncultured Anaerolineales bacterium, assembly GCA_964501335.1. Lineage (GTDB taxonomy): Bacteria > Chloroflexota > Anaerolineae > B4-G1 > SLSP01 > CAZCTC01. The sequence continues at coordinate 62,497 of CAZCTC010000033.1, read as the reverse complement.
GGCCTTTTCCACCGTCATCCCGGCCGTTTTTGAAGCGGCCGAACTGGCCGCCACCTTCAATTTCGTACAACGCTGGCGCAACTGGTGGAAAATCGTTCCCACCCCCGAATTCACGGCCAAAGCCTTCGTCGCCGGCTGGATCATGTTGATCCTCTTCCTCATCTGGCCCCAGTACTTCTATCCGTTGCTCTGGGTCTCGGTCATCTTCATTATCGAACCCATCAACGTCTGGCTGGGACAGGCCTCCCTGGCTGCCTATTCCAAAGACGGCGATTGGCGAGCCATCGGCGCCCTGTGGACCGGCGTCACCCTCTGCGGCTTCGCCTGGGAAATGTGGAATTACTGGGCCTATCCCAAATGGATTTACCACGTCCCCTTCGTCTCATTCGGCAAAATCTTTGAAATGCCGATCCTGGGCTACTTCGGTTACTGGCCCTTCGCGTTGGAACTCTTCGTCGTCTACACCCTGGCCTGCAACCTACTCAAAGTAAGCCACGATTACTTCTTACCGGTCGTCGGCCCTTTGCCGCTGGTTTCGGCCACCGACCAGAAATACCAGCGCAGCTCTTCCGCCAGATCCACCGGCCCGGAAAAAGCACTGCGCGCCCGCTTCAGCAAATAATCCAGCCCCTGCGGCCCGGGCTCATAATGGATCAAAATCAACCGTTCTACGCCGGCCCGTTCGGCCAGCCGGGCCGCATCTTCCGGATGAGAATGGCCATGAGAAAAATCCGTCGCTTCATGGATTAAGAGCGCCGAACCCTGCGCCAATGCTTCCACGCCGGCGCAGGGTTCGGTATCACTGGAATAGACCAGCGCCCGCCCGCTTTCCGACAAAGCAAATTTCACCGCCAGCGAAGGCACCAGATGACGGGTCGGCGCCGCCGTGATCACAAAATCATCGTCAGTCGTCACGACCGCCCCGATTTCCGGTTCCACCGCCTCATAAGAGATCGGGAACATCTCATTCCACTGCTCCGGCTCAAACAAAGCCATCAACGCCTGCGCCTTCGCCAGCACCTCGGGTCGAGCAAAAATCCGCACCGGCGTCCGCAAAATTCCCGGTCGCTCGCGATTTAACAAACAAAGATCCAGCAACAGCACCGGCAAACCATAAACATGGTCCGGATGAAAATGGGTCAGAAAAATCCCCTGCAACGCCAGGGGATCCAACCCGGCCCGCTCCAGCCGCTGCACAGGACTGTCCGCACAATCGACCAGCCAGTAACGCTCGCGCCGCCCGACCGCGAGATAACAATTGGCCAGATTCGGCCCCGACAGGGCTGCCCCCACCCCCAAAGGAATGACAAAAGGATCTTCCATATTTATCTTTCCCGCCCCCTCTCTTTCTCTTGACTACGCGAAGTTTTCTATTGCCTTTTACGCGCCGTAGCGCGAAAAAGGGCCCCGAAAATAACTTACCACCGCCCCTGAATAGGAACTTCAATCCGCGCCGCCAATACCCGTAAGGCCAGCGTCGCATAACTTCCCGGCGGCAGGGTAAAAGCCAGCTCCACCGCCCAGCGGCCCTCAAAGCTGCTATCCGCCACCGGCGCCTGGGCCGTCATCTCTTTCGGCATCAACCAGGCCGCCCGCTCCCCGCGCGTCAAATAGGCCTTCTGCAAAATCCGCGCGCGCAGCATCTCCTGGGTCAAACCTTCCTCAATCAAAACCGCCTCGACGGCCGGCTGAATGGCCGCAAAATAGCGCGCCCGCGACTCCGGCAACGGTAACCGCATCACGGTAAATCCAGGATCCACGACGGCCGGAATCGGCCAGAACGTTTCGGCAATTTCCACTTCCCAGCTCTTCCCGCCCTGGTCCAGCACCAACCGGGCCAGAATCCGATTCCACAACCAGGATTGATAGGCCGCCAGGTAAATCGAAAGCAACCGCAACGGGATCAGGTTCAACGCTTTACGGTAATCCGTGGGATGGTCTTTCAAAAAAGTCAGCACACTGCGAAAATTGGAAGGTCGAGGCGCCGCTTCAAACAAAACATTCCAATTCGGCCAGTGTTCCCGCGCCACCGCCTTAAAGGCCCGCACTTCCGCGGGATCGCCTAACATCACTTCCGCCAGGTAATAGCGCATCGCACTCTCTGCATCGCGCAACAGGATGGCTTTACCAATGAAACCGTCCGCCGTCAACGAACCAAAACGTTGACTGTCGAAATAATTAGGAAAACCTTTTTCGCCCAGCTTTTTGGCCTCACCGACCAATCGTTGAGCCGCAGAACGTTCCAGATTTCGAGCCACCACGACAAACCGGTTACCGATCAGATCTCCCGGTTGCAAAGGACGAGGTCCCCACCCGATACGACGCGCCGTAAATCCTCGCTCTCGAATAAACTCCGGTCCTTTTCCGGGAGCACTGGCATATTGCACGGCCAGCGCATGGGCATCTTTCAAAGCGGGAAAAACTACCGACCGTGGGGGAAGCTGCAATTGCTCCGCCATGGTTTGTTGGACAGCTAAAGTCGTAACACCCCGCTTTTCGATCCGATAATAAACATGCCCCCCGGCATGGCCAGGAAGGTAAATCTGCTCTTCCACCCGAAAATCTTCCGGATTATGCTTAAGAATCATGAACTCCTCAATTTATGGGGGTCAACGTGTAGGTCGGCACCGTGGTCGGCGTCGGCATCACCTCGACAAAAACCACATGCCGGGCTCCCATGGCAATTAACAACGAACGGATGACATCGCGGGCATTCTTTTCAGCCTGCTCAATCACACCCTCTTCCAACGCCGCTTGCAGAATCTGCTTTTCAGCCTCCTGCCGCGCGGCCGTTTCCAACGTTTGATTCATCCCGGCAACCCCGGTACGACGATCGTAAACATAGGTCCGCTGATTATCCAATGTCGCCCCAAAAACTTCTACAGGCGGCATCTTTACATAAGCGGTCCCATCATCGGTCATCGTCACATCGTCCGGCTGAATTTTGCCCAGATCGACGCCGGCAATGACCTCTCCATAGGCAATCAACAACAATTTATCCCCAAAAAGAAACCCTAACGGTCCCTGGCCCGACTCAGCCGAGATAACCTTTTCCATATGATAAGAAGCCGTTTCCAACCGGCTCAATTCTTGCACCCGTTCGACAATCGTAATAGAACTGGGATAAATCGTCGGCGTCATCTGCGGCCGCAAATCAGGAAGCCCGCCAATCGAAGGCGGTTTAAGCATACCGGGCAAGGTCGCCACCAGCCAGCCCACACACAACAACAACGCAACCAACACCCCTCCCCCCACCAACGTCTGCCACTGCTTCTTCATGTCGAGCCTCCCTCCTGGAATTTATCATTCCGCCCCGGCACTCCCGGCGCCCGCCATCCCCACTCAATCACAGCCATGAGCAGAAAAAACACATAGGCCAGATCGATAATGAAATACGAAGCATCAACCAATCCATGGGCCAGAAAATCAGCCATGGCCCCCATCGCACTCAAAGCCAACACGCGCACAACCAGATCGCTATGCCGTCGCAAAGGAATCGCCCAACGCCAGAAACGCACCTGGAACCACAAAAAGACCCCCAGGCCCAAAATTCCCAACCGTGAAGAGAAATCCAACAAGAAATTATGGGGATGGGAAAGGTTAAACTCCTCCCAGGCTGTAGGCAAAACGTACCGGGTCCGATAAGCGTACAGGAAATTATCCGGCCCCACGCCAAAAAGAGGCGCGTCTTTGAACATGCTCCAGGCACTTTGCCAGAGCGCCAGCCGCAAAAAAGTTGTACCATGGCTGGGATCAAAAAGCGCCGCAAAACGGGGATTGCTGAACAAAGGAATCAAAGCCAACCCCAAAACCACCAAAACGCCAAGGGTAGCTTTGCGCCAACGTCCCCCCGCAAAAAAACCCAACGTAACCAACGTGGCCGGCACTCCCAATAAGATCGCCCCCCGGGACAGACTCAACACCAACGCAGCCCCAACCGGAAACAATACAATCAAATAGATCAACCGCCGCGGATCGGATCGCCATTGAGCCCACCAATTGCCGGCAACCTGACCGGCTTCTGATTTCCACAACACAACCGCCAGCAAAAACGGCAAGGCTCGCCCCAAATAGAGCCCCACATTGTTCGGCGATCCATAGATACTGCGCAGCCGCGAAACGCCCCCCTCTGCCGTAATCACATCGCCGAGGAAAAAATACTGATACAAGCCCAGAACCGCGACCAGCACCGCCCCCAGCAAGAAAAAGTCCACAATCCGCCAGCGCTCCCGGCGGCCCATCGGCAAGGTCACCAGCATCATGTAAAACAAAGCCGGCTCCAGAACCACCAACCGCAATTCCCGCAAGGCCTCATGTCGGTGAACGGACAACAACGTCGATGCAATCGCGACCACACAAAAGGCCAGCGTCGGCAAAGAAAAAATACCACTCAACCAACGGATCTTCACTCCTGTAGCCCAACGCTGGCGCCATTCCTCGGCCATCTGAGCCGCCCAGCCCCCCAACGTCGGAATCAAAACCAGTTCAGACAAAGAAAAAGAACGTCCCAACAGAGAAAGCGGATGGACATGAAACGGAGCTGCCGCAATGACCAAAGCCAACCCCAAATCCGGCCGCAGGAAAACCAACAGCGCCAGCACCAACCCACTGCCGACAGTTACAACCAACCAGGGCGAGAAGTAAAAGAAGATTGCCGCCAACAGGACCGCGCTCAATCCGGCACCATCCCCCAATCGGCGGAAGGCCCCCTGCATCCATACGCTCCACGAGGAAAAAAGGAAAATAACCCCCGTCAGCGTCGCCAAAACCACCTGACTCCCATGAGAAAGACGATTGAAATGTCCATTGAGACGCCGACGATAACTTAACCAGGGCAATCGAGATCCCAACACTACCGCTAAAATCAAACTCACACAACCCAGCGTGATAAAAATGCTCACGCCACCCTGATAGGTACCTGCATCAGGAGTATCCGCCACCCGCCAGTCAGCCAGGGCCCATTGCCCCCACCCACGTTCCGCCACCACCTCCACCGTGTGAACGCCATAAGGGAGGTGTTCGGCCAGCGGAACCGTAGCCACAGCCGCCAACGGATCGTACAACACAACATAAGCCTGTCCATTTTCATCCCGTGGCAACGCATTCGCCGGTTGTCCATCCACCGTAACAAAAAGGAAAGCCCGATAGGGCCCCCGTCGAACTGTCAACGCCACACCGGTACCCTCAAAGGTCAAAGCCACCCGATCGCCGCTCTGACCAATATCGGCTCCCTGCGTTCCCAAAGTCCAGGTCCCGGTAAAAACAGCCCGATCCGTCGCCGCATTCCAAACGCCGGGCAGGGCATGGTTCGATTGACGAATCGCCCACTCTTTCACCGCGCTGTAAAGGGGACGGGGGCTGTCATCCGCCCCGATCAACGCAAACCCCCAATGCCCCTCAGCATTAGGAATGGATCGCTCTTCAGCCGTTACCGGCCCCGGCTGAAAACCGTTCAGACATAACACTCCCATCCAGGGCCATTCCCGTTCAGCCCGCTCCAAAGCCCCCACCGTATAAGCCGCCTGTTGGGCCTCATCTACACTCCCCCAAATCGAAGGCGGCCCCTGCCATTGCTCCGGCAAACTGTTCCAACCAAAATCGCTGGCCCAGATCGCTTTTCCCCCATCGCCATGGGATTCCAAAAATTCCCTCACCAAAACCGGCCGGGAAAAGTTAAGCAGATTAGAATCGACTTCACGATCCTCCGGCCCGGTATAAAAACCATACGGTTGCACCGAAACTACATCAAAATAGTTTTGAGCCCCGTTGGCATACAACATCTCCAAAAAAAGAGCTTCTGAAAAATTCTGCGGCCCGGCCTCAACATTCGGCGCCAGACTCCCCAACACGATCCTGGCATCAGGATCAGCTTTACGAATTTCCGTAGCAGCGGCCGCCAGCAATTGAGTATAAGCCGCAGCATCAGCCTTGCCGTTCCAGGCACTGCCCAGATTGGGATTGTGCCAGATCTGATAGTAGGTAATTGAATCCCCATACCGTCCGGCAACCCGGCGAGCATACTGCGCAAACAATTGAGGATCAGGAGGATTGCCAACCCATTCCGGTGCCGCATCCAACACGGCGACTGTCTTTAATCCAGAATCTCGCAACCGGGTTACGACTCGATCCCAACGATCCCACTCATAATGTCCCGACTCCGGTTCAATCTCTTTCCAGGGGAAATGTTGGCGCACCCAGGCAAAACCGCCATTGTGGATCAACCCCAACGCCCAGTCCAACCGTTCTCCTTCATATTGCTCCAATGAAGCATTGACACAACCTGAAGGCAAAGCAGTATCGGCAATCGGTTCAGAAAACCCTTGGGGGATTCCCCGGGTGAGGAAATTCCAGCGGGCATTCCATTGAATCCCGCCCAGAACGGCAACGAACAACAACACAACCGCCATGAAAAAAGTAAATTGTGGTTTTCGAAGCATAAGGGCCATTATACCGCAAATAATTTACTCGGCAGCGCACGCTTTTGCATGCGGTGAAAATCTGGGTATAATCCCATCTATGAACAAGCTCGACCGGCTCGAAACCTGGATTGAGCAATTGGTAGAAGAACCTTTTGTCCGGCTCTTTGCCGGACGGTTACTTCCCCAAGAAGTTGCCACTCGCCTGGTACGGGCGATGGAAGATGGCGAGCACCCCGGCACAGATGGACTCTCAGAAGTCCCCGGGCGTTACACTATCATCTTACATCCCGAAGACCTCTATGCTCTACGATCTCACCATCCGCATATCGAAAACGAACTGGCCGTAGCCCTCAAACGCCTGGCCGGCCGGCTGGGACTGCGACTAAGAGAAATTCCGGCCTTTTCTCTACAGGGAGATCCCGGGCTGGCCCCTCACAGTGTGCGCATCGCCCCCATACAGGCCAATCAACAAAACACGGGAACTCAGGACATGGAACCCTCCCTCGAGAGTTCTAAACCACTCCCACAAAGATATCTTGCCTATTTGATTATCCGTGGGCAGCGTACCTTTGACCTCCAACAAAGTTTGGTCCGTATTGGGCGGGCCCTCGACAATGACCTCATCATCGAAGACAACCGGGTATCCCGATACCATGCCCAGTTACGATATCGCTATCACCGTTATATCCTCCAGGATTTAGGCAGCCGCGGCGGAACCAGTGTCAACGGCTTTCAGATCCAGGAAATAGTTCTCCGTCCCGGAGATCTCATCTCCCTCTCTGGGTTCGAGCTGCTTTATGCAGAAAACGATTCAGAAAAGCCCTCACATCCAAGTGGAGGCACGGAGCCCTACCCCTCATCACATTGAATATGGCTGAAATATTACTAATCCTACGTTTCTTCCTGGCGCTTCTGCTTTACGCGTTCCTGGGCGTAATTCTTTACACTCTTTGGAAAGAATTGCAAAAAGGAATCCTGACAACCGATCTGCAATTCTCAGCAGCGACCCTCCATGTTGAAGCCGGTATCGACACCGGGCAGTTATTGCAACTCCATCCGGTCACTGCTGTCGGGCGGGCCGAGGGTAATGATCTTATCCTGCATGATCCTTTTGCCTCAGCTCATCACACCCTGTTGCTATGGCGTGAAGGTCAATGGTGGCTGGAAGATTTAGAAAGCCACAATGGCACCTATCTTAATGAAGAACGTCTCCACCGCCCTCGCGCACTGGCATCAGGGGATCGTATCCGAATCGGAGAAAGCATCCTGCGCTTCCAACTCAATCAAGAGTCAGCGCCGGAGACACCAGATCTAACTGCATAAGATGCCGGGAGCGACTAACTTTCCGCTGTTGTTAGCCCTGATTGCGGCAATCACGGGAGCGGGTACGAATCTAACCGTTCGTTATGTATTGAAATTTGCCACCGCTCGCGATTATGTCAGCATCAACTTTCTTATAATTTTTCTGGTACTGACCCCTTTCGCCCCCTTATTCCTTCAAATCCACGCCACTCCTTTAACCTGGGTCTGCCTGCTCGGAGCCTCTATTTTGGACGCCGGAGCCAACTTATGTTATTTCAAAGCCTTTGAAATCAACGATACCGGCACAGCCTCAGCCCTTCTGGCAACCTCACCCATTTTTACCCTGTTGTTGCTGCCCTTCTTCGGCACGCCCGGGCATAACCAACTATCGCCGGCAAATATCATCGGACTGCTCCTCACCTGTGCCGGCATCATCTTGCTCAGCCGCAACCTCAACAAAACAACAAAGCAGCCTGCACAAACAAGGCAGGCCGCCTTTTATCCCATGTTGATGCCCCTATTATCAGCTTTTCTCTTTGGATCCAGCGTCTATCTGGTCAAATACATCTTAAACTTCAATCTGGCAAATCCCTTTAGCTACTATTACATTCGAGCGCCTTTAATTGCAGGATTCAGCGCAATGATGCTGCGCCCTGACCTGCATTGGATTACTCCCCGCCGGTTGGTTCTGGCTGCCGGGCGCAGCTTCTTTGTAATTGCCCAATGGTTGGCCTTTCTCTACGCAGTCGATCTGGGCAACGCAGCACTGGTCAAAGCCGTCAGCGAAGTCACCCCACTCTTTGTGTTGATTCTTTCTACCCTTCTATTCGGTGAAAAACTCACCTCCATCAAGCTAACCGGCGCCGGTTTAATCGTTGCAGGCCTGATCACACTCAGTTTAGCCTGACCTGAAAACAACAAGGTTGGAAGCATAAATGGACATGCTTCCAACCTTATCCCGCTCCCCCCAGACGTTATTTCATCAACACCCAGGTTACCTGAATTTCAACCTGCACAGTCTGCATTCCCGGCATCACCGAAACACTTGCATTTTCCGCCGTCGCAGCCCGGCTAAACGGCATCACATTCGTCTCCGTAATCTCAGTCACTGTCCCCAAAGTCGCGCCGGCTTTCTGAGCCAGCACCTCTGCCCGACGCAATGCATTCTCCCAGGCTTTCCCTCGGGCCTGATCCAAGGCATCCTCCGAATTTACCAGCTCAAAACGAATCCCCTGAATTTGATTTCCGCCGGCTTGCACGATCTTATCCAAAAAAGTCCCCAAATTCTTTAAATCCTTCACCTGCACTTCCATAATGGTGGAAGCTCCATAACCGACAATTTGAGCAACGCCATTTCGAGATTCACGATAGCGTGGGGTCAACTCCACCTGCTGCGTTTTAATATCAGCATCGTTCAATCCTTCCCCTTTAAGGAAAGCCACGATTGTATCCATCTGGCTGTTGACATTGGTCATAGCTTCCGTAGCGCTGGGCGCTTCCGTTTGCACACCCAGGGTCACGATAGCCAGATCCGGTTTTACCGAAATCGCCCCCACCCCCGACACATGGATCATCCCCACTTCCTTCGACGGCACTGCAGTTTCACTCGCCGCAGCTGTGGGAGCCTCCGACTGAACCGGATCTTCCTCCATTCCCAAAGTGCACCCCGATAACAACAATAAGCTTGCAATCAACACCAATTCCAAAATCCAGCGTCCACGCCCGTTATGTTGTTTCATGATGATTCCCTCCTGAGAGAAAATTTGAGGATCCCCGCATTCTGGCGGGAGAACTTTCCAATCAGAAGCGCCGCCGGATAAATCCAGCCCGACAACTCTAAATCAGTATACCAGCAAAATGTTATCCCTCAAGTCAATTTCACCGTAACGGTAAAACCTGCCGCACAGCAGCCTCAATATGCAACGAAGTCAATCCATAAGCTTCCAATAATGCTTCCGGACTCCCCGATTCCGCATAACGATCTTGGATACCCACACTGGCTATCGGAACGGGATAAGTTTCCACGACAACCTGAGATACAACCGCCCCCAATCCCCCCTGTAACAAATGTTCCTCCGCAGTGACAATCGCCCCCGTCTCACGGGCAGCAGCTTCAATCGCAACCCGATCCAACGGCTTTAAAGTGTGCATATCCAGAACCCGAATTTCAATTCCCTCCCGACTCAACCGATCGGCAGCTTCTAAGGCTGCGGCAACCATCAATCCACAAACAATCACAGTCGCAGCATCTCCCTGCCGCAGTAAATTGGCTTTCCCGATCTCAAAATTCATATCGGCCGGATAAATCAAAGGAACCGTGGGCCGCCCCGTACGCAAATAAACCGGCCCGGGATACAACATCATAGCCCGCGTAGCTGCCCGGGTCGCATAAGCATCCGCCGGCACTAACACCGCTACCCCCGGCAAAGCCAAAGCAAGGGCCAGATCCTCAATCGCCATCTGACTGGGGCCATCTTCTCCGATGCTGATTCCACTATGAGACCCCACCAGTTTGACGTCAAGTTCGGGAAATGCCACCCCCATCCGGATCTGTTCATAAGCATTGCACAGCAAAAAAACTGCAAAACCGGCAGCCACAGCTATTTTCCCCGACGCAGCCAATCCAGCCGCAACTCCAATCAGATTGCTTTCAGCAATCCCCACATTGAAAAACCGCTCAGGAAATTCCTGAGCGAAGTATTCTGTCCGGGTTGAATTCGAAACATCCCCATCCACTACCACCAACCGCTTATGAACATGCCCCAATGCCTGTAATTCCCGCCCAAAAGCATCTCGTGTAGCTGGTCCCAGGTTTAACCCGATCGACTTGCCCAATTCCATCTCACTTACCTCGCTTTTCCGCATACCGGATATCTAATTCAACCAACGCAGCTTCAGCTTCCTGAGGATTCAAAGCCACTCCATGCTTATGGCTCGCAGGATCTGCTTCAAAAACGGAAAGCCCCTTACCTTTTGAAGTATGCGCAATCAACATCTGAGGCTGTCCGGTTACAGCTTTCATTTCATTAAATGCCTGTAACAATGCATTCAGATCATGCCCCTCAACTTCACGTACATCCCAGCCAAAAGCCCGCCACTTATCCGCCACGGGAACCAACGCCGGCATCACCTGCGCGACCGAGCCGCTTTGTTGATAACGGTTATAATCCAAAATGGCAATCAGATGATCCACACGATAACTGGCGGCGGCCATAGCGGCTTCCCAGATTTGCCCCTCCTCACTCTCCCCATCGCCAATCATCACATAAACCCGATAGGATAAACCATCGATTCTGCCCGCCAGAGCATGGCCCAATCCTATCGACAATCCCTGCCCCAAAGATCCCGTCGAAGCCTCCACACCCGGAAGTCGTCGCATATTAGGATGGCCCTCTAAAGGGCTCCCCAAACACCGCAAAGAATCCAACAGCCCCCCATTGAAGTATCCGGCTTCGGCCAACACGGCATACAATCCAGGAGCCGCATGCCCTTTACTCATAATAAAACGATCCCGCTCGCGCCAGCCGGGATGTAAAGGGTCATACACCAAAATGCCCCCCAAATACAACGCCGTTAAAATATCAATGGCAGACAACGAACTGGAAGGATGACCAGAACCAGCCCGGGTTGTAATTTCAATAATCCTACGACTCAAACGCCAGGATATTTCTAACAAATCATCCACAGATCGCGTTGCCAGTTGAGAATACAAATCCTTCACCATACCCCACTCCTCCTGCAAATAAATGGGATTCACCCGGAATCAACCTGAGGAAATCACATCGAAGAAACACCTCGAGGTAAACAACTCCCCTTCAAAAAAAAGGGCCGGTGAAACGCTTCCTTCCCGGCCCTCGTCCAATCAAACCCAACCGCACATCCACTCAAAGAGAACGTAAACGCGTGGTAGGACGCTCTATCCCCCATTGTCGCATCGCATAAGCCGCAGCTTCTCGCCGATTAGTCACATTCAGCTTATCCAGGATATTGTGCACATGATTTTTTACCGTCCCCACCTCGATCACCAGATGATCGGCAATTTCCTGATTATTAAGCCCCTGTCCGATCAATTCCAAAATCTCTCGCTCTCGAGGAGTTAATTCAGCAGTATTATCCAGTCCCTGGAGACGAAAATCACCAAAACCTTGAGAAAGTTCAGCCACTCGAGTGATCAATGCCGCCGCAATTTCAGGAGAAACTTGAGCTTCATCGTTATGTGCTGCCCGCATATTACGGATAAGCGTTTCCACAGAATCATCGTTCAACACATATCCTACAGCCCCCGCTTCCACATAAGGAAGAATCTCGGCTTCAGAATGCGAGAGCCCCAAAACCAAAACCTTTGCCGGTAAACCGGCACCGACCACGGCCTGAGTCAACCGTAAGGCTCCCCCCTCCGGTAACCGACTGTTCACTAAAAGCACATCACATTGTGAAGCCATCGCCAAAGCTTCTTCCAACGTCGTCGCTGTTCCTGCTATTGTCACATCCGGTTCATTCTCTAACACAGCCGCCATCACACTACACATCAATCGCACCGTATCCACCAGAAGTACCCGCATCATACTCCGCCTCCTTACCAACCTCCCCCAGACAATTCCCACACTATAAAGTTTCACCTTGAGGTTTAACGCTTCCCATACTCAACCTGAAAAAGCTGAGCTTAACACCGCGATACCCCAACCCCTAAAATCGACTACCGACAAAAAAAGCTCCTGATTCGGTTCCTCCTTAATTCGATCAATCTTATTTATGAGATTGAAACCACTTCAACCCCAACACTTTGCTCAGGAGTTAACTCGCTAAGCATAAGACTGCCGATAAACCGAACCAAGAGCCTTTTTCCACACCCATCCAATTCAAACCCGCACACCTCAACCATTTTATCTCTGAAACCAATAACAAAGCTTCCCCAGATTCTTTTACTTACCCTTCCGGAGATAATGAAACTTCCCTATCTTCTGGCTCTCCAGAACTCGTCACGCGCCCATCACGGCTTAATTTCGTTTCTACTCGTTCCGAAACAGCTTCTTGGACTCCATTCATTCGCCCTTCTATCGCCTGAACCTCTTCCCGTCCATGAGCCAGCCATTGAGCTTCATCCCCGGTCAATATTTCCAATAACTGCATAAATTCCCCTACATGTTCTCGTTCTTCATTGGCCACATCAATCAACACTTCCCGGGCTAACGGATGATCCGTAGCTTCGGCATGCGCCATATACAAATGAATGGCCTCTTGTTCAGCCGCTATATCCAACCGAATAACCCGAACTAATTCCTCGTGAGTCAATTTACGTCCAGGAACAATTCCACTAAAGGGATTGGAAAATTCTGGCATCTCTGATTCTCCTTTTATTTTCCTGAATGAATGTTCAACGCTTACAATTGGGAAGTAGAATGTAACAGGGCTTCCTGCGAAACCCGACCCACCGCCCCCGTAGCTTCTTCATTAGCCAGATCGCTATGAGGTGCATGGCTAAAAGCTAAAACCTGCTCAATCCGAATATACAATTCCCGTTCAATTAAAGAATGCGGCCAGGGATATTCCCAATCCCCATGCTCCTCATCCAATACGTTCCATTCAGCAATTTCCTCTACTTCTCCCAACAATTGATACCCCGTATCCGAAACAACATCCCAGGCAACAATGGCTACGTGAGCATTCTGCTGTAAATTGGCCAGGGTTTCCGGACAGTACCAATCAGCCAATACCACCCGCCCATCCGGAAGGGCCGAAAAACTCCCTACAGAAGCAAGGTGAGGAATCCCTTTTTCATTCGTGGTCGCGATCCAAACATGTTGTCGTTTTTCAGCCATCGCCATAGCACTTTTTAACATTGCCTCGTCCATTTTCTCCTCCTTAAATGAAAAGCGCCTTCATAATTTTTCCGTAAGGGAAATTTTTTCCTGGTTTCCAGGCTATCAACAATTTAGTAAACAATATGGTGCCAAAATATTTAGAGGATAAACACTTACCTGCTCACATCCCATATCCTAACATGAGAACGTCCGATAAAGCGCCGGAGCGGGTTGTGGCTATTGTTGGATTTGGTTCAAAAAGTTGGAGTTAAGATGGAATACAGATGGAACTTGCATAGTAAAAAAACAAAAACAAAAAAGTAAATTAGTTTTATATGTTTTTAATAGCTAAATTCCAGGAAAACCACAAGGTGAACCTGCGATGGGAGCGCCCACTAGCAAAAACTGAAACCTGCTATCTCACTCTCTGCTAATAAAAACCGCCCACTGCACAGGGGGTGGCAATGGACGGTTTCAATGCAATCTCTCCCCAACCTCAAAACAGGCTTAACACCCGCAGTATAAATCTTTTTCGGTTATAGTCAATTTTTTATATTTAAAATATTTTATTTACAACCCCACAACAAACGCACACCGGTATGCCGGTGTGCGTTTGTTGTTCTAAATAAACCGGATCTTAATTCTGATGATAAAACGGCCCTACGGTCGATGTATTGCCTGAAGCATCCGTCGAAGTGACGTAATACTCATAGCGCACCCCTTTTGTCCCCTGGAAGGACATCTTATGGCTGGTTACCATGGTCGCATTGGTATAACTCCCCACTCCCGTGATGACGACTTTGCTGTCTGCTGCTTCATTGGTAGTCCAGGCAATATCAAAAGCCCCCCGTTTGTTGGTCACCACAGAGGCAACATTGGAAATGACCGGAGCGGTCGTATCACCGGTGCCACCACCGCCCAGGGAAGCGATCGCTGCCGCAGTCTGGACCAGGCCGTAACCATAAGAGCTATCGCGCCCCGCCGCCCCCAGATCCAGAGCGGTCTGGGTCAAAGCCTGCCGGATTTGAGCATTGGTCTTGGAAGGATAGGCACTCCACACCAGAGCCGCCACACCGGAAACATGCGGAGTCGCCATGGACGTACCATTCCAGGCCTCATAACCGCTGGCCGGTTTGTCAACTTTGGTCACGATAGCCGCCGAAGCCCCCAACTTATTCGCAACCAGATACTCACCGTCGGCTTGAGTCATGGTCAACGCCGGGATAAGGGAAGAATATCCGTCACCCAGGGTAGCCGACAGATCACCGGCTACATTGTTGTAAATAATCGCCACCGCCCCACCACCGTTCTGAACGTTCATCACTTTATCGTAGAAGCTGATGGTGCCGCGCTGGCACAACACAGCCTTGCCTGACCAGCTGCCGACGGAATCACACAGCCCGCCATTGACCAACGGAACATTCAACGTGCCGTAAGCAGCATTCTCAACATGATGAACCGTATAATTCGTGCCGTCTACACTCATGGAATCCGTCGCAATCCACGGTACGGTGCTCAAAACCGAAACGCCGGGAGCCGCCAGTTCAACCTGAGCATTCTTCTGAGAGAAATCCGCCACCACTTTGTTCTCGTCGATCGCCGCAACAGAAATCACGGAATCGTAAGAAGCCGGATAGCTGTAAGCGGTGGTCCCATCGTTGCCCGCCGCCGCAATAGAAAGAATGCCCTTGTCGTACAGGCTCTGGAAAGCCCGCTGCTCGGTAACGCTCTTGGCAGAACCGCCCAGACTCATGCTGACGATATTGGCCCCCGCGCTGGCGCAACGATTCGCCGCGTCGACCAGGGTCGAGGCATAGGTCCAGGAACAATCATCGCCAAAGACTTTGACGATATACAGGGAAACGCCGCCAGGAGTCACTCCAACCACGCCTACGGCATTGTTGGCAGCCGCAATCGTACCGGCAACGTGCGAACCATGGCCGCAGCCATCGGTGTTCCAGTTGCTGGGATACCCCCCCAGAATATGCAAAGTGCTCAGATCTTCATGCGAAGTGAGCAGCCCGGAATCGATGATACAAACCACCCGACCGGCTCCCGTCGGAGCACCCGCATCCACCGCACCGTCGCGATTGGCATCCCAGACATCGCGAGCCTGCACCATATCGATACCGTAAGGCGTAACCTGACCGCCCATCAAATAGCGGGGCGCATCTTCCTCAATCATCACCACATTGGGGTTGTTCCGCAAACCGTTCAGCGCCTGTTCCGGCACGCTGATTGCCATCGTATTGAGTTCATCGAATTCGTAATTGACCTTAGCGCCCGTCGTGTGAAGAGAGGCCATCACATCGGCCTTATGTCCGGGAGCAAACTGCACCATCACCCGGACAGGATTGCCTGCCTGAGAAAGCGGTACATTCGTGGACAGGGTAGCCATAATAATCACAGCTACGATCAAGATTTGTGCGAACCGTTTCATAGAGCCCTCCCTCTTGCAGATAAAAAATATGTGGAACAACGCCCTGGTAAACTTTAACAAAAATCCAGGAGGGAAGCATTGAAATTCCATTAGAGAAAATGGAAAAGGTCGCAATTATTTTCATCGTCTCACCAACAAAATCACCAACGGGGCATCATACACACGAAAACTTTCATCCAAAAGCGGCCAGGGCAGGACATAACTCGCGCCACACCGCTCGGCCAGTGAAACCACGGCCGGCATCCCCGCTTCTACCAACGGATCATCGCTCAAAGCCACCGGCCCCCATCGCGGACACCGATCGAACACCACGGCCACCCGATCCGGGGCCTGCAAAATCTCCCGATACCAGGCCAGCGTTGATTCATACCGCTCCGGCTGCCGCGCCATCGCCCCATACCCCCGGGGACTGGCCAACACGATGACGTCGGCACTCTGCGCCAGTTCGGCCAACCGTGCCGCTTTTTCCGGCGATTCCGAATCAAAAACCGGTGCATTGACCTGCTGATATTGATCCACGCTGCCTTCGACCAGCGGCACCGGAAGAGGATGATCCCAGTCTTCCACCACGATCTGACTCCCAGCCGGCACATTCGCATAGATCCATTGCGACGCGGCAATCCACGAATGCGGCTGCGTATAAATGGAAAGCTGTGCCATTCCCAGAGGAACGGTCAACAGCAATCCGATCCATCCGCGCCAAACCGATCGCCCACTCGCCCCCAGCCAGGCTCGCGCCGCCCAGGCCACCCATAAGGGATAAAGCGGCAACAGATAGCGGGGAAACTTCACAAACACCCCGGCGGTCATCCCAAAGAACACCACCGTCCACACCCATCCCAGTTTGACGGCCGGGGGATATTCCCAAAACCGCCACGCCGCCCGCCCTAGAGCCGCCAATCCCGCCAGCACCGTCGCCGGCCCCACCCCCCACAATGCCATCTGCACTAAAGGATAAAGGAAAGGCACCGTCCCTGCGAATTGCTGGACATAGGGATAATCGAGCCGACCCGCCACCATCTGCGCCTGAATCCACGGCCCCTGGAAACAGGCCACCGGGTCCAACATCATCCAGGGCGCCCCTAAAATAAAAGCGCCTCCCAATCCCAAAACGGCCCGCCCTACCCCCGCTCGCCGGCATGACTTGAACGCACGGCCCATCAACCCGACCGCCAGCGGAATCACCACCCACCCCAACGACGCCTTGCAGGCCAGCGCCAGTCCCGCCATCACGCCGGCTCGACCGGGCCGCCGCTGCGCCATCGCCAATACTGCCGCCGCCGAAAATGCCGCCGCCGGCAAATCAACTGTGGTAAAATGCGCCTGCTGAATGGTAAACGGCGCCACGGCCGCCAGCATCGCCGCCAACCACCCACCCCGCCGACCTGCCAACGCCTTCCCCCATGCCCCGCTGACTGCAACAAACAACACGGCCCACAATCCGGTCGCCAATCTGACAGCATAAAGCGGATCGGTGTCCGGCGCAGCTCTCACTATTAATGAAAGCAGATTCACCGGCAGCGCACCGTAAGAAAAGTTCGGCATGGTCTGGCAGACATCTCCCCAGGGTGCCGTCTGAGTCGCAGCATCCAGAACGTAAATTTCATCGGGATGCGCCGCCAGACCGCCATCCCAATTCGGTGCGACGAAAAAGAGTGCCGCCGCCCCCCACAACAACAGAATCCATGCTATCCATCGTTTCATAATGAAATTACACCTCGAGCTTTCCATAGATCAACTTTATTATATAGTTGCGCGTCCTCTTCGCAGGCACACAACTATACCAATGATTCAACCATCCATTCTTCCATCTCTTCCATCCCTTCCATTCTTCCCATTCTTCCATATCCCCCAATCGTGCTATAATGCTCCCCCGGAGAAATTCATGCAAATCATCCTGACCCACGAAAATGCCGATTTCGATGCGCTTGCCAGCCTCCTGGCCGCGCACAAATTGACTCCGAGCGCCCGCCCGGTCCTGCCCCGGCGCCTCAACCGCAACGTCCAGGCCTTCCTCGCCCTCTACCGCACCCAGCTGCCTTTTGTGGATCAGGAAATGCTCCCTCGCGGCCAGCACATCCGCAAATTGATCCTGGTCGATACCCAGACGGTTTCTTCCGTGCGCGGCATCGGCCCGATCGAGGAAGCCATCATCATCGATCACCACGCTCCCCCGGAATCGCTGCCCCCTGGCTGGCATTTTCAGGGCCAACGCATCGGCGCGACCACGACCCTGCTGGTCGAAGCCCTGGCCGCCCGGCTGGTCACCATCAACTCCGTCGAAGCGACTTTGATGCTGACGGGAATCTACGAGGATACCGGCTCCCTCTCCTACGCCGGCGTGACCCCGCGCGACCTCCGCGCCGCCGCCTGGCTGCTCGAACGCGGCGCCGATCTGAGCATTGTCAACGAATTCCTCCACCACCCGCTCTCTCCCGGGCAACAAACTCTCTACGAGTCGCTGCTCGATCAATCCGAAACCCTCAGCCTGGGAGGCCATTCAGTCCTGATCGCCTGGGTCCAGGCCCCCGCAGGCATGTCCGAAGAAATTTCCACCCTGGCTCACAAACTGCGCGATCTGCTCGACCCTTCGGCGCTCTTCGTTCTGGTCGGCATGGACAGCAATACCCAACTCGTCGCCCGCAGTTCTACCGACGATATCAATGTGGCCGAAGTTGCCGCCCATTTCGGCGGCCGCGGCCATGAACGGGCCGCGGCGGCGCAGATCCGGGAACGCCCGGTCCAGGAAGTTCACGATGAACTGAAAGCTCTGCTGCCGGCCATCGTCCGACCTCGCCTTTCAGTCCGCTCCTTAATGTCCCAGCGAGTTCGCACCGTCGCCCCAGAGGAACTCATCGGCGCCGCCGCCGATCAAATGCTCCGCACCGGCCACGAAGGCTATCCCGTAGTGGAGGAATCCGGCCGCGTCATCGGCCTGCTGACCCGGAATGCCGTGGACCGGGCCATGCAGCACGGCTGGAGACTGCGTGCCGTGCGCCAAATTATGGAACCCGGAGAGGTGACCGTCAGTCCCCAGGATTCTGTCGAACGAGTACGCATGTTGATGATCCAGACCGGCTGGGGCCAGATCCCGGTCGTCGCCGACGGCAAGGTCATCGGCGTGGTCACCCGCACCGATCTGATCCGATTGCCGCCCCCCGAACGCGAAACCCGCCGCCAACAGATCGCTCAACAGATGGAGCTGATCTTCCCCGCCTCACTGCTGGCGCTGATCCATCGCATCGGCGAAGCCGCTGCCACCCGGGGCTATTCCATCTATTTCGTCGGCGGAATCGTCCGCGACCTCTTGCTCGGTCACTCGATCGTCGATATCGATATTGTGGTCGAAGGGGATGCCATCCGTCTGGCCCAGGCCGTCGCCCAGGCCTATGGGGGCGAAGTGCGCACCCATCGCCGCTTCGGCACTGCCAAATGGCTCCTTCCCGAAGAAATCTGGCGAGAGGTGGCTCCCGACACCGCCGCCCCCACCCCCGGTCAGGTCAACCTGCCGGCCTTCATCGATCTGGTCACGGCCCGCACGGAATTCTACTCCGAGCCTACCGCCCTCCCGCTTGTCGAATGGAGCGCGATCAAACAGGATCTCCACCGCCGCGATTTCACCATCAACACCCTGGCCATCCGGTTGGACCCCAATCACTGGGGCGAGCTGCTGGATTTTTACGGCGGCGAAGCCGATCTGCGCCAGAAAATCATCCGCGTGCTGCACAGTCTCAGCTTCATCGACGATCCCACCCGCATTCTGCGTGCCGCCCGCTTCGAAGCCCGGCTCAATTTCCGACTGGACCCCCGCAGCGAGGCACTGATTGCCGATGCTTTGCCGATGCTCAACCGCATCACCGGCAGCCGTATTCGCCACGAACTGGACCTGATCTTCCATGAAGCCCGCCCCGAAGCCGCCCTCGAACGCCTGCAGGCCTTCCACGCCCTGCAAGCCATCCATCCGGCGCTGCATAGCGATGACTGGCTGCAAACACGCTATCAACGGCTGCGTACCCAACTCGAACCGGGCCTCTGGGAATTGAGCCCTGAAAACCAGGCCTTCCTTCCCTGGGCCATTCTCTTCTACCGGCTCGATGCCGAAGCGCTCACCGATCTGGCCCTGCAGCTCATGCTCCCACGCCACATCCAGGAATATTTCGATCAGCTGCCGGCCCTCCAGGCTGCGCTCGAATCGCTGCCCCTGCTGCATACGCCCTCCCGCATCGTCGCCCAACTCGAACCCTTCAATGCCCCGCTGCTGGCAGCTGCCTGGGTCATCACCGACGATGCCACGATCTGCGAACGCCTGGAATATTACTGGCGAAAACTGCGTCACATCCAGGCCGAACTCGGCGGCGATGATCTGCGCGCCCTGGGCATTGCACCCGGGCCGCTCTACCGCCGCATCCTGGCCGAACTGCGCCAGGGCCGCCTCGACGGAACGATCACCTCGCGAGAAGCCGAACTGGCCCTCGTCCAGGAAATCCTCCGCGACGCCCCTCCCCCCGAACCTCGCCGCAAAGGACATATATAATGGCCCATTTTTACCCATCTTATCAGGCTTTAGCGCTGGCCAATCAAATCCTCTCTGAAACCAGCGAACGTACCGAAGGCTATCAGGGACGCATCGGCGTCGCCTGGTACTGGCGCCTGCCCGGCGGCATCATCGTCACCTTCATCCTGGATTACACCATCACCGAACAACGTTGGGATGTCCTGCGCGCCGAAGCCTCCTCGCCCAATACCGGCGTCTTCAATGGGGCCGATTTCCCCTTTGCCGCCTACGGCACCATGGTCAGCTCGCCGCCCTTCATCCACGATCTCGACGGCGAGGCCGAATGGGCCAACCGACTCTATTTCCAGATGGGCAATCTGATCGAAGATATCAGCGTCTGGCTGGAAATGCTGCGTGCAGCGCTGTTGGAACCCTCCATCCGCCCGCCCGCCGCTTTCCCCATCCTCAGCTCTCTGGAATGCGAACTGGTCCACCACGCAATCATGGAACAGGAAGGCCAGTTCAACATCGGCGCACTCCATCAGGCCTTCCGCAATCGCATTTCTAAAGAAAAACTTTCCCGCCTGGCGCAGGAATGGGAACGGATCGGATTGCTTACGGAAGCCCCCCGCCGGGTCACCATGGGCCTCCGGGCCCTCGCCAAAATCGAATAGAAAATTTTTCCAAACACCCCGCACATAATCTCCTGGGGAAAAAAGCGACGCGCTGGATAGGTCTGGAAGATTTTTTATTCGTTTTTTCGGCGGCCTCGAAAGGCCGCCGAAAAAACGAATAATTTCTTCCTGCCTACCGTCTACTGTCTACTAAACCTTGGCTTGCAGAAAGTCTTGAACTGAAAAACTGCGCGCCAAAGATAGTAATTAAATAATCATGGAGGAACAATGCCAAAGACAGATCTCGATCAACGCAGCATCAACGCCATCCGGGTCCTGGCCATGGACGGCGTCCAACAGGCCAACTCCGGCCACCCCGGTATGCCGATGGGTATGGCGGACGTAGCCTATGTACTCTGGAGCCGCCATATGCACCACAACCCCCGCAACCCCCGCTGGGTCAACCGCGACCGCTTCGTTCTCTCCGCCGGCCACGGTTCCATGCTGATCTACAGCCTGCTCTATCTCACCGGTTACCCCATCCGCCTGGAAGATCTGAAACAATTCCGCCAGTGGGGCAGCAAAACCCCCGGCCACCCCGAACGGGATCTGGAACTCGGCATTGAGACGACCACCGGCCCGCTGGGCCAGGGCTTTGCCAACGCAGTCGGCATGGCCGTTGCCGAAAAATATATGGCCGCCCGCTACAATCGCCCCGGCTACCCGCTCTTCGACAACTTCATTTACGCGATCGTTTCCGACGGCGACCTGATGGAAGGGATCTCCCACGAAGCCGGTTCACTCGCCGGACACCTCGGCCTCGGCAAACTGATCTTTCTCTACGATAACAACCACATCTCCATCGAAGGTTCGACCGACCTGGCCTTCACAGAAGATGTCCCGGCCCGCTTCCGCGCCTACGGCTGGCACGTCCAGGAAATCGACGGCCACGACTTCGACGCCATTGATGCCGCTATCGGCAAAGCCCAGGCCGAAACCGGACGGCCCTCGCTCATCGCCTGCCGCACCCACATCGCCAACGGCAGCCCCAATATGCACGATAATTGCGAAGCTCACGGCGCCCCGCTCGGCCCCGAAGAAGTCAAATTGACCAAAGAAGCGCTGGGCTGGCCTTCGCTGGAACCCTTCTTCGTCCCCGATGACGTGCTGGCCTTCTATCGCATGGCCCTGCCCCGCGGCGAACAATATGAAGCCGCCTGGCGGGACATGCTGAACCGCTACACCCGGGAATACCCCGAAGAAAGCGCCGAACTGCAACGCATCATCGCCGGCGAATTGCCGGCCGGCTGGGAAAAAGCCCTGCCCCGCTTCCGCATCGATCAGGGTGCCATCGCTACCCGCGCCGCTTCGGGCAAAGTGCTTAACGCCCTGGCCCCCGTCCTGCCCGAATTAATCGGCGGCTCCGCCGATCTGGCCCCCTCGACCAACACTTACCTGAAAGGCCTGGGTGATTTCGAAAAGGGAACTCCCGAAGGCCGCAACCTGCACTTCGGTATCCGCGAAATGGGCATGGGCGGCATCATGAACGGCATGGCCCTTTACACCAACCTGAAAGTCTACGGCGCCACCTTCCTGACCTTCTCCGACTATATGCGCCCCACCGCCCGCATGGCTGCCCAGATGAAACTGCCCGTCGTCTTCGTCTGGACCCACGATTCAGTCTGGTTGGGCGAAGACGGCCCCACCCATCAACCCATCGAACATCTGGCTGCCCTGCGCGCCATCCCCAACCTGCTGGTCCTGCGCCCGGCCGACGCCAATGAAACATCGGCGGCCTGGCGCGTCGCCCTGGAACGCAAGGCGGGTCCCACCGGCCTGATCCTTTCCCGCCAGGGCCTGCCCGTCATCCCCGAAGCCGTGGACCGCGCTCACGAAGGAGTGGAACGCGGTGCCTATATCCTGAGCGATACCACCCGCGAACGGATCGACCTGATCCTGATCGCCACCGGTTCCGAAGTCTCCCTGGCCCTGGAAGCCCAAAAGATCCTGGCCGAACGTCACGTCGGAACCCGTGTCGTCAGCATGCCCGCCTGGGAACTCTTCGACGATCAGACGCTCTTCTACCGATTGACGGTTCTGCCGCCCGATGTCCCCAAGCGCCTCGCCATCGAAGCCGGCATCAGCCAGGGTTGGGAACGGTACGTCGGACCCCAGGGCGCCGTCGTCAGCCTGGAACACTTCGGCGCCTCAGCGCCCCTCAAAACCTTACAACGCGAATTCGGCTTCACGCCGGAGCGCATCGTCGAACGGGCCCTGGCTCTGCTGGCCGAGTAACCTGGAAGACCCCCAAAGAGTCCCTAAATTCGGCGGCTTCAGAAAGCCGCCGAATTTATGAATAAAAAATTCTCTCTGCCTGCTTCGCACCGCGCGTCGGTTCTTATCGAAAGGACCCTGTTGCGGGATACAGAATTGAGGAGATATGAAGGACAAAAAAAGCCTCATTTTTGCAAAAAACCGGATTTCAAAAGCGGGCCTTTTTAATCTGGCGCTGGGAGCGGGCTTCTTCCTCCTCTACGCCGCCACCACCGCCCGGGATATCCTCCCTGCCGACAGCGGAGAATTTCAGCTCGCCGCCGCCGGTTGGGGCATCCTCCATCCCCCCGGCTACCCACTCTATACCATGGCCAGCGCACTCTGGGTACGGCTGGTCGCCCTGGGAACCCCGGCCTTCCGCCTCAATCTGTTCAGCGCTCTCCTGGCTGCCGGCACCCTGGTACTGCTGGCAGATGCAATCCGCGAATGGGCTGAACAGATGGGGGCCCGCCGCCACATCGTCCAGAGCGGAGCGTTGGGCGGCGCGCTGCTATTAGGTCTCTCGCCTACCTTCTGGACTCAGGCCACCACCGCCAACATCCGTATGCCGACCATGCTTTTCGCCGCCTGGTGCTACTGGATTCTCAGCCGCTTCGACCGCCGCCGACAAAATCCCGGCAATGCCGCCCCGGCTCAACTCCTCCCGCTGCTGGCCCTGGCCCTGGCCCTGGGCGTCGGTCACCATCCTTCCCTCATCTTTATCACAGTCGGCTGGGCCTTTTATCTGTTGATTTCCGAACCGCGGCAGCTCTTAGCCCCCCGGGCCTGGCTGCCGGCCGTGGGGGCAGGGATCCTGGCCTGGCTGATCCCCCAGCTCTACATTCCCATCCGCGGCGGCATGGAAAATGTCCCCCTGGCCGATCCGGGTCTCAATACCTGGAATGGCTTTTGGGACCATGTCCTGGCCCGCGGCTTCTCGGGTGATATGTTCGCCTACGCCACGCCGGCAGCGCTGGCAGTACGCGGTCCCCTCATCCTGCCGCTCTACCTCTTCCAATTCCCGGCTTTAACGTTGATCCTGACGCTCGCCGGCTGGTTGATGCTGTTAACCCGCCGGCACAACCTGGCTATCGCCTTCTTCCTCTCCTGGGCCGTCCAGACCTTCGTCACCATCACCTACCGCGCCCCGCAGACAGTAGAATACCTCATGCCGGCCTACCTGCCATTAACCCTGACCTTCGGGTTGGGCATTGCCCTGATCGGCGAGGCGCTACGCCGGCCTCAAATCCGGCAACGCCGGCTCCAAAACCTGGCCCGGATCGTTCCGGCACTTCCGGCCGCCCTGTTGATACTCTTTCGCCTGATCCCGCTCACACCGGATTTCCTCACCCTGGCAGCCGATCGTTCAATCCGCGACCGGTTGACGCCGCTGCTCGAATCCGCTCCGCCCAACGCCCTGATCCTGGCCGACTGGCATTGGGCTACCCCACTCTGGGTACTGCAACAGACCGAAGGCCTGCGGCCCGACGTCGAAGTGGCCTATGTCTATCCCGTCGCCAACAAAAATTATGAAGAGGTCTGGAAAGATCGAGCGCTGGCCGCCGGTGACCGGCCCCTCTACATCACTCACGCCTACAACTGGTCCGAATGGACGGCGCTGCCGGTCGGCGGCGGCTTCCGACTCTACCCCCGCCCGCTGACCACCCTTCCGGCCGACGGCGGCTTCACCGCTACCGATCAGGATTTGGGCGCAGTGCAACTGTTGGGCTATCGCTGGATTGGGGAATGGAAACCGGGCCGCAGTGTGGAACTACAGCTGGCCTGGAAACCGCAAGGAACGCAAGAACCGGCCCCCTCCTTTGCCGCCCGGCTTTTCGATGCCAACGGCGGGATGCTGGCCCAGGCCGACCGCAACCTGCAAAACGAAGCCCGGGCCGGGGAAATTCGCATCACCCAATTGCAAAT
Organism: uncultured Anaerolineales bacterium; assembly: GCA_964501335.1. GTDB lineage: Bacteria > Chloroflexota > Anaerolineae > B4-G1 > SLSP01 > CAZCTC01. The sequence goes on along the minus strand of CAZCTC010000033.1, from coordinate 37,187 downwards.
GCAACTTCCGGTAGGAGGTTCCTGCACGGCGCTCATCCAGCCCGGCCTGAGCGTCTATACGGTCCGCGACGGCAACTTTGAAACCCTGGGGAACGCCCAACTGCCCGCACAGAATGCCGATTGCAGTCCGGTAAATCTGCCCACCCAACGGCTCTGGCCCGGCATAGTATTAAGCAGCGGCCCCTTCCTTACCGGCATTGACTATCACAGTGCCGAAGACAGCAGCACAACGGCCTATCTTCACTGGTGCGGTCCCGGTCGCGCTCTGGATATCCACAGCGGCGCCGCCGTGGCCCATCTGGATCGGCTCTGGCCTGGACAATGCAGTACAGTCAGCCTGCCCGTCGCGTCGAACGCCGCCCCGGCCCTCAACTTCAATCGACCCGACGGTGCAGCCGCCACACTGCTCAGCCTGCCGCTCCCGACGCCCCGGCCCGGCGAAATCTACCGCCCCTTCGGGGATACCATGATTCTGACCGGAGCAGCGCAGGATCAACGGGGAAATCAAACCGTGGTGACATTAGATTGGATCAGTGCCCGGCCGCTGGTCGATGATTACGCGGTCAGCGTGCGGCCCTTTGCCGCCGACGGCACTCAACTTGGCGCGCACGACTACCAACCGGCGTTGAGCACCATCCCGACGCTCAAATGGGTCATTCCCGGCCTGCACATCCCGGACCCCCATCCCTATCCCGATCTGCCACAGCGCCCGACCCACATCGTCGTCGCCGTCTACGAACGTTTCCGGCTGGATCTCCTGGGAGAGATCCGGCTGCCGCTGCCCTGATCATTCTGTCCTGAAAATAGCCGTATCTAAGGTGCGACGCACTTTCTATCCATAGAACCGACGATTCAAACGGCTCAACCTAAAGGCAAGCCACCAATCCTTGCAAGATCATAGTGCGTTACACCTCTTTGAGAAATCCCCCGCACAAGGACCCTCCCTTGTAAGATACGCCGCGCAGGATGGGGGAAGAGAGGTTTTTTGTTTATGTTTTCGTGCGCATCAGAATGCGCACGAAAACATGGCTCTTTTCCAGAACCGCACAAGCTGTCTACTGTCTACTTTCTACTGTCTACTTCTGATTTGCCATCCACAATCGCCATGTTAAAATAGAGGGGGTGACTTAGTTTTTGACACAAAATACAGAGGAACTGTATGGGCCTACAATCGCCTGTTCCCGGAACAATACCAGATAATCCATCTCAAGAAGCGCAAATAGCAGATTTAAAGCATCGCGTCAAAGAATTGGAAGCGTTGCATTGGATCACCCAGGCTGTCACCTTCAGCATGCCGCTGGACGACATCCTGGAATTGATCTATACACAACTCAAACGGGTTATCCCCCTTCCTAATTTCTACATCGCCATGCTTAATCCCGATCGTCAATCGCTCAATTGCGCCTTCTATGCCGAGGGTGACGAACGTATCGACCAAAAAGAGCCCTGGCCGCTCAATTCCGGGTTGAGCGGTGTAATCATGCGCAACCGCACCCCATTGCGCACCCTCTCCTATGATGATGAATGTCACCGCCGCAATATCCCCAACGAAGAAAAAACCAACGAAGCCTGGATGGGCGCCCCACTTCTGGGCGGCAACCAGGCCATCGGCGTCATGGCCACCTTCTCCGGCGATTCCAATATCACCTACACTCAGGAAGCTGAGGATTTCTTTATCAGCGTTGCCGCCTACCTGGGCTCCGTCCTGGAACGCCAGCGGCTTTACGATCGCTTGCAAACCCGCGCCCGCCAGCTCAATCTCCTGAATGAGATCGGCCGGGTGCTGGCCTCCAGTCTGGATCTCGATGAAGTATTGGATCTGGTGGTGCGCAACGCCGCCACCCTGCTCGATTCGGAAGCCGGCTCGTTGCTGCTGCTCGATGAAGACAGCGGCGATCTCGTCTTCCGCGTCTCCAGTGGCCCGACAGGCCAAAAACTGATCGGACGGAAAGTCCCCTCGGGCCGCGGGATCGCCGGCGTCACCTTCTCCGAAAACCACCCGATCATCGTCAACGATGCCCAACACGATCAACGCTGGTACAGCACCTTCGATCAGAAATCCGAATTTATCACCCGTTCGCTGGCGGCCGTACCGCTCAATGCCCGCGGTCGCACCATCGGGGTGCTGGAAGTTCTGAACCATAAAGAAAACCGGCCTTACGAAACCGAAGATGTCGAACTGCTCACCTCCTTCGCCGCCCAGGCCGCCATCACCATTGAAAACGCCCGCCTCTTCACCATGACCGATCAGGCGTTGCGCTCCCACATCGAAGAACTGACCACCTTGCAGATGATCGATCGTCAGCTCAACACCACCCTCGACTACCGCGAAGTGATCGGTCAAACCCTGGCCTGGGCCGTGCGCTCTACCGGAGCCACCATCGGCCTGGTCGCCGTCTTAAGTGAAGAAGAAGACGGCAGCCGGGGGCTGCGCATCCTGGCCAGCCACAACTATCCCGAGTCCTTCATCGAAGAATATGAAGAAAAACTCTGGCCGCTCAGCCAGGGCATTATGGGCCGGGCCATCCGCGAATCTCAGGCCAGCGAAGTGACCAACCTGAGCGCCGATCCGGATTATCTGGCCGTCGTCCCCGACATGCGCGCCAAACTCACCGTCCCCATTCAACGCGAAAATCAGGTGAGCGGCGTGATCACGCTGGAAAGTCCCCGCGAAGACGAATTCGGCGACAAAGAAAAGGCCTTCATCGAACGTTTGGCCGACCATGCCGCCATCGCCATCGAAAACGCCCGGCTCTTCCAGGCTGTGAAACAGGCCAATCAGGCCAAGACCGACTTCATCTCCTTCGTGGCGCACGAACTCAAGCAGCCGATGACTTCCATGAAGGGTTATACCGATCTGCTGCTCAAGGGTGTCGGTGGGGTCATCTCGGACACCCAACAACAATTCCTGCAGGTAATCCGCACCAACGTCGGCCGGATGGACGAAATGATCAACGAGCTCTTGGATGTCTCGCGGATCGAATCCGGCAAGATGCGCCTCAACATCGGCCCGGTTCAACCGGTCGATGTGCTCAGCGATGTCCTGCGCAACTTCGAACAGGTGGTCGCGTCGAAAAACCAAAAGCTAAAGGTGGAAATCGAACCCGATCTCCCCAGTGTCAACGGCGATCCCGGACGGCTGCTGCAAGTGATCAGCAATCTGGTCAGCAATGCCTACAAGTACACCCCCGAAGGTGGCACGATCACGCTCAGCGTCAAACGCATCGAGGAAAACGGGCACCCCTTTATCTGCTGGAGCGTTCGGGATACCGGCGTCGGCATGACTCCGGAAGAACTGGACCGTCTCTTCACTAAATATTTCCGCTCCACCAACCCGGCCGTCCGCAATGTCCCTGGAACCGGCCTGGGTCTGGTCATTACCCGCAGCATCGTTCTCCTCCACGGCGGGCAGATGAACGTAGAAAGCGAATCGGGCAAAGGCAGCACCTTCAGTTTCACCATCCCGGTCGCATCTTAACCGATCCCGGCCCGAGACATCTCTCGGGCTTTTGCCCTTGCCGTCCCCGACGGCCCCCCGTCGGACTGAAAATAAGGAGTGAGCCTTATGCCAACTCGAATCCTGGTTGTCGAAGATAACGACGATGCTCGCGAGATGTGCAATCTGATGCTGCGGCGTCTGGGCTATGAAGTCCTCAACGCCGTCAATGGTCAGGAAGGTCTGGATATAGCACAGGAGTCCGTCCCCGACCTCATCCTCCTGGACATCATGATGCCGGGCATGGACGGCTATGAAGTCTGCAACCGGCTGCGCCAGAACCCCATCTTCCGCCGTGTGCCGATTATCTTCCTGACGGCGCTCGATGAGATCGACGACCGGGTCAAAGCCTACACCATGGGCGCGGACGATTTCCTCACCAAAGGCCAGGTTACCCCCCGCGAGCTGGAAGTGCGCATCAAGGCCTCCCTCGCCCGCACCGAACGGCTGCGGGAAAGCGATGCCGCCGGGATCGCCGGTTCAGCCGTAGGGTTGTTCTCCCTGCGCGGCGGCGTGGGCGTCAGCTCCCTCGCCTTGAATCTGGCCGCTTACGCGGTCGAACACTGCAATATGCCGGTCATGGTCATCGACATGGCCTTTCCCGTGGGAAGCATGGGCCTCTGGAGCGGCTACACCGGCAAACGACACAGTGTGGAACTGCTTTCCAACCATCCCAGCGAGTTGACCCTGCCTCAGATCAACCATTATGCCCTGCAACATATCCAGGGCTTCTTCGTCATCCCGGGACCGCAAACCCTGGTCGATCTCAACACCATCCAACCGGGGGCCCTGGAACAGGTACTCACCCTGCTGCGCAAGGAAAATTATTTCGTCATTCTGGATCTGGGCCGCCCGCTGCCGCCTTTGACATGGCGAGTCCTGCGGGAGTGCGACTGGACGGTCGCCGTGACCACCCCTGACATCACGGCCCGCAAAATGGCCTCGCTGGCGCTGGAGATGCTGCCCCATCAGGGGATCGATCAACGAAAACTGCTGTTACTCTACAACGACATCACCAACGTCCAACCGGCCAATCCGGCCATCGGCCTGCCCCGCCCCCCTGACGCCGTCGTCCCCTACACGCCGGACCTGCAAGGGCTGGGAAATCCCGGCGTGATGTTGCCGCTCTGGTCGCTGGTCGAACCGACCGGGATGGTAGAAGATCCACTTGCGGATTAGTAAATCTGAATTGACCCCGGCCTTCTCGCGGCCCGCAACCTGTGCTGTTAGTCTGGGAAAAAAGCCCATATTTTCGGCGGCTTCAGAAAGCCGCCGAAAATATGAATAAAAAAAATAACTCTCTCCCCCCGTCACGCGCGTCGGTTTTTACCGGGAAAGCACCTGTTGCGGGGCACAAAAACCGTCTTTGGCAATTTTATACGACTAAAAATTACAAGGTACCACCCACTTAACTACTAAATGTCACTGGTATTGATAAAAACAGTGTCTTTTAATACTTAAGTGAGTTGTGCCGGAAACAAGAAACCTAAATCTTATGGAGGAACCCGTACATGATAAAGATCGACTCGAATGCCCGATACACCAAGACCCATGAGTGGGCCCGCCCGGAAGGCGATTTGTTTGTCATCGGGATCAGCGACTACGCGCAAAGCACCCTTTCCGACATCGTCTACGTAGAACTGCCCGAAGTCGGTGATTCCATCACTAAAGGCGAAAGCTACGGCGTCGTGGAATCGGTCAAAGCAGCGGCCGATGTCTATTCCCCGCTCAGCGGAGAGGTCGTCGAAGTCAATGCGGCCCTCAAAGACAAGCCCGAACTGGTCAATCAGGATGCCTTCGGCGGCGGCTGGATGTTGAAAATCAAAACCAGCGATGCAGCCGAATGGGAAGAACTGATCAAGGCCGACGATTACAACAAACTGGTCGAGACGGAATCCGCCGGCCACTGATTCCTGCCGGACTGAGACCGCCGACCGGGAGTTGTGACGTTTCCCAATGTCGGCGGTTTATCGTCTCCGCAGCTTGATCCTGATAACGTTATAAGGAACGATACAACCATGGTTTACATTCCTCATACCGACGAAGAACGCCGGCAAATGCTGGCCGCCATCGGCGTCGAACACATCGAAGACCTCTTCTGCGACATTCCCAAGAAATTCCGCTACCCGGATCTGGGACTGCCGCCGGCCATTTCAGAAATGGAAGTGTTGCGGGAGCTGCAAGGCCTCGCTGAACTGAATCTCAATGCCAACCTGGTGCCCTCCTTCCTGGGTGCGGGCGCCTATCGCCACTGGGTCCCCAGCGTCGTCGATTATGTGATCAGCCGCGGTGAATTCGCCACCGCCTACACCCCCTATCAACCCGAAATCAGCCAGGGCACGCTCCAGGCCATCTTTGAATATCAAAGCATGATCTGCGACCTGACCGGAATGGAAGTCGCCAACGCCAGTCACTATGACGGCGCGACTGCGGCCGCCGAGGCCGTGATCCAGGCCCTGAACGTCTTCCGGCACAAGCGCCGCAAGATCGTCCTCTCCCCCACGGTCCACCCGATGTACCGCGCGGTCATCCGCACCTACCTCCAGGGCATGGACCTGGAAATCGTCGGCGATGAATGCTGCACCACACCGGTCGACGAACTGCTCAGCCGCGTCGACGAACAGACCGCCTGCCTGATCATCCAGAGCCCCAACTTCCTGGGCCAGATCGAAATGGTCGAAGGGCTGGCCGACCGGGTCCACGCCAAAGGCAAAGGCACCCTGCTGGCCGTCGTTACCAATCCCATCAGCCTGGGCCTGCTCACGCCGCCCGGAGCCTTCGGCGCCGACATCACCATGGGCGAAGGTCAGCCGTTGGGCCTCGGCCTCAACTTCGGCGGGCCCTACCTCGGCTTCTACGCCACCAAACTGGAATATGTCCGCCAGATGGCCGGCCGGCTGGTCGGCGAAACCACCGACATCGACGGCCGCAAAGCCTACGCCCTGACGCTGACGGCCCGCGAGCAGCACATCCGCCGGGAAAAGGCTACTTCGAACATTTGCAGCAACCAGGGATTGATGGCCCTGGCCGCCACGGTCTACCTCTCGGCGCTGGGCAAGCAGGGCCTGCGGCAGGTCGCCGAACTGAACTATCACAAGGCGCATTATGCCGCTTCGCAAATCGCCGCGCTGGAAAACTACAGTGTGGTCGGCGAAAAGCCCTTCTTCAATGAGTTCGTCGTCCGCTGCCCCGCCCCTGTGGAAGAGCTCAACTACTACCTCCAGGATGAATACAACATCATCGGCGGCTACGATCTCGGCCGCGATTACCCCGAACTGGAAAACCACATGCTGGTAGCCGTCACCGAGATGAACTCCCGGGAAGATATCGACGAATTCGTCGCCCTGTTGGAAGAGTTTGCAGAATAGGAGAAGGCAAGGTGAAGAAAGAACCGCTCATTTACGAACTTTCCGTCCCGGGACGGGCGGGGACGCAACCTCCGGCCCTGGATGTGCCGGAGAGCGAGCTGCCGCGCGAACTGCTGCGGCAGGATCTCACCCTGCCGGAAGTGAGTGAGATCGATGTGGTGCGCCATTTCATGCGCCTCTCGCATCTCAACTACTCGATCGACGAAGGAATCTATCCCCTGGGCTCCTGTACCATGAAGTACAATCCCAAGGTCAATGAAGCCGCCGCCCGCATCCCGGGCATGGCCGGCGTCCACCCGCTGCAAAGCGAAGAAACCGCCCAGGGCGCGCTCTATATCCTCTACGAAGTCCAGGAATATCTGAAATCCATCGGCGGCTACGCCGGTGTGACGCTCCAACCGGCGGCCGGCGCTCACGGCGAACTCGCCGGCGTCCTGATGATGCGGAAATATCACATGGACCGCGGCGACACCGCCCGCGACACCATCCTGGTGCCCGATTCAGCTCACGGCACCAACCCCGCCTCGACCAGCATGAGCGGTCTGCGGGTCATCGAAATCCCCTCGGATTCCCATGGTAATGTCGATCTCGACGCCCTGCGGCAGCACTGCAACGAGCGGGTCGTCGGCCTGATGCTCACCAATCCCAACACCCTGGGACTCTTTGAAGAGCACCTGGAAGAGGTGATCGACCTGATCCACGGCTGCGGCGGCCTGATTTACGGCGACGGCGCCAATCTGAACGCCCTGGTCGGCGTGATGCGGCCCGGCGACGCCGGCTTCGATGTGATGCACTTCAACCTGCACAAGACCTTCAGCACGCCGCACGGCGGCGGCGGTCCCGGCAGCGGCCCGGTGGGCGTCTCCGCGAAGCTGGTCGATTATCTCCCCGGCCCCATCGTCGTGGTCGATGAGAGCTACGAGCACGATCACGAAGGCGAAGATGAGCACGAACACGAACCCTTCTTCACCTTCTACTATCCGCCCAAGTCGATCGGCCCGGTCAAGGCCTTCTGGGGTCACTACGGCATCATCCTGCGCGCCTACACCTACATGCGCATGCTGGGCGGCGAGGGACTGCGCCGGATAGCGGAACACGCCGTGCTCAATGCCAACTACCTGCGCGTCCTGGTCGACAAAGTCTACCCGGTGCCGCACAACCGGATCTGTAAGCATGAATTCGTGGCCGAAGGCAAACTGGAAGGGGCGCCCGACATCCACGCGCTGGATATCGCCAAACGGCTGATCGATTACGGCGTACATCCGCCGACGAACTACTTCCCGCTGATCGTCAAAGAGGCCCTGATGTTCGAGCCGACGGAGACAGAGAGCAAGGGATGGATCGACCGCTACGCAGAAATCCTGCTCACCATTGCCGAAGAGGCCGTCACCCAACCCGAGCTGCTGCACGAGGCCCCTCACGACACCCCCGTGCGCCGGCTGGACGATCTCAAAGCGGCCAAACAGCTCGCCGTGCGCTACATCTGCGGAGAGAAGTAAACTTTCCCTCACTCCTCCTAGAAACATCAAAAAGACCATATTTTGGGCGGCTTCAGAAAGCCGCCCAAAATATGAATAAAAATAACTCTCTTTGCCCATCCAGCGCGTCGCTTTTCGCCCCAAAGGCACCAGGGACGCAGAGAAAAAATCCATGTTTTCGCGGGCTTCAGAAAGCCCGCGAAAACATAAACAAAAAACTCTCTCCCCCTATCCAGCGCGTCGCTTCCAGCCGAATAAAACCCTTTTGCGGACGCAAAAAACTTGTAAGGAATTCTTTATGCCCGCCCTCTTTCAACACGCCCGAAACACCCTTCGTTTCATCCTCTGGGGAAAAATCTGCCAGACCATCACCCAGTGGGAAGAGGAACAGGATCAACTCGTCTTCAACGAACAGCTGGAAACCGGATCGTTCCACGGCCGGTTCCCCATTGACGATCTAAGCCGACAGATGATGCTGGAATTCCAAAAACAGGGGAACGTCTTGCCCTATTACGGCGCCGGCGGGCAGCAAGGGGCCGCCGCCTACTCCCTGAAGAAAAACCGCCGTGGAATTCAAATTCAGATCGAAAACACCGTCACGAAATCCACCGCCGAATTTTTCATCCCCACCCGGCCGTGGTTGCTGGATTCGCCCCTCTCACAAATTCAAGTCCGGCTGCAGCTTTATTTCCGTCGGAGAAAAATCCCCCGGCCGTTCATGATCCTGCCGATTGAAGATCAAACTTACCGGAATCTACAAACCTGGGAACACTGGAATCCCCGAGAGGCAGGAACGGATCGCTATCTCTACCATTTTGGGCGGGTAAGCCTGGGAAACGGATTTGCCTGTCAGGTAACCGATACCCTGTCTGGGCAGACCCGGGACATCACACCTTATGATCTCTGGTAAAGATTAAACGACCTGTGCGGTTAGTCTGGAAAAAAAGCCCATATTTTCGGCGGCTTCAGAAAGCCGCCGAAAATATAAATAAAAAACTCTCTCCCTCCATCCAGCGCGGCGCTTTTTACCAAACAAAGGCTTTTTGCGGGAAGTTAAAATGCCTACCGCACAGGTAGAAGCTGAGTTACTTTTGCGGTACCGCGATTATTCAATAATAATGGAAAGCGCGATTGATGCTTTTTCCTTCTCTGCGTCTCTGCAACTCAGCGGCTTTGCGTTAAAAATCCTTTAATCCCGATCGTCAGATCTCCCGCACCTCAGCAACCCGAACCTCGCCGGCAACCAGTTCGGCATAGCCATAGTGTCCTTCCCACAACAAACCCGGATTGAGCACCCACGTCGATCCCAACAGCTCAACCCCACTCCCCTCATGGATATGCCCCGTACAACAGAGCGCCGGCTGGATTCGTTCAATAACAGCCCGAATCGACCGGCTGCCCACATGCAACCCGCTCCAGGTCAAATCGAAGCGCGTATCGATCGGCGGCTCGTGGCAGATCAGCACCGCCGGCTGCCCGGCCTTCAATCCGGCCGTCGCCTCAGCCAGACAACGCTCAAAATCGGCTTCGGAGATCTCATTGAGGGTATGCCCCGGGGTGGGAAGCGATCCCCCCACACCGACAAAAGTCACGCCCTGGAAAGTGACCGCCCGGCGATGCAAATTGATCCCCAACCCGGTCAGGTAACGATCGACAGAAGCATCATCCCAATTTCCCGGCACCGCCAGCACCGCCGGATTGAACCGGCGCACTGTCTCGACCACCAACCAGGCTTCCGCCGTCCCGCCGCCGTTGGTGAGATCGCCCACCAGCAAAATCAAATCGGCAGCCGCCAGCACCGCTCCCATCTTCGCCAGCGGCGCCAATCCACCATGCAGATCCGGTAACGCAATCAGTTTCATGGCAACACCTCCAAAGTTTCCAGGGCAGCCCCCTGAAATTGACCGAAATCCGGTTCATCCTCATCCCAACCAAACCGCCACCAATGGCCCGAATCCAACAGCCGGCGCAAAACATGTCCGGCCTGCTCCGCCTGCTGCGGAGTCAACTTCCCGGACTGCTGAAGTCGCCCTAATTCCTCCGCCGCCAGAGCCGAAGACATCCAATCCGGCCCGGTCAGGGAAGCCAACAAAAATTCCACATCGGGCGGGTCGGCGCGACCGGCCTCCTCAATCCAGACTGCGCGCGCTTCATAGCCGGGAGCGATAAAAACATCATCGACAACGCCCGCGGTAAACAGCATATAAACCACCCCGGAACATAAAAAGAGCCCCAACAAAAGAGCACATCCCATCCCACGGATTTTGGACATAGTATTTTCACCCCCGATTCCACTCTAAACATTGAGCAAAATACGCCCAGAACGGCACATCGTGACTCAACGCGCGTCTCATGATCCCAATCGATCACACAAACTACAATGCCGGATTATACTTTATCAAAAACACCTGGCAACGCAACTCCCCGCACTTAGGCCTTTCCTGGTAAGAACCCACGCGCAGGATAGGGGAAGTTTGTTTTTATTTATGATTTCGCGCGCATCAGAATGCGCGCGAAATCATCCTTTTCCTTTACTCCGCTCCGAGCCGGCTCTGGGGTGAGGGCCGACGCGAAAACATCCTTTACCCTGCCCCGGGTCGTCTCCATCTGGGCCCCCTCTCCCTCCCGCGCCGCCGGCTGGACCACCGTAGCAGCGCAGCAAGGTCAGGCGCGTCGCCCCATCCCGGCAAAACAGGGGAGAGGGGGCAGTGGGGCGTATTAGGCAACTTAAGCCATTTGCAATCGCAATCACCCGGAAAAGAGGGGAAGAAAAAGCCCATTTTTTCGCGCGCCGTCTGCGGCGCGCGAAAAAATGAATAAAAAACTATCTCCCTCCATCACGCGTGTCGCACCTTACAGGGAAAGGGCCATTTACGGGATGCTACAAGGCTGGGGACTACCGATGCATCGCCTTAAGTTGCCTAATATGGGGGCAGTGGAGGTGAGGGCCCTCGGCCCCCGCGCTTGACAAAGCGCTCGTTTCCAGGATACTTGATCTAAATTATCTTCCCATTCTCAGCTACCGCCATCCAAAATCGCATAAGGGAAACACGATGACGACAGCAAAACGCCTGAGTTGTCCGGCCTGCGGAGCCCCGCTTCCTCTTAAAAATCGCTTTGTCAAAATGATTACCTGCGATTTCTGCGGCCAGATCTCTCTGGTCCACGATTCGGGACTCGATCCTACCGGCAAAACTGCCAAACTGGCAGAAATGCCCTCGCTTCTCTATCTCGATGCCGCCGGCAAACTCTGGAACCAGCCCTTCAAAGTCATGGGCCGGCTCCGCTATCAATACGACGCCGGCCTGTGGGATGAATGGTTCATCGTCTTCGATAACGGCAAACCCGGCTGGCTCGTCGTCGACGAAGGTAACTACAGCTTCTTCGTCAAACAGACCTTTACCGGCACCATCCCCCCCTTTGACTCGATTCGCGTCGGACAGACCGTTCAGATCGCCGACCGCCAGGTCTTCATCACCGAACGCGGTCAGGCCCACATCATCGGCGGCGAAGGCCAGCTCGCCTTCACCCTGGTCCCCGGCGAAAAGGTCTCCTACGTGGAAGGGACCGCCGGCAATGCCCTGGTCAGTGTGGAATATACGGACGACGAAATCGAACTCTCCCTCGGCCGTCCAGTCAACGATGCCGATCTGATCATTGAGAGCGAAGATTACTGACGTGAGCGAAAATCCAATCAACGAACAATTGCAGCGTGCCATCCGGGCCGCCCGCCGCGGCGCCAAAGAACCGGCCATCCAGGGATTGCGCGAGGTCTTAAAAGCCGATCCCCAAAACGAAGAGGCCTGGCTCTGGCTCGCCCGCGTCATGGACGATCCGGAACAGAAGCGCAAATGCCTCACCCGCGTCCTCGTCCTGAATCCGGAAAACCGCTGGGCCGCCGAACAACTCGAAGCCCTGAAATCGGCCCCAACGTCCACGCCGGCCCCTCAGGATCAACCTCAAAGTGCTCCCGCCGCCCCCACACTCCCGCCCTCGATCAGCGGCGGGGAAGTCTCCCTGAAACTTCTCACCTGCCCCAACTGCGGCGGCAGCGTCAACCTCAAAGGCGGCGAAGCCACCCGCACCGTCGTCTGCAACTATTGCCAGAGTATCCTCGATCTGGGAGCCGAACAGGCCGAGGTCGTCGGCTCGATCAACAAAGAGATCCGCCCGGCTCAACCGATCGAATTGGGGATGGAAGCCACCTTCAACGATATCCGCTGTCAGGTCGTCGGCTGGACCCGCTACATGGGCTGGGACGACGAAGACCGCTGGCAGTGGGACGAATGGCTGCTTGCCACCGAACGCGGCAGCTTCCTCTGGCTGAGCTACGATGCAGAAGACGGCTTTCTGCTGCAACGCAAGGTCACCCCGACCGCCGCCTTCAATCCCCGCACTGCCGGCTCGATTCCGGTGCCCGGCGGCAATGCCATCGTCCGCGAACGCTCTCAGGCCCAGCTGATCGCCATGAACGGCGAACTGACCTGGCGCGGACAGATCGGCGAACAGTTCAACTATCTCGAAGCTGAACGGGGCATCCATCGCTACAGCGTCGAATACCGGCTCGATGAGATCGAACTGCTCGAAGGCAAAGCCATCTCCTGGGCTCAGGTCTGGAAAGCCTTCGGCCGCGAAGATCTGGTCAAAAAACCCGTCATCACTCCGACAGAAAAAAGCAACTATTACCGACAACTGGCTGCCTTCTGCGGCATCCTGGCCGGCGTGGTCCTCATCTTCGGCGGCGTCACCTCGGCCCTGGGCCGCCCCATCCTCGACAAATGGGTCAACGTCTCTCTGGGCGGAGCGGCGGCCACGCTGGGCCCTATCAACATCAAAGAGGCCAACCGCCCCTATCAAATCAAAGCCTCGACCAACGGCCTGCCCACCAACAGCTGGACCGTAGTCGATATCGGCATCACCTCGCCGGACGATCTGGATTTCGACCTCTTCGCCTCGGAATTCTGGGATGAAGCCGGCACTGAAGATGGGGAATACTGGCACGAAAACTCACTTTCCGGCGAATATATTTTCGTCCCGGAAGATCCCGGCGAATATTTCCTGGAAGTAGCAATGGATGAAACTCAGGTCCAAACCGCCCAGGTCCACGTTCAGGTGCGGGGCGCCGTCTGGGCCGTCCATTACTTCTGGATCTTTGCCGCCGTCTGCGGCTTCCTGGCGCTACTCTTCACCTGGATGGGCATGTCGAGCGACACGCGCGAATCCATCGTTGAACAGATCACCGACGCCTTTGACAACTGATAAACGCCCTATACCGTCAACCCGGAAAACAGAGAAAGAAAAGCCTATTTTTCGGCGGCATTCTGAAGCCGCCGAAAAATGAATAAAAATAACTCTCTCTTTCCATCCAGCGCGGCGTATCTGACCAGGAAAAAGCCTTTTGCGGGACGCTAAAGCTGTTTTTAATCGGCACGAATGAACAATTACACAGATCGAAAAAAATCGGTATTTTTGCACTGACAGTGCAAAAATACCAACAAAAAACTCTCTCCGCCTGCTTCGCACAGCGTGTCGTATCTGACCAGGAAAAAGCCTTTTACGGGACGCTAAAAACTTATCGCACAGGCAATTAACAATAAGGAGGCATTCCATGACCAAGTGGCTTTCTCGAATCATCATGGTGGTACTGTTGGCCGCATTCCTGATGGTCTGCACGGCCGCCTATTGGGGATATGGATCACAACGGGTCGGCGCCCGCTCTCTCCGCGCCGGCAGCCTTAACGGCCCCCAGGTCCAGGGCGGCGGCCCCGGCGCCGGAAAATAACTTAACTAAAGCAGGAGGAATCATGAAATCCAAATCGATCGTTCTATGGAGCCTGGCAGCAGGGATCATGCCTTTCACCACCTATCTCTACCAGACGCCCACCGACGACCTCAACCTTATGTCCATCCTCTCGACCCTGATCTACGGCGTCATTGGGATTCTACTTTGCCTTGCCGGCTATGTCGCATTCGATCGCATGATCGGGCTGGATCTGCGGCGGGAACTGGTCGAAGACCAGAACATCGCGCTGGGCATCATGCTGGCCGGGGTCTTTATCGGAATCGCCATCATCATCTCCACCGCCATCCGGTAGTTCACATTGACATCTCGCCAATCCACCCTGCTCCTGGTCTCAGTCTTTGTTCTGGCGGTCTGCGCGCTGACCTATGAACTGATCGTCGGCACGCTCTCTTCCTATTTGTTGGGCAACAGCGTCACCCAATTTTCGCTCACCATCGGCCTCTTCATGAGCGCCATGGGATTGGGTTCGTATGCTTCGCGCTGGATCACCCGCGACTCTCTGACCTGGTTCATCTTGATCGAAGTTGCCGTTGGACTGATCGGCGGCGCGTCGGCCGGATTGCTCTACTCCTTCTTCACTTTCAGCAACCTCTATTACCCGGCCATGGTCGTCATCATCATCCTGATCGGCAGCGGCGTTGGGATGGAAATTCCCTTGCTCACCCGGTTGAGCGGAGGACAGGATGCGTTGAAAAACACCCTCTCCAATGTCCTCGCCTTCGATTACCTGGGCTCCTTGCTTGCATCGCTGGTCTTTCCGCTGATATTGCTCCCCTATCTGGGGCTCTTGAAGACCTCCTTCGCTACGGGATTGCTCAACATGGCCGTCGCCGCGATGACCCTGGGACTGTTCCGAACCCGCATTCCCAACTGGCGCCCCATCGGCGGCTTCATCGGCCTGATCTCACTGTTGCTGCTGGGCGGCGAGATCTGGGCCCTGCAACTCAACAGCTTCTTCCAACAGAGCCTCTACGACGACCCGATCATCTACACCAAACGCACCCAATACCAGGAAATCATCCTCACCCGCTGGGGCGACGATCTCCGACTCTACCTCGACGGCAGCCTGCAATTCAGCGCCGAAGATGAATACCGCTATCACGAATTCCTGGTCCATCCGCCGATGCTCCTGAGCCCCTCCCGGGAATCGGTCCTCATCCTGGGCGGCGGCGACGGATTGGCCGTCCGGGAAGTGCTGAAATATCCCGACGTGCAGCGCATCGTGCTTGTCGATATCGATCCCGAAATCACCCGGCTGGCCCGGGAACATCCCGCCCTGCTCACCGTCAACCAACGCGCCATGCTTGATCCCCGGGTTGAACTGGTCCATGAGGACGCCTTCAACTACCTGCAAACCGGAGCAGAACGCTTCCCGGTCATTCTGGTCGATCTTCCCGATCCGGAACATGAAAGCCTGGGGAAACTCTACAGCCAGGAATTCTACAAAATGATCGAAAATCGGCTGGCCGCCGGAGGCATGATCTCCGTGCAATCCACCTCGCCCTACTTCGCCCGCGAGACCTACTGGTGCATCGCTCACACCGTCACGTCGGCCGGATTCCAGACCCTGCCCTATCACATTTACGTCCCCTCCTTCGGGGATTGGGGCTTTGTGCTGGCCTCCAACCGCGCCATCCCGACCAAAACACTGACGCCTCCCGACACCCTGCGCTATCTGACCCCCGAACTGTGGGAAGCCAGCCGGATCTTCGACAGCGACTCATCGGAAATCGCCACGGAAATCAGCACGCTCGACAAACAGATCATCCTTCATTACTACGAGATAGGATGGAAACGTTGGGAATAAACCATGTCCAAACGGCATGTGCTCTACGATATCTGGCTGGAAGATCCCTTTCCGCTGGAACGGGTTGACCCGTGGCCGGCGCTTCTGCACGGCGCGGCGGAAAGGGGCCACGCCACCATCCTCGGCGAACAGTTTCATCAATTTGAACCCTGGGGGGCCAGCGGCTTCCTGCTGCTGGCCGAATCACACATCAGCGTTCACACCTGGCCGGAAGAAGGCCTCGCCGTCATCGACATCTTTGCCTGCGGCCGGCTGGATATCGACATCATCGTCGATTACCTCCGCCAGGCCCTCCATCCCTGCCGCGAACGTCTCACCTCGATCGAACGGGGCATTTGATCCCCAAAGCCTTTTCTAATTTCCTCAGCATTGTAGCGTCCCGCAACAGGCTTTGATTCAGGGCGAAACGACGCGCGGATAGAAGGAGAGGTTATTTTTTGTGTTTTTGCGCGCATAAGAATGCGCGCAAAAACACGGGCTTTTTTCTCGGCGCCCTCGGCGTCTTTGCGGTGAAATCTGAGTTGCTTTTGCGGTATTGCGTTTTTTCTTTTATTTTAAGAGATCAACTCCCGCGGCATAAACTCCAGCCGGTTGGAATAAACGACCATAATCTCCCCAAAGGCAAAATCCACCCGCGTCACCGCCGCATTGCTCATCGCCATCCAGAAACGCTCCTCCGGCAACGGCGTCTCAAACAGTGTGCCCATCAAATAATTAAAAAAGGCTCCATGGCTCACCACCGCCACCCGATCCTCCGTCTCACCATGCCGCGCCAGCAGCCCGTCCCAGACACGCCGGGCCCGGAGCAGCCGCTCTTCATGCTCTTCATAGGATCGGCCGTTCCACCAGCCCTCCTCCGCAAAATCCTCCGGCAAAATCAACTCCGGATAATGCTCCTGGTAATAACTCGCCCGGCGCCCCGGCAATCCCACCCGTTCACCGGTCTCCGCATCCGCCAGATAAATCCCCCCGCACTCGTGCAAATCCTCCCACACCCGCACCGGCAGACCCAACTCCTTCCCAATCGCCATCGCCGTCGCCACTGCCCGCAACATGGGGCTGCAATAAAGATGCGTCAAATCAAAGCCGGCCCGATTCTGCGCATCACGGCGCCCCGTCGGCGGTAACCGCTTCTCCGGACCGGCCAGGAACCGCGCCAGATAAAAAGTCTGCTCACGCCCCAAATCTGAAAGATCCGGATCTTCCGTCCGGCCGGTATCATTCAGATTCAACTCCCACATCCGATTGTTTTCCGATTGCGCATGCCTGATAAAGTAAAATTGCATGATCGACCTCCATGCAGAGTTAACGCCGCCCTTCCAGGCGGCGCCTCCCCATTGTACCGGATTTTCCCCCGAGGAAAAGCCACCCCAAATCTCCCCCAGGGCGGCCACAGCGGGCCCCCCCTACGCAAACACCACCAATGTAGGGGCGGGGTAACCCCGCCCGGTAACCGCCTTCGGAACCGGCATTGGGCGAGGGAACCTCGCCCCTACACAAACGATCTCCCGTAGGGGTACCCCTTGTGGGTACCCAATCCTGACGAATCGTCTATTTTCATTTTTCGGGATGCCGCCCCCGGCATGGCGTTCTGTCCTGAAAATAGCCCCGCCGTGCAAAAAATCCTCCCCCGGGCGATCATAAAGGTCGCCCCTACACAACCGATCTCCCGTAGGGGTACCCCTTGTGGGTACCCAATCCTGACGAATCGTCTATTTTCATCCTTCGGGGTGCCGCCCCCTGCATGGCCTTCTGTCCTGAAAATAGCCCCGCCGTACAAAAAATCCTCCCCCGGGCGATCATAAAGGTCGCCCCTACACAAACGATCTCCCGTAGGGGTACCCCTTGTGGGTACCCCATCCTGACGAATCGTCTATTTTCATCCTTCGGGGTGCCGCCCTCCGCATGACCTTCTGTCCTGAAAATAGGGCTCTATGGCATGGCCCCGGCCTTGTAACGTCCCGCAAAAGGCACTTGCCCGGCCAGATACGCCGCGCATGATGGGAAGAGAGAGTTTTTTTGTTTATGTTTTGGCGCGCATCAGAATGCGCGCCAAAACATGGTCCTTTTCCAGAACCGCCGGCGACATAGGCTGTCTACTTGCTGCTGTCTACTGTCTACTTGCTGCTGCCCCCTTCCCCGGAATTACAAATTACCTGAAAGTTGTAATCGCTGTCGTTTTTCCATATTTGTGCTATACTCAATCCTGGAAACCGGTTGCATACCGAGGTAACAAATGATCAAAACAGAAAACTTAACCAAAACCTTCAATCAGCGCACCGCCGTCGACAACCTGAACCTGGAAGTCAAAGAAGGCGAAGTCTTCGGCTTCCTGGGCCCCAACGGAGCCGGCAAAACCACCACCGTCCGCATGCTCACCAGCCTTATCCAACCCACCTCCGGACGGGCCGTCATCAACGGCTACGAAGTCGGCAAAGACGACACCGCCATCCGCCGCACCGTGGGAATCCTCACCGAAACCCCCGGCCTCTACGAACGGCTCAGCGCAGAAAAAAACCTCACCATCTTCGCCAAACTCTACGAAGTCAACGATATCGCCGGCCAGGTCGAAAAATACCTGCGCATGCTGGGCCTCTGGGAACGCCGCTTCGATCAGGCCGGCAGCTTCTCCAAAGGGATGAAACAAAAGCTGGCCATCTGCCGCGCCCTGCTCCACGAACCCCGGATCGTCTTCCTCGACGAACCGACCTCCGGGCTGGACCCCGAAGCCGCCAAACTGGTACGCGACTTCATCGAAGAGATCAAGGCCCAGGGCCGCACTATCTTCCTCTGCACCCACAACCTCGATGAAGCCGACCGGCTCTGCGACCGCATCGGCGTGATGAAGCAAAAACTGATCATGGTCGATACGCCGGCCGGACTGCGCCAACGGCTCTACGGACGCACCGTGGTCTTCCATCTGAAAGAAATCACGCCTGCCCTGCTGAATATCGTCACCAGGATGCCCTTCGTGCAAAAAGTCCAATCCGTCGACAACAAAATCGTCGCCAACATCCCCGACCCGGAAGCGCAAAACCCGCTGGTCGTCAAAGCGCTGGTCGAAGCCGGCGCCGAAATCCAATTCGTCGGCGAACTCCGCCACTCCCTGGAAGAAATCTATCTTTCATTGATTAACAACTAAGAAAATTTGTTTTATTTTCACCGCCGCCTTCGGCGGCGGTGAAAATAAAACAAAGAAATAAGGAAAATAACCATGGACATGAAAAAGATCCGCACCATCATCGATAAGGAATGGGCCGAAGTCTTCCAAAACAAAATGGTCTTCTTCGTCGTCCTCTTTCTGCCGCTCTTCTTCACCCTCCTCCCCCTCATCATGCTCTGGGCGATGCTCAGCACCGGCAGCACCATGACCAGCGATATCCCCCCGGAAGCCCTCTCCATGTGCGCCGGCAACCTCACCGGCAGCGAATGCCTCTACCTGATGATCATCAGCGAAATCATGATGCTCTTCATGATGACCCCCGTCATCATCCCGGTCACCATCTCCGCCTACAGCATCGTCGGCGAAAAAACCACCCACTGCCTCGAGCCCCTGCTGGCCACCCCCATCACCACAATGGAACTGATCCTCGGCAAAGGGCTGGCCGCCGCCATCCCCGCCGTCGTCGCGACCTGGGGCAGCTTCATCGTCTTCCTCATCGGAGCCCGGATCATCGTCCAGAACGACGCCTTCTACCAACAACTCCTCAGCCCGATGTGGCTCGTCGCCGTCCTGCTGGTAGGCCCGCTGATGGCCTTCATCGCCGTCATCGTCACCATCATGGTCTCCTCCCGGGTCAACGACCCCCGCGCCGCCGAACAGATCTCCATGCTTCTGATCCTCCCGATCCTGGGGCTCTTTTTCAGCCAGATCGCCGGGCTGGTCATGCTCAACCTGCAACTGATGCTGATCTGCGCCCTGGTCCTGTTGATCATCAACATCGGCCTTGCCTGGTGGGGCACCAAAATCTTCCAGCGCGAAACCATTCTCACTCAGTGGAAATAAAGGTTTTCAGACAACCAAAATGAAAAACAAGACTCTTTCCATAGCTCTGCTCATCGCCCTGTTCTTGATGTTTGCACTTCCGGCCACCGCCCAAAGCGATCAGCTGCAACTCTCCATACGGAAGCAATTCGGCGGCGACTTCGGAAGCAAAATCCAGGGGCAGTTCCAGCTGAAGGTAACGGGAGGCCCGAGCGACCTCGCCGGCGTCACCTACTACCTGGATGGAAAAGTGCTCGGTGAAACGACCGCGCCCTCCCTTGACCTCAGTTTCAACACCGACAACTACGCTCCCGGCCCTCACGAAATCAAAGCCGAAGGCCGTTCTTCCAGTGGAGAAATCTACACATCCAATACACTCCACCTGGAATTCATCACCGGCGAAGAAATGGGAAAAATGGTCGGCACTATTATCGTTCCGATCCTCGTCCTGGTCGTCCTCGCCGCTGTGATCCCGGGCGTCATGGCTGCCGCCGGCGGCTTGAAAACACCCCCGGCCCCCGGCGAGCCCCGCTCCTACGGCCTGATGGGCGGCACCGTCTGCTATCGCTGCGGACAGCCCTATCCGATCCACGTATGGAGCCTCAGCCTTGGATTCGCCCGCCTGGACCGCTGTCCCTACTGCGGCAAATGGGCCCTGATCCACCGCGCCTCTCCCGACAGCCTGAAGCGTGCCGAGGACTTCCTGGCCGAACAGGCCAAAGCCTCCGCACCTACCGTCCCGGAAAAAAGCGCCGAAGACAAACTGCGCGAGCAGATCGAAAAATCCCGCTATCTCTAAAAAACATAGATTCGCGGGCTTCAGAAAGCCCGCGAATCCATAAAATAAAAATAACGATCGGTGCAGCTGTTCATTAGCATAGATTAAAAACGGTTTTTACATCCCGCAACAAGTGCTTTCCTGGTAAAAAGCGACGCGCTGTGCGAAGCAGGGGAGAGAGTTATTTTTATTCATATTTTCGGCGGCTTCAGAAAGCCGCCGAAAATATGGGCTTTTTTCTCAGCCTAACCGCACAGATCGAAAATAATCTCTTCCCAACAAAAAACTCAAGGAGGTAAACCCATGTCCGCCATCGAGGAATTCCTGGCCCAAAAATCCGTCGCCGTCATCGGCGTCTCCACCACCGGCACCAAATACAGCAACCGCGGCTATAACAAACTTAAATCCCGCGGCTACCGCACTTACCCCGTCAACCGCACCGCCGAATTCATCGGCGAAGACCGCTGCTACCCCAACCTCGCCGCCCTCCCCGAATCCGTGGACGCCATCCTGCTCTTTATCCCGCCCGCAGAGACCGAAAAAGTCGTCCGCGAAGCCCTCAGCATGGGCATCCGCCACATCTGGATGCAGCCCGGCGCCGAATCCGAAGTCGCCATCCGCCTCTGCGAAGAACAGGGCATCGAAGCGATCTACAACCAATGCATCCTGCTGGTCTAAATTTCTGCCTGTGCGGTTATTCACGGATTTGGCCAACAGCCAACTTCTTGCGTCCCGCACAAGATCCTTTTCCTGTAAGATACGACGCGCAGTGTGAAGCGGGGAGAGAGAATTATTTTTATTCATATTTTCGGCGGCTTCGGAAAGCCGCCGAAAATATGAGCTTTTTCTTCCAGTCTTCCAATCTTCCAGTCTTCCAGTCTTCCAGTCTTCCAATCTTCCAGTCTTCCATTCTCCCGTCATCCCCCCGCCACCCGCTCCGCATCGGCGCGACGGAAATAGGCCCGGTAAGCCGCCGTCTCCGCCAGCATCGCCTTGAGCTGCGCCTCGATCTCCGGCAGATCCACATCGGGCTCGCCTTCCGGCCCGGCCGCCAGCTCGATATCGCCTTCCGCCTCGCCCAACAGCGTGATATGCCCCCGCGCCGCCAGCCAGGCCAGCCCGACCCGCACCGTGCTCTCCCGGTGCGCCATCAACTCCGCCAGCCGTCCCGGCGCCACCCGACCGCCCGTCGCCCGCAGCGCATACTTGACCAATCCCGCGAGCCGTTTCAAGAAGGCATCGGGCCGATCCAGCCCCGGATCCTGCCCAAACAGCACCACCTGCGTCGGCTTGACCTTCGCCAGAACTGCCTTGAGTTCCATCGCCCCCGGCGGCGCCGTCCAGATCGCCAGAATCGGAGCCGGGACCAGCTTCTCGCGCCCCACTCCGACCGGCTCACCCATCCCGTCGCCCTCGCGCCAGACCTGAACGGCTCCCTTAGCCAGCCAGGAACGCAGAGCCGCCAAAGCATCGCCCTCCTGACGACAATCCACCGCCCCTACCGCTACCGGCTCGACCACAAGCACCGCCGGCGCGACCTCCTGTCGGGCATCGACCCAGGCCACCTGCAACTCCCGCCGCCCGCGGTAATTGTTGGCCCGCACCGTATAAGCCAGATCGAACCGCCCCTCCGGCAGCGGCCAACCGCCGCCCTGCCACCAAACCACCTTCTGAACCTGTCCCTGCTCATCTTCGACCGTCAGCTGCAAATGGTCCCCACTGCGGCCCAGGGTCGTGTGGCTCTTCAACGTCACCCCCCGCGTCGCCAGCGTCAAAGCCGGATTGCCGGGACCGAAAGGCGCCAGCCGTTCCAGATCGGTCACCAGCTCCAGACTCAATTCATTCAAGCCCACGTAGCCGTCGATCGGCAACCCTGAAGGGGCCCCCGTCCCGCCCTGCTTCGACAACGCCAGAGAGAGCGCCCGCCGCAATTCCGGGATCTTCGCCGCTTCGACCGCAAAGCCGGCCGCCTGCGCATGGCCGCCGAAGCCCAACAATATCTCGGAGCAGGTGGAAAGCGCCGCCGTAATATCAAACCCCTCCACCGAGCGGGCCGAACCGCGGGCCGGCTGATCCGCCGGGGCGGCGATCAACGCCACCGGCCGGTTATAACGCTCCGCCAATCGCCCGGCCACAATCCCGATCACCCCGGCCGGCCATTCCGGATGGGCCAGCACCAGCGCCGCATAATCCAGCAGGGAGCTGTCGCTCTCCAGCTGCGCCCGCGCCGCCTGGAAAACCTGATCGCCCAGCAGCTTGCGCCGGGCATTGAGCCCCTCCAGCTCGCGCGCCAGAATGCGCGCCCGGCTGGTATCGCGCGTCGTCAGGAACTCCACGCTGCGGTTGGCATCGCTCAACCGTCCCAGCGCATTCAAGCGCGGCGCCAGGACAAAGCCGATGTGCTCCTCCGTCAGGATCGTCGGGTCCAGCTCGGCCGCTTCCATCATCGCCTTCAACCCGGGCCGCCCGGCCTGCCGCAGGATCTCCAATCCGCGCTGCAAATAACAGCGCGCATCGCCCCGCTGCGTCGCCACATCCGCCACAATCCCCAACGCCACCAGATCGAGAAAGCGCTCCGCCCCGCCCTCACGCCCGGCCTGCCGGTAGAGCGCCTGAGCCAGCAGATAGGCCACCCCCACCCCCGGCAGCGTCGCCGCAGGATGACCTTCATCGGGCAGCCGGTGGGGATTGATCACCGCCCAGGCCTCGGGCAGCGTCGGAGCCAGCTCATGATGGTCGGTAATCACCATATCGACGCCGCGGGCGCGGGCGAAATCGGCCGCCTCATGCGCCGTAATGCCCGTGTCGCAGGTCACCACCAGCTTAACGCCTTTGGCAATCAACCGCTCCAGACCGGCCAGATTGACGCCGTGGGATTCCGTGGCCCGCACCGGGATGTAGAAGGTCAAAACGCCGCCCAGTTCCCGCAGCGCCGAGACCAGCAACGTCGTCGAAGTCTGCCCGTCCACATCGAAATCGCCCCAGACCGCCATCGGTTCCCGCTGCCGGATCGCCGCCATGATCCGTTCCACGCCCTTATCCATATCCGGCAGATCAAAAGGATCGCTCGATGGAAAAGCCTGGGGATCGAAAAAGGCCCGCGCCGCTTCCAATGAAGTAATGCCGCGCCGGGCCAGCGTCTGCGCCACCAGGGGATGGCCGCCGACCGCCTCACGCAGCGCCGCCGGCGCCTCAATATCCAAAGGTTCAATCCAGGGACGAACAAGCATACTTACCTCTCTGAAAAAAACCATATTTTGGGCGGCTTTCTGAAGCCGCCCAAAATATGAACAAAAAAATAACTCTCTCTGCCTGCTTCGCACAGCGCGTCGCTTTTTAGCGGGAAAGCATCTGTTGCGGGACGCACGAGAACCAAAATCGATTGAAACCAGGGAAAACAGGAGGAAACAGGAGGAAAAATTACAACCGTTATCAAAAAAATCGACAAAAATAAACCAGGAAAACTTTTGTTTGTATTTTCGGCGGCCTTGCAAGGCCGCCGAAAATACAAAAATCTTACCCACAAGCCTACGGCAAAAAATTACCCTTTGGCCTTGCCCTGATTGGCGACAGCCGCCGCAGCCTTGGCAACCTCTTCGGGATCGCCCAGGTAATAGTGCTGGATCGGCTTGAGCTCGTCGTCCAGTTCGTAGACCAACGGAATACCGGTGGGGATATTCAGGCCGACGATTTCGTCGTCGGAGATATTGTCGAGATACTTGACCAGAGCCCGCAGGCTGTTGCCGTGAGCCGCAATGACGACCTTCTTGCCGGAGCGGATCATCGGAGCGACGGTCTCGTGCCAGTAAGGCAGGAAGCGGGCCACAGTGTCCTTCAGGCATTCGGTGAGCGGGATATCGGCCTCATCCAGGCCCTGGTAGCGGGGATCGTGGCCGGGATAGCGGGGGTCGGATTTCTCCAACGCGGGGGGCTGGATATCATAGCTGCGGCGCCAGACCTTGACCTGGTCTTCGCCGAACTTTTCGGCGGTCTCGGCCTTGTTCAGTCCCTGCAGCGCCCCGTAGTGACGCTCGTTCAGCCGCCAGGTGCGATGCACCGGAATCCACATCTGATCCATCTCATCCAGCACAATCCACAGCGTGCGGATGGCGCGCTTCAACACAGAGGTATAGGCGACATCGAACGTATACCCACCCTCGCGCAGCAACTTGCCGCCGCGATGAGCCTCTTCAATCCCCTTCTCCGAAAGATCCACATCCGTCCAACCGGTAAAGCGGTTTTCCTTATTCCAGACACTCTCGCCATGGCGCAGAAGTACGACTTTGTACATCGAAAACCCTCCTTTGTCGTTTTGCGAACTTTCTTCAGGGGCGGATTGTATCATGAGCGGGAAAGTGGTCAAGTTAGAAAGCGATCTCCCCGATCTGCTCGAAATTCAAATCCAGCGGCGCCTCATCGATCCCCTCATCGCCGCCGGCTTCCTCATCCTCATCGGCAGAGCCCGCCTCCACGCCTCGCCCGCACAGCGAGCGGTAAACGCAAAACCGACAGGCCGCCTCGCGCGCCGTCATCCGCAGATCGCCGCCGGATTCCGCATCAGCCACCGCCTCAGCAATCAACTCCTTCAGGATGGATTCATCTTCCTGATAGCGCAGCTGATTGTAATCAAAGCGCTCAGGCGATTCCGGGTAGCCGGCAAACCAGTAAATCATGGAAACCTGCTCCGGCGTGAATGCCGCCCCGCCGTTGAACGGCGCCCCGGCCCGCACCAGCAGATAGCGATAGACCCGCGTCTGCAACGAATCGGCCAGGATCGCCCGCTTGGGCCGCCGCTCCGCCGTCTTCCAGTCGAAAATCAACCCGCCGCGCCCCTCAGCTCCTGCGATCAACAGATCGAATTTCGCCATCAACCGCCGGCCGCCCAATGCAGCCCCCAGCGCCAGTTCGGGATAGCGATTCCCGGGAATGGTCTCGGTCGGACGATAGGTCAAATAGTTCTCCCACCAGTGATGGAGCGGCTCTTCGGAGGCCAGCGCCTCCAGCCGATCGAGCGGCAGGCCGGTGAGATGCTGCTGCACCAACCGATGGAAAGCCTGCCCCAGCCGGGCCCGCCGTTCCTGTTCCAGAAAAGGCTCCGCCACCACCGCCGGCCAGCTCACCTGAAGCAGATAGCGCAGCTGAAAACGGCGCGGGCATTCCTTGTAATCGTGCAGACTCTGCTGGCTGAATTGAAAATCGACCGGAAAACCCGTCATGCCGTCACCTCCGTAGATTTCGCCGCCGCCCGATCCTCTTCCCACCAACTCTGCAAGGCCAGGAAAGGCGTCGCCGGCTGCTGATCGCCGTTGCGCCCCGTGTTCCAGGTGACGATCAACTCCCGGCGCGCCCGGGTAATCCCCACGTAGAGCAGCCGCAGGCGCTCACCCGCATATTTAAGCCGGGCTGCCTGCGTGGCCGTCCCTTCCTCGTAATAAGCGCCCAGATCCTCATCCGCCGCCAGCGCCGAAAGCTGTGCCAGCGTCTCCGCCTCCAGATTGAGCCGTCCCCGCACAAACCACTTCTCCGACATAAAGGCATCGTGCGCCTGCGCCGAAGGGAAATCGTAGTTGTTCACCGAAAGCAGATAGACCCGATCCCATTCCAACCCTTTGGCCTTGTGCATCGTCACAATCACTACCTTGCCTTTGTGTTGATCGGGATCGAAACCGGTATCCTCATCGCTGAGCCCGAGAAACTTGCGGGCATTGCGCGCCACCAGCGCCAGCTCTTCAGTCAATTCGGGCAGCCGCCATTCTCGATGTTGCTCCCCCACGCGGCGCATCGTCACCGCCAGTTTGTGCGCCAGCGCCAGATCGGCCGGCCGGTCGAAGACATCCTGAGCCAGCGTCAGCAGCATCTGATCGATCGGCAGCAGGGCCGTTCCCATCCAGCGCCGCACCAGCCGGCGAAATTCCTCCAGCTGCGCCACCACCGTTTCATCTTCACCGCGCACCGTCAAATCGTCCAGCCAGTCGTGACCGGGACCCGGCCAGACAAAATCCTCCACCTGAGGGCAATGCAGCAACAGCTTAGCCGTTCGCTCCATCTGCGCCTTCAGCGCCTCATCGTCGCGGTCGCGCCGCCGCCAGACCCGATAGATCGTCGAGAGCTTCTTCACAGAAGTCGGCTCGGCCAGATAGGCAACCAGATTGCCCAGCACCCCGGCCGTCTCGCGCGTGGTCCGCGTACTGCGCAGCAGCTCCACCACTTCGATATCCTGTTTCTTCAACGCCTCCACCACCGCAAAGCCGCGGTCGTTGCGCGGCACCAACACCGCCACCGTCTGATCCTGATGTTCCGGCAGCCAGTGCTTCAACGATTCCACCACGGCCGCAATCTCAGCCTCGGGGCTGAACTTCTTCGTCACCAGCTTCACCTGGGCAGGATTGTCGGGCGGATTGGGCTGAGGATCGCCGGGCGGCGCCGGTTCGATAAAGGGCGACATCAGCGCATCGCGCAGTTCCGGCAACGGATGCGCATCCTGAGTCCAGCGAGTCAGCGAATTGGCCAGCCGGATGATGCTGGGCATGGAGCGGCCCGAATTGGGCAGGGCGCAGCGCCGCACCCCGGCTTCATCCAGAAAACGACGCAGATAATAAGGGCTGGCCGTCGTGAAGGTCTCGTAAATAGCCTGATTGGGATCCCCCACCCGCACCCAATTGCCCGTCTCGCCGGAAAGCAGCCGCAAGATCCGCTCCTGCAAGGCGCTGCTGTCCTGAGCCTCATCTTCCAGAATGTAGGGCCAGCGATGGCGCAGCCGTTCCAGATAGGCGCGATCCAGCTCCAGCGCTCGCAGCGCCAACCGGATGAGATCGTCGAAATCGACCGCCCCGCGGTAAGCCAGCGCCCGCTGATAATCCGCATAGATCTCACAACCCATCTGAGCCAGCGGCAACTCATCGCCGTAAAGATCCAGGCGATCCTGCAACTCGGCCGGCGTGAGCTGGAGATCCTTCGCCTGCTTGATAAAACCGCGCGCCGCATCGACCACCAGATCGGGCCATTTTTCCCGCAGGATCGACTGCCGGCGCCGCTCATCCAGCGACGGATCGACATAATCCTCCGCCGCATCGGGATGGTTGCCCAACCAGGCCTTTGCCGCATCGTCCAAAATCTGCTCCCCCACCCGATCGTCGATAATCTGGAAGTCTTCAGAGAGCCCGGCCAGCTCCGGCCGCTCGCGGACGATATCGTGCGCCAACCCGTGGAGAGTCCGCACCCGATAGCCCAGATTGGGCAGCAATCCCATCTCCCGCATAAACATGGCCACCCGACCGCCGAAATTATCGACGGCCGAATTGACCAGGGTCACGACCAATACCTCCTGATCGTCCTGCAACTCACCGTTGGCGACGAGCAAGGCCGCCAATCGGGAAAGGGTCCACGTCTTGCCGCTGCCCGGCACGGCCGAAACCCCCATCTTCCCACCGGTATAAGCTAAAACTTCCTGTTGTTTGGGCCGCGGCTGAAATCCCATTTATTCCCCGTAATAAGTTTCCGGCGCCTCAAATGCAGCCTGAAGCGCCGTAAAATAATTTCCCACATGCAAACCGTCCACCAGCGCATGGTGTGCATGGACGGAAAGCGGCATCTTGATCGCTCCGTTCTCCTCCGTATACCGCCCCCACGCCATCCGCGGGAACGAATCGGAAGGGCCGGCCACCGGATGCTGCATACTGGTAAACGAAACCCACGGAATCGATGTAATAAAGAGCATATCGTCCCGTGGATCATCCTCCAAACTGAGGTTGGCCCGCGCAGCGGCAATCCCTTCGGTGGTGCGCGCCGCAAAGAGAGGCCAGTCATCGGTATACTCCACCACACAGAAACCGAAAAGGCCGTTTTCGCCCAGCACCGTGAACGAAGGATGGACCACCTTGTGCTCGATCACGCCTTCGGGGCGCAGCCGATAACGCAGCTCGGGAATCGCATTGGCGGCCCGAGTCACCGCGTAGAGCACGGCCGTAAAAAACGAAACCTGCCGCGCCTTGCACCAGGGCACCAGCGCCGTCACATTCAACGGCGCGCACAGGTTGAAATGCGGCTGAGCCAACCCGCCGTAAAGATCGAAATGAGCCTTCCGCGGCCAGCGTTCCATATCGATATAGGTCATTGATAGCTCCCTACTCTTTTCTCCCCCCATCTTCTCTGCCGTACACCCCGCAACTGAATTTTCCCCTGTAAGAAACGACGCGCTATGCGAAGCAGGGGGAGAGATTTTTTTGTTTATTTTTTCGCGCGCATCAGAATGCGCGCGAAAAAATGGCCTTTCCCAGAGCCGTCCCGGCGACACAGGCTGTCTACTGTCTACTTCCTACTGTCTACTTCCTACTGTCTACTTCTTCAAAACATTCTGGAAGGCCCGGAGCAGCGGCCCCTGTTGTTCAAAGCCCTGTTCGCCCAGCTCGCTCAGGCCCAGATAGATGGCCCGGCGGCAGCGCCGCACCAGCCCCAACGAGAGCCGGTAAAGCGTCTCCTGGCGCACCTCGTATTCGTCGGTATCGTTCCAGGGGCGTTCGCCCGTCCAGGCCCGGCTCAACACGTAAGGATGCGTCACCGGCTGAAAGAGCCGCTCCCACCAGCCCGAGCTGCCGATATCCAGCCAGAATTGATAATCGACCGGCTTGTTGCGCATCAGGAAAGTGTAGGCCGGGGCGAGCAAAACAGCATCGTCGTTCTCCTGCTGCCAGCTGCGGATGTATTGAGCTGCCACCACCCCATCCTGGACCATCTCCAGATACTCCTGCCCCAGCGGACGATCGGCGGGCAGATCGTCGCCCAGCACCCAACGGAACTTCTGCACCGATTCGATCAAATTGGCCGCGATCCCGCCGGCGTCGAAGTCGTTGTGGAAACCGAACTCGGGCTGCGAAAGCACTTCGCCGAAAAGCCGGCTGAGGAAATGGTCGAACTCCGGCGCGCCGACCTCCGTCACTTCGTCGCGGTAATCGTACAGCCAGCTCCGCAGCCGCTCGTAACGATTGCCCAGCCGGAAAGTGATCCGTTCCTGCGCCTCGGCATTGAGCGCATCGAAGGGGGTCAGCGTCGGCAGGCCCTCTTTAATGCGATAGACGATCTCGGCCAGCAACTGCGCGCGCACCAGATCCAGCCCGCCGATGGCCTGCAAAAAGGCATAGACCACATCGAAACGGTTCGGCCTGACGCCCCAGGCAGGATGCGCAATGGCGGCCAGGGTCAGCAGACACTGCGTCGCCGGCTCATCCCGCAGAGAGCGCGAGGGCCGATGCGAACGGACCGGCACCCCGGCCGCCGTCAGCCGCTCGGAGAGCGAAAAACGCAGCGAATCGCTTAAAAAGGGCGCCAGCACCACAATCTCACCGGGGGCAACGCCCTGATCGCGCACCAGCGCAGCGATCTCCGCCGTTACCCAATCGAGCATCTGAGGATAATAGCGATGGTACTCAAAAATCAACGTTTCCCGAACCGCCTGCGTTTCCTCATCGGACGGAAATTCCACAGGGGGGGGCTCCGCATCCGCGGCAACCGCGCCGGCAGGCTTCTCTTCCACCATGGATTCCGGCGGCACCCCCTCGCGATGCAGCGCCCGTCCCAGCCGCCGCCCTAATTTTTGCAGCGCCGGCTCCGTGACAAAGCTCTCCATAAAAATCACCTGCTCTTTGCAGGACTCCCGCAAAGCCTCCGCGCTTTCCGGATCGGCCCCCAGAAAACGGCGATAACCGGCCTCGGTATCGTAAATCAACAGCGCCGCATCGACCTCTGGAACGACGCCGGCCAGAAAATCGTGGGTCGCCGGGATATCCTCTTCCAGATTGTCCGAAATCCAGTAACGATAACGGCTCAACAGATAATCGCGGCAGATCGGCACCGGCCAGAGCAATTTCAAGAAAAGCTCCAGCTGCAAGGAGAAATCGAGCAAATTATGCTCCAGGCAGTAAGCCCGGAAGGCCTCCGCGCAGGACTGCACCTCGTCATAGACCCGGCGCTGCGCCGACTCCCCCACCCACGCCGACTTAAGCCGCGGCCCGATATCGGTATAAGGGAAACCCACCCCGGCCGCCTTGTTGAGATTGTCGAGGATCTGGCTGTAGAGGCGGTTGCGGTCGATGGTGATCGTCTCGAAGTACCCCTGATCCAACAGCGGGCGGACCAATCGGGCCATGTAATATTGGGCCGTCTCCAGGGTCAGGAAAACCGGCGGTTTTTCCGGACAGGCGAAACCGGCCTCTTCGGCCACCAGCGGCCAGAAGAGATCCACCATCCGCCGCGCCAGACCGCCCAGCGTGACCACACTGACCAGCCCGCCGGCCTGCGAAGTCGAGGTGCGCAAAGCAGCCAGATAGGGCTCCGCCAGCGTCCGCTGAGGAGTCAGGACCATCACACCGTCGGCGCGCACGCCACGTTCCAACCAATGCACCAAGGAGGCCACACCCGTTGTCGTTTTGCCGCTGCCCGCCGGACCCGCGAGGAAAAGAGAACCCGCCGCAGGCCGCTCGATCACGGCGCGCTGGGCGGGCGTTAGAGGAAAATCCACCATCATCGCCTCACCAAATTTTATTAAGGGATATTTTATTCAGAAACCGAAGATTGGTCAAACAAAATCTATCCTCCCGGCACGATCGACCCGATCGCCATAAAAGTGAAAATCAACACATCCTGCAAGAAATGGATAAACCAGGCCCAGAAAAAACCGCGCGTCTCCACCATCGCCTTGCCCATCATCCAGCCCAGGAAGGAGGCCATAACGACGCCGATGATGCCGTAAGGAACGCCGTTATAGTGCCCTATGCCGAAGAAAAGCGCCGCAATCAACACCGCCTGCTGCGGCCCGAGCACCGGTTCCAACCCGGCCAGGAGGGAGGCGCGATAAGTCATCTCTTCATTAAAGGAGTTCAAGGTGGCAAACAACAGGATAAACGGGAAAATCGGCAATAATTTCAGCAATACATACCCCGAAGGGATTCCCCCTCCGATCAACAGGAACACCAGCGTTCCCAGACTGATATAAAGGGCAAACTGGCCGCCGAAACGGGTCCACGGATCGGCCTTGGGGAAGCCCAGCCACGGCACGGGCGTGATCGGCGCCTTGAGATTTCCCATCTGCAAAAAGAAATCGCTGCGGCGATAGCGCATCAACAACAGAACCCCGATCATCAACAGCGAAACGATCAACCGTCCCAGCTGGATCCCCATCATGCTCGAAGTAAAGGGGGCTCCCGTCCCGCCGAACCAGCCCTGCCACAGCGCCGAGCCGGTCAACTTCGCCACCCCTTCCTCGACAATGAACAACGCCAGCAAAATCAGAGCATAAGAACGCAGCGGCCGCACCTTTTCCAGAAAGAAGGTAACAACAGCAAACAGAGCCAGACCCCCAATATTGAACCACAGCAACCAGGAAGGCGCGCTGCCGGTCAATTCCTTGAAAAGGATCGCCAGCAGCGGGCTGACGGCCAGCATGACGCCCCAGGCGATATAGATTAACAATGAATTTTTAACACCCGGTTTTTCCATGAACAGCTCCTTTGTTTTTTTACGAATTTACGACCTGTGCGGTTAGTCTGGAAAAAAGATCCATATTTTCGCACTGTCAGCGCGAAAATATGAATAAAAAACATCTTCCCTCGCGTAGCATCCAGCGCGTCGCTTTTTACCAGGAAAGCCCCTGTTGCGGGATGTTAAAAATCAGCCGTCAGCCCGCAAACGGCACTTTCTCAGCAAGGATCGCCGCGCGAAATGGGGAGAGAGAAAATTTTTTATTTATGTTTTTGCGCGCCTCAGAAGGCGCGCAAAAACATGGTTTTTTCCAGAACTGGTCCGCCCGGCTCTCTGAACCCCTCCCCCTCATCCCCATGCCGGCGACGCCTCCTCACGGGAAGTCTACTAAAATCGCGCTTCACCTGCACAACTGCATGGGGGAGGGGCAGGGGTGAGGGCCAGGCGCAAAAACATGGTTTTTTCCAGAACTGGTCCGCCCGGCTCTCTGAACCCCTCCCCCTCATCCCCATGCCGGCGACGCCTCCTCACGGGAAGTCTACTAAAATCGCGCTTCACCTGCACAACTGCATGGGGGAGGGGCAGGGGTGAGGGCCAGGCGCAAAAACATGGTTTTTTCCAGAACTATACCGTGGTCACAAAACGCCGACGGTCCCGTTTGCAGATCTTCTCGACGACACGTCGGCCCATGGCCGCCACATTCGGCAGGCCCAATCCTCCCGCCCACTGCCCCACCATATAGAAATTCTCCAGGCCGGGCAGCGTCGCACTGAGCGACTTTCCGGAAAGGGCCTCCAGCATCCCTTGATTGGGAACCGGCCAGGACTGATAACCCTTATAACTGTTGGTGAACCGCTCCGTCGTGACCGGCGTCGCGACATCGGTCACTTCGACCTGTGCGCGAAGTCCGGGGAAACGGCGCTCCAGGGCCGCGACGATCGTCTCCGTTACCCGCTCCTTCTCAGCCCGATAAGCCTCCGGCGCCAGCGCCTTCCAGTATTCGTAGGAAGTCGCCATCACCACCTGCAACGCCGTCTTGCCCTGCGGCGCCATCTCCGGAGCAAAATTAAAAATCTCAACGTCCAGCCGGTCGCGCAGCTGCCCGGCGATCTCCACCGGCTCCGGCAGCCACAAGACCAGCATATGCGGCTCGCCGGAGAACTCCCGCGCCACGCCCAACGAAACGTGCAACGCCATATCCTGCCGCTGCGGCGCCGTCTCGTAATAATTTCGGATCTGCTCCGAAATATACTGCTTGCCCAACAATTCGTAGATCGTCAGATGGCCGTCGGCGTTGGAAATCACCGTGTCGGCGCGATGTTCCGTGCCGTCGGTCAACCGGACTCCGACCGCGCGGTTGTTCTCCACCAGGATCTTCTCCACCCGGGCGCGGTACTGGATCTCACCGCCCAACGCCAGATAACGCCGCTCGATCGCCCGGGCAAATTCCAGCGAACCACCCACCGGCCAGCCGAAATTGCGCGTGGCGCAGCCGGCCAGGAACATCAACGCAATCACCGAAGGAATATTGGGAAAATCGTACTGCAACATCCCCATCGCCCGCCGCATAAAAGGATCGCTGAACTTCTCGCCCAGCTTTTCCAGAGTCATCGAACCCCATTTGTTCATCAATCCCATATAAGGCAACACCCCGAGCATCTCCCAGGGCTTCGCCAGCAGCATATCCATCATACTGAACCGGGTAAGCTTCCGCACCGCGCCCATAAACTCGCCGATCACCGCGCCGTCGGCCGGAGCCAGCTCGCCCATATGCGATTCCAACCGGTCCAGATCGACATAAACGGTGAAACGTTTGCCCTCAGTATCCTCAATACCGATCAGATCGTCGGGATAATGAAGCGGCATCGGCATGATGCCCAGTTCCTGCCAGAGACGGTAAAGACGTGTTCCCGGCTGACAGCCCACCAGATGGTGCATGCAGCCGTCGAAAGTATAGCCCTTGCGCTTCCATCCGGTGCAGACACCCCCGGGAATCGTGTGCATTTCAAAAATCCGAGCGGGGTAACCGTTCATCCGGGCATAACAGCCCGCCGCCAACCCGCCGATGCCGGCGCCTACGATGATCATTGATTTTTCAGTCACCGTTCCGTCTCCAGGTTTGATTTATGTTTGAGGTATTTTATTTAGAAGTAAAGATTGGTCAAATAAGAGGCTACGCCAGGAAAAATAAAATAACAACCTATGCAGGAGCATTTTAAGCGTCCCGCAAATAGCTCTTTTCTGATCAGATGCGACGCGTAGGATGGAAAAAAAGCAATATCGCATAATTCACTCAGATTTCACCGCAAAGGCGCCGAGGGCGCAGAGAAAGAGCTTAAAAAGCCTCTTTTAGCTCTCTCGGCGATCTCTGCGCCTCCGCGGTGTATTTCTTTCGGTTTGCCGCTGAGTTACTTTTGCGGTACTGCGAAAAAAGTGTTTTTATTCATATTTTCGGCGGCTTTCTGAAGCCGCCGAAAATATGAGCTTTTCTTTTCTCTGTTTTCCAGGTTAACCGCGCAGGTCGATAAAACATTTTTGGCGCGCCCTGTCGGGTGCGCCAAAAATAAAAAATATCTCTTTCAGCTCTTCCGCGACTTCTTTTCCGGAGCAGCCTTCTTGTCTTTGCCCTTATCCTTGTCTTTCCCGGGACGTTCCTTCTTATAGAGCCGGAAAGTCATCCGCAAGGGCGTCCCCGGGAAGGGGAACTGATCGCGGATCCGATTCTCCAGGAAGCGTTCATAGGAAAAATGGACCAGTTCAGGATCGTTGACAAAAAAGACAAAGGTCGGCGGCGCGACCTCCGCCTGGGTGACATAATAGACCTTCAACCGGCGCCCCTGCTTGGTCGGCGCGGGATGCTCGCCCATCGCCTCACGGATCAGTTCGTTAAGCGGCCCGTTGGGTACCCGTTGATAGCGAGACTCCACCACTTCCAACGCCGTAGGAATCACCTTGTTGACCCGGTACCCGCCCTTGGCCGAGATAAAGAGCACCTGGACATAGCTGAGGAACTTCAGCGCCTCGCGCACATTGGCTTCGTAAGGCTTGGGATCGCGGCGCACTTCCTCGGGCATGGCGTCCCACTTATTGATCACCACCACCACACTGGCCCCTTCTTCCGCAATCATGCCGGCGATGTGGGCATCCTGAGCCGTCACCCCGTCCACCCCGTCGATCAGCAGCAGCGCCACATCCGCCCGCTCCACAGCGCGCATCGCCCGCAGCACACTGTACTTTTCCACGCCGGGATCGATATGCCCACGGCGGCGTACCCCGGCCGTATCGATCAAAATGACCTTCTGGCCGTCCCACTCCATCTCGGTATCCAGCGCATCGCGGGTCGTCCCCGCCACCGGGCTGACAATGGCCCGCTCCTCGCCCAACAGGCGATTCAACAGTGAGGACTTGCCCACATTCGGCCGGCCCAGCAGCGCAATGCGCACCACATCGCCTTCCTCAGTATCGGTCTCTTCTTCCGCCGCCGGTTCAGGCACCGGCAATCGGTTAACTACTTCATCCAGCAGATCGGCCACGCCCATCCCATGGATGGCCGAAATCGGATAGATCTCCGAATTCAGGCCCAACTCATAAAATTCCAGCGCCTCCTGGTCCAACCGGGCGTTATCCGCCTTATTGACTACCAACAGCACCGGCCGGGACGACTGCCGCAGCAGATCTGCGACCTCACGATCCGCCCCAGTCAAACCGGTCTTCGCATCGGTCAGAAAAAGGATCAGATCGGCAGCCTCGATGGCCTGCTCGGCCTGCGAACGAATCAAAGGAATATACGCAGCCGAATCCTCTAAAAGAGGCGTATCGGGTCCGGGACGGCGGCCGGCCTCCACTCCAGGAGGCAAGATCTCGATCCCGCCGGTATCGACAACGGTGAAAACGCGATCGTTCCATTCGGCGGTCGCGATCACACGATCGCGGGTCGTACCGGGGATATCGCTCACCACCGCCCGGCGCTCGCCGATAAGCCGATTGAAGAGCGTCGATTTGCCGACGTTAGGGCGTCCAACAATTGCAACTAAAGGTTTGGCCATGCCACCTCCAACCACCATTCAAAATTCCAGGCTGAAGTATACCACACTTCATTCGGGGATCTTCATTATGAGCACAAAATAGTTCAAAAAAACAAATTCCGAAACGGCCGGCCAGGGTAAATCCTGCAAAGCCTGACTCGCCTCTGGATGCAATTTCCCGTTGATCCAGCAATCGGCATCTCGTTGATTGCGCTGATATCCTCCATAAAAGATCCGGACATGCGTGAGGGCAGGCCAGGAATTTCCAGCTTGAAAGAAAGGCCTCAACAACGAGATCAAAGGATCTTCCTTAATAAAGGTCATAAACCGCTCGTAATCCTGAGCATCCTTATACCGGATCACCAGCGGACCAGCCAACACAAACCGGCCCGGAATCCCTTGCGGATCTCCCGGTTCAAATCGCTCCACTTCCGGAGGAATCCTGGCCTGCAAGAGTCCCATTACTGCTGGCGAGACCACCTTAAACCACACCATCACGGCCTCGGCGACCGCCGGTTCAAGTTGATGATGAGTCCCCACCCCACGTTCTACGATATAACTCCCGGTATTCTCTGGATTCAACGCAAAACAAAAATGAATCTGCACAATCCAATATCGCCCCGTCGGGCTTTGAGGTGCCGGCTGCCAGTGATGGTCCAACCGATCAATCCAGATAGCCGGCGATCCCTGGACAAGCCGGATGCGATCCCCTTCCCGACAGACTTCAATTCCGGCTTCCTTGAAATTGTTCAACAGCGCTTCATAGACCCATTCCTGGACCTCTTCATCAGAAATCGGCTGCGGTTCCGCCGGCTCTTTCCGTTTCCCGAACAACTTGGCCCACATTTAATATCTCCTTACATCAAAAGAAAATTCACAAACGTCCATTTTAACAGTCAATTCCAGGGACGCAAAAGGAATCTGTCCTGAAAATAGGCCTTTATGGCATGGCCCCGGCCTTATAGCGTCCCGCAA